>CAJTGD010000040.1 GCA_910575475.1 Lachnospiraceae bacterium | reverse complement strand
TTACAAGAGAAAACAAAAACGGACAACTTTGAGATAAGTTAAGTAAAAAGGGAAATAAGTAAAGTGGCGACAACTTTAGGCTGCTTCAGCAGCAAACCGAACCTACCGGCTTTAGCCGGTAGTGGTTCAGTTCCATATATTCATATCTGATAAGACGGACATGGTTATTTCGGCCGCATTCGCTCCAGAGGCATCAGCGCCGGCGCCGATATTGGCGGCAAAAAAGTATGTATTGCCGGCAGTTTCAACGTATCCGACAAACCATCCGTTTACATTCGAATCATCAATGCTTCCTGTTCCGGTTTTCCCATAGATAGTTCCTGTTTCTGATAAGGAGAGACAGATGGAATCCTTTACTGCCTCGACATTTTCAGGTTGGAATCCGAAGGCGTTGTTATATAGTCTGACCAGTTGTTCTACCTGTTCTATGGGAGAAACCTTTAGGGAAGATTCCAGCCAATAGAAAGGGAGACCGGCTTCTGTGTTTTCATTGCCATATCCGATTTTCTGAATGTAGTTCTTAACAGAAGCAGATCCAAGCTGTTTATCAATTCCCTGGAAATACCAGTTGACTGAAGAGCGCATGGCGGATGTCAGGGTCTGGTCAGCATTCCATTCCTTAAACGGATAGTTTTCCCCATCCCATTCCATTTTGGAATCTTCCGGTGTAATAATACCTTCTTCCAGTCCAAACAATGCGTCATACATTTTGTATGTGGAGTCAGGAGAGCGCCGTAAGGCGGCATGCTCCATATCGTAGATGCCCCATGCGTCCTGCTCAAGATTATACAAAACAAAACTTCCTTCATATTCTCCAAAATAAGACGAAAGATCCAGGGAGGTGACGTTCTTTGAAGAGGATTTCCATCGGTAGTGGCTGTCCTCTGCCGCATATGTAGATAATATCGGCGCCAGGCTGATCAGAAGAACGGATGTCAGCAAAAAAGCAGCCATGCCTTTCAGCTTCTTCTTTAATGTTGGTGTTTCATAGGTGGCAATGTTCATGATGCGCCGTTTCATCTGTGTCATCGTTCCGTTGAGATTGACGGCAAAGGGGATGGAAGCATGAGAGATCTTTTCGGCAAAACTGATCAATGTATTTCCATAATCTCCATAAGAATCCTCATCAAGCATGTACAGTACGGAGGTGTCGCAGGCAACCTCCCTGTCGCATTGCATTTTTCTCAGTGCAAGCCACACAACGGGATTGAACCAGTAAATCATTCTGGCAAGGACTATCAGATAATTAGCCAGTGCGTCTTTATGTCTGTAGTGCTGTAATTCATGCAGCAGCATATATCTTATTGGACGAAGCCCGCTTGTCTCAAGGCGGCACGGATTACAGGATACCTTTTGGGTATTATTAATCTCTGCTTCATTTTCATTATAATCTGAGATTAAATGAATCGGAAAATAGATGCAGGGCCTTAGAAGCCCTACAATCGCAGGAGATTTCAAAAACGCGGTGCTGTATATGGGAATATTTTTTGTTATCTTCATCTCATGCAGGCACTGATGATACAGTCTGCGGATTTTGAGGTGTTGTAAAGGAAGCGCAGACTGTTTCAGGTTTTGTAACCGGAGGAAAGCCTTCGCCAGGAACACCACCATTACAAGGATGCCTGCAATCCAGATTCCCAGCAGTATGTTTCCGGTAATGGAAGAGGTACCGTTGCTTACAGAAAGAGTAAAATCATTCAGCCAGTCCATATTTTGGACCGGATCGACAGTCATTCGTCCGCTTGCTGCATTCCCTGTATATGACACGGAGAAACTTTGAAAGAATGCAAGCCGGGAGAATATCCGAGAGAATCTGACTGGACGCAGCGGTATAAAAGGAACGGCCAGAAGTCCGAGCAGCAAAAACCACAGATGATACTGCATCCGGCCGGACAGGCTGTTTCGGAATAAATGCTTAACGGCCATAAGGAGCCCGATGATACCGCTGATGAACAGATTGCTTATAAGGAAATGTATGATAAAATCAGTCATGCTGTCTGCCTCCTTTACCGGGCTTTGTTGTGGAAAGAAGAGAGCGCAGGTGTTCGATCTCTGAATCAGACAGTCTGTCGTTTTCTATGTACTCAGAGAGCATGGCAGTGATATCTCCATCATAGAAACGTTTCAGGAAAGAATTGCTTTCCTGGCCAATATATTCCTTTTCCTTTACCAATGGGGTATAGACGAATACCCGGCTCTGCTTTTCATAGGCAAGAGCGCCTTTGGTTACAAGACGTTTGATCAGGGTCTGTATCGTCTTAGGACTCCAGGCGGTGGTTTTCAGTAATTTCTCAGTGATTTCATTGGTATTGATGGGCGCGTATTTCCATACGACCTTCATTACTTCATATTCAGCTTCGGAAATCTGCGGCAGAGCGGCCATGATAAATCCCTCCTAATCTTACATGTGTAATAAGGATATTATATAGGGTGCGCGGGGGATTGTCAATTATAGTGAATATAGATGCTTAGGTTTCTTTTTGGTTGTCAGGGAAGGTAATTAACGATATAATAAGGATAAGATATCTTACCTTTTTTCAATTAGGAATTGCCGGAGGAAACGGTCTTGAGCATCAAGAACTGGGTTTCTGATTTACCTTATCTCCATACCTTTGATGGGTTGGAGAAAGTATATGCTCAGATAGAGGAACGGCCATTGGAGATTTTAATGAACAAACAGGATATAACAAAATCAAGACATTAAAGCATCTGCTTCCTGATGGGAAGAAACTTGTGCGGATGGATTCTATTTTATGGGGTGTTAGAATGGTGCTGCTAATTGTCGATACACAAAAATTGATTACAAACAATAAACTATATCAATTTGAGCTATTTGAATGAGGACAACCGGGAAAATATCGGTGAGATTATCCGGAAGGCAGAGAATACAGGGGTAAGATTTATCTATCCTGCATTTGGCATGACTTTGCGGGGCAATCAGAGGGCATGGTATTTTCAGAAACTTCTGATAATATGAAATCGGAATTGTAAGACGTAGCAGTACATTCAAAGGTATTGGGGGGATAAAATTGTTTCAATTGAAAGGTAAAACAAAAAATATGATTTCAACTACTGCATTTGAATGTCAGAGGGAAAATCTTACTATCAGGGGAACGGAATATAGACCACAAGGGGAAGAACTTTCCATAGCTATTGTCAGCCATGGATTTATGGCATTTCAGGATACGGTGCGTCATTATGCGAAGAAATTAGCGGAACACGGCTATGTATCCTATTGTTTTGACTTTTGCGGCGGATGTGTTGTGAAAGGGAAGAGCGATGGCAAAACGACTGAAATGTCTGTAATGACAGAAGTAAAAGACTTGGAAGCGGTTATTGACTATGCGAGGAGCAGACAGTACAGTAATCCCCGGGAAATTGTTTTAATGGGATGCAGTCAAGGCGGTTTTGTATCAGCAATAGCAGCTTCCAGACTAAATGACCAGATATCAAAGCTGATTTTATTTTATCCTGCACTTTGTATTCCTGATGATGCAAGGGCAGGAAAGATGATATTTGCTAAATTTGACCCACATAACCTTCCGGACATCATTCAATGCGGACCGATGAAGCTGGGAAAATGTTATGTGGAAGATGTCATTCATTTAGAACCTTATCAGGAGATTAGTAAATTTCAGGGGGATGTTTTAATCGTCCATGGAACAAACGATAAGATTGTGAATGTAAAATATGCAGAACAGGCATACGCTGTATATTCAGAGGAGACCAAAAGAAATAACCTGACACGAACAGTTTCATTTCATGAGATTAAAAATGGCACACATGGATTTTTTAAAAGACATGATGCTGTCGCAATTGATTATTTGGAACAATTTCTGACCTTACGATGAAGTCATATTCGTTTTTAATTCAAAAAAATGCTTCCGGTTCTTTTATCTGCTTTGACAGGGACGGCTGGGAGACATGAAGCCATTCTGACCAGATCGAAATAAAGGATACAGATTCTTACAATGAATTTATTAAACACTTGAAGTTATTCCTGAAAAGAATAACTGGATATAGATAACAGATATTGCATAATTTCTTGAAAGACATTTATAATCAGATTATCGAAGGCAGAAACACATGAAGACAATAGAAAGTAAGATCTTCTGATCGGAATGAATGGTGAAAGGAGAACGTCATTATGGAAATAGAAGCGGCCTTTATCGCAGTCTGCGGGCCGTTCGGCGCGGTAAAGGAACAGGCGTCAGGGTTATACGCTCAGACGATGGCAGAGAGGGGATTCCTGACGATCGCGTTCGACCCGTCTTTTACAGGGGAGAGCGGCGGACAGCCCCGCTATGTGGCGTCACCGGATATCAACACAGAAGATTATCAGGCCGCGGTAGATTTTCTGTCGGTTCAGGACAATGTTGATCCAGAGAAGACCGGTATTATCGGGATCTGCGGCTGGGGCGGTATGGCGGTGAACGCTGCCGCGATTGATACGAGGATCAAGGCAACAGTAGCTTCCACCATGTACGATATGACCCGTGTAAATGCCAATGGATATTTTGATGCCGAGAACAGCCCTGAAGCACGCTACGAAAAAAAGAAGGCTCTTAACGCGCAGAGGATCGTGGATTACAAAAACGGAAGCTACACGCTGGGAGGCGGCGTTGCGGACCCACTGCCGGAGGACGCTCCCTTTTTCTTAAAGGATTACTATGATTATTACAAGACCGAACGGGGATATCACGCACGCTCTTTAAATTCCAACGGGGGCTGGAACATGTGAAAAAGCGCATTCCTGCTATTTTAGCAGAGACGCATATAAAAATCTGAAGGGCGATAACAAAAGCCTTATGATCATTCCTGAGGCAGTGCATACAGATCTGTATGACCGGACGGATATCATCTCGTTTGATAAAATCGTGGAATTCTTCCAGGAAAACTTAAAA
Organism: Lachnospiraceae bacterium; assembly: GCA_910575475.1. Lineage (GTDB taxonomy): Bacteria > Bacillota > Clostridia > Lachnospirales > Lachnospiraceae > Schaedlerella. The sequence goes on along the minus strand of CAJTGD010000040.1, from coordinate 47,214 downwards.
TAAAACCCAGCGTCTAATCATACATGATGATGATAACCGCATTGTATGCAGCGGGATCGGGGTGGAAACCTACAAACCGAAATTCACGTTCCACGGGTTTCGGTATATCGAGATCAGCGGAGTGGATACGGCTCCCGCGCTGGGAGATGTCCAGGGAATCCTGCTGTCCAGCGTGCCGGAGATCACGGGCATGTTTGAATGCGGTAATCCTCTGGTCAACAAGCTGGTGTCAAATGTTTCTTACAGCCAGAGGTGTAATTTTATCAGCATCCCTACCGACTGCCCGCAGAGGAATGAGCGTATGGGATGGACCGGGGATACCCATGTGTTCTGCCGCGCGGCGACTTACCAGAGCCAGATCAAGAATTTTTACCTGCGCAACCTCCAGGCCATGAAAGATCTCCAGGAGGAAAACGGAAGACTGCCCAACATAGCCCCGTTCGGCGGCGGATTTGGCGGCATCACTTATGAGAGCGCCATGATCTTAATGTGTTGGGAATTATACCAGCAGTATGGGGATTTTTCTGTGGTTGCATACCAGAGGCTGTTGTGTAAAAACCGCCCCTCATTCTGCAAAAACGGGGCGGCTTGTTTGCTTTGTTCTATGATAAGATCTTTTGCCAATAGGATTCTAATATTTTATTATCGGAATTGAAGATTTCGTGTTTACTCCCTTTTACCCGGATAAGCTTTGCGTCTATATTTTTCCTCCTGCATAATTTCTTCACAAATCGTTCCTGTTCCCTTTTGGAAACATATGTTTCGTATTCTGCCTGGAAAATACGGGTAGGACAGGAAATCTGGCGCCATGCTTTCTTTTGGAGAGTATGGTTTAACCGACGCGTCTGCCAAAGCCATCCATAGGAGGCTGCGTTCATCTGGAATAAGGGCTCTTTGCTGCGTTTATCCTGATAATATAGGAACCGGCATTCGGAAGCGGACGCGCTGTCGGCATATTGCTCCTTTCCATCATAGGGATGGTTTCCCGGCAGATAGTGTTCTTCCCTGCCTGCTATGCAGAAAGTCTTTGCGGCGAGATATGCCAGCGGCCAGGGAATGGGGGCGCTGTTTGGGCGTATCATTGGGGAAGAGAGGATCAGCCTGGAATAGATCCGGGGCTCTTGTGCCGCTGCACAGGCCGCAATCCCGCCGCCCATAGAATGGCCGTACAGGCGTATGGGAAGCTCCGGGAATTCCTGTGCCGCAAGGCGGCTTACAAACAGCAGGTCATCTACATATCTTTGATAATCATCAATATGTACCAGAGAGAGGTCCCCGGTATCCCTGCACAGCCTGTAGCTGCGGCCGTGTCCGCAGTGTTCCGGCATGAAGACATGGTATCCCCCGCGAAGAAAATAATAGATATTTTCCAGATGCTTGTCGGCTGTTTCCGTATAGCCGTGGGACAGGATGACAATGCCCTGAGGCTGGTCTGCAAGGCAGCGCAGATAGAAGATCTTTTTCCCTTGTTCCCGCTCACAGTATCTTTCCGTTTTCCTCTCTGCAAGATAAGGCAGAACGGCCGACTCCATTATTTCCGCATATCCTTCTGCGGGTATGATTAGATTGTGAATGGTTCTTCTGTCCATGTAAGGGTTCTCCTTTCATTTCCATGGCGGGTCATGGCGGCCCATACAGGTTACAGCAGTCATGGCCATGTATGGCAAGCTCCTACCGTAAATCCCGGCTGATTTTGTGCTCGTCATAAAACAGGAAGATAATCCCGCCTAAAAAGCAGAAACATGCCGCCGAAAACGCTGCAATGCGGTAACCCGTTCCCAAGGAATCCCCAACTGTGGAAACCGCTGTAAACAGGAGCATGGAGAGGCTCTGGCCCAGCTTAAATGCAAAAGTCCTTGCGGCATAGAACATCCCCTCACGGTTGCTCCCAGTGCGCTTCGCGTCACTCTGGGCAATATCGGCAACCACTGCCTGAGGAAGGATCCCAAAGACCGCCATAGGTAAAGAAGCCGTAACCATAAGGATCAGACCCTGTACATTTGCAGAGATTACAGAGATCTTTCCAAGAAAGCCGGTATAGAGATAAGAGAACGAAAAAATCACGAAAGCTGTTAATATCAGCTTTTTCTTGCCAAGTTTTGGCGCCAGCTTATTGATCGGAATATAAAATACCAGTGACAAAGCGGTCATACCGACAAAATAAAGTGTGGTCATCGTTTCCGGAAGTTTCAGCAGGCTGGTGACGAAGAACGGAAGACCTGTCTGGAACATGGTAATGGCAATCCAGTACAGGATGTCCGACCCGACGAATTTCAGGAATTCCCGATTCCGGAATGTGGAAGCGAGGGAGGAAAACGCGGTATCCTGAGAGGGGACAGTATCCACATATTCTTTTTCACGGATCGACCATACCGGAACCTGCATACAGAAAAATGCGATGACAGCCATAACTGTGAACGTCGCGCGGATTGCGCCTACACGTCCCAATATCGGAATTAAGGCTCCCCAAATTACCGGCGCCAGATAGGCAACTGCGGTTCCGGCAATAAAAGTAAAGGAAATGACTGTGGAAATATTCAAGCGTTCCCGCTGGTTGTGCCCTAATTCCGGAATCAGGGCATTATAGGGCGTGCAGTAAGCCGTGATTGAAAGATAGTATACCATTACCATCACGAACAGGAAAACGGCATTGATCCAGCTGTTCTGATTGACCGGAGACCAGAATATAAGCACGGTAGACAGAGAAAGGGGCAGGGCGGCCCATTTTAAAAACGGGATACGCCGGCCATTTTCAGAGTTACAGCGGTCCGACAGGGATGCGATCAAGGGATCTGTGAACGCGTCAAAAAGCCGTCCGAAGGCGGTAATGCCGCCGATGACCGTAAAGATTCCGAGAATAACCAGTCCTTGAGGGATAAACAGTGTCTGCCCCTGTGCGACAGAGGCTTCATCCGGCTGATAAAAGTATACGAGCCAGTTAGAAATCAGACCTGACAATAAGGACCATCCGAACTGCCCGGCCGCAAATAGCCATATTTTACCTGTAGATAGTGATTTCATATGCATCCTCCTTGCTGTTTCTTTTCTGCTATGACCTTTTTGATTCTTTGCTGCTAAGCCCGTTAAGGAGGAGATCGCCTGCAATCTCTACCTGTAAGGCTAGGTCGACTCGTTCGTCTGATGAAAGGATGTGCCCATTGCAGGCCAGTTTCTGCATCAGACTCAGAAGTGTGTGTGTTACGGAAAAGTATACCTCATCTATGGTATATGAAAAGGACAGGCTTTTGTCCTTAAGGCCTTTTTCCAGAGCATTTGTCATATAAGGTTTCAGATTCAGGATGTATTCTTCATATTCTTCCAGCCGTTCCTTTGAAATATGATATCTTTGGACAAAGATATCGAATTCCTGGAGAAATTTTAGAAACAAGAATTCTTCCTGAAAAATCTTTGCAAAGATCTGGAAAATACATTTTATCTGCCGGATGCCGTTCAGCTTCTGATATGCTTCCTGGGACAGGGAATCCAGATACTTTCCGGCGATCATCTGCCAGTAGGCAATTCCTGCCGAGATCGCAAGCTCTGCTTTGGTTTCAAAATAGCGGTAGATTGTGGCAGGGCCGACACCGGCTGTTTTGGCAATCTCCTCCACGGATGTATCTTCAATCCCTTTTTTGCAGAATAGCTTCAGGGCAGTATGGAGTATCTGCTGTGTACGCTGCTCCATCTGCTGTTTCCGAATCTTGGACTCGCCCATAAGGAACATCTCCTGTCTTTTTGTTTTGTGATAGTAATACTATCACTTTTTGGGAATGATGTCAATATTTACGTCATTTATGGCTCACATTTAGAATAGGGGAAGTTTTCAGGTTGTTCGTGCAGCGTTTATTATTTCCTTCTTAGATTTTACTGTCCAGAGGCCCCTTCTTCAACAGGACGTAATTCATGGAATAGTATATAGACCTTGATTCTGAAAATAGTATATCTTATGTTCCTATATTTATGGATCCATCCTGAGATTCATCGCTTACAGAAGTTTCTCTACGGTTGACTTTTTGGTGAAAAAGTGGAATGCTGCTCGATTGATAGGAAGTCCTCTATTTATTATAATGAAGAAAAGATGTAATACAAGAGATGATAAGGAGAACAATAACATGGACAGACTAAAATTATCGGACAATATTATCCGGCTCAGGCATGAGCGGAAGATCACGCAGGAGGAACTGGCGGATTTCCTGGGCGTGACCAAGGCGTCCGTATCCAAGTGGGAGAATGCTCAGAGTACGCCGGATCTGATGCTTCTGCTCCAGCTTTCCGCATTTTTTGACATGACGATAGACGAGTTGATCGGATATAAAGCCCAGCTCTCCAGAGAACAGATCCGCCGTTTCTACGGGGAGCTCGTAGGAGATTTTGCGAAGCGGCCTTTTCATGAGGCAATAGAAAAAACCCGTAACCTGGCCCGACGGTACTATTCCTGCCATCCTTTCCTTCTCCAGCTTATCGTATTGTGCTGGAACCATTACATGCTGGCAGAGTCAAAAGAGGAACAGGAGAGGCTTTTGGAGGAGGCAGTTTCGTGGTGCGACCACATCTTAGAGAACTGTAGCGACGTAGGCGTGTGCAGTGATGCCTTGGTTTTGAAAGCAGGCTTAAGCCTCCAACTGGGGAAAGCAAAGGAAACGATTGCTATGCTGGAGCCGATGTCAGACCCTACCCGCCTTGCAGGGCAGGATGGAGCGCTGTTGGTTCAGGCTTACCAGATGGAAGGAGAACCTGAGAAAGCCAGAGGCTATATTCAGGCAAGAGAATATCTGGATCTGCTGAATCTGGTGAGTGATGCCATGATATCCTTGGCTTTATACCAGGATGATTTCAAGAGATGCCAGGAGACCATATGCAGGATTGGAAATGTAATAGAACAATACCGGTTGGAACAGCTTCATCCGAATGTGGCGGCGCAGTTCCATTATCAGACAGCGGTAGTGTATGCTTTGAACGGGGAGGAAGAACGGGCGCTTAAGGCCCTCCGCTCTTTTCAAAAATGTGTTGACAGACTTTTATGTGCAGAGAAGCTGACGCTCCACGGGGATGAATATTTTGACCGGTTGGACGCATGGATTGAAACCCTTCCGCTAGGCGATATGGCTCCCCGGAGCAAGGAATTTATTTTCCAGAATCTGCAGGCGGCATTCGGTCATCCGGCCTTTGAGGGAATCAAAGAGAACCCCGATTTTCAAAGGATACTACAGCATTTTACGAGTAAGTAAGGAGGAGAAAATGATGCCTGATAGAAATGAAATGTTACCTTTTTTAATTCCGCTGGCGATTGTGGAGGTTGTGCTGCTGCTCTTCTTTTCCGCAGTGTCAAAAAGCAGTTCCCAGGTACTTCTAGGAACCGGCGGGGCGGCGCTGGGCGTTTATCTTATTTCTATGTTCCCGAAGCTTGACGCCTTCCTTCCGGCAAGGCTGCTGAGAGGAATGGAGCTTTTACAAAGGGCCAAAAGCCCGGAAGATTATTATGCCGGCATAACGGCGGCAGGGCTGATGGTTTTGCTGTGTATGGTACTGTCTGTCGGTTGTTTTGATTGGAAACAGTTGTAGAATGGGAGGAGAGTTATGCTTATTATCAATCATTTGACGAAACATTATAAGGGAAGCAGTAAGGGGATCTCGGATCTAAGCCTTCATGTGAGACCGGGGGATATCTATGCGTTTATTGGACACAACGGAGCCGGAAAGACAACTACGTTAAAATGTATTGCCGGTATTCACGATTATGAAACCGGTGAGATCCAGATCGGAGGGAGAAACCTTCGGGAGAATCCCCTTGCCTGCAAACAGGTGACGGCTTATATTCCGGATAATCCGGATCTGTATGAGTATCTGACAGGTATCCAGTATCTGAACTTTATTGCCGATATTTTCAAAGTTTCAGCAGAAGACAGGAAGGAAAGGATTCAAAGATACGGGGATGAATTCGAGATAACGGCGTCCCTTGGAGATCTGATTTCCTCTTATTCCCATGGCATGAAGCAGAAGCTTGCAATCATATCTGCGATGCTGCATGAACCAAAGCTGCTGATTCTGGACGAACCTTTTGTCGGGCTTGACCCGAAAGCAGCCGTTGTCCTGAAGGGTATGATGAGGAAGCTTTGTGACAGCGGGGGCGCCATATTCTTCTCTACCCACGTGCTGGAGGTGGCTGAAAAGCTCTGCAACAAGGTAGCGATGGTCAAAGACGGGCGTCTGGTTGCCTCCGGCAGTATGGAGGAGGTTGTGGAGCAGGGCAGAACCCTGGAGTCTATTTTTATGGAGGTGGTAAATGATGCCGGCACAGATTAGTTTGGAACAGATTAAGATCATGACAGGGCTGGAGCTCTGTAATCTCTTTGGCATCAATGTTTTACGGTTTTCTAAGGATACGCGTGCGAAAAAGAGGGCTGTGATGCTGTCCGTTCTCTGGGCGTTCCTGATTATGATGATGCTTTTTTACGTGGGCGGTCTTTCCTATGGCTTGGTTCGGCTTGGGGCGGAAGATGAGGTCATTTCATGCTTGATCGCGGTTTCCAGTATCCTGATTTTTATTTTTGGAATCTTAAAGGCGGGAAGCCACATGTTCCGGATACAGGGATTTGATATGATATCCGCCCTGCCTGTAACAAAAGGCGTGATAGTAATCAGCCGGTTTCTGCGCATGTATACGGAAAATATGCTGCTGGCAGGTCTGGTACTGATTCCGGGGATCGCGGTATATGCCTGGTCGGTGAGGCCGGGGGCAACATTTTATTTGAATGCGTTTCTTGGAATCTGGTCCGTGCCGTTATTGCCAATGACAGGGGCGATCCTTGCGGGGGCGCTGGTTTCAGGTATTTCCGCCAGGATGAGGCATAAAAGCCTGGCGGCGTCAGCGCTGACGCTTCTGTTAGCTTTTGCGGTTATGTTTGGTTCTTCACGGCTTACGGCTATGGAAGGGATGGAAAGCATGGAGATTATAGCGGAACTGTCAGGGATGGTTTCGGCCGTGCTGGAGGACTGCTATCCGCCTGCCGTCTGGCTTGGAACGGCGATTGTAAAGGGGGAATTCGGCCGGTGCCTGATGTATACGGGAATGTTTCTGGCTGTATTTGCTGCAGCGGCGGCTATCGTATCCGCCTGTTTTCAGTCCATCTGTCGGAACCTGCATACAACGGCGGCAAAGCATGATTATCAGGTTGGAGAGCTGAAAGCGGATTCGTCGCTGGTGTCTCTGTGCAGGAAGGAATTCCGACGGTATTTTGCATCCAGTATCTATGTGTCCAATACGCTGATCGGGCCGATCCTGGGATGCGTCATATCAGGGGCGCTTCTTTTTACAGGGCCGGAGAGGATTAAGGAAATACTGCCGGTTCCGGTTGATCTGGCGGGGACCGCGCCATTCCTGCTGGCAGGTACTTTTTGTATGATGACCACTGCGGCGACTTCTGTTTCTATGGAAGGGAAGAACTGGTGGCTCGTCAAAAGCCTGCCGCTGTCGACGAAAACGATTCTTGACGCGAAGATTCTGATGAATTTGATACTGGTTCTGCCTTTTTATCTTCTGTCAGAGGTTTTCCTGATCTTAGCATTAAGGCCTGGGATGCAGAAAGGTTTCTGGCTGGCAGTGATTCCGGCGGTGATCCTTTTGTTTGCCTGTATATACGGGATTACCATAAACCTGCATTTCCCGGTTATGGATTGGGAGAATGAAGTAAGCGTGGTCAAGCAGAGCGCTTCAGCCATACTCGGCGGCATGGGCGGGGCTGTCCTTGCGGTTCTTGGCGGCGCGGGCGCCTGTGTGGTTCCGGGAGGATATCTTGGGGGATATGAGGCGGTTCTGTGTGTGTTGGTTTTGGGGACTGCATGGCTGCTGTACCGAAAAAATAACCGCATGGATCTGCGGGGAATTTGAGGAAAACAGGATTGATATATAGATATCGCCTTTGGATGGCTGTAGCCAGAAAAGGGCATAGAGTGAAAAGCCCGGTAAAAAACAATATGGAAATATGGGTGAAACTGTTGGTGTCTGAGAATGACGGAGGTAATCAAAAATGAAAAGCAAATACTTATCTTATCTTTTTACGTCCCTTGCCATTTTACTGTCAAATGTTATGTGTGCCACAGTCGCGTACAATTATTGCTGTATGCAATACGAGATTTTGTATGCGGGTTATAGTGCTCCGGCAAGCGTTGCTTTTTTATTTGGCATCCCTTATGCCATTGGAATTATAATATGCGCGATCCTGGCCTGTTTTTTTCATAAACGATATCGTAATTCTGGAAAATAGAAGATGAGGCTGGAGTATATCATTCGTTCTATAGTGTAGATAAATGAGAATAAAGGTGTTTGACTAACCGTAATGACCAATCACAGATATGTGGTTTGTAATTACGGTTTTATCCATTCCCCCTTCTGCTAAAATATATCTGTTTTATCAGCAGATTTATAATACGGATGCCTTGCGGCAGAGCGCAAGGCGCCGTGAACAGTAACCTGATGTTTTCATTATCGTCGGATTATTGTTCCTAAATAATATCATTCATATTCTGCCTTCTGTCAATTAAGGCGCAGACGCTCAATAATGCTCGCCCTGACCATCCTCCTGTATACAACGACCGGTATGGTCACCGTCAGAATGAAAAGGAACGGATATAAAACCAACATCGGCCACGCCACAAAGTGGTATGTGAAAAACCAGACACTGGCGGATATTCCCCTTACAATCACCAGGGAAAGGAATCCTCCGAAGACTACAGACGCGGCAACTGTCCCTACCGCATAATAAAGCCCTTCATAAGAAAGCATACTTTTTAACTGTTTCCCCGTCATACCGATACTCTGTAACATGGCAAACTCTTTCCTGCGCGTAAGAATACTTGTCAGTACGGAATTTATAAAATTTGCTATTCCGATAAAGCCGATCAAGACACTCAACGTACCGCCGATTGTAACGATTAAGGAAGTCAGACTGTCAAAGGACTCTTTATAGGTTCCTCTGGAATCAAAATCCATATTCGGTTCTGTATTCTCCACGTAACTGCCCAGAAACTCTTCCATCTCCGTTTCCCTGCCGTCTTTCACATTGAATGGGAAACCGACCAGATGAGGGGTATCGCAGAGCTTCCGAAAACGTTCTGTCGGCAGATAGAATCTCGACGCACCCGTGTGACGGGTAGTAGCCGTATTCTCATTTGTGCGGATCTTCGCCATAACCGTAAGGTCAAAACTTCTGTCTCTGGAAATATGTGTGCCATCCACATTCAGATGGTTGAAATGTATCTTGTCCCCGACATTCACCTCCGGATTGTCGATTACGTTTCCATTATCGTCACACTCAACATTAAACAGAACATAATCTCCTGATGCAAACGCCTGCCAGTCTATTGTTCCCTCTATGACCTCCATAGAATCAAACAGGAACTCATCCGCCCCGTACAAATCAACATACGGGTTCCCGTCAGTATCCTTATTATAGTTGGAAAACGCCTGACTGGAGGCGGAGAATGCTTCCTCCAGAATCCGCGAAGTGTAAAGCCGGCCGCCGTCTTCAAAACTGTCTTGCCGCCGCACCGCTTCTATAAATGACTCCGACAGCTCATACTCGCTTCTTTCAAACCGATACTGGAAATAATCTGCAGAAGAAATCAAAAAATCCACATCCATAAATTTTGAAATATATTTGTCAATATCAAATCCTGCCGCTAATGTAAATACGGTATTGAACAGCACCAGGCTCAGCGTCATGGATACCAGAACAAGCACGGTACGTCTGCGGTTCCTGCCCAGGTTCGCCAAAGCCATTCGATGAATTTTCGCCCCTTTTGTTGACTTCTTATCCGCATTCTTCTTCCCAAAGGCTCCAGGGTCATTTTCCGTATACCGGATTGCCTCAATCGGAGACACCATTCCCGCGATTCTGGCAGGCCTGCGTACACTGATGAAAACTGTAATCAGGGCAAATACTGCCGAGCCGATAAAAATATAAGGATTGGCCGTCACCTTGATTCCCGCCTCTGATGTATAGCTGGTTCCATTCATCAGGAAAGGCACCAGCGCACGTCCGATCAAAAATCCAAACAAAAGCCCGATCGGTATACCAATCAGCGAAAGCCGCAGTACCTGGCCGGAAATCAGCCTCTTAATCTGACGTTTTGTAATCCCCAGCGTTTTAAGCTGCCCGTAAGATTGGATATCCTGTATCACAGATATTTGAAAAATATTATATATAATCAGGTACCCCGCCACAATGATGAGAAGAATCCCTGCAATTCCGGAAATAAGCATGGCAGGATTTTCAAGCAGGTTTCCTCCTGTATATGCCGGACTGATCCTCGCAATAATATAATTCGGATCTTCTGCGCTTCCTCCCATTGTGTCGCATGTATATCCTGTTTCAGAAAGGAGCTGCTGCAATTTTGCCTCTGGATCCCCGTTTCCTTTAAACATGATATAAGCTGCGACAGAACCAGTATAATCACCGCCTACCGTATGGGTATAGCCACCAAGTTCTGCATGACTGTCCATAAAAGCCTTTGATACAAGCAGCCTCCCTACATTGCTCAGGCTGTCTGTTTCCCAAAAACCGCACAATGTGAAATCGGTATGGTATTCTTTCCCTTTCATCTCATAGGACAGAGAAACTGTCTCACCAATTCTGGCCGGTATCCCCAGCGCCTCCAGCGTTTTCGTATCTGCCATGATCTCCCGGTCCGCTGTTGGCTTCTGACCTTCTGTCGGTTCATATCGCGCAAAATCAAGCATCGTATCGTCCATATACCAGACTTCTGCCCGCCATTTTTCAAGTCCCGGGTTCTTGAGCTTATAGGAAATACATTTCGTATAGGCAATCCTGTCAATGAGAGGGCTCCCTTTCACATCCTCATAGATATTGTCATTAATATAGTTTAACACAGCCTGACCATCGCCACCCGCTTTCCGGATATTCTGATCGTGGATGGTGTCCATCATGCCAAATCCCAGAGTAAAAATCGCAGCAAAGAGAGTCGTCGTCAGAACAATCGCAACCACGGCAATCATATTTCTGCTCTTGTTCGCCTTAAAATACCGCCCCGATAGCCGTTTTAACACAGCCTGATTATTATTTCCGAATAGAATATCATTCATCCTCTGTCCCCTCCTTACTCCGTGATCCTGCCGTCCTCGATACGGACAATACGGTCAGCCAGCTGGGCAATCTCATTATTATGCGTAATCATCACAAGGGTCTGGTCAAACTTATAGCTTGTGGTTTTCAGAAGCCCTAAGACATCGCTGCTGGTCCGGCTGTCCAGATTTCCGGTCGGTTCATCCGCCAAGATGATTGCAGGCTTTGACACAAGCGCCCTGGCAATCGCCACCCGCTGCTGCTGTCCTCCCGAAAGATTATTCGGCATACTGTTCAGCTTGTCACCAAGTGCAAGCAGCTCCACCACATCCTCCATGAATTTCTGGTCTACAGTGTCGCCGTCCAGTTCTACCGGCAGCACAATATTCTCGTATACATTAAGAATCGGAACCAGGTTATAATTCTGAAAGACAAAACCGATATTGCGCCTGCGGAAAATCGTAAGCTGCTCGTCTTTCATTTGGGATAATTCCTTGCCTTTTACTTTGATACTGCCAGAGGTCGGATTATCCAGACCTCCCATCATATTTAGCAGGGTAGACTTCCCGCTTCCGGAGGTTCCGACAATGGCCACAAATTCTCCCTGTCCGATGTTAAGGGTAATCCCGTCCAATGCTTTGGTTATATTGGGCTCTTCGCCATAATATTTTTTTAAATCTGTTGTCTGCAAAATGCTCATAGGTTCACGTCCTTTCTGATAATTAAGAAACTTCTTTCCACGTTTCTAACCATATCATAACAGCCAAACCTCTCAGAAATCTCACCGGGAACAAAGACTTTTCAAAAATTTGGCTCCGAAATCTCACAATTCAGTGACATTTCGGCAGTAATGAAGAGAACAGAACGGCTAAGCATTCCTCTCTTTCAAAAGAAAAACAGAAAAGACAGAACCTTTTCCCACTTCCGATGCAACTTTCACATAACCGCCCTGCATTGTAATAATCTCCCGCGCCAGATACAAACCAATACCAACCCCCGAGGTATCATGCACGTCATTTTCCCTGTAAAAACGTTTGAAAATCGCGCCATGCAGATTTTCCGGTATTCCCTTTCCGGTATCTGCAATATCAATTTTCAGATATAATTCCTGACTTTCAACATGGATATCTATCTTGCCTCCCTCCGGCGAGTATTTCACAGCATTATCCAGAATATTAAACAATGCCTCTCCCGTCCACTTCCGGTCATGATAGGCCTTTAAATTGGCGGGACAATCCACAGAGACTTCCATCTGCTTTTTTTCCGCATGAAACAGGATGCTCCCAAGAGCCGACGCTAGCGTATCATAAACAGGCTGCACGTTCTTCTCCAGCGAGATGATACCTGTCTCTAATCGGGAAGTCTTTATCATTGCCTGCATCAGGAAATCCAGTTTGTCAAGCTCAGTCCCACAGTCCATCAGGAATCTGGCGCGTCTTTCCTCTGACATAGGCTCTTCAAGCATTGTTATATTTACCATCTTAAGATTTGTGATGGGCGTCTTAACCTGATGAGAGATGTCAGAAATCAATTCCTTAAGCTTAGACCTTTCCTTTGCAATGCTGTCGCGGTTTTTCAGCATTATTTCATAAAGCCTTACCAACCTGTGGTTAATCTTATAGAACAGGTTTTCCTCCAGCGCGCTCTCAGGCAGCGCTGTCTCTCCCTCTGCCATCCGGTCTAACTGCTGACAAAGGGTATCTGAGAATAAAAGAAGCTTCTGGCGGATCAGCGCGATAAACAAAGCCCCGCAGACTAGCACAAGAAAAACGTAAAGAAGGCCCAATAGAAGCACTGCGGCCTGCCCTGTCAGCAGATAAAAGCCTGCAAGCGCACCGGCAGAAAGTGTACAGAAAATACCCAGGAGGGCCGCGCAGGCTTTATTTACAGAAATGTTTATTGCGTTCATTTCATTCGGCCCCCAATCCACATATATCCCATGCCATAAACGGTTTTAATATATTGAGATCCATCGCGCTCTATCTTGTTGCGGATACGGCTTATGGCAACCGTAAGGGCATGCTCATCTACAAAATTACGTTCGCAGTCCCACAGTTTTTCCAGAAGTATCTGACGGGTCAGGACAGTCTGCGGGTTCTGTATCAGGGTATTCAAAAGGCGGTATTCCATGGAAGTAAAATTAATCGGTTCTCCTGAGAAGGCTGCCGTCATCTCTGAGAAATGGACAGACAGATTCCCGTCATCATAAGTATCCCCGCCGGTCTGCTTCTGTATCCGCGCAAGCAGAGCAGAAACCTTTTTGCGGAATACACTGATATGAAATGGTTTTGTTACATAATCATCTGCCCCTAACTCATATCCTTTTAACATATCGCTTTCCATATCATTTGCAGTCAGGAAGATTACGGCAGTATCCGGATGCTTTTCTTTCAGCTCCTGGCATAATGCAAACCCGTTTCCATCCGGGAGATTGATATCCAAAACGGCCAGTTCATAGGTCTGTTCTTCACAGCATTGCTCTGCTTCTGCTTTTGTCTTCGCCGAATCTACCTTATAACCGCCCGCAGACAAATTATAGCAAAGCGTACTATTTAAAAGATGGTCATCTTCCACCACTAAAATCCTCATATGTTCACCTTCCCTTACTATATTTTTCTCTTGATTATATCGGATTATATAATATTATCACCCAAATGTCACAGAAATCTCACATGAGCCTGTTTATTTGAAAGGGATTTCTGCAGCGCTGATTTTTCATGACTTTGAGTGTGTTTCATGCTATAATATCTGCAAGGCCTTTTGAGACGCTATCCGTTTTTTCTTGCGGTTTTTGTGTAAAATACGATGTTGAGGAGTAAAAAAACATGTACAAGCCAGTCGATAAGTCACAGCATTCCTTTCTCGATTTTAATCAGCCGATGGGGCTCCATATGAACCCGGATAAACGCTGGATCAAACATGCGGATCTCATCCCATGGCAGGCGCGCCGGAACCGGCAGCCGCTAATTAGCAAAAAAAGAGCTTTGAGTTATTTATAACCGACGCATTGAAAGCAAAACAGACGCAATTAACATTTTGGAAAAAGAAGCGTCGTTTATACCTCTGTGGTTTCATAGATGGTATAATCTTGACAGAAGGATCATAAAAATGTAGAAGCAAATATTCGGGGAGAACGTTAGCATATGGATCAGAAAATAAAGACAATATGTCTCGAAGTGGGACTAGCTATTGCCCTTGTCGTAAGCTTGAGTCTTCTGGGGGCGAAGATGGGCTCTGAGTATCAGAAGAAAGAAGCAAAGCTAGAACTGGCGGAAGCCGAGAACAAAGCGGCTGCGGGAAAGCGGGACGGCGGCGTGACTGGAGGGGAGGCCGCCGAAAATGCGGAGGGCGGATCAGGAGCATCCGATCCGGATGCGGCTCCTGCGCCTGAAACGGAGGAAGTGATCGCGGACGGACAGTATCCGATCATGGGAAAAAGTCCGGTGACCGTAGAACAGATGGTTTCCTATTTTAACTCTGCTAATTTCCCCTATCCTGCTGAACAGTTGTCCAGGGGCGGCGCGGATTCTATTGAAACGTTCTGCCAGATGTATTATGAGGAAGCATCGGCGGAAGGGGTGCGGCCGGAGGTTGCCTTTGTCCAGACCATGAAGGAGACCGGATGGCTGCAGTATGCGGGAGATACCTCCATTGAACAGTTTAATTTTGCGGGACTTGGAGCCACAGGAGGCGGAGCGGCTGGCAATTCCTACCCGGATGTGCGTACCGGGATTCGGGCACAGATTCAGCATCTGAAGGCATATGCTACGGCGGACGCGCTGGTGCAGGAGTGCGTGGATGACCGGTATGAATATGTCACGAAAGGATCCGCTCCCTATGTGGAATGGCTGGGTCAGAAGGAAAATCCGGGCGGCCTGGGCTGGGCGACAGACGAAAATTACGGGTATTTTATCGTAGAGATGATTCATAGTATGAATCAGATGAAGTGATAAATATTATATCTGTTACTATCTTGATTTTATTACGCAACGCTTTTTCAAAAAAAGCAATATGATTATATTCTTAAGATTTTGAAAACTCCTTGACAAATAGACTTTTGCCCGCTATGATATAGTTTAGTTCATTTGGAGTTAACAATTTTGTAAAATTTCAAAGGTATTGAGAAAGAGGAGTACATAATTACTTCCCACAGAGAGGACGGCCCATCGGCTGGAAGGCGGTCCGGGTATCAGGATTATGGAACGTGACTTTTGAACCGGATATCTGAAGCGCAGGAGTGACCCGCTGTCTGCTGTGAACGCCGCCATATGCGGATGATTCGTGGCTGTCAGACTGTCGGCGATTTGCTCAGGATTTTGTGGGTAGGGTATCCCGTGGCGGTTTACGTTACAGAACCATAAGTTATGTTATGGGGCGGCATAAAAAGCGGTGCGACCGTATTTTCTTCTATGCCACATCATAAGTATAGGAATTAAGGTGGTACCGCGGAGAACAATTCGCCCTTTACATTGTAAAGGGCTTTTTTAATACCAAAAATGTGAAAAATCCGTGAAGTACCAGCTTACTGTTCATGAGTAAAAGGAGGAGAAACATGGGTAAGGAACTGGCAAAGACGTATAATCCGAAGGAGATTGAGGAAAAACTGTATGAGAAGTGGTGTGAAAACAAGTATTTCCACGCAGAGGTGGACCGGGACAAAAAACCGTTTACCACGGTCATGCCGCCTCCGAATATCACGGGAAAGCTGCATATGGGACATGCGCTGGACAATACGCTGCAGGACATCCTGATCCGGTATAAGCGGATGGAGGGCTTCAATGCCCTGTGGGTGCCGGGAACCGACCATGCGGCCATCTCTACAGAAGTAAAAGTAACGAACCAGTTAAAATCCGAAGGCATCGACAAAAAGGAATTGGGACGGGAAGGCTTTCTGGAGCGCACCTGGCAGTGGAAAGAGGAATATGCGGGAACCATCGAGAACCAGCTGAAAAAGATGGGCATCTCCTGCGACTGGGACCGGGAGCGGTTCACCATGGACGAGGGCTGTTCCAAGGCTGTCGAGGAAGTATTCATTAACCTATACGAAAAGGGATATATCTACAAGGGATCCAGGATCATCAATTGGTGTCCGGTCTGCAAGACCTCCCTGTCCGATGCCGAGGTGGAGCATGAGGAGCAGGGCGGACATTTCTGGCATATCAAGTACCCTATTGTAGGAACGGAGGATTTTCTGGAGATTGCCACGACCCGTCCGGAGACCATGCTGGGCGATACGGCTATCGCGGTACACCCGGAGGATGAGCGGTACAAGGATATCATCGGCAAGCATGTGATGCTTCCCTTGGTGAACCGGGAAATCCCCATTGTGGCAGACTACTATGTAGACAAGGAATTCGGGACCGGAGCGGTGAAGATCACGCCGGCTCATGACCCCAACGACTTTGAGGTAGGGAAGCGCCATAACCTGGAAGAGATCAACATCATGAATGACGATGCCACCATCAATGAGCGGGGCGGCAGATATGCGGGCATGGAGCGATATGAGGCGAGGAAAGCGATTGTAAAGGATCTGGAAGAGCAGGGCTTCCTGGTGAAGATCGAGCCCCACTCTCATAATGTAGGGACCCATGACCGATGCGGTACGACAGTAGAGCCGCTGATCAAGCAGCAGTGGTTCGTGAAGATGGAAGAGTTGGCGAAGCCTGCCATCGAAGCGCTGCATACAGGAGAATTGAAGTTTGTGCCGGAGAGGTTCAACAAGATCTATCTGCACTGGCTGGAAAATATCAAGGACTGGTGTATTTCACGGCAGATCTGGTGGGGACATCGGATTCCGGCGTACTACTGCGACGAATGCGGAGAATTCGTGGTGGCAAAGGAGATTCCGGAGAAATGTCCGCACTGCGGATGCACCCATTTTACACAGGATGAGGATACACTGGATACCTGGTTTAGCTCAGCGCTGTGGCCGTTTTCTACCCTTGGCTGGCCGGAAAAGACGGAGGATCTGGATTACTTCTATCCCACGGATGTACTGGTGACAGGCTACGATATCATTTTCTTCTGGGTGATCCGGATGGTATTCTCCGGATTGGAGCATACCGGAAAATCCCCCTTCCACACCGTGCTGATCCACGGACTGGTGCGGGATTCCCAGGGGCGCAAGATGAGTAAGTCCCTGGGAAATGGAATCGATCCGCTGGAGATCATCGACCAGTACGGCGCGGATGCGCTGCGTCTTACTCTGGTAACCGGAAACGCGCCAGGCAACGATATGCGTTTTTCCAATGAAAGGGTGGAGGCAAGCCGGAACTTTGCGAATAAGGTGTGGAACGCATCCCGCTTTATTCTGATGAATATGAAAGAAAATATCGTGGACGAGCCCGGGGAGAGCCTGCTGAAACCAGCTGACAGATGGATCCTGGCAAAGGTCAACCGTCTGACGAAGGACGTGACGGAGAACATGGACAAGTTTGAGCTGGGGATCGCGGTTCAGAAGGTGTATGACTTTATCTGGGACGAATTCTGCGACTGGTATGTGGAGCTGGCAAAATACCGGATCTATCATGCCGAAGAGGATCCCGATTCTGCGAAATGTGTTCTGTGGATCTTAAAGACCGTATTGGGGCAGGCATTGAAGCTCTTGCATCCGTTCATGCCGTTTATTACGGAGGAGATCTACAGTGCGCTGGTGCCGGAGGAGGAATCCCTGATGATCTCTTCATGGCCGGAATATCGGAGGGAGTGGGAATTCCCAACGGATGAGGAAGTGATGAGCCATGTGAAGGAGATCACCCGAGGGATCCGGAACATGCGCGCGGAGATGAATGTGCCGAACAACCGCAGAACCAAGGTATTTATTGTCAGCACAGACCAGAATCTGCTGAGCGGGATTGAGGCAATCCGGGAATCTGTAAAGCCGCTGATGCTGGCAAACGATATCCTCCTTCATTCTGAGAAGAAGGATATTGCGGAAGACGCGGTGTCCATCGTAGTTCCGGGGGCAGCGGTGTATCTGCCGCTGGAAGACCTGGTGGACTTCGAGCAGGAGAAAGAACGCCTTGCGAAAGAAGAAGAAAAGCTGACAAAAGAGATCGCGAGGGCGAAGGGCATGCTGTCTAATGAGAAGTTCCTGAGTAAAGCGCCGGAGAAGAAGGTGCAGGAGGAAAAAGAAAAGCTGGAGAAGTATACCCAGATGCTTGCGCAGGTACAGGAGCGTATGGCGGGGCTGAAGAAGGCATAGAAGGACAGCGCGGCTGATCGGCCTGCGAATCAGGACAAGGGCTGCATATATATGGGAAAAGCGGACAAAAAAGACGGGATACGATAGGGCATTTATGTGAATTTGGGGTCGGATGGCTGTGTAAACGGCCATCTGACCTAAAAGGGAGAGAAGTTAGGATGAAGAAGGTTCAGATCAGGAAGCCGGATTTCAGGGGCTTCTTTCATAAGATAAAAAATTTGAAGATAGAAGACCTTAAAGCACACTGGATCGCAAGACGCAATCGCCGGGCGAGGATCCTGGAGGAACGACGCAACAGCAAATTTTCAAGGCGTATGGCGCCGGTCTATCGTTTTATGAACCGGATCTCCCTGGTATTCCATTATTTACTGGCATGTATCTTAAACTTTTTTATAGAAGCGATCTCCAGGCTCTCGCTGTTCCAGGCATGGGATTATATGACGGAGACGCCGAAGGTGTTTTTGTTCAACGCCTTCTTGATTTTCGCCACCTTTTCCATCGTATACCTGGTCAGGCGGCGGGTATTTGCAAGGATCCTTCTCAGTGTATTCTGGCTGTTTTTAGGCGCCTGCAACGGGTATCTGCTGACGAAGCGGGTGACGCCCTTCAATGCCCAGGACTTAAAGGTGCTCTCGGACGCCCTCTCGCTGACCGGCAATTATTTTTCCACATTTGAACTGGTCCTGCTGATCGTGGGGATCGGCGCGGTGATTCTGTGGGTCGTCTCCATGTGGAGGCGGGGCGGACAGTTTACCGGAAAAATGCACCGGATCATTGCGCTGTTCGGCGTGGGCTTCTCGGTCATTGCTTATATGGTTCTGACAGACGTGGCCATTGACCGCAGAGTGATCTCGAACTATTTTGGAAATATTGCCTTTGCATATGAAGATTATGGATTCCCTTACTGCTTTACGTCCAGTATTTTTAAGACCGGGATCTCCGAGCCGTCGGGGTACGGGGAGGAGACCATGGATGCCGTCAGCGGCGGCGGGAAGATCACGGAAAGCACCACCGGACGGAAGGAAGAAGAACTGCCCAACATCATCTTTGTGCAGCTGGAATCCTATTTTGATCCCACGGAGGTGGAGTGGCTGCAGTTTTCCGAGGATCCGATCCCGAATCTGCGGAAGATGTATGAGGAGTATTCCAGCGGATATTTTAAAGTGCCGTCCGTAGGCGCGGGTACGGCCAATACAGAATTTGAAGTGCTGACCGGTATGAGCATGCGTTTCTTCGGACCGGGGGAATATCCCTACAAGACCTATGCCAAGACGAAGCTTTTGGAAAGCGCGGCCACGGCCCTGACCAGCCTTGGCTACGGAGCCGAGGCGCTGCATAACAACGGAGGAAACTTTTACAGCAGGGCGCAGGTATTCAACCACATGGGATTTGACCATTATACCAGCAAGGAATTTATGAATATCCTGCAGACGACCCCGAAGGGCTGGGCTACGGATGACATCCTGATCCCAAATATCATGGATTCCATGGATACGACCAAAGGACAGGATTTTGTATTTGCCATCAGTGTACAGGGACATGGGGACTATCCTGTAGAGAAAATGATCGAGAATCCCACCATCCAGGTCAGCGGCGTGGAGGACGAGGGCAGGAGAAATGCATGGGAATATTATGTGAATGAAGTATACGAGATGGACGAATTTGCCGGAGACCTGGTGAAGGCCGTGGAGGAACGGGGAGAACCTTCCGTGATCGTTTTCTACGGAGACCATCTGCCAACCATGGACCTGCAGGCAAAGGATCTGAAAAGCCGGTATCTGTACAATACCAATTATGTGATCTGGGACAATATCGGCCTGAAAAAGAAGGACGGAAACTATGCGGCATACCAGATCATGGCCGAAGTGCTGGACCGTCTGGACATCCACTCGGGGACGGTGTTCAACTACCATCAGGAGCGCCGCCAGACGAAGAACTACCTGGCCGACCTGGAGCTGCTGCAGTATGATATCCTGTACGGAAAGCAGTATGTCTATCAGGAGAGCGGAAAGCCGATCACATCCGGCCATATGGCGATGGGGGTCAAGGATACTACGATCACCTCTCTGGTGGAGCAGCTGGACGGCACATACAGCGTGTACGGAGAGAATTTTACCAAGCAGAGCAAGATCTATATCAACGGTGAGAAGCAGAGCAGTACGTTTTTGAATAATACAAGGATCGATCTGAAAGAATCAGTCTTGGGGGAAGAGGATGTTGTTATGGTGGCGCAGGTAGGCTCCAGCAATACCATTTTCCGGACCTCCAAGGAATATAAATACCGGGACGGACGCTTTGTGCCCCTTCCCCGCAATACCAGTACGGTGAAGGCAGGGCGGAACGCGTTTATCGGAAATGACGAGGGAGAGTAGATATTTTGACATATGATGAGGCAGTGGATTATATTTTAAAGATCCCGAAATTTACAAAGAAAAACCCGCTGGAGCATACAAAGGATTTTTTGCGCTTTTTGGGAAATCCGGAGCGGGACTTGAAGGTCATCCATGTGGCGGGGACCAACGGAAAAGGCTCGGTCTGCGTGTATCTGGATGCCATGCTGAGGTCTGAGGGGAAATCCGCGGGCCTCTTCGTCTCCCCCCATCTGATCCGGATGAATGAGCGGATCCGGATCCATGGAGAGCAGATTTCGGACGGGGAATTTGTGAGAGTATTTGAAAAGGTGATGGAGAAGGTCAGGGAAATGGAACGCCAGGGTCTTTCTCATCCCACTTTTTTTGAACTGCTGTTTGGCATGGCAATGACCGCGTTTGCGGAAGCGGGAGTGGAATTTGCGGTGCTGGAGACCGGACTGGGCGGGCGGCTGGATGCCACCAACGCCATAGAGCATCCGGCGGTCACGGCCATTGCGTCGATCGGGATGGATCACCAGGAGATCCTGGGGGATACCCTGGAACAGATCGCGGCGGAGAAGGCGGGGATCTTGAAAAAAGGAGTGCCGGTGTTTTACTCCGAAGGGGAGGAAGCAGCCGGTCAGGTAATCGAAAGACAGGCGGCCCGGCTTGGGATTTCCTGTAAGAAAATCGGGAAAAATGCGTTCGAAAATCTGAGAATCGAACATAAAAATATTGCATTTTCCTGTACAAATGCTTATTATGGAACTACGGCATGGAAACTCCGCAATACAGGACTGTATCAGGCAGAGAACGCAATGCTTGCCCTGGAAGTGATGAAAAGCCTGCTTGGAGAGGCGGGACGCCCGCAGTTATGGCGGGAAGCGCTTGCTCAGGTTACCTGGGAGGGGCGTATGGAGGAGATCCTGCCGGGGATCTATATTGACGGAGCACATAATCTCAATGCCGTGGTCCGGTTTGTTCAGAGTGTGAAGGCACGCGGCCCCCACAGGACGGCGGTTCTGTTTTCGGCGGTGCAGGAGAAGGACTATGAAGAGATGACGGCATATCTCTGCCGGAATCTGGAGGCGGACTATTACGTGGTGACCCGGATCGAAGACAGCCGGGCGGCGGATACGGAGAAGCTTCTGGCAGCATTTGCACGGTATACGGACCGTCCGGTGGCGGTGATCGAATCCCCACGGGAGGCGCTGCATTATGTGAGGAAGCACCAGGACGGCCGGACGGTGTACTGTCTCGGCTCCCTTTATCTGGCCGGTATGCTCAAAGAACTGGCCCAGGAGGAAAGCTTATGTTAAATTACGAAGAAGAACTGAAAAAATTCAAACCAAGCCTGGAAGTAGAGGATATAGAGGATGCCGTATACCAGGAGGATCTTACGGACATGTCTGATCTGCTCAAACAGGTCATGGATCAGAAAAAATAAATTATCGGGGAAAGAATACGGTGAGGTTTGATGGACTATACGAAGAAAATCATCCGCCAGTCGAACTACTGGTATAATGACGGTCTGAAAAAGGCCCGGATACGGGATATGTCTGGCGCGATTGTCTCACTTCGGCGGAGTTTGCAATATAATAAAGGAAATATTACGGCGCGGAATCTCCTGGGGCTGGTCTACTACGGCCGGGGAGAGGTTGTGGAGGCGCTGGTCGAATGGATCATCAGCAAGAACCTGCGGCCGAAGAACAACCTGGCCAATTCCTATCTGCAGAATATCCAGCATTCGGCCAGAGGACTGGAGACGATCAACCAGTCCATAAAGAGGTTTAACCAGTGTCTCGTCTACTGCCAGCAGAATGGGGAGGACATGGCGATCATACAGCTGAAAAAGATCACCGTGTCGCATCCTTCCTTTTTGAAGGCGTATCAGCTCCTGGCGCTTCTGTATCTGCATACCAGGCAGTATGCCCAGGCACAGCAGGCGCTGGCCAAGGCGCGGAAGCTGGATACGACCAACGAGATCACGCTGCGCTATATGCAGGAACTGACGCAGATCCGGGGGAAAAAAGCAAAGAAGCCGGAGAATAAGGAGACAAAAAAGAAGAAAAAAAGAAAGAAAGAAACGGTCGAATATAATCTGGGAAATGAGACCATCATTCAGCCGGCGCACCGGATGGTGAAGGAGCTGGCAGGAAGATTTACCCTGATGAACATCGTACTGGGCGCTGCCATCGGCGCGGCGATCGTATGGTTTCTGATCGTGCCTGCTGTAGACGAGAGTAAGTCCGACAAGCGGAACAAGGAGGTACTGGAATACAGTGAACGGATCAATTCTCTGGAAGCACAGCTCAGCGCAGTGACCAGGACCCTGGATTCCTACCGCGCGGACAGTGCGGATTCCGAGGAAGCGGTCCAGACGGCGGCTGCCACGGCGGAGAGCTATGAGAATCTGATGACGGCATCGGAACAGTACAATTCGGGAAGCTACTCGGAGGATTCCATTGCGGATGTTCTCCTGGCCGTGAACCGGAACGCGCTCGGGGAGAGCGGACAGGAACGGTATGATGACCTGACATCGAGCATCTATCCGACAGCCTGCAGCATTCTTTATGAATCCGGTACCGCTTCTTACAATGTCGCCAACTATGATACGGCGATCGAGGTACTGTCCAAGGTTGTGAGAATGGATGAAAGCTATGATGACGGCGGGGCGCTTCTGACACTGGGACTTGCCTGTCTGGACAACGGGGATCCCGAGACTGCTACAACCTATTTAAGCCGGGTCAATGAGCTCTTTCCGGATACGGACAATGCACAGGAGGCAAAGGCCAGCCTGGAGGAGATCGCGGCGGCAGCGAACCAGGACACAGAAGAATAAAAACAGCGATTCAAGGCGCCCGGCACCTTGCCGTCAGGCAAAAAAAGGCAGCGGGGTCTGCCGTTATACGAAAGAAAAGGATGTGTAGAGGATACATGTCCTTTTTTAAATGTTGCGAGGAGGAGTATGAATCAATGAAGTATCAGGTAGAAGAGAATTGCCTTACGATCTTTCTTCCGAAGGAGGTGGACCATCACCAGGCGGAGGAGATCCGGAAGGATGCGGATGCGATGATCGAGCGCAACCACATCAAATATGTGATTTTTGACTTTGGGGAGACAGAATTTATGGACAGCTCAGGAATCGGGGCGGTCATGGGAAGATACCGTCTGGTCCATCTGATCGGCGGCGAGGTGTGGGGCGTCCACGCCAATGCCAGGATCAAGAAGATTCTGACGATGTCAGGAGTCACAAAAATTATGCAGATTTATGAGGAGGATCAGAGATGAGAGACACAAATGAAATGGAAGTCATATTTGACAGCTGTTCTTCAAATGAAAGGTTTGCCCGGGTAGCCGTGGCGTCGTTTCTGACTCAGCTAAACCCCACGGTGGAGGAGGTGTCTGATGTGAAAACAGCCGTCTCCGAGGCGGTGACCAATTCCATCATCCATGGGTATGACCAGGAGATACATAAAATTACGGTCAAGTGCCGCATTGAACAGAACCGGTTTGCAGTGACCGTGAAGGACACGGGGAAAGGGATCGAGGACGTTGCCCAGGCGATGATGCCCATGTATACGACCCGGCCGGAACTGGACCGGTCGGGGATGGGATTTTCATTTATGGAGGCATTTATGGATAAGGTGGAGGTGGAATCCGCACCGGGCGAGGGAACTACGGTCAGGATGGAGAAAACAATCGGAAAAGGAAGGAATCTATGGACCACACAATCGCTTTAATTCAAAAGGCTCACGAAGGAGACAAGGAGGCAAGAGAGCAGCTTGTGAAGGAGAATGTGGGACTGGTCTGGAGCGTGGTGAAGCGTTTCTACGGCCGGGGCACGGATCCGGAGGACCTGTTTCAGATCGGCAGCATCGGGCTTCTCAAGGCGATTGACAAATTTGACCTGTCCTATGACGTGCGTTTTTCCACCTATGCGGTGCCCATGATATCCGGCGAGATCAAAAGGTTTCTGCGGGACGACGGCATGATCAAGGTAAGCCGTTCTTTGAAAGAACTGTCCTATAAGCTTTTTCAGGCCAGGGAGGATATGACTGCGAAGCTGGGCAGGGAGCCGACTCTGGAAGAGCTTTCCCGGGTCCTTCAGGTGGAAAAGGAAGAAATTGTCCAAGCGATGGAGGCCGGAGGGGAGGTGGAATCCATCTACAAGCCCATCCATCAGAAGGAAGGGAGCGAGATCCGGCTGATGGACAAGCTGGAGGAGAAGGAGCATCAGGAGGAGAAGATCCTGGACTGTATGCTGCTACAGCAGCTTTTGGAAACGCTGGACAAGGAAGAGCGCCGCCTGATCTATCTCCGGTATTTTCAAAATCAGACCCAGTCGGCAGTGGGAAAGAAGCTGGGAATCTCACAGGTCCAGGTATCCCGGATGGAAAAAAAGATCATGGAGGCGCTGCGGCGGGAAGGAACCTGCTGAGGTATATTTTCGGGAATTTTTCAGATACTACTGTTTATAGGCGCAAAGGATTTGGCCTGCGTTCTATAGAACAAGAGAAAGGACAGGTGGCTTTAATGGAAGAGGGAAGAAGAAAAATACGGATATGCTTGATGAGCATTGTCCTTGCCGCAGTGGTGATCGGAATTTTTTACTATTACTATAATGACGCGGAGGCGGTTTCCAACGGTGCGGGGACGCTGATCAGAAGGCCGGGTGCAGAATATCATGTCTGCTAATCAGGAAACGGTCTATATCAAAGGAGAGCGGGATGTGGAGATCACGAAGACGGACGTCACGCTGGGGGACATCCTGACCCTGGAATGCAGCAACAAGGCTATGATCCCGAAGCTGAAGGTGCTCAAGATCCTGAAAATTCCGGATCAGGGGAAGCACAGGTATGTGATCTCCATATTGAAGATCATTGCCTGTATCCATGAAAAATATCCGGGTGTGGATATTCAGAACATGGGGGAGACAGACATTATTGTGACCTACGAGGATCAGAAAACCCCGGGCATGGCGGTGCATCTCATTAAGACGATATTTGTGGCGATGCTGACCTTTGCGGGATCTGCATTTGCGATCATGGCATTTAACAACGACGCGTCGGTTTCCGATCTGTTTTCCCAGATGTATGAATTTATCATGGGCTCCGGGTCGGATGGATTTTCCATCATGGAGGTCAGCTATTCCGTGGGCATCACCATCGGGATCCTGGTATTTTTTAATCATTTCGGCAAGAAAAGATTTACCGTGGATCCTACGCCTTTGGAGGTGCAGATGCGGGTCTATGAAAATGACATTCAGACCACTCTGATCGAAAATGCGTCAAGAAAGGGGGCGGAGCTGGATGTGGGTACGGCAGATCCTTCTGGGAGTCATCGGTCTTAGCTCGGGAGTCGTCATTGCAGGGGGACTGTTCGCCCTGATCGTGGAGCTGGGCGTGATCGCGGACTTTGCGGACCGGACCCATACGGCGGACAAGATCCTTCTCTATGAGGACTGCGCCGCCTTGGGAGGCGTGGCCGGAAATCTGATCTCGATCTTCCGCCCCCAGATGGGATACCTTGGGTTTCTGCTTCCGGTGTTCGGGCTGCTGGCCGGAATCTTTGTAGGGTGCTGGGCCATGGCCCTTGCGGAGGTGCTGAATGTATTTCCCATCTTTATCCGAAGGCTGAAGATCGTGCGCTACAGCGTGGCTTTTATCCTCAGCATGGCCCTTGGGCGCGGGCTGGGGGCGTTTATTTATTTGCTGAAACGCTGGTAGCCGCCGGCCGGGATGATTACAGACTGTATGCATCATATGTCAATGCGCGGCAGATTTTATCGGCTGTGAGTCTATCCGGCGTTCAGCACAAACATTTCAAAAAGGGCAGGTATCCGGTCGGTTACCTGCTCTTTGAATACCATCGTATGCAGAAAGGCTGCCAGTGACAGGCTTTCTGTATACCGCTGTATACGGAAAGTCTTCCGATGCCGGGCTCTCCATATACCTGTAAATATATTTACATGATCCCCCAAAGCCAGTACAGGAAGCCCAGGACCCAGGTGGTAAAGATTCCGTACAGTATGACCGGGCCCGCGATGGTAAAGATCTTACATCCGATCCCGAATACCTGCCCTTCCTTTTTGTATTCGATGGCCGGGGCGGCAACGGAATTGGCGAATCCGGTAATGGGCACCAGCGCGCCGGCTCCTCCCCATTTCGCGATCTTCGGGTAGACATTCATTCCGGTCAGGATGATGCTGAGAAGGATCAGCAGCAGGGAGGTCCATCCGCTGCAGGCATCCTTGGAGAGCTCCCGGACCTTGCAGTAATTGTAGATGAACTGTCCTGCGGTGCAGATGATCCCTCCGGTGACAAATGCCTTTCCCATATTCAGCCAGATATTATGGACCGGAGTCTTTTGCTTTACATAAGCTTCGTATTGCTTTTCCTGCTTCATTTTTTGTGTTTTATCCATATTCTTACCTCACAGATCATATGATTTTGCCTGTCAAAAGGGTTTCCGACTGAATGAGCAGGTCGAAGGCTCCCTGGAGCATCCAACCGTACAGTTGGAAAGTGTCCCTCTCTCTTGCCGGCTGATTTATAGTATCTGGAAAATATAAGATCTTATTCAGAACCGTGAATAAAATCCCTCCGATCATCTTATACTATTTTTCAAAAATGAATCCGGTGAAAAGATTCGGGCAGTGCTGTGAGGCGGCAGACATGTATGCAGAGATGAAAACAGCCGGATCGGAAAAGGGGAATTGGTTTGGGACAGGAATTGAAAACGAAAATGAATCAGATCAAAGGGGCGCAGAGCATCAGCTTTGAAGCTTCTCCTTATATCATCAGCAGCGGTTCGGTTGTGGGAAGCAAGGAGTCGGAAGGACCTCTGGGAAAGCTATTCGATGTGACGAATCAGGACGACCTGTTCGGAGCAAAAACCTGGGAAGAGGCAGAAAGCAATATGCAGAAAGAGGCCTGTGTGCTTGCACTTGGAAAGGCGCATGTAAAGCCGGAGTCCGTCCGGTTTTTATTCGGCGGGGATCTGCTCCGGCAGGGGATCGCCACATCCATGGGGGTCGAGTCTCTGCAGATTCCGCTGTTCGGGCTCTATGGTGCCTGCTCCACCTCCGGGGAAGCGCTGGCACTGAGCGCCATGAGCGTGGCCGCGGGCTATGGGGACTGTATGCTTGCGGTGACCTCCAGCCATTTCGGAAGCGCGGAGAAGGAATTTCGTTTTCCCCTTGGGTACGCGAACCAGCGCCCGCTGTCGGCACACTGGACGGTGACAGGGAGCGGCGCGTTCCTGGTGGGGACGGAGAAGAGCCATGTGCGGATCTCTGGCGTAACAGTAGGAAAGATTGTAGATTACGGTCTGAAGGATTCTCAGAACATGGGAGCCTGTATGGCCCCGGCCGCCATGGACACGATCGTACAAAACCTGCAGGATTTCGGAAGGACTGTGGAGGACTATGACAGGATCGTCACAGGGGATCTGGGGTATGTGGGACAGGATATCCTGTTCGACCTGGTACAGGACAAGGGGTATGATATCCGGGTCAAGCATATGGACTGCGGGATGGTGATCTTTGACCAGAAGACCCAGGACACCCATGCGGGAGGAAGCGGCTGCGGCTGCGCGGCTGTGACACTGGCCTCATATATTCTGCCGAAGCTGCGCAAAGGGGAGTGGAAGCGGGTGCTCTTTGTACCCACGGGAGCGCTGCTGTCAACGGTCAGCTTTAATGAAGGGGCCAGTGTTCCGGGGATTGCTCATGGGATCGTGCTGGAGCATGTGAACTGATCTGAACATTGTTCCACAGGGAAAAGAAATGTGAAGAAGTAACGGATCAGCACAGGATAGCGCATTGTCTGCGCTGTCCTGCGAAAACATATAAGCTGCAAGAGCAGATTGAAGGAGGAAAAGAACGTGGATTATGTAAAAGCATTTTTGATCGGAGGACTGATCTGTGCGCTGGTGCAGATCTTACTGGACCGAACCAAGCTGATGCCGGGACGGGTCATGGTGCTGCTGGTATGCAGCGGCGCGGTTCTCGGCTTCTGCAATATTTACAAGCCGTTTCAGGATTTTGCTGGGGCCGGGGCGAGCGTTCCTCTGCTGGGCTTTGGCAACGTACTGTGGCAGGGCGTGAAGGAGGCTGTGGATAAAAGCGGCTTTCTGGGAATCTTCCAGGGAGGCTTCAAGGCAAGCGCGGTAGGGATATCCGCGGCGCTGGTGTTTGGGTATCTGGCGTCCGTGACCTTTGAGCCCAGGATGAAAAAATAAAAGGAATCGGTTTTATTATGGGTGAAAATGGAAGTTCCTGTTGCTTTTTACCGGGGATAATGTTATGTTGTTCGTGTAGCGTTTTTTATTCTATAGGAAACTTCTCCCAATTTTCCTATAGAATAAAGACCCTCCGGGGACGCACTCTTTTTTACCAGGGAGGAAAAAGCATATGGATTATGTAAACATTATCATCCCCTTTATCGGGGGACTTGGCATGTTCATTTACGGCATGCAGATCATGGCGCAGGGGCTGGAAAATGCCGCCGGCAATAAAATGAAAACGATGCTGGAGGCTTTGACGAGAAATAAATTTTTCGGCGTGCTTTTAGGCGCGTTGATCACGGCGGTGATCCAGAGCTCTTCCGCAACCACGGTCATGGTGGTAGGCTTTGTCAACGCGGGGATTATGAGCCTGAATCAGGCGATGGGCGTTATCATGGGCGCCAATATCGGTACAACGGTAACTGGATGGCTGGTATCCAGTGTGGAGTGGGCCAAGTTCTTAAGTCCCGGCAACCTGGCTCCGGTGGCGATCATGCTGGGCGTGATCGTGATGCTGACGGGAACAAGGCGTTCCACCAAGGACATTTCCAGTATTATTATTGGCTTCGGACTTCTTTTCGTAGGAATCACGACCATGTCGGCCTCCGTCGCGCCGCTGCAGGATTCGGAAGGCTTCCGCAATCTGTTCATTACCCTGGGGCACAATCCGTTCCTTGGTATTATCGCCGGCGCGGTGGTGACTGCGGTGATCCAGAGCTCCTCCGCGTCCGTGGGTATTCTGCAGAGCCTTTCCGCCGCAGGGCTGGTTCCCTTTAACGCGGCGGTGTATATCATCATGGGCCAGAACATCGGTACCTGCGTGACCGCCATCATGTCCAGTATCGGTGCAAAGAAGACGGCGAAGACGGCGGCTGTGATGCATCTTCTGTTCAATATCATCGGTACGGTGCTGTTCAGTATCGTAGCCATTGTGCTGTTCAAAGTGGTATTCCCGGCAGCGGGTACCGGCATGATCACGCAGACAGAGATCAGTACGGTGCATACGATCTTCAATATCGGTACGACAGTCCTCCTGTTCCCGGTATCCGACCTGATCATCAAGCTGGCGAAGAAGCTGGAAAGAGAGGATGACAAGGACAACGATGAGAGCAAGGTACTTCTCGACGAACGTATGCTGGAGACGCCGGGGATCGCTCTGCAGTCTGTAGTCAGCGAGATCGCCAGAATGGGACATATTGTGGCAAGAACCGCGGACCGGGCGGAAGAGGTCATGTTCTCGAAGGACGAGAGGCAGATCCGCAAGATCCGGGAGGAAGAAGAGACGGTGGACGGCCTGTGCAGCGGGATTACGGGGTATGTGGTCCGGTTAAGCTCCCTGTCGCTGAATGAGAAGGAGCACCAGCATGTGGCAAGCCTTCTGCAGATCTTATCGGATATGGAACGGATCAGTGACTACTGTGAAAATATTTCCGAATTTGCCGAGACATTGTCTGACCGGAAGGCAGAATTTTCCGAAAAAGGCACTGCGGAATTGCGGGAGATGACTCGCGTCTGCCTGGACAGCTATCGGTACGCGGCAGAGGCATTTGCGGAAAACGATAAGGAAAAGGCATTGAAGGTCATTGAGAAGGAGAGCCAGGCGGATGACCTGGAGATCCAGCTCCGTTCGGCGCATATGAAGCGGCTGGCAAACAATCAGTGCAACACGGACGCAGGCATTGTGTATCTGGATGCGCTGGTGTGTATGGAACGTATCTCCGACCACTCCAGGAATATTGCGGAGGAGATCCTGATGCGGTAAAAAAGCAGGGTGAATTTATGAGATTACTGTTTGCGGAAGATGAGGTGAGTATGTCCGAGGCTGTCTCGGATATCCTCACCTATCATCATTATATGGTAGATGCGGTATATGACGGGGAAGCGGCTCTGGATTATGCCAGAATGGAAGCGTATGACGGCATCATCCTGGATATCATGATGCCGAAGAAGAGCGGGTTCGAGGTGCTGGAACAGCTGCGGAAGGAGGGATGTCGGACGCCGATCCTCCTTCTCACCGCCAGAGGGGAGGTGGAGGACCGGATCCGGGGACTGGATCTGGGGGCGGATGATTACCTGCCCAAGCCCTTTTCCATGGATGAGCTGCTGGCGCGGGTGCGTGCCATGCTTCGGCGAAGGGAAACTTTTGTGCCGGATATTCTGACCTGCGGGGACATCTCTCTGAACCTGCAGAGCTATGAACTGAGCGGAAATGGCAGATCTTTCGTGTTGCCCAAGCTGGAATACCGCATGATGGAAGTGCTGATGCAGAATCAGAAGCGTTATCTTTCCTCGGAAGACCTCCTTGTGAAGGTGTGGGGCTACGATACGGAAGCGGAGGTAGGGACAGTGTGGGTGTACATATCCTATTTGCGGAAACGGCTGGCGGCTCTGAGCGACCAGGTGGAGATCAAGGTGAAGCGGAATATCGGGTATATGCTGGAAACAGTGGATTGAGGTGAGCGATGCAGAAAACACTTCAGAAAAAGTTTGTGATCACGGCAATGGCAGCGATATCGGTATTGCTGCTGATCCTGCTGGGCGCCATCAATGGATTGAATTTTTGGCAGACAGACCGGCAGACGGACCGCTTGCTGGAGATGCTCACCCGGCAGGCGGCAGCGGCTCCGAAGTCGGAGCCGGGAATGCTCCCGTTTCCGGACATGCCGGGGAAAAGAGAGCCGGGAGACTTTTTCAGCCCGCCGGTTACGGAAGACCATGCCATGTCGGCCCGGTATTTTTGTGTGTGGTTTGACCGGGAAGGGAGCGTTGCCCGAACCGATACCGGACGGATTTCCTCTGTATCCGGAGAGGAAGCAAAGGAGTACGCGGAGAAGATCTATGAGCAGGGAAAAGGATCCGGCAGACTGAACCGTTTTGAATACAGACGGATGCCTGACCGGGACGGACAGGGAGAGCTCCTGCTGTTTTTGGATACGTCCGCGCAGCGGTATGCTCTGCTCCTGGTGCTGGCTCTCTCGGCGGGGATCGGGATATTGTGCTGGTTCGGTATGCTTCTTCTGGTGATCCTGCTGTCAAAGAGGGCCATCCTGCCGATCGCGAGGAACCTGGAAAAGCAGAAGCAGTTTGTCACGGATGCAGGGCATGAGATCAAAACGCCGCTGGCCATCATCATGGCCAATACGGAGGCCATGGAGCTTTGCGGCGGGGAAACCAAATGGAGCCGGAACATCAAGGCGCAGACTGCGCGGCTCACCGGCCTGATGCAAAACCTCCTGGTGCTTGCCAGGCTGGATGAAGGCGTGGAGGAGCTTCCTGCATCTGATTTTTCCATGAGCCGCCTTCTGGAGGAGGAGCTTCCAGCCTTTTGCGAGTCAGCGGCCTTGAAGAATGTGATGATCGAAGCGGAGATCGGGCAGGGCATCGAGCTTCATGGCAACAGGGAGAATCTGCTGCGGCTGGTGTCCATCCTGCTGGACAATGCGGTAAAATATGCACCGAAGGGCGGAGAGATTGCCGTTACATTAAAAAGGCAGGGCAGGGAAATGCTGCTGCAGGTGGAGAATGACTGTGAGGAGCTGCCGGTGGATGAACCGGAGAAACTGTTTGACCGGTTTTACCGGGGGGACAGCGCGCGGACGCAGAAAAGCGGGGGATACGGGATCGGGCTTTCCGCGGCCCAGGCGATCGTGGAGAATTGTAAAGGAGAGATCCGTGCGGAATACCGGGGAGCTTCCAGAATTGTATTTACGGTCAGGATATAATGCGGCCGGTACATGGGTACATGGATGCGGGAAAGCGGAAAAGATAATTTAACGTTGAAAGAAAAAGGCTGCCGTATTCTGAGATTCATATCAAAATCATTTAACAGGGTTAAGGGAGAATGGAAGAGGAGGATACTATGAAACACGGAATTTATTATGCATACTGGGAGAAGGAATGGTCTGCGGATTACGTACAATATGTCGAAAAAGCTGCCAGGCTTGGATTTGACATTCTGGAGATCGGAGGGACTCCGCTGCCGGATTATACCGGGGATGATGTGAAAAGGCTGAAAACGGCGGCAGACGCAAATGGAATCAGGCTGACGGTAGGCTACGGCCCGTCTGCGGAGCACAATATCGGAAATCAAGAAGTGCGGGGCAAGGCGCTGGAATGGTACAAAAAGCTGTTTGATGTGATGGAGCAGTTAGGAAGCAGCACCCTTGGCGGCGCGCTGTATTCTTACTGGCCGGTTGACTACAGCAGGCCGATCGACAAAGAAGAGGATTGGAAAAATGCGGTGGAGGGGATACAGATCATGGCAGAGGAAGCCGCTGAGTACGGGGTGAATCTGAATCTGGAATGTCTCAATCGGTTTGAAAACCATATATTGAATACGGCTTCCGAGGGCGTGAAATTTGTCCGGGAAACAGGAAAGGCGAATGTATGGGTTATGCTGGATACGTTTCACATGAATATCGAGGAGACCAGCATCGCAGAAGCCATCCGTACAGCAGGCAGCCTGCTGGGACATTTTCATACCGGTGAGTGCAACCGTATGGCGCCGGGAAAGGGCCGGACTCCCTGGCGCGAGATCGGTGAGGCACTGCGCGGGATCGGATATGACAAAGATGTGGTGATGGAGCCGTTTGTCAATATGGGCGGCCAGGTCGGGCAGGACATCAAGGTATGGCGTCCGCTGTGCGGGGAGATCACGGAAGAGCAGCTGGATCAGGATGCAAAAGATGCGGTACGTTTTCAGAGATATATGCTGGACGGAGTGATGGATTGACGGGTAATTGTTAGAAAATATACAGAAAAAACAGGAATAGGCGGGATGTCCCCTGGTACGATGTGGTATCAGGGGATATTTTATTCAATAGAAAATTTAGATATCCAAGCCAGAAGAAAAGCAGCTGACAGCAGTTCATGCTATATCCGTAGTCACATTTTTTTCACATCTGTCTAAGTTTCATTTAAGGTTTCATGTATAATATTTTACTGAAAATAGTGAACCTCAAAAGAAGTACTATTTTTATATAGCTTTAGAAAGGGGGCAGTGAATTTTGACATGGCGTCATGAATGGAAGCATGAGATCAATATATCGGATCTGATTCAGCTCAGGCACCGTCTGCGGGCGGTCATGCAGATGGATTCCCATGCGGTGGATGGAAAATATGAGATCCGCAGTCTGTATTTTGATACACCCGGAGACAAGGCGCTACGGGAAAAAATCGATGGAGTGGACCAGAGGGAGAAGTTTCGGCTGCGGTATTATAATAGAGACACTTCCGGGATCCGTCTGGAAAAGAAAAGCAAACGCAATGGACTTGGAAAGAAACAAAGCATAGGCCTGACGGGGGATGAAGTGCGGGCCATTCTGGAAAATCAAAGCAGGTGGATGATGAACAGCGGGAGGCCGCTGGTAGAGGAATTGTACTGCAAAATGCGGTTCCAGGGGCTGCGTCCGAAGACGATCGTGGACTATACGCGGGAGCCGTTTACCTATGCTCCGGGAAATGTGCGTGTGACTCTGGATTATCAGATCCGGACCGGGCTGAATGGAATTGATTTCCTGGATCCAGACTGTGTTACGGTTCCGGCAGGGGAGGCGCCCGCGATCCTGGAAGTAAAATGGGATGCGTTTCTGCCGTCTGTGATCCGGGATATTGTCCAGCTGGAAGGCAGGCATACATCGGCATTTTCAAAATATGCGGCATGCAGAAAATACGGGTGAAAACGAGAAAGGATTGGTATCGAATATGACATTTCAAGACATTTTTAAATCCAGTTTTCTGGAGAACGTGGACAGTGTCAGCATTGTGGATATGGCTCTGGCAATGATCCTGGCATTTGGGATCGGCCTGTTTATCTTTTTGATCTATAAGAAAACCTTTTCCGGGGTAATGTATTCCTCCAGCTTTGGTGTGACTCTGGTTGCTCTGACCATGATCACGACACTTGTTATCCTTGCGGTGACATCCAATATTGTGCTGTCCCTTGGTATGGTCGGCGCCCTGTCGATTGTGCGCTTTCGGACCGCAATCAAGGAGCCTCTGGATATCGCGTTTTTATTCTGGGCGATTGCGGAAGGGATCGTACTGGCAGCAGGCATGATTCCGCTGGCTGTATTCGGCGGCGTGTTTATCGGGCTGATCCTGCTCGTGTTTGTCAATAAAAAATCTCATATAACCCCGTATATTGTCGTACTCAGCTGCACGGGGCAGGAGAGTGAACGAAAGGCACTGGGTTTCCTGAAAAAGCAGGTAAGCCGCTGCATCGTAAAAAGTAAGACTGTCCAGCGGAGTATGGTGGAAGTGACTGCGGAGATCCGGATGAGGAGTGAGGATACGGAGTTTATCAATGCGCTCTCCGCAATGGATGGTGTGACAAGCGCAGTTCTGGTCAGCTATAATGGGGACTATATGGGGTAGCTTTAAATGTGGTAAGTTATTTTGGGACAGTACATGGAAACGAACAGGGAGGATAGCGAATGTCAACACATAAACAGATTGACAGGATCTGCTGCGGCGTACTTCTGCTGGTGCTGCTTTTAACCATTGCCTTTATGAATGCTGGAACACTTGGCGTACAGGCTGTATCCAGTGCCCTGGGATATGAGTCGAGGCTGTTTGATACATCCATGGTGCATACCATTGAGATTGAGATGGAGGACTGGGATTCATTTCTGGAAGGATGCACGGATGAAGAATATGTATCCTGTTCCCTGGTGATCGATCAGGAAGCGTGTAAGAATGTGGCAATCCGGGCAAAGGGAAATACATCGCTTACATCTGTGGCGTCTTATGGAAATAACCGCTACAGCTTTAAGGTGGAATTTGACCATTATGACCAGTCCAATACCTATTATGGGTTGGATAAGCTGTGTCTGAACAACATCATTCAGGATAATACGTATATGAAGGACTATGTGACTTATCAGATGATGTCCGGCTTCGGTGTGGATTCGCCTCTTTGCAGCTATGTGTATCTTACGGTAAATGGGGAGGACTTTGGGCTGTACCTTGCTGTGGAAGGGGTGGAAGAGAGCTTCCTGGAACGGAATTATGGAAGGGATTACGGAGAACTGTACAAGCCGGACAGTATGAGTATGGGCGGCGGCAGAGGAAATGGAGCCGGGTTTGATCCGGGGATTTTGGAGGATGCGGGAACTTGGCCGGGAAATCCGGGCAATGATGAAGAAGGAATGGGAGCGCCCGGAGAAGGGATGCCGCCGGAAGGAATGGAGACTGGAAAAGGCCCTGGCGGTCCAGGCGGAATGTCCATGGGCAGCGACGATGTTTCTCTGATCTATACGGATGATGAGTATGACAGCTACAGCAATATTTTTGACAATGCAAAAACGGAGATTTCAGACAGTGACAAAGAGCGCCTGATTGACGCTTTAAAGAAACTGAATGAAGGGAAAAATATTGACACTGTGGTTGACATTGAGGAAGTGATCCGCTACTTTACAGTGCATAATTTTGTATGTAATTTCGACAGTTATACGGGTTCAATGATCCACAATTACTATTTGTACGAAAAGGACGGACAGCTTTCCATGATCCCATGGGACTATAACCTGGCTTTCGGCGGATTCGAATCTGGAACAGACGCCGAAGGGCTGGTGAATTACCCGATTGATTCTCCGGTTTCCGGCGGTACTGTGGAATCCCGGCCCATGCTTGCGTGGATCTTTGCGGATGAGGAATATACGAAACTGTATCATCAGTATTTTGCGGAATTTATAGAGCAGTATTTTACAAGCGGGGAATTTGAACAGATGATTGATGCGGTTTCGGAAATGATCGCGCCGTATGTGGAAAAGGATCCGACAAAGTTCTGTACCTATGAGGAATTTCAGGAGGGCGTTTCCACGCTGAAAAGCTTTTGCGTGCTGCGTGCGGAAAGCATCGAAGGGCAGCTGGACGGGACGATCTCTTCTACGGAAGCTGCAGGCCCGGCAGTCTCGGAAGAGCCGCAGACAGAGGATACCGAAGCGGTAGAAGCTGCAAGCTTATCCGTAGAAGCAATGGGAATCATGGGAAATACATTTGGCCCGGGAAATGGTTCGGGAAATGACCCGGGGAAATTTATGCGGGAAGGTTTTATGAGCAAAGCTGAATCGGCGGCAGAAGACAGCAGCAGAGGAAATCAATCCAGGCCGGAAGAAATCCAGAGTGGGATTGAACCGCCGGAAATGGATTTTGACGGAGAAGCCATGCCGGGAGGAGCAGTACCGGATATGGAAAAACCGCAAGATATGAACACAATGGCCAAGACAGGATACCAGACCAATATTTCGGGGAGGACAATCGGAAATACCTGGATTTTAGCGGCGGCTTCTGCTGCTTTGCTTCTTGCAGGGATCTTCTTTGCATGCAGATATAAAAGATATTGATAATTTATAACCAAGGGAATCCCCTTAAGGTCATTCTGCTTTTTCACAATATATATAAAGAAGTCTGCTATATTACGAAAACATGATATGGCAGACCTCTTTTGCGCTTTAGGACAGTAAAACTGTTGGGGCAGTTTTTCTCTATGTATTCATAAAACAGTGGTTAGTGGAGTGTTTTATGCCTTGTATAAAATTCACATTTTGTTCCTTTGCAGCAGCAAGGATATAGATAACAGCTATTAAGTCTTGACTTCGAATATTGAGCAGGAGTATTTCTTGTGAGATCAGTCAGTAAATTAGTGTGCGGATTTTGTTAGAAGCAGATCCTGTATAAAAGCACCGATGGCACATCCGTCTCCTATGAGAAGGCAATCCGGGCCGCCGAATTTACTGAGATTACTGTTCCCATGGCTAGATATTACTTTCTCGCCGTAAAAATGCTGATAAAATTCGAGACCAGCATCTTCATCTTCTGTTATTATGTAATTGCATTCATGAAATTCATGATATTCAGGATAAATATTTTCCAGAGAATGATATTTCCCGGAGGTTTTGATTCTGTAGATTTCTCTATATCCGTAAGGAATACCTGCGAGTGACTCTCGGGTCATGATAATAAAACAATTATTTGACCTCAAAAGAATTTCAGGATGTCACGTTTATTCTGTATCAAAATGTCATGCTTTGTCTCCATAAAAGATACTCCTTTTCAAATTCCCCCGCATTATGGCATTTTTTTCCGGTTCTTATGATTTCCATGTCAAATGTGAAATCCTGAAAATCCATCGGATACGACAGATAAACGGAAAAATCTTTTTTCATACTTAATTCCGCCAGCAGCCCGGCACAGTTTTCTCCGCAGCTGTTGGCATTGCTGATTACCGCAGGATCGGAATGCATAGTGATCAGCGCTTTTGCCCCGCCGCTGATTTCACGTATGGTGATGGGGCCAAAGACCGGACTGTTGACAAGCCCCGGTGAGAGCAATTCAGAATCATCTACTTCACGAATCACTTTTTTTGCCCATTCATCCAGCCAATCATCGGTATAAGAATTATTAAAATATCTGGAAGTAGAAATAATCTGCTCATCTGGTAATTCAAAATATACTTTGACCATATCATATACCTGACCTTTCAATAAAAGGATTATTTTAGCGAAACAATAAGCGGGGCTGATCTGTGTGTAAAATTGGACGAAAACTTGAAAACGTTATGAATGCCCTTCGTTGAGCTTCACTGCTTTCCGGAACAGCAGCAGTCCGATCACAAACAGTACGGAGATGGCAGCCACGCCGACGTTCATCCTGCCGGTAAGCTGGCTCATGACGGAAACGAGGGTCGTGCCAAGGACGGCGGCGCCTTTTCCGCAGATATCATAGAGCCCGAAGTATTCTCCCGACTTTTCCACCGGAATGATCTTCCCGAAATAAGAACGTGACAGGGCCTGCACCGTACCCTGGAACAGACCTACCATGACCGCAAGGATCCAGAAATCCCGCTGGGTATCCAGGCCGTAGGCATATAAAGCAATAAACAGGTATGCCAGAATACAGATGGTCAGGATCTTCGTGGAACCAATTTTTTTTGCAAGGCGGTTCAAAAGCAGAACCGAAGGAAACGCGACAATCTGTGTCAGCAAAAGCGCCAGGAGCAGTCCCGTACTGTCAAGTCCCAGAGCCTGCCCGTAGGCGGTTGCCATATCAATGATCGTATAGACGCCATCAATATAGAAGAAAAACGCAAGCAGGAAAAGGAAAATATGCTTTTCCTGTTTGATGTCCGCGAAGGTTTTACCAAGCCTGCAAAAGCTGTTGCGGATCACATGCTCTGTAGATTCGACATAGTATTTCTGCTTATATGAAATAAGAAGCGGAACTGCGGAGGCCAGCCACCAGGCAGCTGTGATGAAAAAGGCAATCGCCATGGAGGACTGCATGTTCAGTCCCAGGGAACCTCCCCCTAATACCACTCCGAGGCTTGCCACAAAGGGGATGCAGCTTCCGATATAGCCCCACGCGAAGCCCTGGGAGGATACGGTATCCATCCGTTCCGGCTCGGTCACGTCCGTGAGCATGGCATCATAGAAAACAAGGCTGGCAGAGTAGCCGGTCTTTGCCAGGATAAACACGCCCAGGAACCAGATCCAGGAAGACAAAAATCCTAGGGTGACACAGCCTGCCACACCAATGAAGAGAACGACCTTGAAGATTCGCTTTTTAAAATCCTTCGTATCGGCTACGGCTCCCAGGGTCGGCCCCATCAGTGCCACCAGCAGGGTACAGATGGAGGATGCGTACCCCCAGTAGGCAAGATAATTTACATCAGAGATACCGGCATTTTCAGCAAGATAGTTAAAATAAATCGGAAAAATGGTGGATACCAGCATTGTAAATGCGGAGTTGCCCACATCATACAATACCCATTTCTTTTCCAGGGGGGTCATTTTAAAATTCATGATTTTCATCCTTTACTGTTTTTGGAATTCATAGGGGCAGATCCTGCCAGCGTTCGCCAGGACCGAAGGTTTCATGAAATCTGGATGGAAGCTCTGTTCCATCGGAAAGCAGCTTCTGATATTTTATGATCAGGCCGACTGCCAGCGGTACAGCGCCTTTATACAGCTTTTTCAGAAGCCGGCAGTAGTCCTCGCAGGCTGGATTGGGCGTTTCGCTCATGACCATGCCGTGTTTGGACTCATATTGTCCGGCCAGTTTCATAGCTCCGAACAAAAACCGGCGTTTTCCGGGGTTCGGCGCAAGGAGTAGCTTATGAACCTGGATCATGGAGGACAGAGATTTTTTCACTTCCTTTGCCGAAACCTCTTCAAAAAACGGAGCGATCACCTCTGCATTTTTCATTGTAGGATGGATATGATCCGTCCCGAGATAGGAAACGGGATCAATGTGATCCTCCGTCAGGAGCAGCCTGTCAAATTCCATCTCGATCTCGGAATGACTGACCCCGCTGACCTGTATCATTTTTTCTACATATTTATGGCATTCGCTGTCCAGCGCAAAATGACAGATGAATCCGTAGATATAGGCGCGCGCGGCCTCCTGGTCCAGAGAGCGCTTGATGATCTGGGCGGCCTGAAAAAAGAAAGCATCTGCCGGCTGATCGTGCAGCTCATATCCGGTAGTATTTACATGGTTTGTCATAAACACTCTGTAATAGAATAAAATGTCAGGGCCATGCAGCCCGATATCAAATAATTCCCGCTTGCTTTCGATGGCCTTCTGGAAATGCTTCGGGAGGGTGTCGATCACGTCCTTTCCAAATTTATAGTGTGCATATGTTGTCGGCATAATATACACTCCTTTCAGTTGGCAGTTTGCGTCTGTGTGAACGCGGAACAGATGCGGCATATGAGATCTGCTTCGCAGCATTCACAGATATAAGATTTCTATTTACTATCTTACCACAAACTGGAGAGAATATAAAACATTTCTTAAAAGAACATTTATAGGGAATATGTCCGATTTTTTTAAGCGCTCTTCGCTGAAAAAAAGAGATGTGAAAAGAAACTGGAACTGCGGTTTTGTGAAAGTTTTATGAATTTGTCAGTTTTACTTGACTAAATGTGTATTATTTTTTAAAATAGTTATGTGTCATGGAGAAATGTCATTCATCTAAGGGCTTGTACTGGTTTCGACAGGGATCTTGAAGATGGAGAAGCTATCCGCAGGCAGATGCGTCAAATCGCACACTTAAAATTAAACGCTAACGATAATTTCGAATTAGCTGCAGCCTAATTGCTGCATGTCAGCCCCAGGGCACCCGCACCTTGGGAATCTGGCACCGACTATGCGGGAAACGATGCCGGCAAAGCTTTGAGCCAGCAGGCGTATCATGAAGCTACTGAAACCGTAAGGATGTTCGTTTTCGTACGGCAGAGGGAATGAAAAAGAACGGACTATGATAGTAGAAGTACATGGGATGGGTTTTTGGACGCGGGTTCGATTCCCGCCAGGTCCATTGTTTGTAGTATGGAGAGACTCGCGGAATAGGTGGGCTTCTTATTACAAAAGGCGTTCAGAATTGCGCCGGACCATAATTTTAAAATTACAATTCTGATATGGAAACATAGCTCAGCTGGGATGAGCGTTCGCCTCACACGCGAGAGGTCATGGGTTCGAGCCCCATTGTTTCCATCACCAAGGCTTGGTTCTGAAAACAGCGGAACCAAGCCATTTTTCATTGGTTTTGATGGGAAAAGCGAGGAAGAAAGCGTTGGGAGCAATGAAGTACATCTAAATACTTGCAGAGGGAAAGGGCGGCAAGTGGGAGGCGGTTCTGTGGCGACGGTTTGGAAATATTGAAAATATCAGAAGTATCCGATTCGGACTTTTTGGAAAGAGAGGAATTTAGGATTGTTTTAGAGGGCGACTGTGGGTATAATATTTATAAAGAAAAGGAGTGATATTATGGCACTGCCACAGGAAAAAACTTATACCATCGAGGATATCTATGCTCTGCCGGAAGGCCAGCGTGCCGAACTGATTAACGGCCAGATTTACGATATGGCACCGCCAAGCACCGTGCACCAACGTATCCTGATGAACCTGGCAGGTGAAATCAGGGAATATATAAAAAAACACAAAGGCAGCTGCGAAGTGTTTCCTGCTCCCTTTGCGGTTTTTTTGAATGCAGACGATGCAAACTATGTTGAACCGGATATCAGTATCATATGTGATAAAAGCAAGCTGGACGACCGTGGATACAATGGTGCTCCGGATTGGATTATAGAAGTTATTTCACCAAGCACCGCTCGGATGGATTATTCTGTCAAATTATTCAAATATCGTACTGCCGGTGTACGTGAATACTGGATCGTGAATCCTTTGAAGAAAATTGTGCAGACTTATTTCTTTGATGGGGAAGAAGACTCAAATGCTTTTTTATTTGAAGATGAAATATCGGCCCACATATTTACCGGCCTGTCTATCAAAATCAGTGATTTGCTGTGATAAATGAAAAATCCAGGTATTGTATAATTCATAGACTTGCAGTGAGATAAAAAACCATTCGAAAGCTAAAAAAATCAGGTAAGGCAAGTGATTGTGCCAGATGGTGATTCAGGGTATAATGGATGAAAAGGAACTATAATGAGTAACATCGAAAAAAGTATAGGTAGATATTGTCAAAATAAAGAAAAAGAAAGAGAGGAATAAACCCGTGAGTAATAGAGAAAGAGCAATGCGGCTATTAGAAGCTGTTCCAGATTATAAGATAGAATATGTAATTGCGTATCTGCAAGGAGTGACCGCTGGGAATGAGATTTCTGAAAAGATACCAAATGACGAAACAATAGAGGCTATGCAGGAATTGGAAAATGGAGGCGGTACAGTCTTTGAAGGCACTGCGCACGATTTTATTTCCGCTATGCTGGAGGGATAAGGATGTATATCTTGAAATATTCCGGGAAAATAAAGAAAGATATAAAGCTACGCCAAAAGAGAGGATATGATTTCCAGCTTTTCGAATTTGTTCTTGAGAAATTGATGAAACCGGAACCTTTGGATATTAAGAACAAAGATCACGATTTAAGGGGGGAATACAAAGGATTCAGAGAATGTCATATCTCACCGGATTGGTTATTAATTTATCGTTATAATGGAGATTATTTGGAGCTTTCCAGAACCGGTACACATTCGGATTTGTTTAATATGTAGAAATGAAAGGAGTGGAATCGGTAATGGGCGGAAAAGTTTTGGAGCATGAAGCGAAAACGATAAGAAATGAAGGCATCCTTCTTGGACGAAAAGAAGGCAGAAAAGAAGGAAGAGAGGAAGGTATCAGAGGAACAGTTTCTGTATTAAATGAATTGGGAGTTCCGCAACAGACTATTTTATCTCAAATTCAAAAGCAGTACAATTTAAGCCTGGAAACATCAAAAAAATATCTATAGAAATCAGTCATTATAGCATCAGAGGGATAATAGCCATTACGGTTTATTATCCCTTTTTTTATGCGGTATTCTTATATGTATCAAAGTTTTTAAATTAGCCTTTTTGAATCAAATAAATAATAGAGACTTATCCGTAATTTATACAAATTGAGACTGACTTTTATGTAGCAATGAGACTGCTATATTAAAAAAGGATGTGAAATAAATATTTAAAAGATATGAAAAGATATATTTGTAAGAAGAATGAAAATAGGGATTGCTATAAGGAAGCAGTTACAGAAATTTTGGAAAAAATGAAGGATTTAGAAAATGATTCTTTAATTTTAAAATCGATAGATTTATGTGAAAATGCTTTATACCAAAAGTTGCTATTTAAGACTTTAGATAGTCTAAAAAGATATAAAAGATATACGGCATTTGACATAAATAATAGAAAAATTTTAATGGAGGATTTGAACGATGATGATACAATAGAATCTCTGCTAGACGGCGTTAATGATAATCCAATAAAAATAGACCATGTTGAAGATATCTCATTATTTGAAGAAATACAGAATGAAATTAAAAAGCTATTAATCTCTGGAAAATGCAAATATAATATCATTCAAGGTTGGCAGTTTTTAACGTTATATAATGATTTGGAGAATAATATATCTGTTTTCTTGTGCATCTATGATGATGAATTGGGATTAGCGTTAAATATGGAAAGAAAGGAATATGACACATTTATTAAAAAGAATCATATTGAGGAATTTTATGATGTAATGTTATATGGTCTGGCTTTAATTGACTATAATAAGCATTACAGAGAATTTTTCCTGGATATTTGGAATTGATTTTGGAACTGTGGAGATGATTTGAAAATGTTTGATATAGTGAAGCGGCTGATACAGGCTTTTGGAAAGAGGGAAATTCGGGATTGTTTTAAAGGGTGATTCAGGGTATAATATTTATAAAGAAAAGGAGAGCGGTTGATGAATGAGACAGAACAGCAGATA
Organism: Lachnospiraceae bacterium; assembly: GCA_910575475.1. Taxonomy (GTDB): domain Bacteria; phylum Bacillota; class Clostridia; order Lachnospirales; family Lachnospiraceae; genus Schaedlerella. Next base: position 3,036 of record CAJTGD010000040.1, on the reverse strand, counting down.
AGAGAGCGTGAATATGAAACGAATTTGCAGAAGCTGCAGGAACTGAGACCTATTGACGATGAGTTTATGCGATGCATGTTTAAAGACAATATTCCACTGGCGGAACTGGTATTAAGAATTATTACTGGGAAGAGGGACTTAATTATTACTGAATGTGAAACGCAGCGTGATATGAAAAGGCTTGCAGGGGCACGGTCCATTTGCCTGGATGCTTATGGGGCAGACTCTACCGGGAAAAAATATGATATAGAGATTCAGAAGGGAGAGGAAGGGGCATCCCCACACAGGGCAAGATACCATTCCAGTGTAATGGATATTGAAAATCTGAACGCAGGGCAGAAGTTCGAAGAATTGCCGGATACTTATGTAATTTTTATTGTGGATGAAGATGTCTATGGGAAAGGGGAACCATTCTACCCTGTCGAACGAATCAATCTGGTAACCGGGAAGCCATTTGAGGACGGAGAACATATTCTGTATGTGAACGGTGAATACCGGGGAGACTCTGAGATCGGAAAGCTGATGCATGATTTCAACTGTGCGGATGCAAAGGATATGTATTTTGATCTGATGGCAGAACGAACTGAGTATTTAAAGAAGAATCCGGAAGGGGTGAAGAAAATGAGTAAAATTATGGATGAATTTGCGAAGGATATTGCATTTAGAGCATCGATTAGAGCATCAATTAGAACTTATCGTGAATGTAATATTGATGACGCAACTATCATTGAAAAAATCATGGAAAGATTTGAACTCTCCAATGAAGCGGCTACTGGATACGTGAATGAAAAATGGTCTGCATGATTAGCCCGAAACAGGTTCATGAACCAGATAATATTTCATTGAAGCCCGTAAATATTCCAAAACATTTAAAATTACTTGAGAGTAAAAAGTTCTCTGTAAAAAAATAACCCTTCCGCATGGATTTGTGGTATCTTTAAGTTGCTACACTTAAGAAAGATACAAACCACCAGAAGCGTTATTCCATGTATGAGTTTACCATACTTTTCGGTGGTTTACCATACGATTATGCTAAATTTTATTGATAAAGTCCTATGCCATTTTGAATCTTGTTTTTCCCGGAAGGCTTCCTTCTGCTGGTTTATCATTATTACAGTAGGCTTAATGCTCCGCTCAGATAAACTTGATATTACCTCCGTTATTCGTGACTTGGCTCTTGCGCCTGGCTGCTACCCTTCCATGATCCATTTTTTCAGATCCTCCGCCTGGTCTCTGGAATCCATTCGCAGCCGTTGGTTCTCTGCTGTAAAAGAGTATTCTCCTCTCTATAAGGAGGGGAACTTCCACATCCTTGTAGGCGACGGGGTCAAACAGCCGAAGGAAGGACGCCGGATTCCAGGAGTGAAGAAATTGTTCCAGGAATCCGAAAACTCTGCGAAGCCGGAGTACATCCACGGGCATATGTTCGGCGGCCTTGGCATCTTGGCTGGGACGGTCCGTAACTGGGCCTGTATCCCTTTAAGCATCCGGCTCCATGATGGCCTGCAGGCTGCCAGGGCCTGGAACGGTGCGGCTGTTTCTGGCGCTTCCCATGTAGTACAGATGGTGGAAGATGCTTACCATGCCGCCCTTACCTTTGGGGATTCCCTGCTCCTGCTGGACCGGTATTTCCTTACGGTTCCGGCTCTTGACAAACTGAGGGATCTTAACAGGGACGGGGATGTCCGCATGGGGATCATCACCAAGGCAAAAAAGTCCTGCACCGCATATGAAAAACCTGGAAGGGGAAGGCCTCCCAAAAAGGGGGCGGCTGTCCACCTGAAAGAATTGTTCCTTTCCCATCGGGAAAAGTTTCAGGAAGCAGAGATCGAACTCTATGGGAAGAAGGAATCTATACGTTACCACTGCGTTGATCTGCTCTGGGGACAGAAGCTCTATCAGGAGCTGCGCTTTGTCCTGGTGGAAATGGATGGGATCCAAAGCATCCTGGCAAGCACCAGCCTGGAGCTGGAACCACTTTCCATCATCCGTTTGTATAGTTACCGTTTTCGGATTGAATGCACCTTCCGGGAGCTGAAGCAACAGACCGGGGCGTTTTGTTATCATTTCTGGTCCAAACATATGCCCAAACTAAGCTATTACCAAAAAGCGGGAGAAGCTGGTCCCTTGGAGCAGGTAACAGACGAAAAAAGCCGCCAGAACATTCTGAAAGCCGTCCGGGCGATCGAAATGCATATGGCTCAGTCCTGCATTGCCATGGGAATCCTCCAGAGCATTTCCGTCAGCTCGTTGGGGAAATTATCGTCCAACCAGCTTCGTTATCAAAGAACGCCTTCCAAAGGAAGGGTATCGGAGGCTGCACTTATGGCCCACCTGCGGAAATACTTTTTCCTGTTTATGGAAAAATAGCCGGAATTACGTATAACGCAAATAATTCGGAAGCAACAAGACTCGTCAGGAAGCTATTGGGATTCCCTGGCTTCTTAATGGTACAGACTTTTTACTCTCAAGTAATATAAAAAGGTATAAAATAATGATTCTTACAGCAGAAGGGATAGTGCCATGATGGTATTATCCCTTTTTTCATGCTCTATTTCTATATGCCTGTAGACCTGGTTCAGTCTTTAAAATCAAACAGCCTGTCAACAGAGACATCCAAAATATCCGCTATATCGAACAGCTTATCCAGGGAAACGGATACAGGCATATTCGGGGCCACGATATTACTGATATGTGTGCGGCTGGCGTTTACCTTCTCTGCAAGCTCCATCTGGGTGAGGCCCCTGAGTTTGCGGTAATATGCGATATTAAGTCCCAGCCGGATATATCGATCTGGATGACGTGGTATAGTATTCAGTAAGAGTCAAAAAGAACCAGAAAAAATAAAGTGTTTTAAATTGGCTTATAGAGCCGGGATAGGAGAAAAGATGAATTATCCGTAGTTCCCGCTACATAATTCCCTCTACACACCCTCAAGACAATCTGATAACAGCATAAAGCCCTTTATTTATGGGATTTTCTTCCATTTTTATCTTGCAATTTATCTATGATGTGATACTATGTAGATAGAATATT
>CAJTGD010000039.1 GCA_910575475.1 Lachnospiraceae bacterium | reverse complement strand
GTTAAATTATAAAAAAAGAATAAAAATTTGAGTTGCTGGTAGAAAAAGGAAAGATTTGCTTTTTAAGCAGAATTTTCCTTAAGTAAATGACATTGGTTCACACCCTGGCCGGGCGCTCACAGTAACGGCATCCGGCCAATAAAGCTGCGGTATCATGCGGTCAGTTCACTAAACATTGCTTTGCATACAGCAAGGAATCCTCAAGATGCTGCTTCATCAGATCGCCGGCCTGGGCATAAGCCTTCCGGCGGTAAGCATCCCAGATCCGGGAGTGCATCTGGTTGATCTGTCTCTGGGGCTGCGGCTCCGTTTCATAAATATTGGAAAAAATCGTAAGCTGGCTTCTCAGCTTTTCAGCCGCCAGGGCCAGTCTCTGATTCCTGCAGTAGTCATAGAATATAAGATGAAAGCGGTCGGAATGCTCGATCCATTCCGGGATATCCTCCGGCAGCAGGGCGCCCTTCGATTCAATGGCATTTGTAACAGAGAGTACCCCTTCCAGCTCCCGGCAGATCTGCTCCTGGGCCGGGTGCTCCGCGGAATACAGGATTGCCAGGCGATCCAGATCCCCCATAAACTGATACAGCTCTGTCAGGTCCTTTTCCGTCAGGGAGATCACATTTACCCCGATATTCGAATAATGATTGACCAGCCCTTCTTCCGTGAGCCGGGTGAGCGCCTCACGGATGGGAGTGGAACTGACCCCGAACTGCTCCTTCAGATTTTTCAGGGTCAGCCTTGTCCCCAGAGGGATTCGCTGGTTCAGGATATCTGAGCGGAGAATCTGATAGATTTGTTCGGAGAGAGTGGATTTATTTAAAGTCATAGAGTACACTTCCTTCTTTAATTATCATAATCTGTAACGGTTTAGAATGACAGACCACAGACACGTCTGGTGCCGTTTGGAACCGTACTGTGATGATCTAACCGTACAGGGGGTAGCAGTTCCTGGCAAATATATTCCTATTTTACTGGAATTCATGAAATTTAGCAATAGCGCACAATGACTCCCGCAGAAAAAGTTCCACCGGTGAAGTTCCACCTTGTGGAAATACATATGGACAGATAAAGAAAATTATAAAAAAGGAGAGCTTCATGTCACCAATTAGAATATTACCTTTCTGCAATGAAATTTGACGTACATATTTTCATATGACTATTCACCGTTAGAACCCCCCAGGGTTTTTTGTTGGCAGGTGAAGCAGGTGGTATAAAAACAGCTTCTGCAATGATATTACTTTGAAATTTTTCTAAATTGGTAATGCTATAACTAACATTTTCCTCGTTCTTTTTTACGGAAACGCTAAAAGCAGTAGAATAATTTCCCATTGCCCCTTGTTTGTAGCATTTTGTCTGATTGCGGATATCGGCTGCAATAACCACCTTATTTGTATTCCCTTCCAACATCATCTTTGCAATCAGCCAGTCGTTTACCGTAACACTCTGTTGTTTGCATACAGTCAGTATTTCTTCATAATCCTGTTGCCCAAAATAAAATGCCAGTTACAAATAGTACCCCTATGATCTTCGTCATGATAAGTCCCGGTTCCAGCATATTCAGTTTATATTTATAGCGGTTATCATAGCACATATTCTTATGTTTCATTTGCCGAACCTCCATTGTTTTCATTGTGATATAATTTGAAACTGGCACATGCTTCTGTAAGTAACTGTCTTATTTCTTCGGGGGCAATGTTCGTTGTGTTCGTAGAAACAATCGTTGCTATACCATGTGTAAATATCCAAGTTTTCACAAACACTTCCGGTTCAATCGGGATAGGAACGTGCTTAGCCAGATCGTAAAGGCTTTCAAGTCTTGTTACGCTATCTGACATACATAGAAGATGAAACAGATTTTTTTCATTTTGAGCCAGTTCCACATACTTTAGTCCCATGCTTAAAAAATAGGGGATTTCTGTATCAGAGGGCTGTTGCAGCATGGTTTCTTCAAAGAGTTTTTGCGTTTTTTTGTAGACTTCTTCCTTTAGTTCTTCCATGTTGTGAAAAGCATGAAACACTGGAGTTTTGTAAAACAGAGGCAGCAGTCCTGTTTTTTGACTCCTTATTTCCAAAAAAGAAAATTTTGCATTTTGCAAAATACATATTGCAAAAACACTCTGAAAATGATAAACTTTAACAATGCAAGGCTTTAATGTGAAAAAGTATCATAGCAGAATGCCATAAAATCGGAAGTTAAGAAAAAAGGAGGTTCATCAATTTGAGGGATGAGAATCTGTTAAAACAACTGACCCAGCTCTGGGGTGTCTCCGGGTATGAGAAGGAGGTCGCCGCCTTCATTGAAAAGGAAGCGGCCCCTTATGCGGATGAGATCATCAAGGACGCGGTGGGGAACCTGATCGTGCGGAAAAAGGGCACAGGCGGCGGCAAGGGGAAACGGATCATGTTTGCCGCGCATATGGATGAGATCGGGTTCATGGTAAAGAAGATTGAATCGGACGGGAGGCTGCGGGTCTGCAGCCTAGGCTGGAACTGGACCGGATCTGCCTACAACAGCCGGGTACGCTTCCGAAACGGGATGACCGGGGTGGTGAGCTGTCAGGGAACCATCGAAGAGGCGGCCAATAACTCGGGAAAGCTGTATATAGATATCGGCGCGACGTCGAAGGAAGACGCGCTGCAGTACGTGAACATCGGAGATCCGTGCGGATATATGGGGGAATATCTGTCCCTGAAAAATGACCGGATCTGTTCCAAGAGCCTGGACAACCGGATCGGCTGTTACCAGCTTCTGCAGGCATTGAAGGAACATCAGGGCGGGCCCAACGACATTTACTATGTATTCTGCGTACAGGAAGAGCTTGGATGCAGAGGCTCCAAGCCGGCAGCGGAAAGAATCCGGCCGGATATCGGGGTTGCGGTGGATATCTCCCCGGCCCATGATTATCCCTGTGATTTGGAAGGAAGCAACGAGGTGGACGGCGGGATCGGGATCAAGATCTGCGATCCGTCGGTGGTCTGCGATGAGGATGTGGTTCAGGCGATGCTGGCATGCTGCGAAGAACACCAGATTCCCTGCCAGAGGGAGGTCATTGACAAGGGCGGCACGGACGCGTCCAGTATGAACCTGTCCGGGGTGGGTGTCCGCGCGGGCGGTATCGTTGTGGTGACAAGATATCCCCACAGCCAGAGCGCTGTGGTATCGAAAAAAGATATTGAAGCAGGCATTGATCTGATTAACGCATTTTCACAGTATGAGTTTCCGTTTTGATCAAGAGAAGCACAGTAGGAAAAGAGGAGGATGAATGAAATGAAAAAGAAAACAGTGATGCTGCTGGCGGCTGTGTTGGCCGCGGCGTTGGTGGGATGCGGCGGCTCCGGCGGGCAGTCTCAGGGACAGTCTGGCGGCGGTTCCGGCACAGGGGAGGACGCGGGAGCAGACTCCGCGGGGAAGGATTCCATTACCATTGCCACAGATGTGGACGTGGATACCCTTCACCCGTCGGATTTCAGTACCACGGTGGAGCACACCATTTTAAGCCAGATTTATGATCCGCTGATGTTCATGAATCCGGACGGAGCGCACGATCCGGAGCCAAGGATTGCCGAGGACTATGAGATCAGCGAGGACGGCATGGATTATACGTTCAAGCTGCGGGATGACGTGACCTTCCACGACGGAACGGCGCTGACCTCCGCCGATGTAAAGTTTTCTCTGGAGCTTTATATGGCTTCGGAATACCAGGGAGCCCAGGTGATCGGCCTGGAGAGTGTGGAGACGCCGGACGACACGACGGTGATCTGTCATCTGGACGCGCCCTATTCTCCGTTCCTGCTGGGAGTCTGCCAGGTATCCATTGCTTCGAAGGCGTATTATGAGAAGTCGGAGGATGACTTTGTAAATCAGCCGGTGGGAAGCGGACCTTATAAATATGTAGGAAGAGAAAAGGGCAGCAAGGTGACTCTGGAAGCCTATGACGGTTATTACAGAGGCGAGGCGGCGATCAAGAACGTGACCTTTGAGGTGATCCCGGACCAGTCTACCACAGCCGTTGCGCTGAAGACCGGGGAGATTGATTTTGCCACTATTGAATCCTCCACCATTGCGCAGCTCTCAGGCGATGACGCGATCCAGGTGGAAGAGGTGGGCAATTCCGGATTTACCTATGTGTCCATGAATACGGAAAAGGCTCCCTTCGATGACGTGAAGGTGCGCCAGGCCATCAATTACGCGGTGAACCGGGAAAATGTAGTTGCGGTCTGCTATGATGACGAGGCAGAGGTCAATTCCAACATCTGCTCCAAAGACCGGTTCGGATATTCCGAGGACCAGCCCCAGTATACATACGACCCGGAGCAGGCGAAGAAGCTTTTGGAGGAAGCGGGCATCACAACGCCTTATGACCTGGGGACGATCCTAGTTGCGGAAAAATATTCCAACATCGCGACGGTGATCCAGAACGATCTGAAAGCAGTGGGACTGGACGTGACCATTGACGTCAAAGAATTTAATGCGTACATCGATGACCTGACCAGCGGAAACTACGACATCACGGCTCTAGAAATGACTCTGGACGGAGATTCCCAGCAGCTGGAAATGGCATTTACCACGGATTACATCGGCACGGCGAACAATGCTCGGTACTCTGATGAGGAGATGGACAGCCTGTTCTCACAGGCGCGGACCGAGGCGGACACAGACGCAAGGGCGGAGATTTTTGACCAGATCCTGACCAAGGCGCAGGACGAAGCGATCTATGCGGTTCTGTGCAATCCGCTGACGCTCTATGCCCACAACAGCGGCATGGACTGCCAGGAATTCCCGTATGAAGGGATTTACTCAATCTACAATTTCAGCTGGAAATAAGGAGGCTGTTCATTCTATGTATAAATATGTTGCCAAACGCCTGTTATACATGATCCCTGTTCTTCTGGGAGTGGCATTTCTTGTGTTTACCATCCTCTCGTTGACACCGGGGGATCCGGGCTCGATCATCCTGGGGATCACGGCGAAGCCGGAGGATATTGCCGCGCTGAATGCGGAATTTGGCTATGACAAACCATTTTTTATCCGGTTTTTCAATTATATCGGCGATGTGGTACTGCACTTTGACCTGGGCAATTCCTACCAGAGCAGGCAGCCGGTCATCCATGACATTATGGCACGTTTTCCGAATACATTTCTGCTGACACTGATCTCCATGTCCGCGGCTTCGGTAATCGGGATCTCCCTCGGTATCCTGTCTGCGGTCAGGCAGTACACGGCGCTGGACCAGACGCTGGTGGTGGTGGCCCTGATCTTTGCTTCGATCCCGGGCTTCTGGCTGGGGCTGATGCTGATGCTTCTGTTTTCCATGAAGTTAGGGATCCTGCCGTCCTACGGGGCGGGCAGCCTGAAAGCGTTTATCCTGCCGTCCATCACGGTCTGCATGACCTCGGCGGCAGGGCTTCTGCGTCTGACCCGTTCCGCCATGCTGGAGACCGTGCGCCAGGAATACATCCGCACGGCCCGGGCGAAGGGGGCCTCCCAGAAGCGGATCATCTGGAAGCACGCCCTGAGAAACGCGCTGCTTCCGGTAGTCACCACCCTGGGAACCAGCTTCGGCGCGTCCTTAGGAGGAGCGATTATCGCAGAGACCGTATTTGCCATGCCGGGCATGGGGACGCTGATCACCACGGCAATCCGGCAGAAGGATATTCCGGTGGTGATGGGAGCGACGTTATTTCTGGCGGTCCTGTTCAGCCTCATCATTCTGATCGTGGACGTGCTGTATGCCTTTATCGATCCCAGGATCAAGGCAAAATATCAGAATGGAGGGAAGCGCCGTGAATAACAGTCATTCCAGAACAAGAGAACAGTTTGCGGAATTCTGGCGCCGCTTTCGGAAAAATAAATCCGCCGTTGCAGGGCTGCTCATCCTGGTACTTTTGGTGGGCATGGCATTGTTTGCTGACCTGATCGTACCTTACGCCAGATGTGTGGAGCAGGTCGGGGCGGACCGTCTGCAGGGACCCTCGGCGGCGCATTTCTTCGGCACCGATGAATTTGGCAGAGATCTCTTTGCCAGGGTGGTGCACGGCTCCAGGTATTCCCTGTTTATCGGCGTGGCAACCAGCCTGATGGCGCTGGCCGCAGGCGCGGTACTGGGGGCCAGCGCCGGATATTTCGGAGGCATGGTGGACAACGTGATCTGCCGGATCGTGGATGTGTTCATGTGCGTTCCGCCGATCCTTTTGTCCCTGGCTGTAGTGGCCGCGCTTGGTACCAGTGTGCGCAATCTGATTGTTGCCATTACCATTTCCTGCATTCCGGGCAATGTCCGGCTCATCCGGTCGGTGGTGCTGACGGTGGCGGAGCAGGACTATGTGGAGGTGGCCCGGTCCTACGGGGCATCCAACGCCAGGATCATTTTCCGGTATGTGCTTCCCAACGCCATGGGGCCCATCATTGTCAATACGACGATGGCGATCTCCGATATGATCCTGTCCGCGGCAGGCTTAAGCTTCATCGGTATGGGCATTCAGCCGCCGTCTCCGGAATGGGGGGCGCTTTTGTCCGCGGCGCAGACCTATATCTTTACCTCGCCCTACCTGCTGGTGTTTCCGGGGCTGTTTATTATTTTAAGCTCCCTGTCCTTTAACCTGGTGGGAGACGGACTGACCGACGCGCTGGATCCAAAGCTGAAGGACTGAAATCCCTATGCGCTTTCTTGATGAAGGAGAACAGCAATGAAAAAGACAGTGTTAGATGTGAAAAATCTTGCCATTCAATATGAAACGGACCTGGAGACGGTGTATGCGGTCAATGGGATCAGCTTTTCGCTGGATGCCGGTGAGACATTGGGACTGGTAGGAGAGACGGGGGCGGGAAAGACAACTACCGCCCTTGGGATCCTGGGACTTTTGCCGGAACGGACGGCACGGGTCACAAATGGGGAGGTCCGGTTTCAGGACCGGAACCTTCTAAAGCTGAACGAACAAGATATGCTGAAGGTCAGGGGGAGCAAGATATCCATGATCTTCCAGGATCCCATGACCGCGCTGAATCCGGTGCTGCCCATCGGGAGGCAGATCGGAGAGGCGGTATATCTCCACAATGAGGACAATCTGTCCCAGGCACAGATTGAGGAAAAGGTGGAGGAAACTCTGGAGCTGGTAGGGATTCCGAAGGAACGGAAGGTAGAATACCCCTACCAGTTTTCGGGCGGTATGCGTCAGCGGGTGGTGATCGCGATCGCGCTGATCTGCAACCCGGATCTGCTGATCGCGGATGAGCCTACCACCGCCCTGGATGTGACCATTCAGGCCCAGATCCTGACCATTATCTGCAACCTGCAGAGGAAATACAATACCTCCGTCATCATGATCACCCATGACCTGGGCGTGGTGGCGGAGACCTGCGACAAGGTGGCTATTATGTACGCCGGAGAGATCGTGGAATACGGCAGCCTGCGGGATATCTTTACGGGAGAGACGCGCCATCCGTATACGGAAGGACTGTTCCGTTCCCTGCCCAGCCTGACCGGGGACAGCAAAAGGCTGAAGCCCATCGAAGGGCTGATGCCGGATCCCACGGAAAAACCGCAAGGGTGCTGGTTTGCGCCCCGGTGCGGACGGTGTACACAGAAGTGCCGGCAGGAGGCGCCGCCGGTATGGGAGCAGGAAGGACATCAGATCCGCTGCCATCTTGCGGGGCAGTGAGGAGGTGAATCATGGAATCAAATCTGATAGAGGTGAACCATCTGAAAAAATATTTCCGGACGCCGGCGGGGATGCTTCATGCGGTGGATGATGTGAGCTTTTCCATAGCAAAAGGCAAGACCCTTGGGATCGTGGGGGAATCCGGCTGCGGGAAATCCACCCTTGGCCGGACTCTTCTCTGTCTGGATCCCCTGACGGACGGGGAGATCTTGTTCAAGGGCACGGAGCTTTCCAAGCTGGGGAAAAAGGAAATGAAGAAGATCCGGCCGAAGATCCAGATGATCTTCCAGGACCCTTACGCCAGCCTGAACGGGCGTATGAATGTACGCCAGCTAATCGCCGAACCGCTGCTGGTGAACAAAACCTGCGGATCCAGGGCGGAGGTGGACGAAAAGGTGAGCCGCATGATGGATACGGTCGGGCTTGCAAGCCGCCTGGCGTCAGCCTATCCCCATGAGCTGGACGGAGGAAGGAGACAGCGGATCGGGATCGCGAGGGCGCTCATTCTGGAGCCGGAATTTGTGGTATGCGATGAGCCGGTTTCGGCGCTGGACGTGTCGATCCAGGCCCAGATCCTCAATCTCCTGATGGATCTCCAGGAAGAAATGGGGCTGACCTATGTATTCATCACCCACGACCTTTCCGCCGTGCGGCACATTTCGGATGAGATCATGGTTATGTACCTTGGAAAATGTGTGGAGCGTGCGGAAGCAAAGGAAATGTTCTCTAATCCGGCGCATCCCTATACGAAGGCGCTGCTTGCGGCAATCCCGATTCCCAGTGTGGAATCCTGCCATAAGGAGAGAGAGCTTCTGCAGGGCGAGGTTACCAGCCCGGTGAATCCTGCGCCCGGCTGCCGTTTTGCGGCGCGCTGCCCCTATGTCGTGGATGCCTGCAGGCAGGGAGAGATCCCGCTGAAGGAAGCAGGAGAAGGACATTTTGCGGCATGCCGCGGGGCGCATGAGATCTGAGAAATGGAAGAGCCGTAAGGGCTTCCGGGGAGGACTGATCAAATACGGGCTGCGGCAGAAGCCGTGAAGGCGCAAAACAGGGGTTTGATCAAAATGAATTTTTGAGATTCAGGAGAGTTTGAATGAGTAAAGTAGAATATAAATGGCCTTATCAAAATGAAATGGATCAGGAGGAGACCATCGACAGCGACGTGCTGGTCCTGGGCGGCGGCCTGTCCGGCTGCTTTGCGGCCATTGCGGCGGCCAGGAAGGGGCAGTCGGTGACCCTGGTGGAAAAGGGGGCGGTGGAGAAAAGCGGAGCCGCCGGAACCGGTTTTGACCATTGGGAATCGGCCTGCACCAATCCCTGCTCCGGTGTTACTCCGGAGGAGATCGCCGGGGCTTATGTCCGGGAGCAGGACGGGTACAGCAATGGGATCGCCCATTATATCGAGTGCCGGGAAGGATATGACCGGCTTCTGGATCTGGAGGCATTCGGCGGGAAGATCCGGGATACGGAAGATGAATTTGCAGGGGCCAGGTTCCGGGATGAGAAGAGCAAGCTGATGTTTGCCTATGATTATAAGAACAAATTTACTATCCGGGTCTGGGGTTCCACCTTCAAGCCCGCTCTGGCGAAGGAAATGAAGCGGCTGGGCATCCGCATCCTGGAACGGACGGAAGCCACCGGCCTGATCCTGGCGGGAGAAAAGGGAAACAGGCGGGGCGCGGGAGCCTTCGGGATGGATGTGCATACGGGGAAGTTCTACATTTTCCGGGCGAAGGCTACAGTGCTTGCCATGTCCAGGCCGGCAAGGGTGTGGCTTTTTGACCCGGATCTGACCGGGCTGTGTGAATTTCGACCTTTACAGAGCATTGGAAGCGGACACGCCATGGGGTGGCGGGCCGGGATGGAATTTACGATGATGGAAAAATCCGTGCGGGCCGAATTTTCCGCGGCAGGCCGAAGCTTCCCGCCTTACGGCGCGGGGAACAACCACAACACCTGGTACGCGGCCACCATGGTGGATGCCAGAGGGGTGGAGATTCCTTATGTAGACCGGGACGGAAACGAACTGAAAACGGTGTCTGAGCGGTATTATCCTGTGCCCGGACAGAAATTTTTCCTGAAAGGGGGCGTCATCGACAATCCCAAATACGAATACAGAGGCCCCGAGACGCTGGACTTTGAAACCCTTATGGAGCGGGGCTATCAGCTGCCCTTTTACGCGGACTTAAGCCGGATGCCCGAGGAAGAGCGGAGGGTCATCTGGGGCATGATGGTGGGAGAAGAGGCGAAAACCAAGATCCCCATTTTTCAGAATTATACGGAACGGGGCTTTGACCCCAGAAAGCATATGCTCCAGAGCTACGGGACAGGCTGGCAGTCCGCCAGCTTCCTGGAGCAGGAACGGCAGTTCTTCGGCGCGCCGGGGGGCCTGATGCATGACTGGGATCTGAAAACGAACCTGGATGGGATCTATGCCGCGGGCGATCAGCTCTATGCCTCGGATTGTGCGGGCTTTGCCTGCGCTACCGGATATTACGCGGGAAGAAAGGCAGCGGACGCGGCCGCCCGGACAATAGGATTCTCAGAGGTTTCCAGAGAGGACATCGAAGCGGAGAAAAAACGGCTGTACCATCCCCTTTATGTAAGCCAGGAAGAGGGCATGGGATGGAAGGAGCTGAACATGGCCATTGCCAAGGCCATGCAGAATTACTGCGGCGGGGTGAAGTGCGAGGCGCTGTTAAGAGAAGGGCTGGATCTTTTGAAAAGCTTTGAGGCAGAGATTATTTCAAGGCTTTCTGCGTCCAATCCACATGAACTGATGCGAACCCACGAGGTGCTGGACATCCTGACGGTGGCGCAGATCGTACTGCATGCGTCGCTGGAGCGGAAAGCAAGCTCCAAGCCGCTGTGTTTTCGGCGGAGCGACTACCCGGAGATGGAGAAGGAAGAGGAACGGCATCATATTGTCATCCGGCAGGAAGACGGTGCAGTCTGTACCCGGGAGGTGCCTCTGGACTTTTTCGGAGAGCTGCGGGAAGAATATGAGAAGCGCAATGGGGATTATATCAGAGAGAGGGAGGATGCGGGATATGAGAAAGGTTGAATTTACAGCAAAGCCGTCTCCGTGCAGTACCGACCCAATCCGATATAATCCGGAGCTTTGTATCGGCTGCGGCCGGTGCGCGGAGGTGTGCCAGTGCGACATCCTGCTCCCGTCCGGGAAGGAAGGGGAGCACCCGGCGGTGATGTATCCGGGAGAATGTTATTACTGCGGGGCCTGTGTGATGGTATGCCCGAAGCCGGGGGCGATCCGGCTGGTGCATCCGCTGATGAACCGGGCGAAGTTTGTGCCGGTGAAGTGAGAATCCGGCCCTGAATAAGAACCCTTGTAGATGGTGTGTGTATGCCGTTTGCAGGGGTTTTTGTTATTTTTTGATTCCTTGACACTGTTATGGTATACCATTATAATCAATGGTAAAATCAATGATTTGGAGAAAAGAGAAATGGAATTGATGAGTTTTGAACTTTTGCCAGAATGTTTTAGAGCAAATGAAAATGTTCATGGTGGACTATTTAAGCAGGGAAAATAGACTTCCGTTGTGTAATGATTATGAAGATATAAGGAATTGTGCGCTGCCGGAGCTATTATATCCGAGAGATGTTATTCTTGCTGCAAAACTGGATGGCTCTCTTGATAGGAAAGAGCAGTGTCTGAAAACAAAAATTGACTCTAAATCGGAGATTTGCTACAATAAAACAGACGAATTTTTGATCTTATGGGAGGCACGACGATGTATCATACGATGTATTATGACTCCCCGGTGGGCAGGCTTTTACTTGCGGAAAAGGATGGAGCGCTTGCCGGGCTCTGGATCGAAGGCCAGAAGTATTTCCTCGGTTCTATAAAAGAAGAAATGAAGGAATGCGCGGATTCTGAGATCCTGAACCATGCAAAGGACTGGCTGGACCGCTATTTTCAAGGGAAGAGACCAGCCATTGAAGAGCTCTCTCTGCGCCCGGAGGGAAGTGAATTTCGCAAATGCGTCTGGAAGCTCCTCTGTGAGATCCCTTATGGAGAGGTTACGACCTACGGGGAGATCGCGCGGAGAGTGGCCGAGATCCGCGGACTTGCGGGGATGTCCGCGCAGGCGGTGGGCGGCGCCGTGGGGCACAATCCCATTTCCATTATCATTCCCTGCCATCGGGTGGTGGGCGCCAACGGAAGCCTGACCGGATATGCGGGCGGCCACTTGCTGTAAGTGGTCACAGATTTTATAAGGAGGGTGTTATTTATGAAGAAGTATTATAAAAAGTGTCTGCTGTCCTGTATTCTGGCAGTGAGCCTGCTTTGCGGCTGCGCGGGAGGTACGGACGCAGGGGAAAGCGAAGAGGGTGCTGCACGGAAAAATACAGAGAGCGTATCGGAGCAGGAGGAAAAGGACTCCTCTGCAGTACCGGATTTTGAGGGAAATGACATGGAGGGAAATGCGGTTACGTCGAAAATTTTTTCAGAGTCCAGACTTACGATGATCAATGTATGGGCAACCTACTGCAGTCCCTGCCTGAATGAGATGCCGGAGCTGGGAGAACTGGCGCAGGAGTATGACAAGGAGGACTTTCAGCTGATCGGGATTGTCAGCAATGTGCCGGAAGGGGCGGAGGAAGAGAAACTGGAGCTTGTGGAGGTGCTGATCGAACAGACCGAAGCGGACTATCCGCATCTGCTGCTGAATGAGTCCTTGAATGACGGGCTGCTTTCCGGCGTATCGGCGGTGCCGACGACATTTTTTATCGACCGGGAAGGGAAGATATTGGATACCGTTGTGGGAGCCAGAGATAAAGCGGCGTGGAAAGAGATCATTGACGGGATTCTTGAGGAAAGCCCGGAAAATTAAAGGAAGATCAGGGCGGCGAACAGATGTATCTGGAACGTATTTCTATCAATAATTTTAAAGCAGTAAAAAGTATGGAGATTGAATTTACCCCAGGAGTAAATCTTCTGATCGGAGATAATGGAGTTGGAAAAACATCTGTACTTGAGGCAATTGCTGTAGTGCTGTCCGGGATGCTGAAAGGAATGAATGGTGTGCCAACAAAGAATATTCTGCAGAATGACATTCACTTCGTTCCGGATGAATCATGTATTATGCTTAAATGGAATTTGGAAGAAAGGTCAGTTTATCTCAGATACGTCTTCTGGTTTGGTTAAAGGAAGGAAAGACACTTATTTACGTTATAAAAAGTTTATTAAGAAATTAGATCATGATGGAAAGTGTACTTCTGCGAGAATTAAGAAGAAAATGGAAGAAATAGAGCATGCGGAACAGAGAATATGCAGGGGTTCTATTATATTTTTTGAATAAAAAATGGAAGGCACTTATCAAGCGGGGACTCTAAGAACTTTTGAACTGATTTTATCAGAAGCAGAGAGCAGAAAGGAGAACACGACATGAAAGAATTATGCTTGGGAACCATCGGCTCCGGTTCGATCGTACACACCATACTGGATCAGGTAAATGTAACGGACGGGATCCGTCTTACCGCCGTCTATTCCAGAATGGAGGAAAAGGGAAAGCAGCTTGCGGCAGAATACGGGGCAGGCCGGGTTTACACGGATCTGGATGCATTTCTGGCGGATGAGGAGATAAATACGGTCTATATCGCGTCGCCGAACCTGCTGCATTATGAGCAGACTAGAAAAGCGCTCCTGGCGGGAAAGCATGTGATCTGCGAGAAGCCCTTCTGTACAAAAGCAGACCAGGCAAGGGAGCTGACGGCTCTGGCGAAGGAAAAGCGTCTGTTTCTGGCGGATGCCGTACCCACCGCGTACCTGCCGAATCTGGAGGTGCTGAAAAGGGAATTGCCGAAGGTGGGGAAGGTGAGGCTGGTGCTTGGGAATTACAGCCAGTATTCCAGCCGTTATGACCTGGTGCTGCAGGGGGAGGTGCCCAATGTATTCAATCCGGAATATGGCGGCGGGTGCCTGATGGATATCAATTTTTATAATGTATACCTGAACGCGGCGCTGTTCGGAAAGCCGCTGTCATCGGTCTATTATCCCAACCGGCGCGGAGAGCTGGCGGATACCTCCGGGGTACTGATCATGCAGTATGACGGATTTGTCAGCAGCTCGGCAGGGGCGAAGGACACCTGGGGCGTCAATTATTTCCAGATCGAAGGCGAGAAGGGACATATCTATATCCGGGACGGGAGCAACGGGCTCGCGGAGATCCGGGTGGTCACGAAGGATTCGGAGGAGACCTTTGATCAGCAGGACAACCCGGAATGGCGGTTCTATGAGGTGCAGAAGCTCACAGAGTGTATGCTTGCCGGAGACTATGAGGCAGTGTATGGGCGGCTGGATGTGATGATCCATGTGATCGAGATTCTGGAAGAGGCAAGGAAGAAGGCGGGAATCCTGTTTCCGGGGGATTGATAGATAGTGTGGGCAAAATATGTTGACAGATGAGTCAGAAAAGACTAAAATGGTATAAGTGCTACAACAAAACGAACGTAAAAAGCATTTCGTGAACAAATTGCACAATCTGTATGGAGGTGCTGTGATTTGGAAGAGGCTCAGAGGATCCGCATGCTGCAGTGCCCGGAGCATCCGGTCGATGTGGTGATCGATACGGATACATTTAATGAGGTGGACGACCAGTTTGCGCTGGCATATCTGCTTCGGAATCCGGACAGGCTCCGGCTGCAGGCCATTTACGCGGCGCCTTTTTTGAATGAAAAGGCAGATACGCCCAGGGACGGGATGGAGAAAAGCTATCAGGAGATCTTAAAGCTCCTGGAGCTATCAGGCACTTCGGAATATCAGAAGAGAGTGTACAAAGGAGCAGAGCATTTTCTGCAGCATGCCGGGAACTCCGTTCAGGAAGAGCAGAACAGGATTGCTCCGGCGGTTTCCGCAGCCTCCGAGGATCTGATCCGAAGGGCGATGGCGCATTCGGCAGAGAATCCTTTATATATGATTGGAATTGCGGCGGCAACCAATATAGCCTCCGCAATTTTATGTGAACCGGAGATCACAGAACGGATGGTGGTCGTCTGGCTGGGAGGAAGCGCCTTTCATTGTGAGGAGATGGAGGAGTTTAATCTGGCGGAGGATCCGGCTGCCGCGCAGATCCTGTTTGACAGCGGGGTACCGCTGGTTCAGCTTCCATGCTGGGGCGTGGTGGAGAGCTTCTCGATCAGCAGGCCGGAGTTGGAGAAGTACCTGATAGGAAAGAATCCGCTGGCGGATTATCTGGCCGGGTATGCCATTGAAGCGGTGGAAGAATGGGCGGCAGGCACGGCCTGGGCTAAGGTGATCTGGGACGTGACGGCGGTGGCCTGGCTGCTCAATGACGGGCAGCGCTTTATGAACGACCGGCTCGTATCCTGTCCGGAGATTGCGGGAGATTCTAAGGACGCCTGGAGGATATCCGGGGCTTCCTGTTTCGAGGAGACGGACAGACTTGATCCGATGAGGTATGTATTTTCAAAGGAAAGGCATACTATGAGATATGTATATCGTATTGAGCGGGATGCGCTCATGACAGACCTGATCAGAAAACTCTGTTTATGATTTAGAACAGCGGTTACAATTCACGGTCTGGAGTGATAGGTCAAGAAAATGATTGAACAGCAGATGACTGGCAGATACAGGATCTGTAACGCATCAAGCCCATGGAAGATTCAAAAAGGAGAAGAAAGCAATGGAAAAAAACGCATTGGTGTTCCAGACGGATTTCGGCATGGAGGACGGGGCGGTGAGCGCCATGTACGGGGTAGCCTACGGGGTCTCGCCGGATCTGAAGATCTATGACCTGACCCATGGTATCGAACCCTACAACACATGGGAAGCCAGCTACCGTCTGATCCAGACGGTGAACTACTGGCCGGAGGGGACCGTATTTGTATCGGTGGTGGATCCGGGCGTGGGCTCCACGAGAAGGAGTATTGTCGCAAAGACCAAAACCGGGCAGTACGTGGTGACTCCGGATAACGGCACATTGACCTTTGTAAAACGGAATCTGGGGATCGAGGCAGTCCGGCTGATCGACGAATCCAAGAACCGCCGTTCGGGTTCGGAGGAATCCTATACATTCCATGGCCGGGACGTCTATGCATTTACCGGGGCAAAGCTGGCCTCCGGGGAGATCACATTTGACCAGGTGGGAGAGGAGATGGATCCGGAAAGTGTTCTGGAGCTGCCGACGATCCCTGCAAAGGAGACTGAGGACGGCGGCGTGCAGGGCACCATTGACGTGCTGGATGTGCGCTTCGGAAGCCTGTGGTCCAACATCCCCATCGAGCTGTTCAAAAAGCTGGGCATCGAGTTCGGGGAGCGGGTGGAAGTGATGATCAGCAACGACACCAGGACACTGTACCGCAATACCATGGTATACGGCCATTCCTTCGCGGATGTGTATGTCGGGGAACCGCTGCTGTATATGAACTCCCTGAACTGCATGGCGGTGGCGATCAATCAGGGAAGCTTTGCAAGGGCTTACAATATCGGAACCGGGAACAGCTGGCATATCGCCATCCGGAAGGATTCCCGGGGGTGAGAGATACGTTCGGCCAACCGGCCTTTAGCGTATAAAAAAGGAATAGAGGAGGATTTACACATGAAGAATTTTGCAGTAAAAACAATCGTAGCAATCGGTATCGGGGCAGCGTTATTTTTTGTACTGAGCACCTATATCGCAATCCCCACCCCGATCCCGAACCTGAAGCTGAGCGTGCACTATCCGGTGATCGGAGTCATGGCGATGCTGTTCGGCCCTCTCGCAGGCTGCCTGATGGGACTGATCGGACATTTCTTAAGCGACCTGGCAAGCGGCTGGGGCGTATGGTGGAGCTGGGTTGCAGGTTCCGCGTTTTTCGGACTGGCGATGGGATTTGTAGGCTATAAGATTGATCTGTCCAAGGGCGAATTCGGTGTCAAAGGCGCCGTGATCTTTAACGTGGTCCAGATTATCGCGCATCTGATCTCCTGGGGACTGATCGCGCCGGGACTGGACATTCTGATCTACAACGAGCCTGTGGAAAAGATTTTCCTGCAGGGAGCAGTGGGCAGCGTGGGAAATATTCTGTCTACCGCAGTCGTAGGTACGATCCTGTGCTTTGCGTACGCATCTACCAGGGCGAAAAAGGGATCTTTGAAAAAGGAAGATTAAAAACAATTTGGTAAGGAAGGGTGGCTTGTTCGCTGCCCTTTTTTCCGTGCGAAACGAAATAGGAGGACATGATTCGTGAAAGAACCGATCATAAAATTCGAAAACTTTGGTTTTCAGTATGACGCGCAGGCAGAGCCGACCTTAAAGGACATCAATCTGGAGATCTATCCCGGAGAGAAGATCCTGATCGCAGGTCCGTCAGGCTGCGGAAAATCGACCATGACCCATTGCATGAACGGGCTGATCCCGTTTGCGTATCCGGGAGAATCCACCGGGAAGCTGACGATCCAGGGGAAGGAGACAAAACACTTAAGCATCTTTGAGATCTCCAGGATGGTGGGAACGGTCCTGCAGGATCTGGACGGACAGTTCATCGGCCTGACCGTTGCGGAGGACATCGCGTTTGCATTGGAAAATGCCTGCGTCGGGCAGGACGATATGAAAAAGACCGTCAGGCAGGTGGCGCGCCAGGTCGGCATCGGAGACCATCTGGAGCACTCGCCGGATGCCCTTTCCGGAGGCCAGAAGCAGCGGGTCTCCATGGCAGGCGTGATGGTCAATGAGGTCAGCATTTTATTGTTTGACGAGCCGCTGGCGAATCTGGATCCGGCCACCGGGAAAAAGGCCATTGAGATCATAGACCGGATCCAGGAGGAGACCGGGGCTACGGTCATCATCATCGAGCACCGCCTGGAAGACGTGCTGTGGCGGGACGTGGACCGGATCGTGCTGATGAAGGACGGCCGGATCGTGACAGACGCGCCGCCGGATGAACTGCTTTCCACGGACATACTGCTGGACAACGGGATCCGGGAGCCTCTGTATCTGACCGCCCTGAAATACGCGGGAGTGGAGATCACACCCAAATGCCGCCCACGCAGCATCCGGAGCCTGACACTGACAGAGGAAGACAAAGACAAAGTCCGGACCTGGTTCCACGCGCGGAAGCTGGCAAAGGAGAAACCGGAAGGAAAAGCCCTTCTGACAGCGGAGAAGATTGATTTTACATATGATAACGGCTTTCATGCCCTGAAGGATATCAATATTTCCATCGATGAAGGGGAGCTGCTTGCCATCGTAGGGACCAACGGCGCGGGGAAATCCACATTTTCCAAGGTGGTCTGCGGGTTCGAGAAGCAGCAGATGGGAACCTTGACATTCCAGGGGCAGGATATGAAAAACTACAGCATCAAAGAACGTGCCGACCGGATCGGATACGTGATGCAGAATCCCAACCAGATGATCTCCAAGCCCATGATCTTTGACGAGGTGGCATTCGGCCTGCGCCAGAGAAATGTGCCGGAATCGGAGATCACGGCGAAGGTGGGGGAGGTTTTGAAGATCTGCGGGCTCTACCCCTTCCGGAAATGGCCGGTGTCCGCACTGAGCTTCGGCCAGAAGAAGCGTGTCACCATTGCGTCGATATTGGCGCTGGATCCCCAGATGATCATATTGGACGAGCCTACGGCGGGACAGGATTACCGGCATTATACGGAGATTATGGAATTTTTGAACGAACTCCACGGCCGGGGGATCACGGTGGTCATGATCACCCACGACATGCATCTGATGCTGGAATACGCCCAGCGGGCCGTCGTATTTTCCGGCGGGCAGGTGATCGCCAACGACACCTCGGCAAATATCCTGACCAACCCGGAGATCATTGAGCGGGCCAACCTAAAGGAGACGTCGCTTTACGACCTGTCGCTGCTCTGCGGGATCGAGGATCCCAATGTGTTCGTGCAACATTTTATCGACTATGAGGAGGAAGGCAGAGACCGTCAGGCCGGCGGCGCATCGGCACAAAACGATTGGAAGGAGGAAAAAAGAGGATGATCCAGTTATTTAATTATATCGACAGAGTTTCTCCGATCCACAGACTGACAGGGGCGGCCAAGCTGGCGTGTATGCTCTGCTGGGTTCTGGCGGCCATGATCACCTTCGACACCCGCTACCTGATCCTCCTTACGGTCTGCGCTCTGGTGCTGTTTCGGGTGTCTAAGATCAGGGTGAGGGAAGTGAAGGTGATCCTGATCTTTTCCCTGGTCTTTCTGTTCCTCAATAACCTGCTGATCTATCTGTTTTCCCCGGAGCACGGGGTCAGCCTGTACGGCTCCCGGACGGTGCTCATAGACCTGATCGGAAGATACAGCGTCACGGCACAGCAATTGCTGTATCATGCAAATGTGATCCTCAAGTATACGGCAACCATCCCGGTGGTCATCCTCTTCGTGTCCACCACGCAGCCCAGCGAATTTGCGGCATCGCTGAACAAGCTGGGAGTGAGCTACCGGATCTCTTATTCCGTGTCGCTGGCGCTCCGCTACATCCCGGATGTGATGGACGAGTTCCATTCCATTTCCCTGGCACAGCAGGCGAGAGGCGTGGAGCTGTCCGGGAAGGAGAACATCATCAAGCGGCTGAAAGGCGCGACGGCCATCCTGATGCCGCTGATCCTATCCAGCATGGACCGGATCGAAGTGGTGTCCAACGCCATGGAGCTGCGGTGCTTCGGAAAAGAGCCGAAACGGACCTGGTATCGGGAGCGGAAGTTTACCGGCCTGGATTACGGGACCATGATCCTGGGCTTCGGGCTGATCGGGATCTCCTTTGTGCTGCAGGCAGTGAACGGGGGGCGGTATTGGAATCCGTTCTAAAGTGTATATCTTAAAAAAACAGCTGTGCGGTTGCTGGAAAAAATCTCGGAATTGAGTCAGAAATTCCGGGATTTTTTTGTCCAACTCTTATTTCAGAAAAATATTGCATTGAGAACGGTTTGTGATTCTTTTGAGATATACTTTGTTTATAGTTCGGGGAGGAGGACAAGGATTGAGGATTACCTGCTCCGGATAGAAATGACAAAGAGAGTGTAATGGAGGTACACATATGGAATCATGGATCATCAGGACAAAAAACCTGAAAAAATATTATCAGCTTGGGGAGCATACAGTAAAGGCATTGGACGGCATGGATTTTCTCGTAAGGGAGCGGGAGTTTGTGGCGGTCATCGGCACCTCCGGGTCGGGAAAATCCACGCTGCTCCACATGGTCGGCGGGCTGGATGTGCCCACCGGCGGAGAGGTCTATGTGGCCGGAAGGAACTTAAGCGAGATGAACAAAGAGCAGCTTGCGGTGTTCCGCCGCCGGAAGGTGGGATTCGTGTTCCAGAACTACAATCTGGTGCCGGATCTGAATGTATTTGAAAATGTGGTGCTCCCTGTGGAGCTGGACGGGCGGCACGTGGACCGGGAATTTGCGGAGGAGATCCTGGACTTTCTGAAACTGAAAGGGAAGCAGGAGGCGCTTCCGGGTACTCTCTCAGGCGGCCAGCAACAGAGGGCCGCCATTGCCCGGGCCCTGGTGTCCAAGCCGGCGATCCTGCTGGCCGATGAACCGACGGGAAATCTGGACACGGCCACCAGCCATGACGTGATCGGATTGTTAAAGCTGGCGGCAAAGCAGTTCCAGCAGACGGTGGTGCTGATCACCCATGACAATGACGTTGCCCAGATGGCGGACCGGATCGTGCGAATCGAGGATGGGCGGATCGTGGAGCGAAGCGGAGCAGAACGGGAGAAGGATCAGGGGGCGAAAGGTTCCTGTATGGACGGATCCCAAGCGGATGCTCAGGCGGATGGAGAGAAGCAGGAAGCGAAAGGCGGTGTCAGCCATGCTGAAAAATAACAATACCGCAGTCATCCAGAGTATGGCCAGGCGTTCCTTTCGGACCAACCGCCGACGGAATATCAGCATTTTTCTGGCAATCCTGTTTTCTACCTTTTTACTGTTCTGCGTTTTTACAGTAGGGATCACTTTTTTTGAAATGCAGCGGACACAGAATATCCGGCTTCATGGCGCGGATTTTGACGCGTATTTGTACGGACTGACTCCGGAGCAGGAGAAGCTGTGCCGGGAAAATCCCGACATCCTGCACTCCGGGATTGAGGCGGTAGCCGGCTACGTGGTGGAGACCGATCAGAATAATACGCCGGATGCCGGACTGATCTGGGACGATGAAGTCTGCTGGGAGGAAATGCGAGGGCCCGGCAGGACCTGGATGGAGGGGCATTATCCACGGGAGTACAATGAGGTGCTGGTCAAAAGGGACTGCCTCAGGGCCTGCGGCCTTGAAGGATTAAAAACAGGGGATACCTTTACCATGACCTACGGCACCGGCTCGGGGGAATTTACAGGGGAGTTTCGGATCTCCGGCATGTGGGACGGATACGGGGCCAAAAATGTTTGTTTTGTGTCCAAAGCTTTTTACGACCAGACCGGGGAGGAGCTGTCTAATGTAGGCTCCGGACGGTATATGATCGATTTTAAGCAGACGATCATGACACGGACAAAGCAGGAGGCATTTACTGAGAGCCTGAACCTGGAAAAACAGCAGAACCTGTTTTTCAATATGGAATATGAGTATTCGGTTCAGGTTCTTGGGGGCATCTTGGGGCTGGCCGCCATCGCCTGTCTGTGCGCCTATCTGCTGATCTACAATATCATGTATCTTTCCGTTTCC
The DNA here is from genome assembly GCA_910575475.1 of Lachnospiraceae bacterium. Lineage (GTDB taxonomy): Bacteria > Bacillota > Clostridia > Lachnospirales > Lachnospiraceae > Schaedlerella. The sequence continues at coordinate 31,927 of CAJTGD010000039.1, read as the reverse complement.
GGAAACATCCGGTATTACGGGCTGCTGCAGACCGTGGGAATGTCGGGGAGGCAGATCCGCTGTCTGGTGCGGCGGCAGCTGGCCATTCTTGCGGCGGCGGGAACCGGGGGCGGTCTGCTTGCCGGAACCGGTGTGTCCTTCTGGGTGATCCCCTCGGTTGTGAGATCCATGGGAGTTTATCTGGGAAAAAATGAACGCGTCCGGGTGGCATTTCATCCCGCGGTGCTGCTTCTGGCAGTGCTTCTGTCCGGGCTGACGGTATTTGCGGCAGGGTACAGACCGGCACGGGTCGCGGAAGCCGCGTCCCCGGTGGAGGCGCTGGGATACCGTCCGGCGCAGTCCGGGAAGCGAAGCCGCGGGACCGGGCGGGGCGGCATCCTGTGGCGTCTGGCAAAGGAGCAGCTCAGGAAGGATAAAAAGAAATCCGGAATGGTGATTCTGTCTCTGTCTGTCGGATTGTCGCTGTTTTTGTGTCTGGTCACCCTGCTGGACAGCCAGGCGGCCCGGACGATCGTGTCCAACTACATGGATATGGACATGGTGCTGGTGAATAAGACTCTGAAAAAAGAGGACCGGGAGAACCGGCGGCAGGTGATGGACGAGGAATTTCTTAAGGAGCTGAAAGGGAAAGAAGCTCTGGAAGAGGTTCACGAGGTATTGTGCGCGGAGATCCTGGTCCCCTGGGAACCGGATTTTTCAGACATGTGGATGAAAGAGTTTTATGACATGTGGATGCCATATGAGACTTATGAGGAGGGCAGGAAGAAATATCAGGAGCACCCGGAGGAATACAGTTCCTTCCTGGTGGGGATCGATGAGGAAGAGCTCTCTTATCTGAACAGTACGCTGGCGCAGCCTGTGGATGAGGAAACATTTTTACGCGGGGAGACCTGCATCCTGTACCGGGACGATCTGGATTTTACGGACGGGGATGTACAGGGAAAGGAAGTGGGCTGCTGCGCCTTTGAGAATCCGGAGCATATGAGGACATTTCAGATCGCAGGTCTGACGGATGAGTATTATTATACCGGAGGTCTGGCCAGCTTCGCCCCCACGGTGATCGTCAGCAGCCGCGCCCTGCGGGAATTTTCAGAGCATCCCTTTGTGTTCAAGGTCAGCCTCCGCTACCGGCAGGAGTATGATGAAGAGATTGAGGCAGAGCTGCGGCGGATGGTCGAAGACAGCGGGTATTCCAAAAACATTTCCTGCGAATCCAAGCTGGAAGAGATGAAGTCCGTGAAAAAGGCCCAGGGAAATATGATGGAGGTGGGACTCGGGATCGTGCTGATCCTGGCACTGATCGGGATCCTGAATTATGTGAATACACTGGTGGGAAATATCCGGAGCCGGGAGCTGGAGATCACGATCATGGAAAGCGTCGGCATGAGCGCAAAGCAGGTTCGGAGGATGCTGTTGCTGGAAGGACTTCTGTTCGCGGGCGGCTCCCTGCTCGTCACCTGGACGGCCGGGCTGGCGGTGACCTGGGCGCTGTACCAGTCCATGAATTACCGGAAGGTGCCCTTTGCGGTGCCGGCGCTTCCGATGGCGGCGGCTTCGGTACTAGTGCTGGCGGTATGCGCGGCGGTGCCGCTGATGGCTTACCGGAGTATGGAGAAAAAAGGGACGGTGGTGGAGAGGCTGCGGGGAGTGGAGTGAACGTAGTAAAACAAGGCGCGGTGCAAGCCGCACCTTTTAGAGATTTTTGAAGTGGTAAACCTTACGGATTTGTGCTATTCTTTTATGTAGATAATTCATTTTTAGAACAGCCAACAAAGGAGGGGGAGTATGGAACTAAAACGTGACGTCTACAAGGAATTACTTGCGTGGAAAAGTAAAAGCAATCATAAGGTTCTGGAACTTGAGGGAGCACGTCAGGTCGGAAAAACATATATTCTGGAAAAATTTGCAAAAAAAGAGTATCAGAGTCATGTCTATATTAATATGATCGGAAGTTCGGGCAAGGATTTTCTGCAGTGTCTCGAGACGGCTGCAAGCTGGGAGCCGGGGAAGAAGCGGGAAAACAATCCGGTTTATAAAGCGTTCCAGCTATACGACCCTGATTTTTCAGATTGTGAAGATCTGCTGATCGTGATTGACGAAATCCAGGAATCATCTGTTGTATATAGTAAGATCAGGGAATTTGCCAGAGATTTTAAGGCACATTTTATTGTGACGGGGTCTTATCTTGGAAAAACACGGGAAAAAGAGTATTTTCTTTCAGCCGGGGACACAGAGGTGCTTACAATGACCACGCTTACATTCCCTGAATTTCTGGATGCATTCCATAAGCGCGGACTATACGAATCTATTGATCTATATGGCGGATCGGATCATGCCGGATATGATGAATTAAAATCATACTTTCATACTTATCTGCAGATTGGCGGATATCCGGAGGTTGTAACCACATATTTGGAAGGCAGGAGTATTCCGGATTGTGAATCAATGATAAGCAATCTGATCCAGATATTTGTCAAAGAATCTTCAAGATACTTTGACAGCCCTTTAGAATTGCAGATGTTCGAAAAGATTTTTTCTTCGATTGCGGCAACTCTTCTGAAAGAAAAAAAAGGAACGCCGGATCTGACCACAGATTTGACGAAGATCGTTTTTAAAGAAGAAAGCGGGAGAATCACAAAAAAAATGACGAACTATGCCATCAGCTGGCTGTTTTTGTCGCACCAGATAGGCTATTGCAGTATGAGTGTGGATTGCAGTAATCTGGATATTGTAGATAACTGCCGGTATTACTTTAATGATTTGGGGGTAGCAGGCTATTTCCTGAAGCTGACAGGGGAACCATTGAGTATTATTGAAGGGGTTCTGTGTGAGAATTTTGTCTATCTGGAGCTTGTCAGACGGATTCGGAAACAGGAAATAGCCGGCCAGGTGCCATGGTTTGCCATAGATAAAAAGACAAGCGGTGAATTGGATTTTTATGTCAGAAGCCGGATAGACAACATGGATTACGGCCTGGAAGTAAAAAGAGGGAAAAACAGGGCAAATACAGCAAATGCTCTGCTGGAAAGAGGAAAGCTAGATTTTATTTATCAGCTGAAAAACACCTATGGCGGAATCGCGGACAGAAAGTATTCCGTTCCGCTTTATCTCTGCGGCCGGATTCCATTTAACCTAGGGTTATAAGAGACTCCGGAACATTTTCACAACGCATTTTTCATTTATAAAGAAGCTTGTTCCTCATTTTTTCAACATGGTATATTATAATATACTCACGGTCGATGAAATCTGCCGTGAGTATCGCGCCAGCCGCACAGCGGCATACTTCCTTATGCGGCTGTGCGCATCATATGATACTGTGCGGCAGATTTATCTGACGCTCAGTATCATTTTATCATGATGTAAAGGAGGGCATGCTGCAATGCTTGGAATTTCTTACGAAAAGTATCCCATGACAGCGGGACAGACAAAATATCAGACAGCGAACAAAAATAAGAAAATCAATGGGAATCATGGCTTCGGAACAAAATTAGTTAACGGGGAATATCATATTCATGACGGCGCCGGGTCGGACAAAATTAGCTCAGCCTATACGGTGGATGCGGATTCATTGGCCCAGTATCAGGATGCGCTGGAACAGGAACTTTTTTTGCGGAGCAGAAATCATCCATTGGAAAATAAGATAGAAGAAAAAGGAGAGCCGGCGCCATCTGTGGAAGAATATGATTATGAATCCATCAGTAAAACATTTCTGGAAATATTGGGCGTCAAACTGGATACGAAGATCAATTGGAATGCCGATGGCACCAGCGAACTTACAGAGGATCAGATACAATATCTGCAGGAAAAGTATGATGTAGAAAATATGTCGAAATCTGAATTTTACAATTTAATGGCAGAATTATCAGGAATGAATGTGATTTCTCATAAGGATGTGGAAAACCAGTTCTTGCGTCATGAGGATCCGGCAGTCGCGGCAAAAGGATTTGTCATTATTGCCGCAAATGAGCATTTTTCCCAGTGGCTGAACAGCGGGAATAATTATCTGAGCCGGTTCCAGAACGAAGAACGGATGTATGACGATTGGATTCAGGCGTTATTGGATGAAAGATCATCTGTCCAGGGATCTGATATATTGAAAGCAAGATCATATTATGAAGAACAAAAAGAAAGCAGCGGCAGATTGGCTGGAATTTTTGAAAAACTAAAAACCAATCGCAATGGGAGAGTAAAGAAAACAAGAAATGACGGTTTGGAGATTCTGGGATCAGCCGCACCCGGTGAAGTAAAAGATGCTTGGAGTAAAGCGGAAAAAGAAAGCGGTTTGAATGGTATGGCAATGAATGCGGAAGGCAAGCTCACCCAGTTGACCCAGCTATTTGTCATGTCAATAGAAAATATGTATAAGGGAGGCAGGCGTGACGTATTAGGAGATTCCGTGCTTTCGGCAAAAGAAGCGGTTCAAAAGGCACTGAGTAGATTGGGAATCCCTGAAAATCGTGAAGAAAAAAAGGAGAAGGATTTTTATGAAGCGTTTTTGCGAATCTTATGCTGAATTTAGTTAAAGAGGAGATGCTTTATGAATGCAAATATGAATCGTGAGGTTCCTAAAAACACCGGAAGAGATCAGCAGAGAAGCTGCTCAATATGAAAAGTCCCATCCCTTTACAGGTGATGCGATCAGGCTTTAGGCGTAGTAGAATAATAACGGATACATCTTGGCTTGCCTATTTCTCCGGATGAGCAGACTCATAATGCCAGTAAACGGGGGAATAATTTCCTGGTTTACTGGCATTATCTGTTTTTGGATACCAATTATAAAAATGCTGTTGCTGCCGGAAGTTCTGTATTTGGGGCCTGGAATACGGGAATACATATAAATCTTACGATATCGTAAGACTGTTGTAATGGAAGCGTAAGATATTTTTGATATGATACTAAATTAACATAGAAACAATTGATAATATAGTGGTAATATTTTCGAACGGAGGTATTTCCATGGAAGAATGGAGTATATTGATCGTAGAGGATGATGAACCGGTAGCCAGAGGATTAACAGATATCTTAAATGGGAGCGGTTATCGGACAGAGTGGTGTACAGAATCCCGGAAGGTTTTGGAGATTCTGAAAAAGCAGCGGCTGGAGCTGATCATACTGGATGTAAATCTGGGAGGGGAGGAAAATGGATACGACCTGTGCAAGAAAATCCGGGAGATTTCAGATATCCCGGTTCTGTTCCTTACCGCATATAAAAGCGAGATGGACGTGGTGCGGGGCTTCAAAGTGGGAGGCGACGACTATATCACAAAACCCTTCCGCATGCAGGAGCTGATCGTCCGGGTACAGGCGCTTTTGCGGCGCGGAAAACGGTCTGCCGGGCTGCGGCTTTCCTCCGGGGAACTGACTTACGATATAGGAAAGCATCAGGTCTATCGGAACCAGGCCGCACTGGATCTTACCCCAATCGAATTACAATTGGTACAAAACCTTCTGATGGGCTGGCCGTATACGCTGACCCGGGATAAGCTTTTTTATGAGGTGTGGGATAAGGATGCGTCCTTTGTAGATGAGAATACCTTAAGCGTCAATATCAGCAGGCTGAGAGACAAACTCTGCTGTTCTTCTGCCCGCAAAACAGGGTACTGAAGGAAAATATCAGAGAAAGCCTGTCTTAGAGAAACCGCTGAAAATTTTAAGGAGGGAATGAGATGGATACGATTTTAAAAACGGAAAACATCAGGAAGACCTATGAATCGTCTTCCGTTAAGGTAAACGCATTGAACGGGATCGACCTGGAGTTTGCAAAGGGGAGATTTTATTCCGTGATCGGAAGGAGCGGTTCCGGAAAATCGACACTGCTGTATCTATTGAGCGGCCTGGATCAGCCTACCGAGGGAAAGGTCTACTTTGAAGGGAAGGACCTGTCGGAATACTCGGACGGAGAGATGGCCATTTTCCGGAGAAGGCATATGGGCTTTGTATTCCAGCAATACAATTTGATGGAGGAGTACAATGTACTGGAAAATATCTGCATGCCGGTGAAGCTGGACCAGAGGAAGCCGGATCCGGAGTTTTTGCAAACGGTGCTGGAGACACTTGGACTGGAAGATAAGCAGAAGAAATATGCCTCAGAGCTGTCCGGAGGGGAGCAGCAGAGAGTGGCCATCGCCCGGTCCATTTTGTCAAAGCCGAAGATCATCTTTGCGGATGAGCCAACAGGAAACCTGGATAAAAAGACGGCGTTGGAGACGCTGGAGCTTCTGATCGAAAGCGCGAAAAAATTTGGACAGACCCTGATCATTGTGACTCATGACCTTGAGGTTGCAAGGATGTCGGAGACGGTTATAACCATTGAGGACGGAAGGGTGATCGGCTGAGGAAGAATAAAGAACTTAGCGGAATGATCTGATATAAAGTCAATCAAAAGGATGGCCAGAGTCATTGAGATTTTCTCCGCGATTCTGTATAATGATAAAAACAATATGTGCTTCTACGGTCATTGCTCACAGCCAGTTAAGCCGCGAATAGTGACCTTCTGCGGCTTTTTGCCGCAGCGATTCCGGAAGCGTATCACAGAAATGAAGGAGGAAATGATATGCAGTATAAAAAGTTCAAAAGTTCAGCGAAGCTGTCCATACTGGGCATGGGAGCTATGCGTCTGCCGGTTGTCGGCGGGGATCAGGGAAACATTGATTATGAGAAGGCCAAGGCGATCATAGACAGGGCTTATCAGGGCGGAGTCAATTATTATGATACGGCTTATATCTATCACAACGGAAAGTCCGAGGAATTTTTGGGAAAAGCCCTGGCCGAGTATCCGAGGGAGAGCTATTATGTGGCGGATAAGTTTAACCTGCAGGCGGAGCCGGATTATAAAAAGCAGTTTCCGGAGCAGCTGTCCCGTCTGAATATGGAATACATCGATTTCTATCTGATCCACGGGATTCAGGATGCCTGGATGGACCAGTTCCTGGAATGCGGCGCGCTCCGGTATTTTGACGAATTAAAAAAGCAGGGCAAAATCCGGAACCTGGGCTTTTCCTTCCACGCGTCTCCGGACTCCCTGCGAAAGCTCCTGAAAATATATCCCTGGGATTTTGTGCAGATCCAGCTGAATTATCTGGACTGGTACTATGGAGACGCAAAAGAACTGTATGAGATTCTGGAGGAGGCAGAGATTCCGATCATGATCATGGAACCGGTTCGGGGAGGAAAGCTGGCAAATCTGACACCGGAAGCAGAAGCTATTCTCAAAGAGGCGGACCCGGAGGCTTCCATCGCGTCCTGGGCGCTCCGGTTTGTGATGAGCCGTCCCCAGGTACAGGTCGTATTGAGCGGAATGTCGAACCTGGAGCAGATGGAGGACAATCTGCATATATTCTCGGAGACAGCATGCCTGACGGAGGAAGAGGAAGCGCTGGTAAAAAAGGCAGCGGACGAATTTCGCTCCAAGGTAGGGGTGGGCTGTACAGCCTGCCGTTACTGCACTCCGAACTGTCCCATCGGATTGGATATCCCGAAGATCCTTTCACTTTACAATGACGTGAAGCTGGTGAATGAGGAATGGAGAGCCACCTTCGCGGATGCCATGCCGGAGGGAAAGCGGCCGGAGGACTGTATCGGATGCGGCGCTTGCACGGGACACTGCCCGCAGAGCCTGGACGTGCCTGCGGTCATGAAGGAGATGGCAGAGATCCGGAAGAAATTCCAGAAGGAACAATAAATGATCCCCTGATACTGAGCGGCAGATTTACCGGACCTGCAGTTTTTTGATCTCTTCCATAAACTTCTCGGAAGCCTTGGAGAAGATCTGATATTTTTTCCAGATCATGCTCATGCCTGCTTCCCTTTTGGGCGTGAGGGGCCGGAAACAGAGCTTGCTGCTGCCGGAGGTATTGATGATCTTATCAAATCCGATTGCGTATCCTAACCCTTCCTCAACCATCAGGGAGGCATTAAAGAGCAGGTTATAGGTTGCAATGATCTCCAGTTCCGACAGCTCCTTTTGTATCCAGTCTGTCAGTGCTCCGCGGTTATCCCCCTGCTGCGATACAATCAGCGGCTTCTCCCACAGATCTTCCGGGGAGACAGCCGCTTTTGCGGCAAGGGGGGAGTCCTTGCGCATCAATACGCCCCAGATATCTTTGAACGGCAATTCGATGGAATGATATTTTACATGGTCTATGGGACCGAATACGATTCCAAAGTCGATCAGCCCTTTATCCAATTGCTCTAACACAAACTGCGCGTTGCCGCTGGAAATATGATAGTGGATGCCGGGACAGGTCCTGTATAGCTCCCGCGCCGCTTTCGCGATAAAACGGACTGCATCGGTTTCGCCGGTTCCGATATAAACATCTCCGACAACGACCTGATCGGAGAGCGTGATCTCCTGTTCTGTTTTCCGGACCAGATTCAGGATTTCTTCCGCTCGTTTCCGGAGGATCATGCCTTCTTCCGTAAGGGTTACTTTTCTGGAACCCTTTGTTCCCCGGATCAAAAGCTGCTTTCCCAATTCTTCTTCCATTGCTTTGATCTGTGTAGAAAGCGTGGGCTGTGAGAGGTGCAGAGATTCCGCTGCTCTTATGATACTCTGTTCTCTTGCTACCGCAAGGAAATATTGAAGTACACGCAGTTCCATAGGTTCGAAATTCTCCTTTCGTCTCTTTTTTGTAATATATCCAAACGTATTCCATCATGGCTATTCGGCCGTTTCGCAAAGTATAGCACGTCTTACAATAGGCTTCAACTATACAAATGCATTCTGTACAAAAATTTTCTATTTATTATTATATGCTGCCTCAGAGTTTGATTGACATTTAGCTGGTTATACTGTATTATTTAATTTAATTTCGGCAAAATGGAGAAATGCCGAAAATTAGTTAAAAATAGATCGAGGTGAAAAAGATGGATTACACAGCAGTTCTTCCGGAAGACCAGAAAATATTTTCCATGCAGGAGCTTAAAAGTAAAGGTTTCACACAATATAAGATTGGTAAGCTTGTTGATGAAGGAAAGCTTTTAAAGCTAAATAAAAGCTATTACGAGAATGCAGAGTATTGCGGTGAAGAATCAGACTTCTATTATGTGGAAGCCTACGCCCCTAAAGGCATTATCTGCCTGCTCAGTGCTGCGGTTTACTATAATCTGACAACGTACATTCCGGTTGCGGTTGATGTGGCAATACCACGCAAGGCTAAAGTCTCTACCATGCCTGATTGGCCGCAAATGAATGTTCATCACTATACAGATAGCAGGCATGAGCTGGGAATTACAACGGTCAGGGAAGGCAAGAATGAGTTTCAAATCTACGATATAGAAAAAACCGTTGTTGATATTGTGTTTTATAGAGAAAAGGTTGGTATTGAGGAAACCAGGGAAATTCTGGTGACGTATCTGCGGAGGATGGACCGGAATCTGAATCGGCTCCTGAAGTATGCAGAGCTTATGAAATGCGATAAGGTGATGAGGCAATATCTGGAGGTGCTCGTATGACAAGTGCGATATCAGTAAAAGACAGATTGAAGAATCAGGCGGCTGCAAGCGGAAAAACGATGCAGGAAGCACTGATGACGTATGGGTTGGAAAGAACCATATATAGACTGGCGGTATCAGAATACGTGGAGCGCTTTACGCTGAAGGGTGGTATTTTCCTTTATGCTCTTTTCGATGGAGAATTTGCGAGAGCCACAAGAGATATAGACCTGTTGGCATGGAACATGCCGAATGATGCAGAGGATATGAAAAAAGTGTTTGAAAATATATTCTCCATATAGGATTTGGAGACGTAATTTATCCTGACAGAGTGAAAATAGAGTTTCCAACTCTGTTGGATATGGAGACTCCGGAAATTTACGTATATTCGCTCTATTCAGTGATATCAGAGAAGTTTGAAGCCAGAAATTGGAAATAGAAATATAGATAATATTTACAATAGATTTCAACTATAGAGATGGATTATATTAAAGTATTTGCTATTTGATAAAAGAAGAAATATAATTTAGACACAGAAAAAGGATAACAGCTTTTTCAAAAGGAAAGGCGCCATGAGGAAAAAAGTTCCAGCTGTGCGGTTGCTGTATTGTGAATGGCTTTTGGGGAATGAAAATGGATGCTGAAAAGATTGGATTGGAGAAAATGACCTCTTACGGGTCAAAGGAAGCTGTCATTCAAAACCTGAGGGACGCGGGATGCAGTCCGGATACGATCGAATGCTGCATGTCCTCCCTGGATTGCGGGAAAAAAACAGAGCTTTTGAAGCAGCTGGAGGATCACAGAGAAAACCTTCTGCGTAAAGTGCATGAAGAGGAAAAACGCATTGACTGTCTGGATTATCTGGTATATCAGATCAGCCGATGCAGATGAAACGGAGGAAATCAGACAATGAAAGTAATTGAAAACCAGACCTTTGATATGGAACGCGCGCTTTATGGATGTAACGGGATTTTGGCAAAGAACTGTTCGTTTGACGGGCCGGCAGACGGTGAGAGTGCTTTTAAGGAGGGAGAGAAGATTGAGGCAGCGCATTGCTTTTTCAATCTGCGCTACCCCTTCTGGCACGACCGGGGGCTTACCATCACGGATTCGGAAATGACAGAAAAGTGCAGGGCGGCTCTGTGGTATTCCGACCAGGTGGAGATCACGTATACGAAGCTGCACGGGATCAAAGCGCTTCGGGAGTGCAGCAATGTATTCATTCGGAACTGCGACATTATTTCCCCGGAATTCGGCTGGTCCGTAAGGGGAATCCGTATGGAAGACACGACGGCGGTGAGCGAGTATTTTATGATGCGCTCGGAGGACCTGACGTTCAGAAACGTCGATTTTAAAGGAAAATATTCTTTCCAGTACATTAAAAATGCTGTCTTTGAAAACTGTGTATTTGATACAAAGGACGCATTCTGGCACGGCGAAAATATTACGGTCAGGGACAGCGTGATCAGAGGGGAATATCTGGCATGGTATTCTGACGGTCTGACCCTGATCAACTGTAAGATCATCGGAACCCAGCCCTTGTGCTACTGCAAAAATCTGAAATTGATCGGCTGTGAGATGATCGGTACGGATCTTGCGTTTGAGAAATCCGAGGTGGAAGCGGTCATTACCTCCAGGGTGGACAGCATTAAAAATCCCAGGTCCGGCCGGATCCAGGTGCCGGAGGTTGGGGAGATGATCATGGATGATGAAAAGGCAGAGGGCCAGGTGATCATTGCCGGACGGGAAAAAGACGGCTGTAAAATGTGCAGCTGCGCATGATAAGAGATGAGGGAAAACATGGGCAAGGGCAGGAAGAAATACATTTATGCGGCATTGGCTTTGATTGTTTTCGGAATAATGACCGCCTGCGGAAATCATCAGGCCGGCAAAGAATCTGATCCAGAGCCGCAATCCGATCCAGAGGCACAGATGGATATGCAGGCAGAGGGATCCTCTGCCCGGGAAGATACCGGAGAGGAGACAGAAGAGATGAAATTAAACATTCAAGTCGGGGATTCCGAGTTTACTGCGGCGCTTAATGATAATTCTTCCGTAGACGCTCTGAAAGAGCTGATGGCAGACGGCCCGCTCGCTCTCAATATGAGTGATTACGCAGGCATGGAAAAGGGCGCTGACCTGGGCGTTACACTGCCTCAAAACAATGTACAGATGAACACCCAGGCAGGCGACATCATTTTGTATCAGGGCAGGACGCTGGTGATCTATTACGATACAAATTCCTGGAGCCTGACCCCGATCGGGAAAATGGAAAACATAGACCCGGAGGAACTGCGGGAGGTATTGGGAACCGGGGATGTTGCTGTGACCATGTCTCTGGAATAAGAAACTTGAATCATACTGCCGGATCTGCGTCCCCGAAGATTTTTTACGGGGGCGCTTCTTTGCGTTAGCAGACGTAAGAGCGTATCAGTACGGTTTTTGCGAATGGATAAGCAGATTGGAGAATCTTTGGAGCTTCCAACCGTACAGGTGGAAAATTTGTTGGAAAATTTTTCAGGGCGGTCCCGGAAATATGTATAGCGGAAGTCCACGGGATATGCTAAGATAGTGTGTGCAGGAAGAGGTGCGGACGATTTTAGGATTTGAGCAATAGTTCATTATAAACGGAATGATTGATTGGTTTTTCTATATAGCAGGATGAGCATTTATGAAAGGAGGTTCCCGCATGGATTTTAAGGTAGGTGTCGGCAAATCGGATTTTGCGGATCTGCGTAAGTCGGATAATTATTATGTGGATAAAACAAAAATCCTCTATGAGCTGGTACATGATACAGACAATAAGGTCACTCTGTTCACCAGGCCGCGGAGATTTGGAAAAACACTGATGATCAGTATGATAAAGATCATCATGCGCATGCTGGATGTGGTCAAGGGTCTCATGAGTACGGCATTAAAGGATAACGAATATCTCAAATTTGCCGTGATCACAGGGTGTCTTAAGATAGCGAAGGAAAGCATTTTTACAGGAACCAATAACTTTGCGTCGTAATCTGTATTGGATGAGGACTTTTCAGAGTACTTCGGCTTTTCGGGACATGAGGTGGCTGAGCTTTTGGCTGCTGCTGACAGACAGGATAAGTCCGATGTCATAAAGGAGTGGTACGACGGGTACGTATTCGGCGACAGCTTTGTATATTGTCCATGGGATGTGATCAACTATGTGTCCGCATTGAAGAAGAGAAAAAACGCAAGGCCCAAGAATTACTGGAAGAATACCAGCCATAACGGGATCCTTCTGTCATTTGTAAAAAGAACGGATTTTAAAGTGAAAGGGAAATTTGAAATGCTCATGAACGGCGGGAGGATCGTCCAGACCATTTCAGATGAACTTGTCCTTGATACACTCTATTCTTCCGAAGAGCATCTCTGGAGCGTGCTTCTGATGACAGGATATCTCACAAAGGCGGATGCCAGTGAGGAGGGCGAGAGGGTCAGCCTTAAGATACCGAATCGAGAGATTGCGTCTATTTTTGAAGATACGGTTGTGGCATATTTTCAGAATACGATCGACAACAGCGTGCAGAAATCCATGATGGAAGCGCTCTGGAACCAGGACGACCAGGCGGCGTCTAAGGCGATATCAGAGCTTTTGTGGAAGACCATCAGCTACAATGATTATCACGAAGATTATTACCATGCTTTTCTGGATGGGGCATTTGTCGGAGTGGGCTATGAGGTGGAGTCCAATCAGGAGAAAGGACTTGGAAGGCCGGATATTTTATTGAAGGATGAGGATCACCGAAGGGCGATCATCATCGAGGCAAAACGGTCCAAACGGGAATCGGATATGGATGCGGACTGCGATGAGGCCATCAGCCAGATCATCAGACAAAAGTACGCCGAAGGGGTATACGGGTACGGACAGATCCTTTGCTATGGAGCCGCGTTCTTTCAGAAGCAGGCAAAGATGAAGAGACTATTATAATAAAGAGCATTCTTGGAAACTTTTTGTACCCAGGAGGAGGAATGAGATGATAAGGATAGCGGTTGTGGAGGACGATGAACTTTATATTTCCCAGCTTTTAAAGCACCTGGAAGATTACCAGAGGGAGGAAAAGGAAGAATTTAGTATCCAGGTATACCGGGACGGGGACGGGATCACGGCAAATTATAAGGCGCAGTACGACATCATCCTGATGGACATCCAGATGAAATTTGTGGACGGGATGACGGCGGCGGAGGAGATCCGCAGGGTGGATTCCCAGGTGGTGATCATGTTTATCACCAATATGCCCCAGTATGCGATCCGGGGTTACGAGGTGGGGGCCCTGGACTACATTTTAAAGCCGGTCTCCTATTTCGCCTTTTCCCAGAAGCTGAAACGCGCGGTATCCCGATTGAAGCGCGGGGAGAAAAAATTTGTGGTCGTTCCCATAAAAGGCGGAGTTCAGCGGGTGGAGGTATCGGACATTTATTATATCGAAAGCGAAGGCCACAATCTGGTCTACCATACCCGAGAAGGGAATTTTATTTCCGCCGGGACGATGAAGAGCGCGGAAAGCGCCCTCGCGGACATGCATTTTTCGCGGGGCAACAAGGGATACCTGATCAATTTGGAGCATGTGGAAGGGGTTCGGGACAAGTGCGCGGTTGTAAAGGGAGAGAGCCTGCTGCTGAGCAGGCCCAGGATGAATGCATTTATGCAGGACCTGACCAAATACTGGAGTGAGGTGAAGTAGAGATGGGTGATTGGGCGGCAGGGCAGATCCTTCCGGATATCCCGCGGTTTTATACGGCTCTGGCAGAATGGCTGTCCTGCCTTCTGTGTATGCGGGAGCTGGTCCGGCGCTATTCCGGATGGAAATTCTGGGGGATCGCGGGAGCTGCATTTTTGGTACAATCCGTGTTTCTGGTCCTGACCGGAGGGCTGGACGGGCCGGTCTGGCTGATGTGCATGGCGGCGGCTGTATTTCTGATGTTTTGTTTTCTGCGGATCAGCTGCGGGAGCAGCAGTCTGGATGTGGGGTATGTCTGTGTCAAGGCATTTGTCCTTGCGGAGTTTATGGCTTCCCTGGAATGGCAGCTCCACTGCTTTTTCTTTTATGGAATGGGATATGAAAGCGGCTGGACGGGGCTGCTGCTCCTGCTGGCAGTTTACGGAGGAACCTGTCTTGTGATGCGCGGGATTTCCAGCCGTTTTATCTCCGAGACAGAGCAGATGGACACCACCGGGAGGGAGCTGCTGTTTGCTGCCATCATCGGCTTTTCTGTATTTTTGATGAGCAATATCGGCTTTGTCTATTCCAATACCCCGTTCAGCGGGAAATATGCCTCGGATATTTTTAATGTGAGGACCCTGATCGACCTGGGAGGTCTGGCGATCCTGACGGCCTACCACATCCAGCGGCTGCATCTGCGGGCGCAGCATGATCTGGAGAGCATGGAGATGATCCTGCACAACCAGTACCAGCAGTACCAGCAGTCCCAGGAAACGCTGGATCTCATCAATTACAAATACCATGATCTGAAACACCATATCATCGCCCTTCGGGCAGAGGAAAATAAGGAAAAGCGGAATGCCTATCTGGATAAGATGGAGGATGAGATCCGCAGTTATGAGGCTCAGAATAAAACCGGAAATAAGGTATTGGACACGCTTCTGACCGCCAAGAGCCTGTGCTGTATGCGGGAAAAGATCGCGCTGACCTATGTGGTGGACGGCGCAAGACTGGATTTCATGGATGTGATGGACATCTGCTCGATTTTCGGAAATGCCCTGGACAATGCCATTGAATGTGAGAAGAAAATTCCAGAGACAGAAAAACGGATGATTCATGTGTCCATGTTCGTACAGCAGACATTTTTGATCATACGGTTTGAAAATTACTGTGAAGGAGAGCTGAACTTTGAGCAGAATCTGCCGGTGACCACGAAGAAACAGGCGGAATTTCATGGATATGGGCTGAAGAGCCTGAGACATACGGTGCATAAATACGGCGGGGAGGTGGATATTGATATGGAGGATCAATGGTTCAGATTGAAGATATTGATTCCAATGTAAGCGCTAAGCTTGTAGGAGAGCGGTATGGACTGCCAATTACAATCGCATTAGTTATTCTATACCCATGGTGATTTCTACGATTGTGTTTATTGTTCTTGCTTATCATCAAAAAGATAAGCAAGAATTTTTTTGTGCTAAATAGTAATAAATACTTTACATTTAAAATGGAATAGTTTATAATTTGATAAGAAAGTTTATCAAAGTTTGAAAGGAGATATCTATCAATGGCAAGCGAAAAAAATGTCAGTAAAATCATGAAAGAATTAGGGTTTGAACCCAAAGAACATGCCTGTATCGTTGTAAAGTATGCACCCGACGATTCTTTATGCAGCAAGTTGTCCAATTTTTTTACTTTGGAATATTACATCATGCAGCTGTGTGAAAAAGAAATTGTTTTTCTGCCCCTCCAAACGATCTTTGGTGCAGGTATGTTTCCGAAGAAAGAAATTGCATTGCAAATCCCTTATGATACACTCCGGTCTGTAAAGATTACCGAGGTCGAAAAAACATTAAATTATGAAGTTTCCTTCACAACAGATACGGACACCATACGCCTCTCAGTGCATAAAAAAGAATGGAGTGAATTTCGTACCTCTGGAACAGTTGCAACAGGAAACACTTTTCTGAATGTTGGAGGATTCGCAGCTACTAAGAGCTGGAAGTCGATCAATTGGCACAGGCAAAACCTGGACAACACGTTTTCTTATTTGCAGAATTTACCACAATCAGCAAAGCCGGCCGAGACAGTCAATAGCAACATGAACGCCGCTGCGGGCTGCTGCTGACAGCTTCGCCTGTCCTTGCCGGTGGGGAATCAAAAGGGCGGCAGCAAAAATGCCGCCGCCCTCTTTAAGCACCAGTGTTCATTATGATATATCCTCCTATATCGCTGTAAAGTGAAAGTCCGGGAGTATGATATTATCAAGCAGAACATTGACAGCATTTTACAGGCAGACAGACAGCCGGAACGGAAAAGGCAAACAGAACTGGAATAATTTTGTGGAGCTATTGCATTTTGAATTATAAAATCATATAGATAGGAACTATCAATACAAAAAGGACAAACTGGAATTGTGCGCCCAGACGAAGGGCGGATAGTCTAGCAGGTGAGAAGCCTGTCTGCGAAGGTCTAACCAACCAGCAGTAGCGAGTCTTGGGTGGGCTGCAGTAATGTTGCCTGCTAAGCGTAGACAGCGAGAAAATAGGGAAAGTGATTGAGCCCCGAAATTTTGACATTCGGAGGGCTGACGCTCTAATTTCGGCGGAAAGCAACACAGGCGGCATTGCTATGGTGAGATGCAGCCTGCTTCTGCGGGGTCAAAGAGCTTTTCATGTTTTACATTGCGACTATCCAGTCAACTGGGGAGAGCCTGATGTCCCTTGTTTTTCAAGTATGGCGGACAACGCTGAAACGGAGGATGCCAAACGGATGTCAGGCAGTCGGATAGCTTCATAGTACCGAAGAAGCCGGGTAATTCCGGTGGAGGGAAGGGGGCTACATAATAACGGTCTCTCTGAGGGCACATCAGCCGTACTCAGGGGCGGAGGTACTGATGGAAACGAAATTGGAGAGAATAGCAGACAAATCGGCTCATGAGCCGAAACCGGAATTCACATCTTTGTACCATCTGATAAATAAAGAACTGCTAATGCAATGCCACAGGGAACTGGATGGCAGCAAGGCAGTGGGGATTGATGAAGTGACGAAGAAAGAATACGGGGAGAACCTGGAACAGAACATCGAGGGGCTTGTAGAAAGGCTGAAAAGGAAGTCATATAAGCCACAGCCATCGCTCCGGGTATACATTCCGAAAAGCAATGGGAAACAATATAAGCTTCTTAAGGAACGAATGGAAAAGTTCGGACTGGAACTGGAGGAAAGCAAGAGCAGGATGCTGGAAAGCGGAGGATATCTGGCAAAATCGAAGCAGAAACGCGGAGAATCAACAAGGCTGGAAACCTTCGACTTTCTGGGATTTACATTTTACTGTGGACAGACAAGGAAAGGAACCGCATGGATGATGCCGAAAACGAGCAGTAAGAAATTCCGGTAGAAACTGAAGGACATAAAAGTCTGGCTGTACGCTAATCGAGACCAGAAACTAAAGAAACTGATGGGAATGCTCAATCTGAAACTGACAGGGCACTACAGGTATTATGGTGTCAGCTTCAACGGAAGGATGATAAGCAACTTCAAACAGCAGGTAAGAAAAATGCTGTTCAAGGTTCTGAACCGAAGGAGCAACAGGAAGAGCTATACACGGGAAGGGTTCATAGAAATGCTGAAATATTATCCACTGGTAATGCCGAAGATATATATCAGCTTATTCTGAAACTGTAAATGTTATTATGAAGAGCCGTGTGCGGGAAAGCCGCACGCACGGATCTGTGAGGGGCTGGCATCGTGCGGTGCCTGTCTACTCGACTGGAGGAATTAAGTATGGATAAGGACAAAAGAAAATTAACAGAAAAAGAATTAAAACGTAAAGATTGCTTTGAAAAAATAAGCTCTGAAATGCAACAAAAAGGATATAAAATGAAGAATGTGGTTATCAATACACAAAAAGCAAAGTATTTAGCTCTTTTAGTCATGTTTCCGTTTATGGCTTTAACATTTTGGCTCTACAATAATGTGAATGGTTTTAATTTAGATGGTATTTCCTGGGGATATGTTGTGGCGTTGCCTCTGCTTATTCTATGCCTGATTATCGTGCATGAGCTGATACATGGAATTACTTGGGCGATTTTTGCAAAAAATCATTTTCATGCGATTGATTTCGGAGTCGTTTGGAGTACTTTATCTCCATATTGCACTTGCTTCGAACCGTTGAAAAAGTGGCAATATCTGTTAGGAACTGCTATGCCTACATTGGTTTTAGGAGGTGGGGGTGCAGTGGTTGCGGTGATGACAAATCAGTTACTACTATTTTTTGCGGCAGAATACATGATTTTATCAGGTGGCGGAGATTTTCAACTTATACTGAGAAGTATATTAGCTGATAAGCGAAAAAGTTTGTATTGCGCCCATCCTTACGAATGTGCTTTTGTAGTTATTGAGAAATAGGAACGGATACTACAAATTCACACTTGTAGGACAAAAGAAAATCGGGACCCGGCAGCTATCACATAGCCACCGCGCCCCGGTTTTTTATGGGTGCAGAGATTGGATCGTTACGCAATAGAACGGCATTTTCGGGGGTAAAGGTATAAATCCCTTACCGTTTCATTTTCCCGCCCGGAAAGCCGCATAAATCAAGGCTGATTTTTCCCCTATCGCGTCACATTCGCCCGCATTTTTCTCATGCGCTCGGCGGTCTGTCTGCGGGTGATACGCTTCCGGCAGTCCGGGCAGTAAACAGCCCGGTTGGAGCTGGACGCAAAGGGCGCACCGCACACACTACAACGGCGCATATCCTCCGCATGGTAAAGCTCGGCGTACAGCTCCTTATCTGCGGGCAGTACGGCGATACGGAACCATTTACAGAACAATGAATAGGAAATAAGCAGGATAAAGAAGGGCATGGTTTTTAAACTTTCGAAAAACGGAGGTTTGAAAGCATTTGCATAAAGAGCAGATAAAAGTCAGACCTCAGTCTGTGCCTGTTTATAGCGGGCATCCAGATGGATGCAGATACCGATCATAGTGGTCATGAAAGAGTAATGCTTTTTTGTATGGATCATCATGCGGTGCAGGCCATAATCATTCAGGATTCTGCTGTTGATCCGCTCCGTTGCTGTCCGCTGGTTATAAATCCTTTTATAAGTTTCTGTCCCGCGTGGGACCTCTGTGTTGTAGAACGTCACGCTATTTGCTCCAGTTTCAAGCAAATTAATTTATCAAGAAAACCTTGGGGGTCTTCCACCCCAAACCCCTGGAACCCTTGCCACAGCAATAATCAGCGATCTAATGATTGCTATGGCAAGGCATAAAAAAGGGATTATATAATTCGACTAATTTGACTCAAAATGACCTCAAATAAAACGCAAAATAACACGCAGAGCCGGGGCTATGAACAGTGGGCGAAAATCCATAATCTGAAACAGGCGGCAAAGACTATGAACTTTCTCACCGAAAACAAGATTGAACAGTACGCGGATTTAGTCAGCCGGATTGAGGAAATGGCAGCGGAAAGCGGACAGGAGGCAGACGCATTGAAGAACGCCGAAAAGCGGCTTGCGGAAATGGCGGTGCTTATTAAGAATGTTTCCACCTACCAAAAGACAAAGCCCGTCTATGACGCATACCGCAAGGCAAGGAACAGGGAGAAATACCGCGCCGGACAGGAACAGGCGATTATCCTACATGAAGCCGCCGCAAGGTCGTTGAAAGCGGCGGGTATTGCGAAGCTCCCGAACCTCGCCGCGCTGCAATCGGAGTATGAAGCCCTCCAAGCGCAGAAAGAAGCCCTTTACGCCGATTATGGGAAGCTGAAAAAGTAAGCCACTTATGTATATAATATAAATTATTTTTATATAAATGTTGGGTATTTTATACATGAAAGGAAAGAAAATACCATCCTCATTCAGGGGATCAAGAGCATGGCGTAAGATGATGTGAAGTATACGTTATCTGATTTTCTTTAAAATCAGCAATGCAATATCAGTCGTTAAAAGAAACAGGGTATAAACTGTCTGTATCCCATTTGCTAACCGAACGATGTTATCCATAGCCCACGGCATTAAAAATGCGAAAATATTCAAGAGGAAAAACAACACGACATAAGAAATCAGCGAAGCCGTAGCGACCAGCCCTCGTCCTCTTTCATCTCTTCCCTCTTTCGAAAAATAGAAGAATAGGAAATAACCTAAAAACAGGAAACCAAAAACTGCGTTTATCTGCATAAAGGTTCTGTTGTCAAATAAACGAGTCAACCATTCAATCATTTAACATTCCTCCCTAAAGTCAAATAAATCTTCAACCGTAACTCCAAACACTTTTGCTATACTGTATGCAAGCAGCATAGAGGGATTATAACGATTTCGTTCAAGCTGCATAATTGTCTGCCTTGATACACCCACCAAATCGGCAAGCTCTTGTTGTGTCATTCTTTTTGTGGCTCGATATATATGAATCTTACTATCAAACTGATATTTGCTCTTTTTAGCCACAGGCTCACCGCCCTTCATTGTTTTTCATTTTTTATACAGTTATAAGCATAACATATTTCTTGTATTTTGTCGATGAAAGATTTGTAGTGATCTGATTTACATTGTTACAGTTCACGGCCCAACCGGCCGCGAACTGTAACGCATCCAGCCCATTGAAAAGTCGCCTGACGGCGAAGGGCTGGATGCACGCAACTGCTATTTTACTGGCCGGATGCCTTGCAGCAGGGTGCAAGGCACCGTGAATAGTAACTTTACATTACCATACATGTACTAGAAAAAAGAATTATAGCCGCAGAGAAGCCCGCCCGGTAGGATGAATATTTTATTGTGCAAATCAGACAAAAATAAAATGTTAAAATTGTGCGGATTACACAAAGCGAACACAATTTATGCAGAAATCAAGCAGTTTATGCAAAAATCTGCACAACCGGAAAAAGTATGCTAAGATTCCTTCCAGAACAGAAAAACCTCCCTGTACGGCTCACAAAATCAGGCGCGGTGAGATCCGGAACAGGGAGGCGACTAAAAGGAGGAGAAAAGGGAAATGATTGATTTTTTGGCAAAAGTACTGGGACCTGTATTTGTGAACTACGGCGTCAGTGAAGCAGATTTTCAGGCATATCTGACACAGCTTAGCGGTTACGTGTATTTTACACTGGCGCTATTGGCGGCGCTGGTCATTGCGTTGGTGCTGGCCCAAAAGGCAAAGAAAGGATTCCGGTATGTGGTCCGCTGGCAGGCGGTGCTGGCGTTTGTCGCGATCATCGCGGTGATGGTCAATATGATCTGCTACGGCCCAATGTACAGCAACGTGTCCGGTTTTCTGAACGCGTCGAAGGTAGACCTGTCTGACGAAACCGTGGCGCAGAGCAGGGAGATGGTGAAGAAGCTGGGAGAAGAGGGACTGATCCTTGCAAAAAACGAGGGGATGCTTCCGCTGGCATCTGACGTGAAGAAGCTGAATGTATTCGGATGGGATTCTACCAATCCGATCCTGGGCGGGATCGGTTCCGGATCTTCGGATTCCTCCTCAGCGGTGGGAATCCTGCAGTCGCTGCAGGACGCAGGTTACGAGACGAACCAGACTCTGACCGACCTGTATACGGAGTACCGGGCAGAACGTCCGGAGATGAGTATGCACTTTCAGGACTGGACTCTTCCGGAGCCGACCGCAGATGCCTACACAGACTCCATCATGAGCGAGGCAAAGGATTTCTCCGACACGGCAGTCATCGTGATCGGCCGCTCCGGAGGGGAAAACGCGGACCTGCCGACAGACATGTACGGGGTGATCCACGGTACATATGATCTGGCAAATGTGGTGTCCAGCGCGCCGGATAACTTTGATTTTACAAGATGTGCTTATACCAATAACGGCTCCTATGATGATTTCGAAGAAGGGGAATCCTATCTGGAGCTTTCCCGGACAGAGGAAGATCTGGTGGAAAAGGTCTGCTCCGAATTTGACAATGTGATTGTAGTGGTGAACGCGAATAACACGATGGAGCTGAGCTGGGTGGATGAATATGAACAGATCGGCGCGGTGATCCTGGCGCCGGGTACGGGAGCCTCCGGCTTCGCGGCTCTGGGCGAGATCATCAACGGAACCGTAAATCCATCCGGAAAGACGGTAGATACCTACGTCAGAGATCTGACGGCGACACCCTATTACAACAATATTGGAAATCATTCTTACAATAATGTGAAGGATCTGAACGACCAGGGAGTGGCGGCGGACCCGTCCTCCATGGGAAATCTTTCCTTTGTAAACTATGTAGAAGGCATTTATGTGGGCTATAAATTCTACGAGACAGCGGCGGAAGAAGGACTGCTGAAATATGAAGATTATGTGCAGTATCCCTTTGGCTACGGATTGAGCTATACCACATTTGAGAAGGAAATTCAAAACTTTAAAGACAACGGCGATACCATTTCCTTTGACGTGGAAGTGACCAATACCGGCGACGTTGCAGGACGGGATGTGGTGGAGATCTATTTCACACCGCCTTATGAAAACGGAGGAATTGAAAAGGCTTCCGTGAACCTGATCCAGTTTGAAAAGACAGAGGAACTAAAGCCCGGGGCTTCCGCAAAGGTTTCCTTTGAGATCGCGAAGGAAGACATGGCGTCCTATGATTCGGAAGGTATCAAGCTCCAGGACGGCGGTTATATCCTGGAGGCAGGCGAGTATACAATATCTGTCCGCTCCGATTCCCATACGGTGGCGGATGAGGAAACCTTTCAGGTGGAAAAGGACATCGACTACAGCAAGGACGGCCGGGAGAGTGATATGGTAACGGCTGTGAACCAGTTTCAGGAGTATGCCCGGGGCGATTTCGAGCAGCTGTCCAGGAAAGATGGATTTGCAAATTATGAAGAGGCATGTGCGGCTCCGGCAGAGGAACAGTATGTGATGTCCGATGAAGTACGGGAAAAGGTGATCGAGAGCGCCGTAGGCACCTACGATGGCACGAAATATAATGACGATGGGGATGAAATGCCCACCATGGAAGCAGATAACGGACTGACGCTTTACCAGCTCACCGGTCTGGATTATAATGACCCCAAGTGGGAGGAACTGCTGGATCAGCTGAGCTTCGACGATATGGTGAAGCTGATCAACATCGGCGGCTGGCAGACGACGGAAGTGAAATCCGTGGGCAAGATCGCCACCTCCGACTGCGACGGTCCGGCAGGCTTAAGCAATTTTGTGACCGGGGCATATGGAACGGCATATCCGTCCGAAGTATTGATGGCACAGACCTGGAACCAGAGCCTGGCCTATGAACTGGGACAGTGTATGGGACAGGAATACAAAGAAGCCAATAACTACGGATGGTACGGCCCGGCTATGAACACCCACCGCTCCGCATTTGCAGGACGGAACTTCGAGTATTACTCTGAGGACGGCGTACTGGCAGGCCGGATCGCGGCAAATCAGGTCAACGGCGCGGCAGAACACGGCGTATATGCATACATCAAGCATTTTGCGCTGAATGACCAGGAGATCAACCGGACCTCCATGCTCATGACATTTTCCTCTGAGCAGGCCATCCGGGAAATCTATCTGAAACCATTCGAGATCACGGTCAAGGGATTTGAAGGAACCTCCCAGGCGGTGATGTCCTCCTTCAACTGGATCGGCACGGTGCCAAGCTGCGCGAACAGCAATTTGCTGAACAATGTGCTTCGGGACGAGTGGGGATTCGTCGGTATGGTAGAGACGGATTATGACGGCTCTTACGGCTACATGATCACTGACCACAGCATCCGCAATGGAAATGATCTGATGCTGGGCTTCGGAAGCGCGGAATCCAATCTTCTGGAGGACCATAGCGCGACTGCGGTCAAAGCCATGCGGCAGGCATGTAAGAATATCCTGTATACGATCGGAAACAGCGGATACTATACGGTAGATAAAGACCCGGCAGGCGTGATGACCAACATGACAAAGATCTTCCTGACAGTGGATGTGATCACGGCGCTGGTGATCCTGGCAGCAGAAGCGATTGTAATCCTGCGGTATCTGAAAAAGAAGAAGGCAGTTTCCGCAGAATAAACAACAGTGTGAATTATGATTGGAACAGCAGGTGGCAGATCGCTGATTTACCGGGCGGACGCCATGGGGCAGGGCGTGTGGCGCCGTGAGAACAGGAATTGCGAACCTGCCTGCTGTTCTGAAAAAATATGTTTATTTCAATATCAGGAAAGAAGAAGGTGAGAGATGTGGATATAAAGAAATTGATTCAGAAAATGACTCTGGAAGAAAAATGCTATCTGCTCTCAGGAAAGGATTTCTGGCAGACCCGCTCGGTTGAACGGCTGGGGCTCCCGAATGTGACATTGGCTGACGGCCCTCACGGCGTCCGGAAGCAAGAGGGAGCAAGCGACCAGCTGGGGCTCAATGGGAGCCTTCCGGCTACCTGCTATCCCACAGCGGCTACGATCGCCAACAGCTGGGACCCTAAGCTTGGGGAAGAGATCGGGGAGCATCTGGGTGTGGAAGCCGCCTCCCAGGATGTCTGCGTATTGCTGGGGCCGGGAATGAATATCAAGAGAAGTCCGCTGTGCGGCCGGAACTTTGAATATTTCAGCGAGGATCCCTATCTGACCGGGAAAATGGCGGCAGGCTACATCCGCGGGATCCAGTCCAAAGGCGTGGGCGCGTGCCCGAAGCATTTTGCGGCAAATTCCCAGGAGCTGCGCCGTATGGCAAGCGACTCTGTGATGGATGAGCGGACGTTGCGGGAAATCTATCTGACCGGCTTTGAGATCGCGGTAAAGGAAGCGGCTCCGAGATCGATCATGACCTCCTATAACCGGATCAACGGCGTGTATGCCAATGAAAATGAACATCTGCTGCAGGAAATCCTGCGGGATGACTGGGGATTTGACGGGTTCGCGGTTTCCGACTGGGGCGCCTCCAATGACCATACGGCAGGCGTAGCGGCCGGCTCTCACCTGGAAATGCCCACCACCGGAGGGGATTCGGACGAGGAACTGATCCAGGCGGTCCGATCAGGCAGGATCAGCGAAGCTCTGGTCGATCGGCGGGTGGAAGAGCTTTTGACGGCCGTTCTGCCCCTGCGGGAAGCCGTGGACCAGGTAAAAGGGAAAGAATATGACAGGGAAGCGCACCATAGGATGGCGCAGAAAGCGGCAGAGCAGAGCATCGTCCTGCTGAAAAATGATCACCGGATCCTGCCGCTGGCAAAGCAGACAAAAGTGGCCGTGATCGGAGACTTTGCGAAGATACCCCGATACCAGGGGGCGGGATCCTCTGTCGTGAATCCGACGAAGCTGGATTCCACGCTGGATGTGATCAAGGATTTCCCGTTGGAGCTGGCGGGCTTTGCACCAGGGTATCACCGAACAGGTCCGGCGGATCCGGCATTGGAGAGAGAAGCGGCGGAGCTGGCGAAAAAAGCGGATGTGGTATTGCTCTACATCGGACTGGATGAGATCTCCGAATCCGAAGGTCTGGATCGCTCCAATATGAAGCTGCCGGAAAGCCAGATCCGGCTCCTGCAGATGGTCTCAGATGCCAATCCCCATGTGGTAGCCGTGCTTTCCGGCGGATCCGCCATTGAGATGCCCTGGATCGGACAGTGCGAGGCAGTGATCCATGGATATTTAAGCGGTCAGGCAGGCGCGGCGGCCATGCTGGGCGCTATCACCGGAAAGGTGAATCCCTCCGGAAAATTGAATGAAACCTATCCCCTGACCTATGAGGATGTTCCGTCGGCGCCCTATTTCCCATCCCGGGAGCGGAATGCGGAATACAGGGAAGGACTGTATGTGGGATACCGCTACTATGAGACGGTTGGAAAGCCGGTCCGTTTCCCCTTTGGATACGGACTGTCCTATACCACATTTACATACAGCGATCTGACGGTAAATGAAAAGGAAGCGTCCTTTACCCTGGCCAATACCGGAGAAAGGGACGGCGCGGAGGTGACGCAGCTTTATGTCTGCGCAAAATGCAGCGGCGTGTACCGGCCCGCGAAGGAACTGAAAGGCTTTCAGAAGGTTTTCCTGAAGGCAGGAGAGTCGAAAAGAGTAACGATCCCGCTGGATGACAAGGCATTCCGGTATTTCAACGGGAAGACAGACCGGTTCGAGGTGGAAGGCGGGGAGTATGAGATCCTGATCGGCGCCAGCTGCGCGGATATCCGCCTATCAGCAACCGTGACCGCAGCAGGAACCGAGGCGCCGCTTCCGAGGGATGCTTCCAGGCTTCCATCCTATCAGTCAGGAAATATTCTGGCGGTTTCGGACCAGGAATTTCAGGCGCTGCTGGGTCATGACATCCCGGACGGACATTGGAGCGGCGAGCTGGATATCAACGATGCCATCTGCCAGCTCTACTACGCGAAGCGGTGGATCGGAAGGCTGGTATACAAGGTGCTGACGGGCCTTTTGGAGAAGAGCATGGCGAAGGGAAAACCGGATCTGAATATCATGTTCATTTACAATATGCCCTTCCGCGGCATCGGAAAAATGGCCGGCGGCATGTGCAGCCAGTACATGGTGGAAGGAATGGTAAAGGCAGTAAACGGGCATTTCTTCAAAGGTCTGGGACAGATCATCTCCGGATTCTTCCGGCAGAGGAAGGTCATGAAGAAGGCAAATGGAATGAAGTAAAGGACGGTTAAATGTTTTTTGACAAGGAGGACAATCATGAGTCAGAATCCTGTGTTAAAATGGTGGGGAGGTTTTTCCGAGAAGCACCCTTCTGCGGCAAAGTGGATGCGTGAAGGCGGCCTGTTCATTATTTTCAGCTATGTGGTTACATTTTTAAAATATATCATGCTGCAGTTTTTGCCGGCCATGTTTTCCGGCTATGCGGACATCGGCTGGGGATGGCCTTCTGCCAACGTGAGCCTGTTCGGCATTGACTTTGTATGGAATGCCATCGGATACAGCGTGGAGCAGGGCGGCATGGCTTACCTGCTGGCCTACCTGATCTCCAGCTTCCTGGGCGAGTGCGTGAACTTCCCGCTGCAGAGGAACTTTACCTTCCGCAGCCATGGGAAGCTCGGCCCCCAGATCGCCGGATATTTCCTGGCGTGGGTGGTGATCACGATCATCGTAAATTCCATCAACTGCGTATGGGTTGCGGTCGCCAGCCAGCTGGTTCCGGATTTTATCTACAATATCGGGACAACGGTCTTAAACGGTGGCGTGTCCATGGTGGTATTCTTTGTGGTAAATAAGATCATCTTTGCGGACGCACAGCCGGCGGAAGTGAAATGATCATAACAGGACATGGCCGGACGGCTTTCGGAAGAGGAAGAAGCGAACCATCAGATCAAGATTTTTGGACAATCATCAAAAGTATATATCTGCTGCGTCTGCAGGATAAAAAAGGACATTGGGAAAATATACGTTTTCCCAATGTCCCGTTTACTATCACATGAAATACTATCTCAGCTTGAAGGAACGCATCAGGTTCTTCAGCAGGCTTGCCTGAGACGACAACTCCTCGCTGGCAGCGGCACACTGCTCGCTGGTCGCGGAATTGGTCTGCACTACGGAAGAGATCTGATCGATGCCGTCGGTGACCTGAGAGAGGGCAGAAGTCTGATTCTCTACAGCATCCACCACGATGGACATCTGGTCGGTCACATGTCCCGCACTCTGGCTGGTCTGATCCAGCGCTTCCGTTACCTTGTTTACAATATTGCCGCCTTCTGTGACAGCAGAAATGGAGCTTTCGATCAGTTCCTTGGTGGCCTTGGCAGCCTTATCCGACTTGGATGCCAGATTGCCGACCTCATCTGCCACTACAGCAAAGCCCTTGCCTGCGGAGCCTGCGCGGGCAGCCTCAACCGCGGCGTTCAAGGAAAGAATATTGATCTGGAACGCAATATCCTCAATGGTGGTGATGATCGTTCCGATCTTCTTAGAAGAATCGGAAATATTTTTCATGGCTACATTCAATTCATCCACAAAACCGATGCTGACTCCCAGATGGGAACCTGCTTCGTTGACATACTCGCCGGCCTTTTCGGCAGCCTCTGCGGTCTGCTTGGCGTTCTGGGAAATCTCTGCCATGGTAGCGGAAATCTCCTCAATAGAGCTGGCCTGCTCGGTAGCGCCCTGAGCCAGAGCCTGGGAACTGCTGGAAACCTGCTCCGCCCCGGAGGAAACCTGCTCCGCGCTGGTGGAAATCTGTCCCATTGTATGGTTCAGCGCGGACTGGATTTTGTCCAGAGATTTTTTGATGGACTGAAAATCACCCAGATAATCCTGCGAAGCGCCCTGGGTCATATTCCCGCTGGCCATTGCTTCGAGCACATCTGAAATCTCTCCGATATATGACCGCAGCCGGCCGAATGTGTCCTCAAACATCTGCGCCAGTGTGCCGATCTCATCATTGGAAGAAATGTCGATCCGGATGTCCTCATTGTCCGCCAGCCCCAGATCTCCCTGTTCCAGCCGTCCGGCGGCGCTGGTGATCTTGCCCAGCGGATTGGATACGCGTTTCTTCATGTAACCGGTCAGGAACATAATACAGATACCGATTACAACCGCGCTTACCAGGATTGACAGGGCAACTACGAGAATGACCTCCTGCTTGGCATCTTCCCTGGAAATACCTGCGAAGATCAGCCCGTTGATCTTTCCGTCGTCCCCTTTGGTGGGAACATAGGAACACAGAAAGCTGGCTCCCTGGATTTCCGATTCGCCTACATATGTATCTCCTTGCTGGAGTACGATCTTATTCAGATCAGAAGACAGCTGGGTACCCACCACCCGCTGACCGTCTTGGGTCACGGTCGTGTAAGCGCGTATATCGCCTTCAAAAATAGTAAATTCACAGCCCATGCGGTTTTTTAATTCATCCAGAAGCTGATTGGGGTCGTCGCCCTCGGACAGCTTGTCGAGTTCATAGGCCAGCATATTTGTACCGTTGGTACAGCGATCTGTCTGCATCTTTGTGACCAGAGAGTTGTACATAAAAACACACACCAACATGACCACTGCAATAGAAATCGCCTGCATGATGATGACGACTCTGCCGACTTTTGCTCCGATCCGTTTGTATTTTCCTTTTAGTTTGCCCTCTGGAACATGCATATCATCCATCAGTTCATCCTCCCTATGTTTCAAAATAATCTTCGCATAAAGCGTCTTATTTTCCTATTGTAGCATAGATTGAAGACGAAGGAAAGACTATTTTTTCCGGAATGTGGTTTCAATATTCTGTAAAATTTTACCATGCATGATCCAAAGCTTGAACCAAGGCAGGAATAAAGAAGTCGAACCATCTAAAAGGCGATTGGGAAGTGAGAATTTGCTGAAATAAGTTAGATGATAATTGATTTTGCAGTCTCAAGATTTATCATGATTACATATTGAGCAGATCAGAGTGTGTACCAGTACGAACGAGATATAATTCATTGCCGATTATTTGATAGATAAGTAACCAATCTGGGGAAATGTGACATTCCCTTTTTCCAACAAAGTTTCCAGAAAGTGAATGATCTTTGTTTTTTGCGGGTAATGGTTCGGGGATACGCAGGGTATTGATTACACTCTGCAATAAATCCATGTGATATCCTCTTTTCTTGCATAATTTATAATCCTTTTTAAATTTATTTGATTGATTTAAATTCAACATAACTATTCCTCCTCAAGAGCAGCAAAAAAATCTGCGGTTGTTCCTGAGAAATGCTCTCCAGATCCGGTGCGAATCATTTCATCGACTTCTTCCATCGCTTTAATTGTTTCTTCATTTGGTGTAAATTCAGGATGAACAGAAATACCAGACATCTCCCCGATGTTTTCTAAAATATTTATGATAAAGATCAATTTATCTTCCGGCAGGCAGTCTATGATACTTTTTGCTAATTCACGATTGCTCATGGTATGCACGTCCTTTCATTTTTAGTTTAAGGTGACGGATAAAAAAATTTTTATCTGCAAAAGTAATGTATTTATGATATCATTAAAAAATGATAAATACAATAAATAAGACGATAATTTATCCGATTTATAAGACGGCACGTGAAAACCCAGTGTATTGTACCGTTCATTTTGCGAAATATGAACGACAGTACACTAGACAAACCTTGTAAAAACAATGCTCATGTAAGGTAAAGAAGCAAGCAACCGAAAACAAGAGATAGACCACCAGCACCACACTATTCCGAACCAAAGACTAAAAGACAAACATTGTATAAATGTGCATAACAGGCTATGGAATCATGGATAGCCAGTTATACACATTACCGACAAATCCAAATTTCTTCTGTAAATCCTTTATTCAAGACATTTTCCGATAGAAAAGTTTGGATTTTCCAACGAATTCCGACTACTACTGAATCCCTCTCCATTCAAATGTCCAAATCCATCCTTTTGGAAGTGGGATCTATTTTGAGTCATGTTGAGTTTGATGATAGTCAGAAATGATGTTTTCAAATGTAATGTTCTTTAGGCTTTCACACAAATCATTGCTGATTTTCTGATAAGAACAATTCAATACATGATGTATGTTTTTCCCTATGGGACATAACGGTGAGGGCAACGGGTGAAGCCCGATAAGCTTAGAAGCGAAGTCCGGTTCTATTGCTTTGCATATACGGTATAAAGTAATTTCGTTTGGCGGACAATTTAATGTTGCACCACCTGTACCAAATTTAACATATATTATACCATCTTTTTTCAATGAACTTATGATTTTTCGGATTGTGACAGGGTTGATTCCGGTAGATAACGATAAAAGGTCACTGGTTACTTTTTGCGTTTCTCCATATTCGAAAACAAAAATAAGACAATGAACAGCAACGGAACATTTTGTACTGATATGCATGGCATTTCTCCTTTCTTTTTGTGATTGTACCACATATTTGCGCTGGTGTAAATCTTGACATTACACCAGAAGATTGCTATAATGGTGTAAATCTAAAAATTACAGGAGGTGCAGATATGAAAGTTTCACAGATTGTTTTTAGTCCAACAGGAGGAACTGGAAAGGTTGCAGAAGTTATAACTCAAGCATGGGGAATGCCTGTAACAAAAATTGATTTATCCAATGCGGAAACAGACTATTCATCACTTAGCTTAGAAAAGGGTGATATTGCAATCATTGCAGTTCCTTCTTATGGCGGGCGTGTACCAAGTCTTGCCACTCAAAGAATTTCCAACATTCACGGTAATCATACGCCATGTGTCATTGTTTGTGTGTATGGAAACAGGGCATATGAAGATACTTTGGTTGAATTAAATGATGTTGCAGAGAAAAGTGGGTTTAAGGTAATTGCTGCTATTGCTGCCATTGCAGAACATTCTATCATGCACCAGTATGCGGCAGGCAGGCCAGATACGAAAGATAAGAGTGAGCTAAGCGGTTTTGCAAAAAAAATTTTGGAAAAAATAAATAGTGATTCCACCGAATTTCCCATGCCGCAAATTCCGGGCAACCGCCCTTATAAAAAAGCTGGTGGAGCCGGTTTGGTTCCGAAGGCGAACAATGACTGTACAAATTGCGGGCTTTGCGCCAAACAGTGTCCGGCACAGGCAATCAGCAAAGAGAATCTAAAAGTCGCAGACAGCAAAAAATGTATTTCATGTATGCGCTGTGTTGTACAATGCCCTTACTCGGCCCGTAAAGTGAATAAGGCTATGGTTTCTGCTGCAGCATTAGCAATTAAAAAAGCCTGTTCCGTAAGAAAAGGAAATGAGTTATATGTTTAATATTACTAAGTGAGCAGTTGCAAAAGCAATGTTAACAACTTAGTATGCGCTTGGAATAAATGTCATTGAAACGTGTGAAAGAATGAGTGGTTGGAACATACAACCTTAAAAAATCGCAGACTTCCCCCTTGGTGCTTATCATTCTGAAAATAACTGTTT
>CAJTGD010000038.1 GCA_910575475.1 Lachnospiraceae bacterium | reverse complement strand
CCATAATAAAGATTAATGCCGATATTTTTAAGAAAATATCCGCATCTATATGGTTTTTATGAAAATATCGGCATTAAAAAAATATCGGCATTAGGCCGGTCGAAGAAGAGTACAAGCTCATAAAGGAGAAAGTCGGCCTGACCAATTTCAACGGCTTTTCAGAGAACTCCATCCAGCAGGAGTTTTGGATTTCTGTACTCCTTGCCAATCTTGCGATGCTGATCAAAACAGAAACCGACGGCATCATTGATGAAACGGTCAATACAGGGCATAACAAGCACAGATACCAGACAAATATGAATGAACTGATCGGATGTATCAGCAGATATTTCCCTGAATATATGGAAGCAGATACCTGTACGGAACAAAGAGAAGTCATACGCTATATTTTCTGCTTTGCCATATCCACAAGAGTCCGTGATAAAAAGGGGAACGGGGAATCACACCCGCGTAAAAAACCGCGTAATGTAAAACACCATTATAACTGTAAGACGACCCATTAAAATAACCGCGGAGTATAAATTGTCAGACAATGTTATGATATCTAAAAAATAAACAGTTATTTTCGAAATAATAAGCACCAAGGGGGAAGTCTGCGATTTTTTAAGGTTGTAAGTTCCAACAACTCATTTTTTCACACATTACGATGTCATTTATTCCAAGCACATACTAAGTTGTTAACATTGATTCTGAGATTGGAAAAGCAAAATGCGAATGGGCTGATAAAATAGGCGGCCACTTACATTTGCATGGAAATGCGTCGCCCAGCTATCGGTATTTTATTGATGAAGTAGAAAAAAGAATCCTTGCTTAACATCAATTATATTGAAATATGGAAGAGGCTTGCCGATGGAAACAAGCCAGTGTCTCGTTATGCGCTAAAATGCCCATCCATATGTCCGACACGCAGCCCTATATCCGAAAATGCGCACCTTTCCTGGGGCAGGATACAGAAAAAATCCTTGATCTGCTCGGATATAGCGAAGAAGACATGAAGGCTATGAGACTGGAAGGCGTGATCTGACCTTCTATATGAAATATCCTCCAATCCTGTCCCAGCGCCCCCCTTCGCTCTTCATATATTTTCCTGCACGGCTTTTAGAAAGAAGGCTTATCAAATAATAAGTATCAGTCGATAAATAATTATGCGAATAGTCCGGCCATAACGGAGACGTATCTGACAAAAGGGAGGGGCCGCTATTGGAAGTCCATGAAAGATGTTTTTGCGAATTATAGATAAAAGCATTGAATTTTGTGGACTTTTGCACTATACTGAAACCAATGGAAAATCTTAAAATAATAGGATTATGAGGATGTGTTGAGATGATCAAGGATAGAGTATTTCAAAAGAGAATAAAGGGGAAGGTATTGGCGATGGCAATGACGGCGGTTATGACATCGCTTTTTGTGCCGTTGACGGCAGGGGCGGCAGAGGTGGATACTGGTTTTTCGCACACGGTAAATCCAGCTGATTTTAAAAGTAATCTTATATTGACAAGTAATAAACAGATCGGTTGGCATTGGGATGGTGAGACTGGTGAGGCTTCAACAAATTGTTATGATGCAAATGGAGTATGTAAAGGTCATAAAATTTTAAATGTAACAAACTCGAACGGTTATGGCATTAAAGTGGAGAAGGGAGCAAATCACCGCATTATACTTAGCGATTCTAGTATAACTACACAAAGCGCTGCTCAGATTGGTGCAATAGATTTGGAAGATTCAGCCACATTGACCCTGGTTCTGGAGGGCGAGAATGAATTGACAAGTGCTAAGGGATATGCCGGGATTCATGTTCCTTCCTCTGCAAATCTTACGATTCAGAGTGCAAACGGTCAGGATTTGAGCGGCAATGAAAGGGATAAACTGACGGTCAAGAGTTTGCATGGCGCTGCCGGAATTGGGGGATCAGGATATAGCGGCCCTAATGCTACCGCGGGTACTATCACGATTGAAGGGGGAAAGATACTTGCAGAAGGTGGAAATACCGGAGCCGGAATTGGCGCAGCAGGAAGCGGTAAAGTAACAGCAATCAAGATTAACGGGGGAACTGTTATTGCCAAGGGTGGTGATGGAATAGCAGATTCAACAGAAGGCACTCCGGGGATTGGAAGTGCAACGGGTGGTCAGATTACTATTAATGGCGGTAAAGTGGTAGCGGTAGGAGGAGACGATTATAATAGCGCAGACCATGCGTCTGGTATTGCCGGTAACAGTCTTACTGCGTTAAATGGTGGAAATACGGTTATCATATCAGACTCATTTGACAAAAATATGGTAACAACCGGTTTTAATGGGTTGGTGTGGGATATAAACAGAAATGTAGACGGTAAAGTGGTTGATAGTAAGGGCGATCCTATTACTACTATAGACTCCAGCGGTTCTAAAACGAATATGGAGAGTCTAGCGGGGATTTTAGAAAAAGGTAATTCTGAGCATGGGAATCATGGGCATACATGTACTGTATATGGAAAAGCAACAATGCCTTCAGACTTCCCAGATGATTTTGGCTCGGACGATACTCTGGTGATTGGCTCAGGTACACAGTTTTTGATTCCTGTGGATGGTCCGACGCTTACAAATGAAGGGAAGATAACAGGCTCAGGTACTTTGATTAATCCTAATAAGTTGGTCAATTCGGGAGGTACCTTTAGTAAGGATATTGACCTGATCGTATCTTTTGACCCTGAGCAGGATCTTACTTTAAAAGATCTAACTTATACGGGAGAATCCTTTGCGGATAGGCCGGATGTGTTCGAGTATAAGACACAGCGGCTTGTAGATGGAGATTATATTCCTGTTGACCGTACCGGATTAACCTATACAATTGAAAAGTCTGACGACAAAGACTACGATATGGACGCTTATGGAGTTAGAGACGCGGGGGCTTATAAACTGACGTTTACTTATGGTGTCTCTAAGTATCCAATAGACATTGTGGTAAAACAGCGTGACCTTTCGGACGAGGGAATCCAGGTCGCTCCTATCCCGGGTAAAGATTATATCGGCAGACCTTTTGTGGCTGGTGATTTTGAAAATGGAGACGTAGTTGTAACTTATAACGGCAATACATTACAAACGAGAGATTATCAATACACGCCAGATCCGACCAGGGAGGACGCGGGAACGGCTTCCATGACTATTACTGCCAATGCTGACGGCAATTTTACGGGAAGCCGCACGGCATCCTTTATAATTAATAAGGTTCCGATTGATGAGGCGGAGGTTACATTACGGGGAGGAAATGCTGAGTCGGTTGTTTATGACGGTCAGTCACATAAACCGGATGTGGATTCTGTCAAATTAACAGTTGATGATAAGAATGGAACCGATGGTAAAACTGTTTTATCGGTGACGGATTTTGACAGAAAGTTTTCTACAGATGATTTTACCAATGCCGGAAAAATTACAATAGAGATTAACGCTGAAAAAAGCAAAAACTTCACAGGATCTTGTGAGAAAACTTTTGAAATTAAACCAAGAACGTTGATCGTACAAAGCATTACGGCTGAAAGCAGGACCTATGATGGCACGGCAAGGGTACGTATTACGGATGTGGATATAGATCTTACAAGTGACGGAGAAAATTCAGATTCTACTAAGATATTGCCCGGAGACTTCAAGGATATCGGAGAACCTACGGAATTGACAGGACTCGTGGCTTCCGGAGATCAGGCGTTGAAGGTTGCCACTGTTGACGGATCACCTTATGAAGAGGTGGTGCTGGAGGAGGATATGTGTCTTTCTGGCACTAAGGGCAGGAATTATACTTTGGCTGGAGTATACAAAACAAGTAATATACAACCTGCTGCTGATGCAGACGGGAAGCCAAAGGGACCGAATGCATTACTGGAGCCGGTGAGAATCTCTCAGCGTGAGGCCCCAGAAATCAAGCTGACAGGAGAACCGATTCCCGATGAGGCGGCCCGTGCATTTGGCTGTAAGCTGACTGTGGCGGGGATTAAAGAAGGCATAGATGTTATAGATGAAGAAAGTACGATTCATTACTATATGTCTGATGGCGAAGCAGATGTTCCGGATAAAGGAAATCTGGATATGTGGAAGCATGGTAAAGTCGATAATCTGGTTTGGGATGCTGTGATTTCACCAAATAGCGACAAAGTATTCTATGCATTTATGGAAGGTTCGTCAAATGTCAAAGAAAGCGAGGTCGTGCAGTGCCATGTGGCATTTGGTAAGCTGCCTCGTTCAGAAGCTCCTTCAAGCTGTACATTAAAAGCGGTTTTGAGTGAAGATGGAGAGACATACACATTGATAGTCGAACCAGAGCAGGATAATACTTCTTTAGGACAGCCGGTTTACCGTTACAGTTTTGATCCCGAAGGGAAAGCCGAGACATATACGTACTCCAACCGTATGGAAGGTGCTGAACCAAATACAGAATATACTGCATGGATTAAATATGCAGCAGATGAGATTTACGAAGAAAGTACGGAGGGTACGTCGGCTACTATAAAGACAGATTCGTCAGAGGCGAAAAAACCTGAAATTACATGTAATGGGGTTACACAAAGCGAAGGAGAAATTTCATTCTATGGTACGGCAGATGTCAGCATTGATTATACCGGTAATCTGTCAGGAATGGATATTTACTATACAACAGATGGTACAACTCCAACGGCATCAAGTACAAAGTATAGTGAGGCATTTACAGTAGATAAAGAAAAGACAACGGTCAAGGCGATTGCAATTAAAGCAAGTGTGGCTACTAGCGCGGTAACTTCAGTTGACTTGATTAAAGCAGGTGATGCAAATGATCCAAACAATCCGAACAATCCGGGTGGCAATCAGCCAGGCGGTACAGAGGATATCATACCGGTTGTTAAGAAGCTAGACGACGCTACAATACAAAATTCGCCATTGGGAAGTACCGAGTTTAACAACATGGATGCAGTAACACAGCAGATGGCAAGTAAGATTTTGCTTAAGAAGGGTTACTCCAATTCACAGATGATCTACTGTGATCTGACTGTACAGATCAGAAGAGAAAACGGTCAGTATACGGATGCCACAGAGGAAGATTTTGCGAAGGCTGGAAGCAAGGGCATCAGAGTGGGGCTTGCATTTGAAGGTCTCAGGGCATTTGGCCTCCCGGCGGATGTCAATGGTGAAAAATATAATTTTGCAGTGAGTCATATGTTCTCCACGGATATTCCGAGATTGTCAGTCACTGCAGGCCAGACAGAGGAACCGGCGGTTAGCAAGACGGCAGATGGTAAGGGGATTGCATTTAATGTAACAGGTACATCACCGCTTGCGATTGCATGGGCGGATATTGCAAATAGTGATCCAAATCCTGTAGAGGATCCGGATGATCCAACAAACCCGGATGATCCGAATAATCCGACGGATCCGGATGATCCAACAAATCCGGATGACCCGAATAACCCGACGAATCCGGATGACCCGAATAATACATCAGGAGACGGAAACCAGAATGGCTCCGACGGAACTACGTCACAGACAGATGCAGCGCAGCAGGGAGTTTCGGATGACAGCAAGAATGCGCTTTCAAACATCATGCCGAAGACAGGAGACCCGCTCTCGTTTGTTCCGTGGATTGCGGCAGCAGTTATAAGTATCGGTGTTATAACAGGCATAATGAAAAAGAAGTCTGGTAAGAAGAACACGGATAAAAAGAAGAAAACAACTACAACTGTGAAAAAGACCACAAAGAAAAAGAAATAAACTAACAAAGACAGGACATGACACTTGAAGGAGATCATGTCCTGTTCCTTTTTGTTTATAATTTAAGGATAATTTCTACTTGACTTTTTCCGTTTTTCACTTATCATATACTCATAAGTATCTGATGAGTGAATTTCAACTAAAACACGAAAGGACAGGAGGAAATTATGGCAAAACAAGCAAGAGTAAAAGTACTGAACGAGGTTCCAAAGGATTATGGCAATGATTCATGGGTATTGTGTTTCCAATATGTCCGCTACGAGTATACG
This sequence comes from Lachnospiraceae bacterium, assembly GCA_910575475.1. GTDB lineage: Bacteria > Bacillota > Clostridia > Lachnospirales > Lachnospiraceae > Schaedlerella. The sequence goes on along the minus strand of CAJTGD010000038.1, from coordinate 47,642 downwards.
GACGATTCCGAGCAGGAAGGCTACCGCTTTATCTGGCGCAGGCCTAATGGGAATATGCAGGGAGCCCGCGGCCAGGCCCGCATTCCATCCGTGGCGAAGATGCTGGAACTGGTTTCCATGGCTATGGCAGAAGGCTGGGGGGACAGGAACTGCGACCCTTCCGGACATGAGGACGGCGGGACACAATAGACGGTGATTGCCTTGAACATCAAAGTATAGCATAAAGGGGGCTCAAAAATAATGAAGGAGCTTAAAAAACTTCCGATCGGAGAAGAATTTTTCGGCAATATCCGGACCAAGGGTTTCTACTATATTGATAAAACGAGATTTATCGCTGAACTATTAAAAACGAGGGGCAGTGTAAATCTTTTTACAAGGCCCAGGCGTTTTGGCAAGAGCCTGAATATAGATATGCTCAAGTCATTTTTTGAGATTGGGGCAGACCGGACATTATTTGAAGGGTTGGAAATTGAAAAGGAAAGGGACTTGTGCTCGCAGTATATGGGAAAGTATCCGGTTGTCTCAATTAGTCTAAAGGATGTTAGCGGCGGGGATTTCCAGACTGCTTTTGATGCCTTTTGTACCGTGATCAGTGATGAAGCGGCAAGATTTGATTACTTGCTGGAAAGCAATCGATTGACGCAATATGATAAGGCGAAGCTTATCCGTCTGATCGAAGGGGAACTGGAGAAAGCCGCACATCTTTATAACAGCCTGAAGCTGCTCACTATGCTGCTCCATAAGCACTATGGCATACCTGCAATCGTATTGATTGACGAATATGATGTGCCTTTGGATAAGGCTTATCAAAACGGATATTATCCGCAAATGGTAGAATTGATACGCTCCATATTCAGCCAGGCATTAAAGACAAATAAAAATCTTGAATTTGCAATTGTGACCGGGTGCCTGAGAATAGCCAAGGAAAGTATTTTTACAGGTCTGAATAATTTTAAGGTCCGGACAATCTCTGATGTGCGGTTTGCAGAATATTTTGGCTTTACGGACGATGAGGTAAAGGAAATGCTTCGTTATTATGGATTGTCAGACAAATTTGAAGTGTTTAAAGAGTGGTATGATGGATATCATTTTGGCAATGTAGATGTCTATTGTCCATGGGATGTGATTAACCAGTGCGACCGGTTTTGCGAATCGAGAAATGCACAGATGGAACCCCATTGGGAAAACAGCAGCAGTAATGCGATTGTAAAAGATATACTCGAGGGAGCCGCGGAGGCAACGAAGGCAGACATTGAGGCTTTGATCTCGGGAGAATGTATTGAGAAAACATTAATTCCGGAATTGACATATACGGATCTTGACAGCAGTGAAGCAAAAGTAAAGCAGACATATTTATGGAGCGTGCTCTATGCAACAGGGTATCTGACAGATGCGGGAGAAGCGAATGGGAAGATTCATAAGCTGATCATTCCAAACAGAGAAGTGCTTGGAATCTATGAGGAAAAGATCCGCTCATGGTTTGAGAGAAAGGTTATCAGCAATACAGGGCAGTGGCAGGAATTTTGTACGGCAGTAAAAAGCGGAGATGCAGAATCCGTTCAGGTGTTATTGGATTGTTTCCTGGCAGATTCGATTAGTATCCGTGACACTTATGTGAAAAAAGAAATGAAAGAAAATTTTTATCATGGGATGCTGCTTGGTCTGTTGAAGGTAGAAGGAAATTGGATCATAAAATCAAATGCAGAATCTGGTATTGGCTACACAGATATCAAGATTGTGATTCCTGCGGAGAAAACAGGCTGCATCATAGAGGTAAAATATGCTGAAAAGGGCGCATTTGATTCGGCATGCTTAGCAGCAATGAAGCAGATTGACGATAGCGGATATGCAGCAGCGCTTACACAGGAAGGCATGCAGACGATTCATAAATTCGGGATAGCCTGCTACAAAAAAAGCTGTAAGGTGATTTATAGTAAAGAAGTTACATGTCACATTCAATGTCAATTAGATAAACTATAAGGTTAGATTCTATATAAGGGTCTAACCTAAATTTAACTTTTTTTAGAAATGCTTAATAAATATCATATTTTGTGCGGCCGCTTTCGCTACTGAATGTATTTTAGATAAAAATAAAAAAATTCTAGACGAAGTCCGTAAGCTGGTATCCCAGCCAGTCTTCTTGCCCGAAATCCAGAGAAAGATTTTTCTCGAAAGAGGAAGAGCACTGCAGAAAATATCCTGCCTTTTCCAACCGTACAGGTGGAAAATTTTTCTCTTTTATCTTGTAGATATTTTCAGAACATGATATCATAGTATTATGGCGATGATATTTCATGAGTAGAGGTAATCAAACTCTTTGTATTTGTAAAAGAGTCTGGTTACCTTTTTGCTATATCATAGACAGGGATTCGATTTGTAGGGATTTAAATCAAGAAGAAAAATATGAAGATGCAGAGAACTTTAACAGATACAGCTTCGGGAGGAAGAACGTATGGCAGATAAAATACAAAAGATACTTTGCGGCTTAAAGGAAAAAAATGAGCTACTAAAAGAGGGCATTAAGAAAAAAGTATCAGTGACCCATTCTGCCTTTGCCGCATTAATCAGGGAATTCAGGGATATTTCTGGTAAGGCGGAGAAAATAAAAGGGGAAGGTACAGATAAACCAGCAGATTTGATGGAGATTGCGGATCTTATTGAAAAAAATACTGACTTTGGCGACGTACTGCTCTATTGGTTATATGATTGCACAATACCGAAATCAGGGAATAATATATTGGTTCGCTTTTTGCTCGGCTGTTTTTATGTGCGCCTTTCTATTTTGTAAAGTGATTTCTTATATTGCTTCTTACGTAAAAGGCGATAAATGGAAGTCTTATACAGAATGGACGAATAAGCTGGGTTCTAGAATATGGTGTAAATTGTGCGAATCAAAGAGATGGAGAATGGGGACGGTTATCGGAACACTGCTTCTGTTCTGGTTTGGTTATAGTATTTGGATTAGCAGCATCACGGAGTATTATGCCATGGTAACCGAGGTTTACGGAATGCCGGACGGGGTCGGCGAAGCTTTATCGTGGAGAGAGAGGGGCGGTCGTGCAGGTTACTGGAAGATTCAGAAGTTTCATCATAAATTTGTTCTCACCTATGTAGAGCCTTATGGGCAGTTAGAGGTTATGAGGCAGCATTCTACAGCTTATAGTATGTCGGTTTTTAAGAAGACTTCCCGCATTGTCTATGATTGTAAGAAAAATAAAGGTAAATACCGTTCAATTGGTGAAGAAGCTTTTTCACTGGCAGAAGATTTTGGGTTTCTGGAGCCTGTAAGAGTCTCTTATTATGGAAGCGACGGTAAGTTGCATATGGAGATGGAGCGTAATCGTAGTGGCAGAATGGAGATTACAAACTATTCTTCTGAGGATCAGCCGCAGCTTCTTCAATCTACTTTGCTCCGGACACCAGAAGGAGAGACAGATGGAAACGATATGAAGTCACAGCAATTTGAGGTGACATATAATCCTGACGGGCGGCCCCTTACCTGTAGCTTGAGTTCGGGGAAGAAAAATTCGTATGGCGTCAATGGGGAAAGATATGTTTACCAGGATGGATATTTGTCTGCGGTGTGTTATCTGGATAATGAAGGGAATCCAGTATGTAATAACTTGGGTGTCATGATGATAGAATTCTGCTATGAGGATGGAAATTTGAGGAGTATCCGTTATTATAGTGATGAAGAGGGCTTAAAAAGGACGGACGGATTTTATGGTGTGGCGATTGAAGAATTTGATTATGAAAAAGGGAATCTGGTTGAAAGAAGGGAAAAGGGTCAAAATGAGAACTGGGAATATGATACAAATCAGGTGTATCGGTACAGATATAGCTATAATGAGAAGGGAATGCTGACAAAGGAAGAATATTATGGAATTGATGGCAACCGGGTTAGAGAAAAAAATCTCACAGCCAACGAATTGGTTTTGAGGAGTATTCGACTCCAGCTAGAAGGAGGCTGCGGATTATACTTGATGATGTTGAAGGAAAGGAGGAGGACGAAAGCACTGTTTCTGTCGTACAACTGTCCAGATGGCAGAACAATCCGTTTTTTTTCGAAGACGGTGATACCAGTCGGGTCCACGGAGCAGAGGAAGAGATTCTAAAAGGCCAACCAGAGGGGGATGGAAAGTCAGGGAGTTGGAAAAGACAGATGGAAAGGACTGTACAAGGTGGTATTTCGGAAAGCCAGCCAGATGGCGAGGAACATGGGAAACAATATTTGGATGAGAATGGTGCGGTTCAGGAAGAAAAGAAGTTTGACCAGAACAGAAATTATTCTTCCATACAATATAAGCTGAATAAAGAAAACATGGTTCTGTCAAAGGGGTATTACGGGAAAGATGAGGACGGTGAAGGCTATCATCTTGTTTTGAATGAAGATGGATTTGCAAAAACAAGATATAAGTATAATCGGAAAAAATATGTTACATGTGAAATATATTTTGACGAGGAATCTCATCGTTGCCCGCATAAAGGCGGATATGCGGCGGTAGAGAGGATTTACGGCCCAGATAATCGAGTGATTCAGGTAAAATATCTGGATACATGGAAGAAACCGACTTTCAACAGAGAGCTGGGATATGCATCTGTGAAATATGACAGGTTCAGCCAGGAGACAGGTGGGACAGTTACGGAATTTTATTATGATTTGAATGAAAGAAAAGTGTTGCTTCCAGAAAAGGGTTATGCAGGAAGGGAACGGCGTTATGACGGAAACGGGCAAGTGGTCTGGGAAGCCTATTTTGACCAGATGGGGCGTCCTGCCTTGCGGGCAGATTATAATGTGGCTAAGATTTGGTATGAATATACGGAAGACGGGAATCTACTCCGAGAATGGTATGAAGATACCCAGGGAAAGACCGTAAAGCGTGTAGACACAGGGTATGCGATGATATGCTGGGAATACAGGCCGGACGGCCTATTAGAGAGAAAGGGCTATTATGATCTTGTAAATCAGGAATTTCAGCTTACTGCTGATATTACAACTGGAATTGCTGCCATAGATTATAAATATTACGATGATGGGAAAACAAAGGAGGAGCAATACCTGGATGTTGCTGAGAAGCTTACACTTCGCACGGATATCGGTTGCGCGATACAAAAATATGAGTATGACGAAAATGGACTGGTTTCTTCGAAACGCTTTCTTGATGCCAGGCATAATTTAATTTTGCGCAGGGATAAAGGTTACGCCGCAATTGAATTCACATATAATAATATGGGATTCTGTACTTCGGAATATTATCTGGATACAGAAGGAAATCCAACTGTTCATTCGGAGTATCACTGTGCCGGATTTTTATATGAACCTGATGAGAACGGGAATCGAAAAACGGTCTCTTATCTAGGTCCGGGGGGAGGCATTGCGACCCGCAGGGATCTGGGGGTAGCAAAACGTTATGCAGAATATTACGATTCCGGAAATCTGCGAAAAATTACTTACTTAGATGCTAAAGGAAATCCGACTCCCTTGAACGAAGGTTATGTATCTATTGAATATCAATATGAAAGTGTAAATGGGAATGGAAATCTGGAAGAATGCCGGTATCTGGACAAAAATGATAACTTAGTCCTAAGGAAAGATGAGGGCTATGCAATTGTAAGATATCAATATAATCACTATAACCAGCGCAGTTCCATTCGTTATTTTGATACTTATGATAAGCCTGTCATCAACACGGAATATCATTGCGCCGGTTTTAAATATGATTATGATAAACGTGGACGTGAAAAAGAAATCAGGTGTATAGGAATCAAGAATCGGTATATGATTCGAAGTGATTGGGGATTTGCACGGTTGGAAAAGGAATATGATGCTGTCGGGAATCTGGAGAGCGTGTCTTATTTTGACAACCGTGACAAGCCTGCATTGCTGAAAAGGGGATATGCATCCTATTTAGATACTTATGAAAACGGGCTATGTATGAAGAGTGAATATTTTGATACGGAGGGAAAGCCTGTCCTGCGCAGTGATACAGGTTATGCTTCTGTAGAATATGAGTATAATGATAAAAGACTATGCAAGTCCGAAAGATATTTTGATGCGGAACACAATTCTGTTATCAGTACAAAATATCACTGCGCCGGTTTTAAGTATGACTATGACGATATGGGAAACCAGGATGATATACAATACATTGACTTAGACGGGGAACTGATGATACGCTCTGATCTGGGTTATGCGCACCAGCATTCTGAATATGATCATTTAGGAAATAAGATAAAAGAAGTATATTTCGATACTGAGGGCCAGCCGGCCATATATAAGGAAGGTGGATACGGATACTTTGAACAGATTTTTGACAAAAATATGCTGAAAGAGTTTCGATGTTTTGACAAGGAGGACGGCGATGCAGTAATACATAATAAATATGGATATGCACTTGTACAATATGCGTATGACCCGTATGGGCAGTACATATCTGAATTTTATTATGATACAAAGGAAAAGCCAGCCCTCAGTAGTTACTATCAGTGTGCGGGTAAGCGATACCGCTATGATAAGAGAGGAAACTGGAGTCATTGCAGTTATTTTGATTCGGGCGGTAAGCTAATGCTCCGAAGAGATTTGGGTTATGCACAATTCCATAAGACATTTGATGCTTTTGGGAATGAATTGATGATCGAATACCTAGATACAGACAGCATGCCAACTTTCTGTAATGAAGGCGGCTATTCGTCCTGCAAAAATGAATATAAGAACTGGAGGATAACAAAATCTATTTTCCAGGACGCGCACAAGAAACCAATCATACGGAATGACGAGGGCTATGCGGTTGTGAAATATCAGTATGATGCATATGGCAATTGTAAATCTATACTGTACTATGATACCGGGGAGCGGTTGATTGTTAACACGGAATATGGTTGTGCCGGTTTATTGTATCAATATGATAAAAATGGGAATGAATCAAGTGTCCGGTATATTGGAGTAAATGGCAAGTTGATGACTCAAAAGGAATTGGGTTTTGCAAAAGTCAAAAAAGAGTATGATCCGGTCGGGAACTTAATCAGCGAATCTTATTTTGACGTCCATAACAAACCTACGGTATATAAAGGGCGTGGTTATGTTTCATTTCAGGATACTTATGAGAATGGCCGTTGTATAGAATGCCGCTATTTTGATGAAGACAGGAAGCTGATTATGCGGAAGGATTGCGGCTATGCCATTATAAAATATGAGTTTGATCAATATGGACAGCGTAAATCGGAGTTTTATTTTGATACGGAAGGGTCTCCTGTAATCAGTACAAAATATCATTGTGCAGGTATGAATTTAAAATATGATAAATGCGGCAACAATACCAGAAAAGAATATCTTGGAATTGACGGCCAGCTCATGGTACGTGATGATTTGGGCTATGCCTATGTCGACTCAGAGTACGACAGCTGTGGAAATGTGACTGCAGAAGCATTCTATGGCATTGATAAAAAGCCATCCGCGTGGAAAGGACGAGGGTATGGATACTACGAGCTGACATATGACAGGGGGAAAGAGTGTGAATTTCGTTGTTTCGAGTTTAAGGGAGGAAACCAAGTTCCGTTACTCAAACAGGAATATACTTTTCTGAAATATGAGTATGACGAGTATGGACAGTGTATATCAGAATTTTTTTACGAGGATGATGTGAAACCAGTAATGAATGCGGAAAAGCATTGTGCCGGATTGAAATATGAATATGATGAGAAAGGGAGGAGAACCTCCACATCTTATATCGGAGTGGACGGCAAGCTGATGGAGCGCAGTGATTTGGGATATGCGCAGGTGGTTTCTACATATGATGATTCAGGAAATGAAATAAAAACAGTCTATCGAAGCATCGATGGAGAGTTGGTAATGCGGAAAGACGAGGGATATGCAATTAGCATTAATAAATTTAAAGATGGACAGAAAATCAAATCATATTATAGAAATGTACGAGGAGGTTTGGTGTCACGCACTGATACCGGATATGCGATGATTGAATATCAGTATGATGCGTATGGACGTAACAGGGTGTGTTCTTATTACAATGAAAAATACACACGGGTTATACATAAGGAAAATCACTATGCAGAGATTCAGTATGATTATGACGAGTATGGAAATGAGTCTTATATCCAGTATGTGGGGGAAGATGGAAAGCCGATGGATCGGGAGGACTTGGGTTATGCAAAAATATGCTGTACTTACGATGGGAAAGGGAACGAATTATCCAGATATTTTTATAATGCCAATGGAAAATTGGTTGTTAGCCAGGATTCCTATTGCGCCGGCTTTGAATATGAATATGATCAGAGGGGGAATCGGACAGAGGAATGTTATATTGGAGCAGATGGCAAAATGATGTGCCGCAGAGATCTGGGGTATGCAATGTCTCGTTCCAGATATAATTCCAATGGAAATGAGATTGGCACTGCGTATTATGATATGAACGGAAACCGTGCTACATTGAAGGACGGCGGATATGCTTTTACTGGGCGGACTTATATCAGGGGTAGGCTTATGGAACAGAGGTATTATGGTGTCGATGGGAAGAGGGTTCTTTATGACAAAAGATATGCTTCTGTAAAATATGAGTATGACGTGAATGGAAAGAAACTTTCTGAATTATACTTTGATGTAGCAGGAGAGCCTGTTTCTCATGAAGAAAAAGGTTACTCAGGTATAATGTATTCCTATGATGCCAAAGGGAATCAGACAGATACACAGTATCTTGATCAGGACTTCAATCTTATCAGCCAGGAATATTTTGGATATACTCGTATACATTCGGAATATGATAGACTGGGGAATGAAACGGAAGTCAGTTATTGGACTGCTGATAATTTTCCTGCTTTTACCAAGGACGGTGATTATGTATTTTTGAAAAAAATATATGAGGATAATCATTTAATGGAGGTTCAATATTGGGGGGCAGATACAGAGCTTACGTTGCATAGCCGTTATGGTTATGCTATTGTTCGATATGAGTATGATGACAACGGAAGAACACTTTCTGAATTGTATTATGGAAAAGACGGAAATCTGATTATTCATAAGGAAAACCATTGTGCAGGAAAGAAGTATGCATATGATGCCAAAGGGAATCAGACGAATACATGGTTTATAGGAAAAAATGGCAAGGTTATCAACCGAGAAGATTTGGGTTTTGCGCAGATACAATCAGAGTATGACGATTTTGGAAATGAAATATCAGTGCGCTATTTTGATTCTGATGGGAATCCAGTTGGCTACAAAGATGGCGGTTATGCTTTATATGAGTGTTCGTATAAATATGGGAAAGTGAAGGAAATGCGATATTATGATGCAAAAGGAAATCTAGTAATGCATCAGGGTGAGGGATATGCCATCTGTCGTAATGAGTATGATTCATACGGTCAATGTGTCTCTACAATTTATTGTGGGATTGATGGTAAGGCAGTTATTAATGCGAAATTATATTATGCAGGTTGTACATATCAGTATGATGAACGAGGGAATAATATAAAAACTTCTTATAATGGTTTAAGAGGGGAACTTTTGGATTGTGAAAATACAGGTTGTGCGCGTGTACTTGTATGGTATGATTTTTATAATCGTGTGATTCGTGAAATCTATCAGGATTCACAATTACAGCGTGCTGTCCGAAAGGATTTAGGATGTGCAGAGACCGTGTGGATATATGATGAGGCGAATAAGGAGGTGGAGTGTTATCTGGATGCAAATACGGAAATTATGAGAATAGAGGCACTGTGGTAATCTAAAATCTTGGAAAATTATACCAGATTATACCGTGACTTGGTATAATTTTCTAGAGGTATGTCAGATAAAGTTTGTAAGTGGCATTGAAATGGCTTATGGGTAAATTTCTTATTTGGCGCAGGCACAATGGAAATATGCAGGGAGCATACGGCCAGACCTGTATGACTTTGACTCTTGCGATAACAGAGGATAAATAAACTCAGCGAGTGGAGTAATGATGCTGATAAAATTAAAATGAAAGAAAATAGATAATGCAAAGAAAAGACTTGACTTCCCCATCCCCCATGTGTTACAATTTCACTGCGATTGGAAGTAGGTCTTTTTTTTATGCCTAAATTTGATGGCTTCGCAACCATCAGTAACATGTAGTGAATCAAGCGAGCATCCGGGGATTTTTGACCGTACTGGTCTTGGCGGCGGAGTTCTGGGAGGTGCTCTGAGAAAAAGCGAGGTGGAAGTTGTGCGCACAAGAATCACATTGGAATGTACGGAATGCAAGAACCGCAATTACAACATGACCAAGGATAAGAAAACACATCCGGAACGCATGGAGACCAAGAAGTACTGTAAGTTCTGCAGATCCCACACACTGCACAAAGAGACAAAATAGTCATTTTGGAGGGAAGTGGATGATATGAGCGGAAAAGCAGAAAAAACTCAGAAGAAAAGCTGGTTCAAAGGGCTTCAGGCAGAGTTCAAGAAGGTCATCTGGCCGGATAAAAATGCGTTAGCCAAGCAGACAACGGCAGTTGTGAGCGTTTCCGTATTATTGGGAGTGATCATCACAGTGATCGATGCTATCATGAAATACGGGATTGACCTTTTGGTAAAGTAAAAGCCATGTAACTGTTCGGAACAGATACTAAGCCATAACGGAAAGGTGATTTTATGTCAGAGGCAAGATGGTATGTGGTTCATACCTATTCCGGGTATGAGAACAAAGTAAAAGCAAACATTGACAAGACAATTGAAAACCGTCATCTGGAAGACCAGATCCTGGAAGTCCGGGTTCCCCTCGAGGAAGTGATCGAGCAGAAGAATGGTGTTCAGAAGGTCAGCATGAAAAAGCTGTTTCCAGGCTATGTTATGATTCATATGTATATGAATGATGACACATGGTATGTTGTCCGGAACACACGGGGTGTGACAGGATTTGTCGGACCCGGATCCAAGCCGGTTCCTCTGGAAGAGGATGAGATGGAGAGATTCGGCATCCGTCAGGAAGTAAAGGTCAGCTTTGAGCAGGGCGACGCCGTGATCGTACTCAACGGGGCCTGGGAAGGCACTGTGGGCGTGGTGCAGAGCGTCAACGAGCAGAAGGAGAGCCTGTCGATCAATGTGGAACTGTTTGGCCGTGAGACACCGGTCGAACTCAGCTTTTCAGAAGTCAAGAAGATGGAATAAGAAGTGGGAGGGATTTTATCCCGCCAATACCACAAGGAGGTAATGAAAAATGGCAAAAAAAGTAGAAGGTTATATTAAGTTACAGATTCCGGCCGGCAAGGCAACTCCTGCACCGCCGGTAGGTCCTGCGCTTGGACAGCATGGCGTCAATATCGTTGAATTTACAAAGCAGTTCAATGCAAGGACAGCAGACCAGGGTGACCTCATCATCCCGGTTGTCATTACTGTATACAGTGACAGAAGCTTCAGCTTCGTTACAAAGACTCCTCCGGCAGCGGTCCTGATCAAGAAGGCATGCAACATCAAGTCCGGTTCAGGTGTTCCGAACAAGACCAAGGTCGCGAAGATCACGAAGGCCCAGGTAGAAGAGATTGCCAAGACAAAGATGCCTGACCTGAATGCCGCGTCATTGGAAGCTGCTATGAGTATGATCGAGGGAACCTGCCGTTCTATGGGCGTAACCGTAGAGTAAGCGCATCTGCGGGCACTTTACCCTGGTAACGAAGAAGAAATCAGTGGGAGGGGTTCGATCCCGCCAATACCACAAGGAGGTTATATAGAATGAAACGAGGAAAGAAATATATCGAAGCTGCAAAACAGATCCAGAGAGGCAATCTTTACGAGAAGGCAGAGGCTATTTCTCTGGTAAAGAAAGCAGCAGTTGCAAAATTTGATGAGACAATCGAAGCTCATATCAGAACCGGATGTGACGGCCGTCATGCTGACCAGCAGATCCGTGGCGCGGTTGTACTGCCTCATGGAACAGGTAAGACCGTTCGTATCCTTGTATTTGCTAAGGACGCAAAGGCTGACGAGGCTCAGGCAGCAGGCGCTGACTACGTAGGCGGACAGGAGCTGGTTCCGAAGATCCAGAATGAAGGCTGGCTGGATTTTGACGTAGTGGTTGCTACACCGGATATGATGGGTGTTGTTGGACGTCTTGGACGTGTACTTGGACCGAAGGGCCTTATGCCGAACCCGAAGGCAGGTACCGTAACGATGGATGTTACGAAGGCGATCAACGATATCAAAGCTGGTAAGATTGAGTACAGATTGGACAAGACGAACATTATCCATGTGCCGATCGGTAAGGCTTCCTTTACCGAGGAGCAGTTAGCGGACAACTTCCAGACGCTTGTTGATGCAATTATAAAAGCAAGACCCGCAGCAGTAAAGGGACAGTTCTTAAAGAGCGTGACACTCACCTCCACAATGGGCCCTGGCATCAAGGTCAATCCGATGCGGCTGCAGTAAATTTGATAAAATTAAATAAAATGAGTTGACATCCCCCGGAATCGGTGTTATTATAATCAGGCAATTAGCTGCCGAAGACAGTAGGTGCCGCAAGGCATAAGCAGACCAACGCCTACCGAGGAATGCGAGATTCATTGAATTGGATTTTACCTCTGTGTCTTTGTGTACACAGAGGTTTTTATATACCATCGTATGCAGAAGGGCTGCCATGTCGGACTTTCTGTATTTACTCTGTATAATCCACTTTCCTTGTGGCAGTGCTTTTATAAATATATAAGGAGGTGCACCAGAACGTGGCAAAAGTTGAGTTAAAACAACCAGTTGTAGATGCTATCGCTGAGGAGATCAAGGATGCCCAGTCCGTAGTGCTTGTTGACTACCGCGGATTGACTGTGGCTCAGGATACGGAACTCCGTAAGCAGCTCAGAGAAGCCGGCATAGTATACAAGGTCTACAAGAATACTATGATGAAAAGGGCATTTGAGGGAACCGAGTTCGCAGGTCTGGATGATTGTCTGAAAGGACCCAGCGCGATCGCGATCTCCAAGGATGACGCGACAGCTCCGGCAAGGATCATCTGCAATTTCGCTAAGACCGCAGACAAGCTGGAACTGAAAGGCGGCGTAGTAGAGGGCAATGTATACGATGTCGCAGGACTGACAGAGCTGTCCAAGATTCCGTCAAGAGAAGTTCTTCTTTCCAGACTGCTTGGAAGCATGCAGTCACCGATCACGAACTTCGCGCGTGTCATCAAGCAGATTGCTGAGAAGGACGGCGAGACGGCAGAAGCTCCGGCTGAGAGCGCAGAGGCTCCGGCAGAAGCAGCAGAATGATCAGAGTTTAATGCCCATAGAGTGTTGAATGGAAGCTGCACCCGCAGGAATCGGCCGGTGCAGACAGCAGTATAGGACTGACGACAGATTGATAATAATATAAAAAATGGAGGATATGACAATGGCTAAGTTGACAACAGCTGAAATGATCGAAGCGATCAAAGAATTATCAGTATTAGAACTGAATGAATTAGTAAAAGCATGTGAAGAAGAATTTGGTGTATCTGCAGCAGCAGGCGTTGTAGTTGCGGCAGCAGGCGGGGAAGGCGCAGCGGCAGCAGAAGAGAAGGACGAATTTGATGTAGAGCTTGTATCCGCAGGCGCATCTAAGGTTAAGGTTATCAAGGCTGTACGTGAGATCACAGGCCTTGGTCTGAAGGAAGCGAAGGAACTGGTTGACGGCGCTCCGAAGGTAGTGAAGGAAGCAGTTTCCAAGGCAGAAGCAGAAGAGATCAAGGCGAAGCTCGAAGGCGAAGGCGCAGAAGTAAACCTGAAATAATTGCTGCTGGCAATTATTTTCCGCATGACAGAGATGATCTAATGAGGACCGCAGATGAAGAATGTTCGTCTGCGGTTCTCTGTTCTAACCCGCTTCTAATACCACATAAATCACAATTTGTCAAGAACTTTTTGAAAATGTGTTGACATCAAAAACCCATTTGTGTTATAGTTAAAAATGCGCTATTATGGATAGATATACCGTTTGCCACATATTTCCATTTCAGGGAATTGATGTACAGGCGGAATCTTGTTTCATGAATTGCCGCAGAACAGAGTGTAAATTAATGAGCTATGGTTACTGAAATATATTTTTAAGATGCGCTCTAAGGGGAATATACAGGGTAACTCGCAGCCCGGCAACGAATATTTTTGTTACATGTCACACTTCGAGCAATCACCACGCTGACTGGTCAGAAGGATGCACATAGAAGCTGGCATTTTCGCGCAGCCTTTACGGAGATATTCAGAAAACGAATAAGGAGTGAAACGTCCATGGAGAAAAACAGAATTCGTCCCATCACTAACGGAAAAAGTTCACGCATGAGCTATTCCAGGCAGAAAGAAGTATTGCAGATGCCGAATTTAATCGAAGTTCAGAAGGATTCGTATCAGTGGTTCCTGACAGACGGATTAAAAGAGGTATTCAGCGATATTTCTCCGATTGCTGACTACAGCGGTCACCTGAGTCTGGAATTTGTTGATTTCAGATTGTGCGAGAATGAAGTAAAGTACACGATCGAAGAGTGCAAAGAGCGGGATGCGACCTATGCCGCGCCTTTGAAGGTAAGAGTCAGACTTTACAACAAAGAGAATGACGAGATCAACGAACATGAAATCTTCATGGGAGATCTGCCCTTGATGACCAAGACAGGAACCTTCGTGATCAACGGGGCGGAGCGTGTTATCGTAAGCCAGCTTGTCCGTTCTCCCGGCATTTATTACGGGATTGCCCATGATAAGCTTGGTAAACGGCTGTTCTCCTCCACCGTGATCCCGAACCGCGGGGCATGGCTGGAATATGAGACCGACTCCAATGACGTATTTTATGTCCGCGTAGACCGGACAAGGAAGGTGCCGATCACTGTGTTGATTCGTGCCCTTGGGATCGGGACCAATCCGGAGATCTTAGACCTTTTCGGAGAGGAACCGAAGATTCTTGCCAGCTTTAGCAAAGACACTGCTGAGAACTATCAGGAGGGTCTGTTAGAGTTATACAAAAAGATCCGTCCCGGCGAACCGCTTGCGGTGGACAGCGCGGAAAGCCTGATCACCAGCATGTTTTTTGACGCAAGGCGTTATGACCTCGCCAAGGTAGGACGTTACAAATTCAATAAAAAGCTGATGCTTAAGAACCGTGTCAAGGGACAGACCCTGGCAGAGACCGTGGTCAGCCCGGTGACGGGAGAGGTGATCGCTGAGGCAGGCACGGTGATCACCCGCGAGATCGCGGATGCCATCCAGAATTCCGCTGCTCCGTACCTGTGGGTGAACGGAGAGGACAGCTCCCGCAATATCAAGATCCTTTCCAATATGATGGTGGACCTGCAGGCCATCGTAGACATTGACCCGAAGGAAGTGGGCGTGACGGAGCAGGTATATTACCCGGTTCTGGAAGGGCTTTTGGAGGAGAGCGCGGGAGACATTGACGAGCTGAAGGTTCTGATCAAGCGCGACCTGCACGATCTGATCCCGAAGCACATTACCAAGGAAGATATCCTTGCTTCTATTAATTATAACATGCATCTGGAGTACGGCATGGGCAATGACGATGACATTGACCATCTGGGCAACCGGCGTATCCGCGCGGTTGGGGAACTGCTCCAGAATCAGTACAGGATCGGACTGTCCAGATTGGAGAGGGTAGTCCGGGAACGTATGACGACACAGGATCAGGAGGGGATTTCACCCCAGTCGCTGATCAATATCAAGCCGGTGACAGCCGCTGTAAAGGAGTTCTTCGGTTCCTCCCAGCTGTCCCAGTTCATGGATCAGAACAACCCGCTGGGCGAGCTGACACATAAGAGACGTCTTTCCGCGCTGGGACCGGGCGGTCTGTCCCGTGAGCGTGCCGGATTCGAGGTCCGTGACGTACATTACTCCCATTATGGAAGGATGTGCCCCATTGAGACGCCTGAAGGACCCAACATCGGACTGATCAACTCTCTTGCATGCTATGCAAGGATCAATCAGTACGGCTTCGTGGAGGCTCCTTATCGTGTCATTGACAAGACCAATCCGGAGAATCCGGTGGTCACAGACGAAGTGGTTTACATGACTGCGGATGAAGAAGACAATTATCATGTGGCACAGGCCAATGAGGCGTTGGACACGGAAGGACATTTTGTTCGGAAAAATGTATCCGGCCGTTACAGGGAAGAGACTCAGGAATACGAGAGAAGCAAGTTCGACTTCATGGACGTATCCCCGAAGATGGTGTTCTCCGTGGCTACGGCGCTCATTCCTTTCCTGGAAAATGACGATGCCAACCGTGCGCTGATGGGTTCCAACATGCAGCGTCAGGCGGTGCCGCTGCTTACCACGGAAGCTCCGGTGGTCGGTACCGGTATGGAAGTGAAGTCCGCGGTGGACTCCGGTGTCTGTGTGGTTGCGGAGAACGCGGGCGTGGTAGAGCGTTCCACATCCAAGGAGATCACGGTCCGCTCCGACGACGGAAGCAAGAAGACCTATAAGCTGATGAAGTTCCAGCGAAGCAACCAGAGTAACTGCTATAACCAGAGACCCATTGTCAATAAGGGCGAGCGGGTGGAAGAGGGACAGGTGATCGCAGACGGTCCATCCACCTCCAACGGCGAGATGGCTCTCGGCAAGAACCCCCTGATCGGATTCATGACATGGGAAGGCTACAACTATGAGGACGCCGTTCTGCTGAGCGAGCGTCTAGTACAGGATGATGTATATACTTCCGTCCATATTGAGGAATATGAGGCGGAGGCCAGAGATACCAAGCTGGGACCGGAAGAGATCACGAGAGATATTCCCGGTGTCGGTGATGAGGCTTTGAAGGATCTCGACGAACAGGGAATCATCCGGATCGGCGCTGAGGTTCGTGCCGGGGATATCCTGGTAGGAAAGGTGACTCCGAAGGGAGAGACAGAGCTGACCGCGGAGGAGCGGCTCCTGCGTGCGATCTTCGGAGAGAAGGCGCGTGAAGTCAGGGATACTTCCCTGAAGGTGCCTCACGGAGAATACGGAATTGTTGTGGATGCCAAGGTATTTACCAGGGATAACGGCGATGAGCTGTCCCCGGGCGTGAACCAGTCCGTGCGCATCTACATCGCACAGAAGAGAAAGATCTCCGTAGGAGATAAGATGGCAGGCCGTCACGGCAACAAGGGTGTGGTTTCCCGTGTGCTGCCGGTGGAGGATATGCCGTATCTGCCCAACGGACGACCCCTGGATATTGTGCTGAACCCCCTGGGCGTGCCGTCCCGTATGAATATCGGGCAGGTTCTGGAGATTCACCTGAGCCTGGCTGCAAAAGCCCTCGGATTCAATATTTCCACACCGGTCTTCGACGGGGCCAACGAGGTGGACATCATGGACACGCTGGATCTGGCAAATGATTATGTCAATCTGGAGTGGGAAGAATTTGAGAAAAAGCATAAGGAAGAGCTGCTTCCGGAGGTTTTGAAATATCTGTATGAGAACCGGGATTATCGGGAGCTGTGGCATGGCGTACCCCTTTCCAGGGACGGAAAAGTGCGCTTGCGCGACGGACGGACGGGAGAGTATTTTGACAGTCCGGTTACCATCGGACACATGCATTACCTGAAGCTACATCATCTGGTAGATGATAAGATCCACGCGC
The DNA here is from genome assembly GCA_910575475.1 of Lachnospiraceae bacterium. GTDB lineage: Bacteria > Bacillota > Clostridia > Lachnospirales > Lachnospiraceae > Schaedlerella. The sequence continues at coordinate 30,085 of CAJTGD010000038.1, read as the reverse complement.
GTTCCACAGGCCCCTACTCTCTGGTGACCCAGCAGCCGCTGGGAGGAAAAGCCCAGTTCGGCGGACAGCGTTTCGGAGAGATGGAGGTATGGGCGCTGGAGGCTTACGGCGCATCCTATACACTGCAGGAGATCCTGACCGTGAAGTCGGATGATGTAGTAGGGCGTGTGAAGACCTACGAGGCGATCATCAAGGGTGAGAATATCCCGGAACCGGGGATTCCCGAGTCCTTCAAGGTACTGTTAAAGGAACTGCAGTCCCTGGCACTGGACGTACGCGTGCTGCGCGACGACAATGTCGAGGTGGAGATCATGGAGACGGTGGACTATGGAGAAACCAATCTGAATTCCATTATCGAAGGAGACAGAAGATACGATGACGATGAATCTTATGGAGAGCATGGTTATACGGAACAGGAATTTGTGGACGGAGAACTGGAAGATGTAGATATGGAACCGGATGACAGTGAATTCGATGACGATGCGGAGATGGAATTTGACGAGTATTATGATGACGATATGGAATAGGAGGAGCCAACTATATGCCAACGAATAATGAACAACAACACGAACCGTTAACATTTGACGCGATCAAGATCGGCCTGGCTTCACCGGAAAAAATCATGGAGTGGTCCAGAGGCGAGGTGACCAAGCCCGAGACCATCAACTACAGGACGCTGAAACCGGAAAAGGACGGACTGTTCTGCGAGAGGATCTTTGGACCCAGCAAGGACTGGGAGTGCCACTGCGGAAAGTATAAAAAGATCCGCTACAAGGGTGTCATCTGTGACCGATGCGGCGTAGAAGTGACCAAGTCCGCTGTCCGCCGTGAGCGTATGGGGCATATCGCGCTGGCTGCGCCGGTATCCCACATCTGGTATTTTAAGGGGATCCCCAGCCGGATGGGATTGATCCTGGATATCTCTCCGCGTACATTGGAGCGGGTGCTGTATTTTGCGTCCTATATCGTGTTGGATAAAGGCGAGTCGGACCTGCAGTATAAGCAGGTGCTCTCCGAGGCGGAATACCAGGAACAGCGTGAAAGGTGGGGATATAAGGGGTTCCGTGTAGGCATGGGCGCTGAGGCCATTCAGGAGCTTCTGCAGGCCATTGACCTGGAAAAGGAATATGCGGAGCTGCAGGCTTCCCTGGAGAATACTTCAGGCCAGAAGCGGGCGCGTATCGTGAAGCGTCTGGAAGTGATCGAAGCCTTCCGGGAATCCGGAAATAAGCCGGAGTGGATGATCCTGAATATGATCCCGGTCATCCCGCCGGATCTGCGTCCCATGGTACAGCTGGACGGCGGGCGGTTCGCGACCTCCGACCTGAATGACCTGTACCGCAGGATTATTAACCGGAACAACCGTCTGAGAAGGCTTTTAGAACTGGGCGCGCCGGATATCATTGTACGCAACGAGAAGCGTATGCTCCAGGAAGCGGTGGACGCGCTGATCGACAACGGCCGCCGGGGACGTCCCGTGACAGGTCCCGGAAACCGGGCTTTGAAGTCACTTTCCGATATGCTAAAGGGAAAGAACGGCCGGTTCCGCCAGAATCTGTTGGGAAAGCGTGTAGACTACTCGGGACGTTCCGTTATCGTCGTGGGGCCGGAATTGAAGATCTATCAGTGCGGCCTTCCCAAGGAGATGGCGATCGAGCTGTTTAAGCCTTTTGTTATGAAGGAGCTTGTGGCAAACGGAACTGCCCATAATATAAAAAATGCGAAGAAGATGGTGGAGCGTCTCCAGCCGGAGGTGTGGGATGTGCTTGAAGAAGTGATCAAGGAGCATCCGGTCATGCTGAACCGTGCCCCTACCCTGCACAGACTTGGGATTCAGGCATTTGAGCCGATCCTGGTAGAGGGTAAGGCGATCAAGCTGCATCCATTGGTATGTACCGCGTACAACGCCGATTTCGATGGAGACCAGATGGCAGTCCATGTTCCGCTGTCCGTGGAAGCGCAGGCGGAATGCCGTTTCCTGCTACTTTCCCCGAATAACCTGTTAAAGCCTTCCGACGGCGGTCCTGTGGCGGTTCCGTCTCAGGATATGGTACTCGGGATCTATTATCTGACCCAGGAGAGGCCGGGAGCCAAAGGCGAGGGCATGATCTTTAAGAGCGTCAATGAAGCGATCCTGGCCTATGAGAATGGATATATCACACTGCACTCCAGGATTAAGGTGCGTGTGAAGAAGACCATGGAGGATGGCACCCAGAAGCAGGGCATGATCGACGCGACACTGGGACGTCTGCTGTTTAATGAGATCATTCCCCAGGACCTGGGCTTTGTGGACCGGGAAGCAGAAGGAAACCAACTGCTTCTGGAGATTGATTTCCATGTAGGCAAGAAGCAGCTCAAGCAGATCCTGGAAAAGGTCATCAATACCCATGGCGCGACACAGACTGCAGAGGTGCTGGACAATGTGAAATCTATCGGCTATAAGTATTCCACCAGGGCGGCCATGACCGTATCCATTTCCGATATGACCGTGCCGCCGGAGAAGCCGCAGATGATCCAGGACGCGCAGGATACGGTGGACCGGATCACAAAGAACTACAAGCGTGGTCTGATCACGGAGGAAGAGCGTTACAAGGAAGTGGTGGAGACCTGGAAGAATACCGATGACAAGTTGACGGAAGCGCTGCTCGGAGGACTGGATAAGTACAACAACATCTATATGATGGCGGATTCCGGAGCCCGTGGTTCCGATAAGCAGATCAAGCAGCTTGCAGGCATGCGCGGGCTGATGGCCGATACGACAGGACGGACCATCGAGCTGCCGATCAAGTCCAACTTCCGTGAAGGTCTGGACGTATTGGAGTACTTTATGTCCGCCCACGGCGCTCGGAAGGGTCTGTCTGATACAGCTCTCCGTACCGCCGATTCCGGGTATCTGACGAGACGTCTGGTAGACGTATCACAGGAGCTGATCATTCACGACAGCGACTGTATCAACGAGGAAGAAAAAGAGATTCCGGGCATGTATGTAAAAGCATTCATGGATGGAAACGAAGAGATCGAAAGTCTGCAGGAGCGTATTACAGGTCGTTTCTCCTGTTATGACATTAAGGATAAGGAAGGCAATGTTCTTGTAAAGGCGAATCATATGATTACTCCGCGGCGTGCGGAGCGTGTCATGAAAAGAGGCGTGGATGAAAAGGGAAATCCGCTGGAGTGCGTGAAGATCCGTACGATCCTGACCTGCAAGTGCAAGGACGGTGTTTGCTCCAAGTGCTATGGCGCCAACATGGCGACCGGAGAAGCGGTCCAGGTCGGTGAGGCTGTCGGCATCATTGCGGCGCAGTCGATCGGAGAACCGGGAACACAGCTTACCATGCGTACCTTCCATACAGGAGGCGTGGCCGGTGACGATATCACACAGGGTCTTCCCCGTGTCGAGGAGCTGTTTGAGGCCAGAAAGCCGAAGGGTCTTGCGATCATTACGGAATTTGCGGGAACGGCGATTCTGAGCGATACGAAGAAGAAGCGTGAGGTCATCGTGACCAACGATCAGACAGGAGAATCCAAGGCGTACCTGATCCCATACGGTTCCAGGATCAAGGTTCAGGACGGTCAGGTGCTTGAAGCCGGCGATGAGCTGACAGAAGGTAGTGTAAACCCACACGATATCCTGAAGATCAAGGGTCTGCGCGCGGCGCAGGATTATCTGCTGCGTGAAGTGCAGCGTGTATACCGTCTGCAGGGTGTGGATATCAATGATAAGCATATTGAGGTCATTGTGCGCCAGATGCTGAAAAAGATCCGTGTGGAGGAAAGAGGAGATACCGAATTCCTGCCGGGCAGCATGGTCGATGTACTGGAGTTCAATGAAGTGAATGAAATGCTGGAAGCAGAAGGCAAGACTGCCGCGACCGGGGAACAGATCATGCTCGGTATCACCAAGGCATCCCTGGCGACAGATTCCTTCCTGTCCGCAGCTTCTTTCCAGGAGACTACGAAGGTTCTGACGGAAGCGGCGATCAAGGGTAAGGTGGACCACCTGATCGGTCTGAAAGAGAATGTCATCATCGGAAAGCATATTCCGGCCGGAACCGGTATGAAGAAGTACCGGGATGTACATCTGAATACAGATAACAAGCCGGATGATGAGATTGATTTTGACGAGGACGAACTGCTGGATGATCTGGAAGAAGGCATGGATTCGGAAGCGGATGTAGATGCCGATGCGGACGTAGAGGGAGCCGAAGCAGATTTTGACGATCTGGAAGAGGACGCGGCCGAAGCAGAGTCGGATGATCTGGAAGAAGCCGGAGCAGGGCCGGATGACCTGGAAGAAGCCGAAGCGGATGCGGAGCCGGATGATGTAGGCGAAGTGGAAGCAGAAGCAGGCGAAGAAGAACCGGATGCACTGGAATAAAGGATTAAAGAACGGGCGGTCAGGTGAGTACACCTGCCGCCCGTTTTTTAAATTTCAATCTCCCGTTCAATCTCGCCCCCGTTTTTGTAGACCTGCAGTACATGCTGTATCCGCTCATTGGGACTCAGCAGCGTGCTGATTGAACCGTCATGGTTGAGGGTATCGATCAGCAGGGCAATATATTTACTCATATCGCAGTCAATATAATATGGCTTTGACAGCAGATTCGGAGTGCGGTAGATCAGATTCGTTGTCAGGACCCCGTGGATCAGACCCTCCTCGTAGGCTTTATCAAAACGGTCCAGACCATTCGTAAACAGTCCAAAGGTAGCGGCAGCAAAGATCCGGTTTGCCTTCCGGCGCTTTAACTCCTTTGCGACCTCTATGATACTGTCTCCAGAAGAGATCATATCATCAATGATGATGACGTCTTTTCCCTCCACGGAGCTGCCCAGAAATTCATGAGCCACGATCGGATTCCGCCCGTTGACAATACGGGTATAATCACGCCGTTTATAGAACATCCCCATATCCAGCCCCAGTACATTTGCCAGATAGATGGCGCGGTGCGTACCGCCTTCGTCAGGGCTGATGGCCATCATGTGATCGCTGTCGATCTGCAGGTCCTTGACCGTGCCCAGAAGGCTCTTGATGAATTGATAGGTGGGGGAGACCGTCTCAAATCCGTTCAGCGGGATTGCGTTCTGTACACGCGGATCATGAGCGTCAAAGGTAATGATATTGTCCACTCCCATGCGTACCAGCTCCTGCAGGGCAAGGGCACAGTCCAGAGACTCCCTTCCATTGCGCTTATGCTGACGGCTCTCATAGAGGAACGGCATGATGATATTGATCCGCCTGCTCTTGCCGCCGATGGCCGCGATCACCCGCTTCAGATTCTGAAAATGGTCGTCCGGTGACATATGGTTTACATTGCCCGTGAGGGAATAGGTGACATTATAATTCAGAACGTCTACCATCAGGTACAGGTCCTTTCCGCGGACCGATTCCGTGATGATCCCTTTGGCTTCACCCGAACCAAACCGGGGAACATTCGTATTGATAATATAGTTGTCTCTTACATATCCGTTGAAAACCACATCTCCGATATGTTGATTCTCACTTTCCTTTCTCCACTTCACAAGATACTTGTTGACTTGCTCACCGAGCTCCTCACAGCCGGTAATGGGAATCAGCCCCAGTGCACCTACCGGGATGTTCTCCAGGTTACGTTCGCTTCGACGCAGCATTACACTTCCTCCCTGTTCATCAGTTTTTTCTTGATCCGGATATCATCACCGATCAATTTCAGCATAATATAGTTGCTTGTAATTCTGGAAAAAGACCTCTCCGTATATAAGTCGGCAAGGGAATCCAGAGATAGATTGGTTGAGATGACCGTGGACTTTTTGTTCAGCAGCCTTTCGTTGACGCAGGTAAAAAGCTGAGACGCAATGAAGGAATTGGTGAATTCCGTTCCCAGGTCGTCTATGATAAGCAGATCACAGTCAAAGGCATAATGCCGGATGTTCTGTGCATCTGTATCATCTTTGTGAAACGTACTTTGTGCAAACATATTAAACAACGCAGGCGCAGAATAATAGATTACGGAAAAGCCGGCATCCATCAATTCTTTTGCGATACAGTTGGACAGAAACGTCTTCCCCACGCCTACGCTGCCGTACAAAAAGAGATTTTTGTGCTCCTGATCAAAGGTTCGGATAAAATCCTTACAGACCGCAAGCGCATCCTTCATGACCGACAGAGAGGAGCGCCCGGACTTGGGGTCAATATAATTATCAGAATAGTATTTCATGGAAAAAGAATTAAAATTCTCGGTTTTGAGAATGTCCTTCAGGTTGGACTGCTCATAAAGGAGACGGCTGGCAGCCGCCTTAAAGCAGCGGCACTTCTGATTGTCGATATAGCCCGTATCCCTGCACTGGGAACACTCATAGGAGGGCTCCAGATAATCGGAAGGGAAGCCGCAGGACTGCAGCAGCTCATCCTTCTGCTTCCTGAGGATCGCAAGCTCGCTCTTTAAGGACTCCACCGCAAGGTCGTCTCCGTTGAGCAGCCTCTTCCCATACTGGACGGAAAGGATGGAAATCGACTCATCCAGAGACTGAAATTCCGGAGACCTTGTATACACCTCAGCATAATGTCTGGCAAGGGTATCACGGCTGCGGAGCTGCTTCTGCTCGTATTCCCTCATGATCGCCTGGTACTGTGAATTTTTTAATCCCACGACAAACTCCTTTTAGGAACTGCAAATAAAGATACCCGGGCCGATAAAATCTGCCGCGGTTTTTCCACAGTTCCTTAATTGCTGTTTAATAGTTGCGCCTCCAAAGAGTCCATATCATAAGTGCGTCTCTCGAAATTATTCAGATTCTTTGTGACACTTTTAGGACTGGGGGCGGATGATTTTTTCGCGGCTTTTTCCTTTCGAAACGCGGCATCCAGATTATCGATGTCTTTTAAATGATGTACCTTTCCGTCATGCCATTTTGTCAGGATCGTATCCGCGTATTCAAAGCTGGGCTGGTGGATCGCGGCGATTGTGCGGCTGCATGCCTCCTGAATGATATCCAGTGTAAAGCCGAACTCATCCGTCCATTTTTGGATATATGTAACCTCTGAAACGGCGGGGCCGCGGTTCTTGATACCGAACGCATTGAGGACGGTATAGCAGTTCTTGTTGTAATTCATGGAACGCTGGCGGGCCTGGGCTACGGTCTCGATCCCGTCATCGGCCCAGGAAAGAGCGACCTTCTGAATATAGTGCATGTTCTTATGGCCGTTCTCCGCACAGGTCTCAAGCAGATATTCCACCAGATCGGCGGACATGCCCAGGGTATCATAAAAATACGTGATGGCGTCTGTGTCCGACTTGGTCAGAGTCTTGCCGAGATACTGTTCTGCAATAAAAAGCAGGGACTTCAGTTCCTTCTGTGCCTTGAAGGAATCCAGCGGGATTGCTTTTGCAGGTCTGGTGTCTGCCGCAGGACTGCCCGAGGAAGGAAGCGCATCGGGAAGAGGATCGGCCATTGCCTTGTCCGAAACGGGATCGGCGCTGCCGTCCGGGTTGTCCTCTGCAGCGGGGGTTGCTGCTATGACCGCTCCTGCCTTTTTTCCTTCTTCCGCCGGAGCGGACAGAGAAGGCTGACTGCTTTTTTTCCGGACCTCGGTCTCTGCTGCCCTGCCTTCAGTTTCTCTGCCGAGACTTAAGACGCCAGCGGCTTCCCAATAACGGAACGCCCGCATGATGTCCTTTTCCGTATGGTTCAGGCAGTCGGCGATCTTGGATACCGTAAGCGTCGAAGAGGGATCCTCAAGATGACGCAGTAAAAACAGGTAGACCTTTACAAATTCACCGTTTGCCTGAGCCAGATGGTGATCTATGAAGTCGTTGGAGACCATGGTTGCGTTTGCCTGGAGCTTATTTTTGAGTTTTAAAGTTTTCATTTGCCCTTCCTACCTCTTAAATTCTTAAGATTCTTCGCCGATGTTTAGTATAGGTATTATAGCATTTTAACCCGGCAGGAAAAAGCATTTTTTTTCCTCATTTTCAACCTTTATGTCGATAACTCTGTGTGAAAACTGTGGATAACTCTTATTTCAGCAGGTCTTCTCCAATATCTACAACGTTTCCGGCTCCCATAGTTATCAACAAATCTCCGGAAACGCACTGTGCTTTTACGAATTCTTCAATCGCAGAAAAGGAAGGAAAATAGTGTGCGTCCGTTCCCAGCTTCCGGACCTCCTCGGCCAGATCCTTTGAGGAAATGCCCAGGGTGTCGGTCTCTCTTGCGGCATAGATATCCGCCAGCACCAGATGGTCCGTGTGGGACAGAGCCTCCGCAAATTCGTGGAAGAAGGCCTTGGTCCGGGTATAGGTATGGGGCTGGAAGATACACCAGAGCGACTTATGGGGATAATACTTCGCGGCCTTCAGGGTAGCCTGGATCTCCGTGGGATGATGCGCGTAGTCGTCAATGATCGTGATTCCGTCCAGCGTTCCCTTATACTCAAAACGGCGGTCTGTTCCGGTAAAGGACAGAAGACCCTTCTGAATGGACTCCATGGGGACATCCAGAAGCTCGGCGGTGGCAATGGAAGCCAGCGCGTTGGACACGTTGTGGTCGCCGGTCACAGAAAGCTGGATCCGTGTGACGGTCTCGCCATATTTTACAAGATCAAAGGAAACCCGCCCTTTTTCGTCGTGGAGGATGTTGGCAGCGCTGTAATCGTAATCCGGAGAACTTCCGTAGGTCGCTACATGGCATTCCAGATCCCGGTAGATCTCCGGGTAATCCGTGATGTCTCCGTTAATCACCAGAGTTCCGTCAGGAGGCAGCAGAGCGGCAAACTGATGGAAGGAATGCCGGATATCCTCCAGATCCTTGAAAAAGTCCAGATGGTCTTCTTCGATATTTAAGATCACTCCGATCTTCGGGAAAAAATTCAGGAAGCTGTTGGTATACTCACAGGCTTCGGTAATGAAGGTGCCCGAATTTCCGACCCGGATGTTGCCGCCGATGGCCTGCAGGATGCCGCCTACGGAGATGGTGGGGTCAAGGTTCCCCTCCAGAAGGATATGGGAGATCATGGAAGTCGTGGTGGTCTTTCCATGGGTTCCCGATACCGCGATGGGGGTGTCATAATTTTTCATGAGCTGTCCTAACAGCTCCGCGCGGGTGAGCATGGGGATCTTTCTGGCAACGGCCTCGATCAGCTCCCCGTTGTCCCGGCTGATCGCCGCCGTGTAGACCACGCAGTCGATGCCGTCGATGATGTTGGAGGCTTTCTGTCCATAAAAGATCTGAGCGCCGCTCTCTTCCAGCTGCTGTGTAAGCGCGGATTCCCTGGCGTCAGAACCGGATATGGTGAAGCCGTTCTGCAGGAGGATCCTGGCAAGGCCGCTCATGCTGATGCCCCCGATCCCGATAAAATGAATGTGGATTGGTTTCGTGAAATCAATCTTATACATATCTATTTTCCTTTCCTGACGAAACGATGATACATCGTTTAGAATACTTATAAATAAGGTTCAAATTGATTCTGCCTTATTTATTATACTATATATGATAAAAATTGAAAGAGGTTCTTTTTGTTTATTTCCAACAAAAAGAGAATATTTAGTCAGAAAAATTTGTAAAATCTGTGTACTTAACAATGAAATGATGCTATAATAAAATAGAATAACTAGAAATGGAGGTGACGGCATGATTAAAAAGGAAATGATCGCCATGCTGCTTGCGGGCGGACAGGGCAGCAGACTGGGAGTTCTTACCGCAAAGGTGGCAAAACCCGCAGTGTCTTTCGGCGGCAAGTACCGTATTATTGATTTTCCGTTGAGCAACTGCATCAATTCAGGAGTGGATACGGTAGGAGTCCTGACACAATATCAGCCGCTGCGGTTGAATACACATATAGGGATTGGGATTCCGTGGGATCTGGACCGGAATATAGGCGGGGTTTCGATTCTTCCTCCATATGAAAAGAGTGTGAACAGTGAATGGTATACAGGGACTGCCAATGCCATTTACCAGAATCTGGACTATATGGAAAGCTACCATCCGGATTACGTGCTGATTCTTTCCGGAGACCATATTTATAAGATGGATTATGAAGTGATGCTTGCCGCCCATAAGGCCAACAAGGCGGATGTGACGATCGCGGCGATGCCGGTGCCCATGGAGGAGGCGGGACGCTTCGGGATCTTGGTGACGGACAGAGAGGGACGGATCAGCAGATTTGAAGAAAAGCCGGAGAGGCCCAGCAGTAACCTGGCATCCATGGGAATTTATATTTTCAGCTGGCCGGTTTTGAAGGAAGCGCTGATCCGGCTTTCCAGCCAGCCGAACTGTGACTTCGGGAAGCATATCATTCCTTACTGCGGCGCAAAGGGAATGCGGATGTTTGCCTATGAGTACAACGGATATTGGAAGGATGTAGGGACGCTTGGTTCTTACTGGGAAGCCAATATGGAGCTGATCGATATTATACCGGAATTCAACCTCTATGAGGAATTCTGGAAGATCTATACCAACTGCATGAATCTTCCGCCGCAGTACATATCTCCGGAGGGCGTTGTGGACAAGTGTATTATCAGCAATGGCTCCGAGATTTTCGGAGAGGTACATTCTTCGGTGCTGGGCGCGGGAGTGAGCGTAGGAAAGGGAAGTGTCATCCGGGACTCGATCATCATGCGGGATGTGGTCATCGGGGAGGACTGTGTGATCGAAAAGGCGATCATCGCAGAGAATACGGTGATCGGCAGCAATGTTGTGATCGGGGTCGGGAGCGATGTGCCCAACCGCGCGCGGCCGGACATTTACAACGGAGGGCTGGCAACGATCGGAGAAAATTCCCGTATCCCTTCCGACGTACAGATCGGAAAGAATACGGCGATCAGCGGCGCGACGGCCGCGTCGGATTATCTGAACGGGATACTGGAGAGCGGTGAGACATTGATAAAGGCAGGTGATCGTGTATGAGAGCAGTAGGGATTATTCTGGCGGGAGGCAACAACAGACGGATGCAGGCACTGACGGCGAAGCGCGCGGTTGCGGCGATGCCGATCGCATCCAGCTACCGGGCCATTGATTTTGCGCTGAGCAACATGACGAACTCCCACGTCCAGAGAGTCGCGGTGCTGACACAGTATAATGCACGGTCGCTGGACGAGCATTTGAATTCTGCCAAGTGGTGGGATTTTGGAAGAAAGCAGGGCGGCCTGTATATTTTTACACCGACCATTACGGCGGAGAATGGCTACTGGTACCGGGGGACAGCGGATGCCATTTACCAGAACCTGGACTTCCTGAGGCGGTGTCATGAGCCGTATGTGATCATCGCTTCCGGCGATGCGGTTTATAAGCTGGATTACAATAAGGTATTGGAATACCATATTGCAAAGAAGGCGGACATTACGGTGGTGGTGAAGGATCTGGAGGACGGCGACGACGCGACCCGTTTCGGTACCGTGCGGATGAATGAATCGGCCCGGATCCAGGAATTTGAAGAGAAGCCGATGGTGGCCAGTTCGCAGACCATTTCTACAGGCATCTATGTGATGCGGAGGAGGCTTCTTATTGATCTGGTGGAGCATTGCGCAGAGGAAGAGCATTATGATTTTGTGACGGATATCCTGATCCGTTATAAGAATCTGAAAAAAATCTACGGGTATAAGCTGAGCGGTTATTGGAATAATATTTCCAGGATAGACGCGTATTATCAGACGAATATGGATTTCCTGAGACCGGAGGTTCGAAAGTATTTTTTCCGGGAGCTTCCGGCGGTGTATTCCAAGGTGAGCGACCTGCCGCCTGTAAAATACAACCCGGGCGCGGCAGTGAAGAACTGCCTGATCGGGAGCGGGAGCATCATCAACGGTACGGTTGAAAATTCCGTGCTGTTTAAGAAAGTGTTTGTGGGGAATAACTGTGTGATCAAAAATTCGATCATCCTGAATGATGTTTATCTGGGGGATCATACATATATCGAGAACTGTGTCGTGGAAAGCCGGGGAACGATCCGCGCGAATACAAGGCATGTAGGAGAGGGTGAGATCAAAGTAGTTGTGGAACGGAACGAGAGGTATCTGATATAAAATCAGAATGAGACGCCGGGGACCTCCCGGACGGGGGAGTATAAAAAGTGCAGTCTGGCTGGCGGCTTTTGGGAGATCTGGCGGATGAACCACAGGTTCCGCCGGATGTGGATCTTGATTTTTGCCGGCCTGCAGATATAAAAATAATAAGAGATGAAGGTGTGTTAAAAAAGTCTTTTCGGTACGGATGATGGGATGAATGGACAGGCTTGCGAAGGGCTGTACCGGGGAATGCAGACAGAGAAAGGAGACTGGATATGCAGATCACAGATGTGCGTGTACGAAAAGTGGCGAAGGAAGGAAAATTAAAAGCGGTTGTTTCAATTACGATTGATGATGAATTTGTAGTTCATGATATCAAGGTGATTGAAGGAGAGAAGGGATTGTTTATTGCAATGCCGAGCAAAAAAGCGATGGATGGGGAATACAGGGATATTGCACACCCGATTAACTCTGATACGAGAGAGCGGATACAGGAAATGATTTTGGAAAAATATCAGGAGACTGCAGGGGGAGAGGAAGAAGTATCGTAATGGTTCATGAGGAACCATTGTAAATGACAGCAGCACCTGGCTGGTGAAAGAAACAGCCGGGTGCTGTTTTTAGGATTTGCAGAAAAATAACGGATACAGACCATTGGGTGCTGCCGGCTGCAGAACTGCTGCCGTTTAGAACGGCAGCTGCGGCGTATGGCAAAAGGACAGCGGTTCTCCGGTGGCGGGATGGCAAAAGGATAATTTTACCGCATAAAGCCGGAGAGGTCCGGATATGGAACGGGCCTGTCCGGGGGACGCCTGCGTATATTTTGCATCCCCGGCAATGGGGCAGCCGATGTGCGCCATCTGGACACGGATCTGATGGTGGCGTCCGGTGTCCAGGAGGATCTCGGCCAGGGCCAGGGAATCCCGGGTTCGGAGAACATGATAATGAAGCCGCGCGGGTTTGGCGCCCGGCGTATCGGAGGTACAGACGCGGGAGGTGTTGGTCCGCCCGTCTTTTACCAGATAGTCTTCCAGGTCCGCTTCCGTTTGCCCGGGAACAGCACTTAAAACAGCGAGATAGTGCTTGCCGAAGCCGGAGGCCTGGAGCTGGCGGCTGAGCGATTTTGCGGCCGCGGGAGTTTTGGCAAATACAAGAAGCCCCTCCACGGGCTGATCCAGACGGTGGATCAGGGCAAGATAGGGTTCTCCGCTTTTGGCCTGACGGCTGTGCAGATGATTTTTCAGGATGCTCACCATATCGGGCGTACTGATCTGCCGGCTCTGGGTGGGGACGCCTGCGGGCTTGATACAGACAAGGATATGCCGATCTTCAAATAGGATTTCCGGTTTCATGGACATAGTCTCCTTAAAAAATTATAAATATCTTATTACTATCGAAAGAATTGTGTATATTTCTTGACTTTTTGCCGCAATCTGTCTAAACTGATTATGATATAAAACTTTTGTGAGGTCAAGCACTAAGTTTTTGTAAGAAAGCGGGAGGATAGGATGGATAACCGGGAGTGGGAAAGATTCGGAGAAGAGATCCGCAGGAATGTACAGGATGCGGTGGATTCCAGAGACTTCAGCAGATTAAATCAGACAATTACAGACGCGATCAACGGTGCGGCGGACGGGATCACTAGGGGCATGAAGGATGCCGCGGGAGAGATCACCAGAGGCGTGCGTCAGAACAGGAACCATTGGAACGGCAGCAGGAAAAAGCAGCAGGGTTCGTATAACGGCAGATATCAGTACCAGGGACATTTCGGACAGCAGGATACCGGATGGCAGCAGGGCTCCAATATGAACTGGAACAGCCAGGAGGCCGGGACGTTCGGAGGAATGAACGGCCAGCCCAGCCAGGGAGCGGGACAGGCCGGCGGCGCTTCGTATGACCAGCCGGGGCAGGGGGCTGCCAGCGGTACATACGGGCAGACCGACCGGAGATATAACTGGAATAAGGCATATTATTCCAGGTTCGGCAACCGGGATAAGCCTGTAGAGGAGCACGAGACGGATCATGGCCCATACCATCCGGAGACGGAGAAGCATCTTCCGGCGCTGTATGCGGGAACAACTCCTGCAAAGGTCGGCGGAACGGTGCTCTATGGGATCGGATGCGCCGCAGGAAGCATTTCACTGATCGGGCTGGCAATGATCGTACTGGCCGGGATCGGAACCGGGGACATGAGCGCCGGCTTTTGGGCAGCCTGCGGGGGTACGGCGGTTTTTGCGGCAGGATTCGGCGGCATGGCGGCGGCAGGCAGCAGCATCCGCGGGAGAGTCAAGCGGTTCCGCGGCTACATCAGCAGTCTGGGCAGCCGGGAATATTGCAATATAAAAGAACTGGCAGAGCATCTGGGAAAATCCCGGCGGTATGTGGTGAAGGATCTGGAAAAAATGATCCAGAAGGGCTGGTTCCGCCAGGGCCATCTGGACAGACAGAAGACCTGCCTCATGGTCAGCGACGATGCGTATAAGCAGTATACGGATCTGCAGCAGCAGAGGGAGCAGATCAACACAGAGACAAGAGAGCAGCAGGAGGCGGCAGCCAGAAAGCGGGCAAAGGAAGTGCAAAAGGAAGCGGAAGCGCCGGATTCGAAGCTCTCCCCCGAGGTTCGCAGGATCATTAAGACCGGGGAAAACTATATACAGAAGATCCATGCCTGCAACGATGCCATTCCGGGGGCGGAGATCTCCGCGAAGATTTCCCGGATGGAAATCCTGGTTGACCGGATCTTTGACCGGGTGGAACAGAACCCGGATTCCGTGTCGGATATCCACCGGATGATGGAGTATTACCTTCCGACGACGGTTAAGCTTCTGGAGGCGTATCAGGATCTGGATGCCCAGCCGGTACAGGGGGAGAACATCATTTCCTCGAAGCGGGAGATCGAAAAGACGCTGGATACGCTGAATGCGGCATTTGAAAAGCTGCTGGACAGCCTGTTCCAGGATACGGCGTGGGATGTGTCCTCCGATATTTCTGTTCTGCACACGATGCTGGCGCAGGAAGGGCTGACGGAAGGGGATTTTAAGGAAGTCTATTAAGGATTTGAAAATACGAAAAATTAGGAGGCTGTTATGAGCAATGAATTAGACGCATATACGACGACACCGACGCTGACGCTGGATCCTTTTGCGGAGGAGAAGGCGCCGGCGGCGCCGGTGATCACAGCGGAACCGGAAAAGCCGATTTTTGACGAGAATGTCCTGACAGCGGAGGAGCGTCATGCCGTGGAGCAGTTTGCAGAGAAGATCGATCTGACCAATTCGCAGATGATCCTGCAGTACGGCGCGGGAACGCAGAAAAAGATGGCAGATTTTTCGGAGAGTGCCCTGGAAAATGTCAAGACAAAGGATCTGGGAGAGGTGGGAGACCTGCTCACAGGCGTCGTAAAGGAACTGAGGAGTTTTGATGAAGAGGAAGAGAAGGGCTTTCTGGGAATCTTCAAAAAGCCGGCCAATAAGATCAGTGCCATGAAGGCGAAGTACAGCAAGGCGGAGACCAATATCAACCATATCTGCAAGGTGCTTGAGTCCCATCAAGTCCAGCTTTTGAAGGATGTTGCCCTGCTGGATAAGATGTATGAGCTGAACCTGACCTATTTTAAGGAGCTGACCATGTACATCATGGCAGGAAAGAAGAAGCTCCATGAGATCCAGACCGGCCAGCTTCCGGCTCTGTTCCAGAGGGCCCAGGCCAGCGGACTGGCAGAGGATGCACAGGCGGCCAGGGATCTGGATTCCATGTGCAACCGGTTTGAGAAGAAGCTGCATGATCTGGAGCTGACCCGGCAGGTGTCCCTGCAGACAGCGCCTCAGATCCGGATGGTCCAGAGCAATGACACGTTGATGGTGGAAAAGATCCAATCCACCATTGTCAATACGATCCCGCTGTGGAAGAGCCAGATGGTGCTGGCCCTGGGCGTGGAGCATTCGGCCCAGGCAGCGGCGGCTCAGCGGGAAGTGACGGATATGACCAACGAACTGCTGAAAAAGAATGCGGCCAAGCTTAAGATGGCCACCATTGATGCCGCGAAAGAATCAGAGCGGGGAATCGTGGATATGGAGACGTTGAAGATGACCAACGAATCGCTGATCTCCACGCTGGATGAGGTGATGCGGATCCAGCAGGAAGGACGGCAGAAGCGCCGGGAGGCGGAGACGGAGATGCACCGTCTGGAAGGCGAACTCAAGCAGAAGCTCCTGCAGATGCGTGCCTGATCTGCAGCAATTGGAAGCTAGAAAAATAGAGGATAAGAGGAGAATTGTTATGGCAAAGGAAAAGAAGCTGGTAGAGTCCATTACTTCCAGGGAGAAGGATTTTGCGCAGTGGTATACGGACGTTGTGAGGGAAGCGAAGCTGTGTGATTATTCAGGGGTCAAGGGATGCCTGAATTATCTGCCCAACGGATACGCGATCTGGGAAAAGATCCAGGCAGACCTGGACAAACGCTTTAAGGATACGGGAGTGGAAAATGTGTATCTTCCGGTGCTGATTCCGGAGGCCCTTCTGCAGAAGGAAGCAGATCATATCGAGGGCTTTGCGCCGGAGGTTGCGTGGGTCACGCAGGGAGGACTGGAGCCTCTGCAGGATAAGTTCTGCATCCGCCCCACCTCGGAGACACTGTTCTGTGATGTGTGGAGCAAGACCGTACAGTCCTACCGGGATCTGCCCAAGGTGTGGAACCAGTGGTGTTCCGTACTGCGATGGGAAAAGACGACCAGGCCCTTCCTGCGTTCCCGTGAATTTTTATGGCAGGAGGGACATACGATCCATGCCACATTTGAAGAGGCGGAGCAGAGGACTTTGACCATGCGCGACGTGTACCGGGACTTCATCCAGGATGATCTGGCGATCCCGCTGGTATGCGGCCGCAAGACGGAGAGTGAGAAGTTTGCGGGGGCTCAGGACACCTATACGGTGGAAGCGCTGATGCATGACGGGCAGGCGCTGCAGTCCGCCACCAGCCATTTCTTCGGCAGCTCCTTCCCGGACGCGTTTGACATCAAGTATTCGGATAAAAATAACGAGCTGCACAGTGTATATGAGACTTCCTGGGGGCTGTCCACCCGGATCATCGGCGCCATCATCATGGTACACGGAGATGACAGCGGACTGGTGCTGCCGCCGAGGATCGCTCCGGTACAGACGAAGGTCATCCCCATCGCACAGCACAAGGAAGGGGTGCTGGACAAGGCGAGGGAGCTTTTGGACACTTTGAGGGCAGCAGGCTATGCGGCGAAGATCGATGATTCCGACAAGGCTCCGGGCTGGAAGTTCAGCGAGCAGGAGATCCAGGGGATTCCGACCCGGATCGAGATCGGCCCCAAGGATATCGAACAGGGACAGGTAGTCGTAGTGCGGCGCGACACGAGAGAGAAGACGGTCGTTGCCATCAGCGAAATCACTGAAAAATTGGGAGAGATCCTGGAGACCATGCAGAAGGATATGTTCGAACGGGCAAAAGCATTTTTGGATTCTCATATTGACTCCGCAGTGACCATGGAGGAAATGAATTCGAAGTTCAATGAGAGCCGCGGCTTTATCAAGGCAATGTGGTGCGGCGAGGAAGCCTGCGAGGATGAGATCAAAGCGCAGACAGGCGGCGCGTCTTCCCGGTGCATTCCGGATGAGGAGGAACACCTGTCAGACGTATGCATCTGCTGCGGCAAGCCTGCGAAGCATATGGTTTACTGGGGAAAAGCATACTAAAACAGCGGCCGTATCCGCAAGGGTACTGAGCGGATACATGTGGATTGAGGGCGGGGGTTTTTATGGCATTTCAGAATATGGTAAATATGCAGCTGATGATGTTCCTGCTTGTCGGGATCGGCTTTTTCGTGAGAAAAAAGGGGATCATCGGCGGTACTGCACGGAAAGAGCTGGTGAACTTCTGCCTCTATATCACTTTGCCGTTCAATATTTTCCATTCCTTCCGGATGGACTGGGACTCCGGTATGCTTGCGGATTTTTTGGAAGTATTACTGCTGTCCATTGGCTATAATGTGATCTCCATTTTCATAAGCTTTCTTTTCTATCACCGGAGTGAATCCCGGCGGCAGAAGCCGCTGAGGTACGGAACGATCGTGTCCAACGGCGGATTTTTGGGCAATCCGGTGATCGAAGGAATCTATGGTATGGAAGGCTTGTTTTACGCATCGGTATTTATGCTTCCGGTGCGTATTGTCATGTGGAGCATCGGGACATCCTGCTTTTTGAAAGGCAGCCGGGAAAATCTGGTGAAAAAGGTGCTGACGCACCCTTGTGTTGCGGCGATCTATCTGGGGCTTGCTGCCATGATTTCCGGGATTGAATTTCCGGTGTTTCTGGAAAATACGGTCACCGGCATCAGCAACTGCAACACGCCCCTGAGCATGATGCTGATCGGAATGATGCTGGCGGAGATGGATCCGAAGGGAATGCTGGATTGGACGATGGCATTTTATACGGCGGTGCGCCTGGTTCTGATCCCGGCGGTGATCTTCGGGATCACACGTTTTCTGCCCATCAGTCCGCTTCTTCGGGGAATCACGGTGATCATCGCGGGAATGCCGGCCCCGGTGACGACAGCTTTGCTGTCCGCAAAGTATGACGGCGACGAGAAATACGCTACGGCGATGATCTTTGTGACCACGGTGCTGTCGCTGGTGACGCTTCCGGCATGGTGTTATCTGCTGGGAACCGCATAATAGGAGGAAAGGAATGTCTGAGAGTATGAAAAAAAGGATCATTCTTGGCTCGGCGTCGCCAAGGAGAAGAGAACTGCTGGAGCAGATCGGGATCAAGTTTGAGATTGTAGTCAGTGACGCGCAGGAGCATTACGAGAGCACCCGCCCGGAGGAAATCGTCAGAGAGCTGGCACTGATGAAAGCAGAGCATGTGGCAGAGGAAGTGGAGCGTCGTGAAAAGGAACGCGCGGAGCGGGCTTCTATTTCCAGGCTGGAAACAGGAGAAGTGTATCTTCGCAATGTGGTGATCCTGGGCGCGGACACGATTGTTGTGCGGGACGGGCAGATCCTTGGAAAACCGTCTGACGAGGAGGCGGCATTTTCCATGCTGAAAAGTCTGCAGGGAAGGATGCATCAGGTTTATACAGGCGTTGCGGTGCTGGATTTTGACGGAAACGGAAAGCGGCATACCATCAGCCATGCAGAGGAAACCAAGGTTTATGTGCATGAAATGACGGACGAAGAGATCCGCCGGTACATCGCGGCGGGAGAATCTATGGATAAAGCAGGTGCTTACGGAGTCCAGGGGCGGTTCGCGGCATACATCGACCGGATCGAAGGCGACTATTATAATGTGGTGGGACTGCCGGTCGCATACCTGTACCATGCGGTGAAGGAATTGTAGAAAATAGAGAAGCCGGGATACATAAGTTATTTTTTTCAGTTCCAAGGGCGGCTGGAATCAAGAAGGCCCTGTGGATATATAGAAATAAATGGAGTGGATCATGGGAATATTTTCTTTTTTTAAAAATGAGGAAAAAGAGGCGGAGGAGCGCGCGTTCCGGCAGAAGACAGAGGAGATGCTTACGAAGCTTACTGAGGAAATGAAGAAAGGGCAGGAGCTTTCGGAAACCCTTTCCCAGGATGTCCGGCAGGTCGGTTCGGATGTCCGCCGGCACGATATGGCTCTGGAGGACTGTCTGGACGCTTTGGAAGAACAGCAGGAGGAGCAAAAAGAGAGCCGGAAACAGATCAGGAAGCTGGAAGCAGAGCAGGAGAAGTTATTAAAGCTGCTGTCGGTATACCGGGAACAGCTCTGGGGAATGAAGCAGTATGCCCAACAGAATGCCCAGGAATGGCTTTCACAGCTTGAATTGATGGAAAAAGCGGCGGAAGGCGCCAGATTATCCAGCGGGATCGCCTGGATCGAGGAGGCCGGAGTGCAGGTGGACTACGCGCTTCATGAGGTGATCGAGGCCAGGGCGGTATCTGAGGAGGAGAAGGATATGTGCGTTGCGCAGGTTTACAGCCCTGGAATGCTCCGGCATGGCGAGGTCATAAAGAAAGCCCGGGTGGCGGCATACCGCCTGGAAAGATGAAGGGCAGGAAGCAGTTCTGAGAGAAAGAGTACGGAGGAGAAAAAAGGATGGGAGCAGACACGATTATAGGAATTGACCTGGGAACTTCGACAACCGAAGCGGCGGTGATCCGGGACGGCAAACCGGTGATGATCGTCAATTTTGACGGACAGGTCATCACGCCTTCCGCGGCAGGCGTTGACAAAGACGGACAGCTTGTATTTGGGGAAAAGGCGAAGGCACAATATCTTCTTGCGCCGGAGGATACGGTGATCGAGGCGAAACGGAAGATCGGTACAAAAGAAAAGCTTCGTATGGGAAGCAAGGATTACACGCCGGTGGAAATCTCCTCCATGCTGCTCCAATATGTAAAGGATTATGTATCGGAATCCCTGGGCGAAGACATTTCCCGGGCCGTGATCTCGGTGCCGGCCTACTTTGACGACCTGCAGAGACAGGAGACGGTAGAAGCGGGGAAGCGGGCCGGCTTTGAGGTGGAGCGGATCATCAACGAACCCACGGCGGCGGCCTTAAGCTACGGGATCGGACATATGGAGGAGGAAAGCCACATCCTGGTCTATGACCTGGGCGGCGGGACCTTTGATGTGACCCTCCTGGAAATGTTCGGCGGCGTAGTGGAAGTGAAAGCCAGCAGCGGCGACAATCGGCTGGGAGGAAAGGATTTCGACGAATGTCTGATCCAGTGGCTTTTATCTCAGTTCCGGAAGAAACACGGAAAAGACCTGAGCAAAGACGCGGCGGCCATGGTCAAGCTGAAGGAACAGGCCGAATGGTGCAAAAAGGAATTGAGCACCCGGGATTCCTGCCAGATCATCATCCCGTTTATCGCGGAAAAGAGCGGAAAACCATTGGCCCTGGAGGAGACCGTAACACTGGAACAGTTTGAGGAAATGACCCGGGAGCTGGTGGAGCGAACCCACGCGCCCATTGACGTGGTCCTGGCGGACAGCGGAGTGCTGGCTTCGGACATTGACCGGATCCTGCTGGTAGGCGGCTCCACCCGGATGCCGATGGTCCGCAGAGATATTGAAGCCTATCTGCAGAAGGAGCCGTCAAAAGCAGTGAACCCGGATTACGCGGTGGCGGAAGGGGCGGCGATCCAGGCCGGCATCATCCAGGGAGCATTGAGCCGGGAAGAGGGCATCATCATGACGGACGTGAACCCGTATACGCTGGGAATCCGGACGCTGTACGAGGATGAATCCCATTATATGAGCATTGTGATCCCGAGAAATGTGACCATCCCTGTTGTCAGAAAGGGGATCTACTATACAAGCTACGATAATCAGACTTCCGCGAAAATAGAGGTTTACCAGGGGGAACACGATGACGTGCGGCTGAATCATTTCCTGGGAGAGTTCATTGTCTCAGGCATCCCCATGCGGGACGCGGGGGAAGAGCAGATCGAAGTGGAATTTTCCTACAACCTGAACGGGATGCTGGAGGTCAGCGCGCGGATCCCGAGCTCAGGCGAGGAGGCATCGGTTGAGATCAACATGATGGCATACGAGGAGGAGTTCTTTACGGAAGCGGCGACAGATGTCACCAAATGGAAGGAATCCTCTCTTGCAAAGGAATTCCGGACGGTGATCCGCAGGGCCGAGCGCAGGCTGAAAAGTGAGACGGTCCAGAGCATGCCGATGTACAGAGAAGATCTGGAGGGCTGCCTGTATGACCTGAAGCTTGCATTGATCGAGGAGGATGAGGATCGGGCGGCGGAGCTGGAGGAGGATATTCTGGATATGCTGGAAGAGCTGGAGTGAGGAAATGGATGATTACAGGACACTGGGATTGGAACAGGGAGCATCCCAGAAGGAAATAAAAAAAGCGTATTTTTCCCTGGTCAGAAAATATTCTCCGGAGGAATCGCCGGAAAAATTCCGGGAGATCCGGGAAGCGTATGAGCGCTTGAAGGGACAGACGGAAGGCCAGGGACCCATGTTTCCCAGACCCTCGGATCCACTGGCGGAAAAATTTCTGGACTTGTATTGGAAATACCGGAACGCGCGGGATCCGCACAGAGCGCGGGATGTCTGCGAGGAAGCATGGAAGCGGTTCCCGGAGGAAATCCAGTTTTTATATCATCTGGCGCTTGCCCAGCGCTGCGCGGGCAATTCCGGAAAGTCTGTGAAAAGCTGCGAAGAGCTTGTAAAACGGGAGCCGGAAAACAAATGGTTTTGGAGAGAGCTTGCCATTTCCTATGATGAGCGGAGCTATACCCGGAAGGCCTATATGGCTTATGAAAAGGCTTATGAACTGGGCTGCCGGGACAACGGGTTCTTACTGGATTTTTCCGCATCCTGTGATAATTACGAGCAATATGACCGTGGGATCCAGGTGCTGACAGAGCTGGCCAGAAAGGATCGACGCTGGAAAAGGGAAGAGATCGAGGATGTGCTGAGCGCATATTGCGGAATATTGATGATGTCCTGCAGAAAGGGAGCGGATTTCAGCGGCATGCTGCCGGAATGCAGCCAGTTTATCCGTCAGTATTCCATTTATATACCGGATCATCTGAAAACTGTGCTGGGATTCTGCACGGTCATAAGCATGAATCTGGAGCTGTGCGGGTCCTCCCATGAGCTGATCCGGGATTTTTTTTCGGCAGTAGAAAAGGTATGCGTGTCAGAAAAGGATCAGGCTATGTTTGCCATAGCGCAGGAGCAATATATGGATCACCGCATCTGGGCAGATGAGCGTCTGACAGAAACCGTGCAGCATGGAATGCAGGTATTCTTTCAGATGGATGATGAGCCGATGGATATCCGCTCATACGCGCTGCTGGATCTGAAATTATGTATGATCGAGGAACGGCAGGAGGTGCTGCCGCAGCTGGAGATTTTGAAAGAGGAATATCCACTGTATTACAAAAAGATCCGGGAATTCGCGGAACAGCTTCAAAATGGAAAGAACCTGGGATATCTGAAAAGCAGCCTGCTGAAACAATATACCCGCCTTGCGAAATACGTGAGCGGTGGGAAATATTTTGAAAAATATCCGGATGAAAAGAAGAAAGCCATGGGAACTGTGATCCATCAGAATGACGGTGAGAAGCCCTTCGTGAGAAGCGGGAAAAAGATCGGGAGAAATGATCCCTGTCCCTGCGGGAGCGGGAAAAAGTATAAGCACTGCTGTATGAAGAAAGAGCGTGCATAAGCATAAATTTTCCGGGAATACTAAGAAAAGGCCGTGCAAAACAGCCTATGAAAAAAATAGCTGTGCGGTTGGATGATCTCTGGAGCATCCAGCCGCACAGCTGAAAAAAGTCCCAGGAGGAAGATTTATGAAAGCAAAGGTAAATGAAGGGTGTATTTCTTGCGGAGCATGCGTTTCCACCTGCCCGGAGGTATTTCGGTTTAATGAGGAAGATGTGGCGGAAGCTTATGCGGATGTTACGGAAGAGACAAAAGAAGCGGCGGAAGAGGCAAGGGACAGCTGCCCGGTGTCAGTGATCGACCTGATGGAATAATATGTTACAATTTAACCCCCTGCTGGTTATTGATTTTGATTGACGGGAGTGGTATACTATGGTTAATAAAACAGAGGAAGAAGATAAGGAGGTTGATAGTATGGCAGAGACAGTAGAGTATAACGAAAAGATTTTCCTATCCGAATTGGAAGCTTCCCTGCAGGAGCTGCAGGAGATGAAAAAGGTTCGTAACAGCCATTCAGCTCAGTCTTCTTGGCGGGATGTATTTAAAGTAATGGTTGCTAATATTGATGCAAACAGAAGTCCTAAAAACGGTTTCAGGATGATATATTATGCAATTAAAAACGATGAATAGATTTATATGTTAGCCGTATACGCTAAAAAAGAAGTCACAAATTTGAAGCAAAGTGAAGTGCTGGAATTACTGAGAAAATATTATAAATAAAAATAAGGCATATCAGGAGCTTTATCTGATATGCCTTACTTTTTCAACATAAATGTTTTTAACAAATCAGAAGCAGAAGAGGGGCAATCTCGTGGAATACATAGACTCAAAATACAGAAAACGAAATCTGGTTCGCCGTTTTTTTGACGGATCGAAGGGGTACTTTGCTGCCGCGGTTGCCGCGTCTCTGGCGACTACGGTTTTAAATGCGCTGACACCCCAGATCTTCCGGTTCAGCATCGACTCGGTTCTGGGCAGCGATCAATATGGATACCTGGCCGATCATCTCTGGATCCTGTCGCTTTTGCTCATCGCAGTGGCGGTGTTATCCGGGATCTCGCAGTACATTTGCCGGTCCAATACAGCCATGGCAGGGGAGAATTTTGCAAAAAATATAAGAGACGCCCTGTTTGTCCATGTGCAGAAGCTGCCGATGGAGTGGCATGACCAGAACCAGACCGGTGATATCATCCAGCGGTGTACTTCGGATGTAGAGGTCATCCGCAACTTTGTGGTCACTCAGCTTTTGGAGGTGTTCCGTACCGTGTTCCTGGTGGTGACCTCTTTTGTCATGATGCTGTACATGAATGTGAAATTATCGCTGGTGGTTCTGGCCTTTGTGCCTGTGGTGGTATTGTACTCCGCTGTGTTTTACCGCCTGATCGCCAGACGATTTGTGGATGCGGACGAGGCGGAGGGGGAACTGTCAACGGTGGTCCAGGAAAATGCGACTGGTGTGCGGGTGGTCCGTGCCTTTGGCAGGGAAAAGTTCGAGATGGACCGTTTCCGTGAAAAGAATGATATTTTTGCGAAACTCTGGATCCGGCTGGGGACATTATCCGGCCTGTACTGGGGCGTGGGAGATCTGATCACGGGCTTCCAGGTGGTCGCGGTGATCGTCCTTGGAACCATCGAGGCGGTACACGGAACGATTTCCGTAGGAGAGTTCATCGCCTTTGCATCCTATAATACGACGCTGGTGTGGCCGATCCGTGGGCTTGGGAGGATCCTCTCAGATATGAGCAAGGCCGGCGTATCATTTGAGCGTGTGGATTATATCATACGGGCGGAAGAAGAGGCGTATACATGTTCAGGCAGAAAGGAAGAAGATAGAAATGCCTGTGTGCAGGCACAGGAATCAGAAAATGCCTTTGATATTCGGTTTGAGCATGTGAATTTTGCGTATGAATCCGGGAAGGAAGTCTTGTCGGATGTGCATTTTTCCATTCCGCAGGGGCATACCTTCGGGATCCTTGGAGGGACCGGAAGCGGAAAGTCTACCATCGTGCAGCTTTTAACCCGTCTTTATGAGCTGGAGGACGGGCAGGGCAGGATCTGCATCGGCGGAAAGGACATCAGGGAGATCCCGCTGGAACAGCTTCGGAAGTATGTGGGGATGGTATTGCAGGAGCCTTTCCTGTATTCCAGGACAATCCGGGAAAATATTGCGGCCTGCGCGCCGGATGCTTCCATGGAGGAAATCCGCCGTGCGGCGAAGATCGCCTGTGTGGACGAGTCGATCATGAGCTTTCCAGACGGCTATGATACCCTGGTCGGGGAGCGGGGAGTGACGCTTTCCGGAGGGCAGAGGCAGCGTGTGGCGATTGCCAGGATGCTGCTTGAGAAGGCGCCGATCCTGGTGTTTGACGATTCGCTTTCGGCAGTGGACTCGGAGACGGATTCTCTGATCCGAAAAGCTCTCAGCGACGAGATGGAACAGGCAACGGTCATCCTGATCTCCCACCGGATCACAACTCTCATGGGGGCGGATCAGATCCTGGTGCTGAACCAGGGACGGGCGGAAGAAATGGGAACGCATTATGAGCTGATCGGAAAGCAGGGGATCTACCGCAGGATCTACGAGATCCAGATGAGCCAGGACGACCGGGAGCAGATGAGAGCGGAGACGGATGCAGATACAGCTTTGCACAGGCGGCATGGGTCAGAGGAAAAGAACCATCCGCAATGGCTGGGAGGAGGTGCGGAAGATGGCGGCATATGAAGAGCAGGAGTATCAAAAACCATTCAGCTTTCGGACATGGATGAAGATGCTTCCATTTTTCCGCCCATATAAAAAGTATTTTGCAATCTCCTTTATACTGAATATTTTCCTGGCCGGCGTAGATGTGGTCGTGCCGCTCTTCCAGAGCTATGCCATCGACCGCTTCATTACGCCCGGCAGCCTGGACGGATTGGGGCATTTTGCGCTGCTTTACGGTCTGGTGATCGTACTGCAGACGATCGCGGTCTATATCTCAGTCCATGCGGCGATCATCATTGAGATGAATCTGGGAAGGGATCTGAAATGGGCACAGTTTGAGCACCTGCAGACCTTATCCTTTTCCTATTACAATACAACGCCGGTAGGCTATATCCATGCCCGCGTCATGAGCGATACGCTGCGGATCGCCTCTATCGTTGCATGGGGGCTGGTGGATATGTTCTGGGCGCTGCTCTATGTGGTCAGCGTGTTTACGATCATGTTCCTGCTGAACGTCCGGCTGGCTGTGGTGATCCTGCTTATCGTGCCGTGTATCGCGGTTCTGACGGTGTATTTCCAGAATAAGATCCTGCATTGGAACCGGAAGGTGAGGAAGATCAACGCCCAGATCACCAGTGCGTACAATGAAGGGATCACCGGAGTCAGGACGTCAAAAAGCATGGGGATTGAAAAGGAAAATGAGGACGCGTTTTTTCAGCATACGCTGGAAATGCAGCGGGCAGCGGGGCGATCCGCGAAGCTGAACGCAGTTTATATTCCGGCAATCCTGCTGTTCAGCTCCGTGGCGGCGGCAGTGGTCTTGGCGCGGGGCGGCGTAATGGTACAGGAAGAGATCATGCGGCTGGGAACGCTGTCCGTATTTATTTCCTATGCAGTCATTATTTTTGAGCCGATCCAGCAGCTGGCAAGGCTTTTGGCGGATCTGATCTCCTGTCAGGCGAATATTGAGCGGGTGACGGATCTGCTGGAGCAGAAGCCGAATGTAGTAGACCGGGCGGATGTGATCCAAAAATATGGAGACGCATTTTCACCGAAGCAGGAGAACTGGGAACGGATCAAAGGCGATATTGTGTTCGAGGATGTCTCCTTTATGTATCCGGATGGAAAGGAATATGTGCTGGAGCGCTTCAACCTTCATGTGCCCGCCGGGATGAATGTGGCGATTGTAGGAGAGACGGGCGCGGGGAAATCCACGCTGGTCAATCTGATGGGGCGTTTTTTTGAGCCGACCTCAGGGCGGATCCTAATCGACGGGGTAGATTATCGGGAGCGTTCCCAGCTCTGGCTCCACAGCCAGATCGGATATGTGCTGCAGAATCCCCATCTGTTCTCCGGAACCGTCCGGGAAAATATCCGGTACGGCAGGCTTTCGGCTACGGACGCGGAGATTGAGGAGGCAGCCAGAAGCGTGTCGGCAGACCAGGTTGTGATGAAGCTGGAAAAAGGCTATGAAAGCGATGTGGGAGAGGGCGGCGGGAAGCTTTCCACCGGGGAAAAGCAGCTCATATCTTTCGCAAGGGCAATCCTTGCGGATCCGGCCATCTTCGTGCTGGATGAGGCGACATCCTCCATTGACACCCAGACCGAGCAGCTCATCCAGCAGGCCACCGGAAAGCTTCTGAAAGGGCACACGTCGTTTATCATTGCGCACAGATTGTCAACGATCCGGCAGGCGGACCTGATCCTTGTGGTGAAGGATGGGAAGATCATCGAGCGGGGGACGCACCGGGAGCTGCTGGAGGAAAGAGGGTATTATTATGAGCTGTATTCCAGGCAGTTTGAGGAAGAGGCGTCCATGAAGGTGTTTGCGGAGGGAGGTCGGGAAGGATGCTGACAGAGAGGCAGGAGATCATAGATCTGTGTTTAAAATATCCGGGAGCATATGAGGATTATCCGTTTCATGATCCCAACTGGTGTGTGATGCGGCATCAGGAAAATAAAAAAGTATTTGCCTGGATCTTCGAAAAGGACGGGCATATATGGGTCAATGTAAAATGCGACCCGGAATGGACCTCATTCTGGCGGAACGCGTTTGAGTCGGTCATTCCGGCATACCATCTGAACAAGACCTATTGGAACTCGATCATTCTGGATGGAAGCATTCCGGATAAAGAGATCCGGATCATGATCGGAAACAGCTATGACCTGACAGCAAAAAAGTGTAAGAAGGCTTAGAAACTGTACTGAGCATGTGCTTTACTGTACGGATTAGCTGCATAAAGTTAGGGGGAAGCGTGATGAAATTGAAAAATATTTTACTTGTTGTGGATGATATTGACCGGTCTATAGAATTCTACCACAATCTTTTCGGTCTGGATACTGCGGTGCGTTTTGAAGGCAATGTAATCCTGACGGAGGGGCTGGTCCTCCAGGAGAGGAAGATCTGGGACAACCTGATCGGAAAACGATCTGTCCGGGGGGACGGCGATGCGGAACTGTACTTTGAAGAAAATAATCTGGATCATTTTCTGGAAAAGCTGGAGCATTATCCGAAGCCGGTCCGTTATCTGACCCCGCTTACAGAATATGAATGGGGAAAGCGGGTGGTCAGGATTTATGATCCGGACGGGCATGTGATCGAGGTTGGAGAGGTAAATGATTTGAAAAGCGGAAAAACCATGTGATCAAGGTTGCACTTAGAGGAAAGAAGGGAAGTATATGACGGAGATTTTAACTATGGGAGAGATGCTCGTTGAGATCATGCGGGAGCAGGAGGACGTACCGCTTGACCAGGCCGGAACATTTCGGGGTCCCTATCCCAGCGGCGCACCGGCCATCTGCATTGACGTTGCTGCACGGCTCGGCTGCAGGACGGCGATCATCGGCGGTGTGGGAAAGGATGAGTTTGGAAAATGCATTTTGGAGCGACTGAGAAAAGACGGTGTGGATGTCAGCCATGTGATCGAAAGTAAAGAGCGGGCTACGGGCTGCGCTTTTGTCACTTATTTTAGTGACGGTTCCCGGAAATTCATTTTCCATATGGGAAATACACCGGCTGTAGAGGCGAAGGCTCCGGGGCAGGGAGAATTTGAAGGCGTGAGGTATATGCATATCATGGGATGCTCCCTGATGTCAAGCCCGGTATTTGCCCGGGAAATCCTGAAGGCCATGCGTATGCTTGACGGAGAGGGATCGAAAATCTCCTTTGACCCGAATATCCGAAAGGAGCTTTTTACGGATGCGTCGATCCATGAGGTGATCCGGGAGGTGATGGAGCATACCAGCATCTTTCTGCCGGGAGTCGAGGAACTGTTGCTGATCACCGGAAAGGAGAATGTGGAGGAGGCGGTAAAGACCTGCTTTACATACCCGCGGATGGAGATTTTGGTACTGAAAAATGGATCAAAGGGAAGCCGGATCTATCAGCGAGGCAGTGTGGAAGAGGTGGGCATTTATCAGGTGGAACAGGCAGACGCGACCGGAGCGGGGGACTGCTTTGACGGGGCATTTCTTGCGGGGCTTGTCCAGGGAAAGAGTGTGAAGGAAGCCGCACAGATGGGAGCGGCAGCAGGGGCGCTCAATGCGGCGGCATTCGGCCCAATGGAGGGAAAAATCGATCCAGATTCGATAAAGGAAATGATGGAAAGAGGCTGATAAGGAATGGGTGCAGTATAATTTGGCTGCCAACAGATCAAAAGTTGAGCAAAGAGAAAGATCGTTAATACCGTGAAAATGCGAAAACGATCTTTCTCAAAATAATATAAAATTTCCTGATTTAAGCAATTCATTTTTACTTTAAATATCTCCATTCGCTGTACTTTTTAAATCGAATCTTTAGATGCTCTGGTATTTCTAAAGCTTCGAAGGATTGCCCGTTTTCTTCATAATAATTTGCCAGGCTTTCCGCAATGACCTGCTCATCTCCATCTTGCTCAAGTAAATTAATGATTGTCTGATTAACAGTAGTGCAAAGAAGCCCATGATATTCCTGACATTCAATCTGTTCGAAAGAATCAATTTTTATCTGCTCTGTGCCTTCTATATTTTGCTTTTTCGTAACAAATATCTGAGCGGCAGAACGGTATCCGCCATTTGTCAGACCTAAAAAATCGGCAGCTGTATCAAAAGCAAGAATACATTCATATTTGTGATTATGCCGGATCGCAGCCCGGCTTTCCTCCTAGATTTTCTTTGGTATGCGCTCCGGCACAAACGATAATGAATGCCGGTCACA
>CAJTGD010000037.1 GCA_910575475.1 Lachnospiraceae bacterium | reverse complement strand
TGTGCCTGATATTTTTGTCAGGACAAGGCGGAGGAAAGAGGCGATGCGGTGGCATCGTTGATTGACGACAACGCAGAACTGGCAGAAATAGCAGGTACAGAATTCACCGTTAATTACGCAATGCTGTACTAGTACAGCATTGCGTAATTAACGGTGAATTCTGCACCTGCTATTTCTGCCAGCACTGCGTTGTCGTCAATCAACGATGCCACCGCATCGCCTCTTTCCTCCGCCTTGTCCTGACAAAAATATCAGACACATTATTCACCATTATATACGCAATGCTGTACTAGTGTACTGTAGTTCATTTTGCGAAATATGGCACTAGCAGGGGCAAATAACAAACATTGCAGCATAGCAAAGTCTGACTGCTTCACGGCAATAGAAAGGTCTGCCCCGGCTCCCGGATCTCCATGATCCGCTCCCTGTATTCTGCCGTACATGCCTCTTTCTTAAGCCGTTCAAAAATTCCGTAGTCATTCCAGAAATGCATGGGAAACACGCATTTGGTCCGGGTATGCTGCATAAAGAAATCCAGCCCTTCTGCATACTGCCCTTCCAGCCTGGGGTCTACGGGAACAAATGCCGCATCGATGGTCTCACCGCCGATCTTTTGAATCTCCCGCTCATAGCTCCGGCGCATCATCTTCACATAGTCTTCGCCCTCTTCATCCCAGTACCATGCATTCAGATCCCCTGCATGATAAAGGACCTTCCCCTGATATTGAACCAGAAAAGCGACGCCCTCATCCGTAGAGCACAGGGTCCGGATCCGGCATCCCTGCACATCCAGCTCTTCCTCCGGCTTTACGAACCATATATTTTCTTCCCGGCCCCCATGCTTCAATGCATCCCTTTTGATATCTTTTGATAAAATGTAAAAGGTATGGGGCATCTTCTCCTGAAATTCAAATATCCTTCTCTGATAGTGATCCTGGTGCGCATGGCTTGAAAAAATGAAAAACTTTTTTCCCGGATCCAGCTCCGGCAGCTCACCGCGGTAGTAGTCAAACAGGAAATACGCATCCTCCAGTTCCACCTGAAATCCACTATGCTTGATATATAGCACTTTGATCATACGATAACCTCACTCCTTGCCTAAAGAACTGTAAAGAGTAATCTTCTTTCACGGCGCCTTGCGCCCTGTTGCAAAGCATTCGGCCAGTAAAGCTGAGATTTCTCAGACATTCAGCATCTCCACCGCCCGCACCAGCTCCGGCAGGATAAATTCGATCCCTTCCTTTGCCAGCTTCGCGCTGTCTGGAAGGTTCACCATGACCGTCCGGTTGCGGATGCCGGCTGCCGACCGGTCCAGTATGATTTTTTTTGAATACCGGATACTGTATGCCCGGATGGCCTCCGGAATCCCCGGAAGCAGGCGTTCCGCCGCATCTGTCAGAGCATCCGGCGCGCAGTTCTTTTTCAGGACGCCTGTAGACCCTACCGTCAGGATCAGCTGCACCGAGCCGGTATCCGCCAGCTGTCTTAAGACTGCTTCCACCACAGTCCGGTCCTCCGGCAGCACCCCTGCCTTGACATCAAATCCCACCTGTTCCACGACACGCTTCACCGCTGTTCCCGCGGCGCTCTCCTGCTTTGCCTTGTATGCCCTTGTACTGACCGTAAATACCGCTGCCTTCATGATACCAGTCCTCTTTCATTTTATAACAGTTCCAATCAACCACTGCAACAGGATAAGGCTGATTTCCGATTGCAGTCCGGATCTTTTACATTGCGAATATCTTCTCCGCATATTCATTGGCTTTTGCAAAAATCTCTTCTTTGGAAGAATCCAGATAGAATTCCCCGTCCTGATACAGCACCTTCCCGCCGATCATCGTCATCTTCACATTCGACTTGCTCCCGCTGTACACCAGGTTTTTGTCCAGGTTGCGGATGGGCTGCATATTGGGCTGGTTTAAGTCGATCAGGATCAGGTCCGCCTTTTTGCCCGTCGCAATGCTGTCGCACTCCGGCAGTCCACAGGCATAAGCCCCGTTCACCGTTGCCATTTTCAGCACTTCCCTTGCCGGAACCGCCTCGGGATCGTCGCAGACCGCCTTCTGCAGCCCGGTCACCAAAAACATCTCCCGGAACATATCCAGACAGTTGTTGCTGGCTGCCCCATCCGTTCCGATAGCTACCGGGATCCCCATCTCCAGATACCGCTTAATGGGCGCGATCCCGCTTGCCAGCTTCAGATTGGACGCCGGATTGGTGACCACATAAATACCCCGTTTCTTGATGATCTCATAATCGGTCTCATCCATGTGTACACAGTGGAACAGCGTGCCGCCGTATCGGAACAGCCCAAGGGAGTCCATATAGGCAACCGGAGACATGCCTGAACGCTTGCGGCACTCTTCGACTTCCTTGCGTGTCTCGGAGCAGTGTACAGAAACCGGAGCCTGATACCGTTCCGCCAGTGCCGCGATCCCTTCCATCAGCTCCCTGCTGGTGGTATACTCCGCATGGAAACCGATCCGATGGCTGATCTGCCGTGCCGGATCGATATTCAGCCGCAGGTAGTCCTTTTCCACCTGGTCCACGGTGCCGCCGAAATTATTGATGCTGTCACAGAACACATACCGGAACCCGGTGTCCTTTGCCGCCCGCGCCCCGTCGTCCACGTAGAAATACATATCGTATGCCGTCGTGATCCCGCTGGTCAGGTATTCCATGAATGCCAGCTTGGTGAACCAGTAGAGGCTTTCGCCTGTGAGCTTCCCTTCCGCCGGAAACACCTTGTTATACAGCCATTCATCCAGCTTTAAGTCATCCGCATGGGAACGCAGGAAGGTCATGGCCGAATGGGTATGGGCGTTCTTGAAGCCCGGCATCAGCAGATTGCCCTGTCCGTCGATCTCCCTGTCCCATACCTTTCCGTCCTTACGCTCAGAACCCGCGTAGGTGATGGTATCATCCTGGATCCATACCTCTCCCTGAAAGATATCTTTCCCTTCTTCCATGGTCAGTATTCTTACATTATAAATTCTTGTGTTCATGGATTCCCTTTTTCCTCACTTTCACAGCTTCCTGATGATCTGGGTCACCAGACGCTCAAAATCCTCTGCCCGTTTATCCGCCGCAATCTGCACATCCTCATGCTTTAGCTTCTCCTTGGAGATCCCGCTTGCCATATTGGATACGCAGGAAATGCCGCACACCCGGATGTCCGCGTGCCGTGCCGCCAGCGCCTCGCCTGCCGTGCTCATACCCACCGCATCCGCGCCCAGCGCCGCGAACATGCGGATCTCTGCCGGACTTTCGTAATTCGGCCCGGTGGTCTGCACATAGACTCCTTCCCGGATGGGGATCCCCTCTTCTTTGGAAGTCTTCCGGATCAGCTCCTGAAGCTCCGGGTCATAGATATTGGACATATCCGGGAATCGAAGCCCCAGCTCCGAAACATTTTCCCCGATCAGGGGAGAGGGAACAAAATTGGAGATCTGATCCGTGATCATCATGAAATCTCCCACCTGGAAATTCCGGTTGATCCCGCCGGACGCATTGGTCAAAAACAGAACCTCGATCCCCAAAAGCTTCATCACCCGGATTGGCAGCACCACCTCCTGGAGCGTATATCCTTCGTAAAAATGGACCCGTCCCTTCATCACCACTGCCGGAACATCGCCGATCATTCCAAACAGGAATCTTCCATCATGGCCTGCCACCGTGGAGACCGGAAAATCCGGGATATCCCCATATGGGATCTCACACTCCACCTTCATATTCCTGGCATAATTGCCCAGCCCGGAGCCCAGGATCAGGCCCACCCTGGGCTGAAAATCCGTAACTGTCCTGCAATATTCATAACATGCTTTTACCTTTTCATACTGTCTGCTCATCTATCCTATCTCCTCCTTAAGCCTTGTGACACTTCGCCGAAATGAGATGCCCCGGGTGTACATTGCCCTCCGTTGTCCCCCACAGACTTCCTGCGCAGGATCCCTGCTTTGCCGCTACCGGGAACACTTCCATACCAGCTCGTCCCATCTCCGGTCCACTTCCTTCTGGAACTCCCCGATCAGGTGCTCGTTTTCTTTCTTAAACAGATGCTTGAACCGCCCCTGCTTTACCAGGAAGTCCTCGATCGGAAGCTTCTTCTTGGGCTCGTAGTTGAGGATCCATTTTCCTTCCACGACCTCGAACAGCGGCCAGTAGCAGGTCTCCACTCCCAATTTGCAGATCTCCATGATATCCGGCGTGTTGTATCTCCATCCGCGCGGACAGGGCGCCATGATATTTAAAAATGCCGCGCCCGGCGTATAGATCGCCTTCTCCGACTTGATGTGGAGGTCCTTAAAGTTCTGTACAAATGTGGTCTGTGCCACGTAGGGGATGTCATGGCTTGCGATGATCGCCGCAAGATCCTTCCGGTTCTGGGGCTTTCCGTTGCTCTTCGTGCCTACCGGTGTGGTCGTCGTATCCGCATACATGGGGGTCGCGGAGGAACGCTGGATCCCGGTGTTCATGTAAGCACCGTTGTCATAGCACACATACACCATGTCGTGATTCCGTTCCATGGCGCCGGACAGTGACTGGAAACCGATGTCATAGGTTCCGCCGTCTCCTCCGAAGGTGATGAACTTGTACGTCGCATCCAGCTTCCCTTTTCTCTTCAATGCCTTATAAGCGCCTTCCACGCCGCTCAAGGTCGCACCCGCGTTTTCAAAAGCATTGTGGATGTAGCTGTCCTCCCATGCCGTATAAGGATAGGTAAATGTTGAGACCTCCAGACAGCCGGTGGCATTGCCGATCACAGCCTTATCTCCTTCATGGAGCCCACGCAGGACATTGCGCACCGCAATGGTCCCGCCGCATCCCGCGCACATCCGATGTCCGGGAGCCAGACGCTCCGGCTTGTTCATGGTTTCTTTAAAATTGTAGCTCATATCCTGTCCCCCCTATTCTCGAATTCCCAGATAGCGATAGGTTTCCCCTGCATCGCCGTCTTCTGCAATCTGTTTCAGGGCTGCAAAAATATGCTCCATATCTTCCACGCGCACGTCCCGTCCTCCCAGTCCGTAGATATAATTCACTGCCAGAGCCTGAGAACGTGCACGGAACAATGCTGCCATCACATCCGCGCCCAGCGGTCCTCCGTGATTCGTATAGCCTTCCGCCCGGTCCATGACCGCAACGGCCTTCACCCCGGATAAAGCCTGCGCGATCTCCTCCGCCGGGAAGGGGCGGTACATCCGGATCTTCACCAGTCCCACCTTCTCGCCCTTTGCCCGCAGTCCGTCGATAGCATCCTTGGTGGTGCCTGCCGCGGACCCGATCATCACTACGGCCAGCTCGGCGTCTTCCATACAATATTCTTCAAACAGTCCGTAATTCCTGCCGGACAATGCGGCAAATTCCTTCGCCGTCTCCAGCACCACCCGGCTTACATGCTTCATGCCCTCGGCCTGGTTCCGTTTTGCTTCCATATAATAATCCGTAATGGAATAAGGGCCTACTGCCATGGGGCAGTCCGGATTCAGCAGATAGTTTTCCGGCTCATACTCTCCTACAAAGCTCCGTACCTCTTCGTCCTCCAGCAATTCCATATTTTCCACCGCGTGGCTGGTAATAAATCCGTCCTGGCAGATCATGATGGGCAGCCTGACATCCGGATGCTCGGAGATCCGGTACGCCTGCACCATATTGTCATAAGCCTCCTGGTTGTTCTCCGCATACAGCTGGATCCATCCCGAATCCCGCGCGCCCATGCTGTCCGAATGGTCGCAGTTGATGTTGATGGGACCCGACAGGGCGCGGTTCACCAGCGCCAGTGCCAGAGGCAGGCGGTTGGACGCCGCAATATATAATTCCTCCCACATGTAGGCCAGTCCGCAGGAGGAGGTGGCTGTCAGGCTCCTTGCGCCCGCCGCTGAGGCACCGATCGCCGCGCTCATGGAACTGTGCTCGCTCTCCACCGGAATGAACTCTGTATCCACCTGTCCGTTTGCCACAAAGGAAGCAAAATACTGGGGGATCTCCGTGGACGGTGTGATGGGAAACGCCGGAAATACATCCGGGTTGATCTGGCGCAGCGCGATCGCCACTGCCTCATTTCCTGATAAACGGTCTCTCTTTGCCATGTCAGTTCACCCCTTCCATCGTGATCGCGCCGAAGGGACATGCCTTCACACAGATCCCGCAGCCCTTGCAGTGCTCATAGTCAAATGCCCCCCGCTTATAATCCGCAACCGGGATGCAGCTGTCCGGACAGACCGGAACACACAGCAGACATTGTTTGCATTTTTCCTCGATAAACTCCGGCTTGTCCGTAGACCACTCACCGGTATTGAACTCCCTGGATGTGCCGGCTCCCGCAATCACCATGCCTTCCGTCAGGTCCTTCCATCCCGCTTTCACACCTAATTTACTGATATCTGCCGCCATCACCGCACCTCCTTAAGCGCCATCTTCAACGCCGCCATGTTGCCCTCGATCACTTCCGGCTTTCCGGCAAATTTGTGGGAAAAGGACGCTTTCATCTCTTTTAAAAAGGTCTCTTCCTCCATGATCCCCGCCACCTTCACAATGGCCGCCAGCATGGGCGTATTGGGGAAATATCTTCCCATCGTCGCCATGGATACCTTGTGGGCGTCAATGATATAGACCTCCCCCTCGTATCCTTTCAGATGGGGAATGATCTCTTCCTTCGTGCGCTGGGTATTCACCAGGATTGCCCCGTCCTTTTTCAGTCCGGAGGTCACATCCACAGCCTCGAGAAGGGATTCATCCACAACCACCACATACTGGGGATCATAGATATTGGAATGCACCCGGATCACCTGGTCGCTGATCCGGTTATATGCGGTAATGGGCGCGCCCATACGCTCCGGGCCGTATTCCGGAAATCCCTGGACATACTTTCCTGTCTGGAATGCGACATCCGCCAGCAAAAGCGCCGCCGTCTTGGCACCCTGGCCGCCCCGGCCGTGCCATCTGATCTCTGTCAGGTTCCTCATGTTCTTTCTTCCTTTCTATACGCACTCTGGCAGTGTCTTGAAAAAACAAAAACACTGCCAGTTTTTATCTTATCGGATTATCATTTGATCAAAAGTGACTTTCCTGTCATCTCCGCCGGCTGCTCCAGTCCCATCAGCTCGATCAGGGTCGGCGCGATATCCGCCAGGCATCCGCCCTCCCGAAGCTGATAAGCCGGGTCTGCATTGACCAGGATAAAGGGCACTGGATTGGTCGTATGAGCGGTAAATGGCTCTCCGTTCTCCTCGTCGATCAGCTGCTCCGCATTGCCGTGGTCTGCGCAGATGAACATCTGTCCGTTCACTTCCTTCACTGCGTCCACCGCTCTGCCCACGCATTTGTCCACCGCTTCGATAGCCTGAATCGCCGCCGCTTCCACGCCGGTGTGTCCTACCATATCCGGATTGGCAAAGTTGATGATGATCACGTCATAGGTTCCGGACTTGATCGCCTCCACCAGCTTGTCGCATACTTCATATGCGCTCATCTCCGGCTTCAGGTCATAGGTGGCAACCTTGGGGGACTTTACAAGTATCCGATCCTCGCCTTCATTGGGCTCTTCTACGCCGCCGTTGAAGAAGAAGGTAACATGAGCGTACTTTTCCGTCTCTGCCAGACGCGCCTGCTTCAGGCCGTTCTTTGCAAGGAACTGTCCGAATGTATTGGTGATCTCTTCCTTTGCAAAAGCAACCAGCTTGTTCTCGATCGTCACATCATATTCCGTGAAGCAAACATAGGTCGTCTTGATGCGCGGACCTCTGTCAAAGCCGCCGAAATTGTCATCACAGAAGGTTCTTGTGATCTCTCTTGCACGGTCCGGACGGAAATTGTAAAAGATGATGGAGTCATTGTCCTGGATCGTAGCCACCGGAGCTCCGTTCTTCATCACAACCGTGGGAAGCACAAATTCATCCGTCGCGTCCGCATCATAGGAAGCCTGGATTCCTGCCGGTCCGGACTCCGCAGTCTCGCCGATTCCCTTTACCAGCGCGTTGTAGGCTTTTTCCACACGCTCCCAGCGGTTATCCCGGTCCATCGCGTAATAACGTCCCATCACGCTTGCGACCTCACCCACACCGATCTCTTTCATCTTTTCTTCCAACTGTTCTACGTATTCCTTGCCGGATGCCGGAGGCGTATCACGTCCGTCCAGGAAGCAGTGTACATACACCTTCTCGATGCCCTGCCTCTTCGCCAGCTCCAGCAGTCCGTAAATGTGTTCATTGTGGCTGTGCACGCCTCCGTCGGAAACCAGTCCGAACATATGCAGCGAGGAGTCATGCGCCTTTACATTTTCGCAGGCTGCCAGAAGAGCCTTGTTCTCAAAAAAGTCCCCGTCCTGGATCGCCTTTGTGATCTTGGTCAGATCCTGGTATACGATCCTGCCGGCGCCCATATTCAGATGCCCGACCTCAGAATTGCCCATCTGTCCGTCCGGCAGCCCCACTGCAAGGCCGCTTGCATTTCCCTTGACAAAAGGATACTCGGCCATCAGCTTGTCCATGACCGGGGTCTTTCCCTGTGCAACGGCATTTCCTTTTGTATTGTCATTTAATCCATAACCATCAAGAATCATTAATACAGTTGGTTTTTTGCTCATTGTCCTTCTCCTTTTAAACACTGAAATTGTAACAGTTCTGTCACCTAAAAGTCCAGTATCTATTGTACATGCTTTTTCCGTTTTTTGCAAACATCTTTTCTATAGAAAAGCAAAAAAATCCCCCGCTTAGTTTCAAACGGGGGAAATCATTACGATTCACAGTCCTTATTTGTAATTCACGATCTTGCCGAAGTCAGCCTTCAAAGAAGCGCCGCCTACCAGGCCGCCGTCGATATCTGCCTGTGCAAACAGATCCGCTGCTGTTGCAGCATTGACAGATCCGCCGTACTGGATACGGATTGCTTCTGCTGTCGCGTCATCATATACTTCCGCGATGCATGCACGGATTCCTGCGCAGACTTCCTGTGCCTGCTCTGTGGTCGCGGTCTTGCCGGTTCCGATCGCCCAGATCGGCTCATAAGCGATCACTGCGGTCTTTGCCTGATCTGCGGTCACGTTCTGGAATCCAACCTTCACCTGCTGGCGGATGAAGTCCATGGTCACACCCTGCTCTCTCTGCTCCAGGCTCTCACCGCAGCACATGATCGGTGTAATACCGTGCTCAAACGCCTTAAGTACCTTCTTGTTCACGTCTTCGTTGGTCTCGCCGAAGTACTCTCTTCTCTCGGAATGTCCGAGAACCACATACTTCACGCCTGCGTCTACCAGCATGTTCGGGGAGATCTCTCCGGTATATGCTCCGCTCTCCTCAAAGTACATATTCTCCGCACCCACCTGGATGTTGGTGCCTTTTGCAGCTTCCACAACCGGAACGATGTCGATCGCCGGTACACAGAATACAACGTCCACTTCTTCATTTGCAACCAACGGTTTCAGTTCCTCCACCAGAGCAACAGCCTCGCTCGGTGTTTTGTTCATTTTCCAGTTGCCTGCGATAATTTTCTTTCTTGCCATGATATGGTCTCCTTCTTCTTTATTTATTGTTTGCCGCCGCAACGCCCGGTAACTCTTTTCCTTCCAGGAATTCCAGTGATGCGCCGCCGCCGGTGGAGATGTGGGTCATCTTGTCGCCGTAGCCGAGCTGGTTCACTGCCGCTGCGGAATCTCCGCCGCCGATGATGGTCACAGCGTCCGTATCCGCCAGTGCCTTTGCCACTGCTTCGGTTCCTGCCGCGAATTTGGGCATCTCAAATGCGCCCATCGGTCCGTTCCATACAACGGTCTTTGCTTCCTTCACTGCGTCTGCATAGATCTTCGCAGTCTCCGGTCCGATGTCAAGTCCCTGCCAGCCGTCCGGAATCTCACCGTTTGCAACGATCTTTGTATTTGCGTCATTGGAGAAATCATCTGCGATCACATTGTCAACCGGAAGAAGAAGCTTCACGCCCTTATCCTCTGCCTTTTTGATCATGTCCAGCGCGTACTGGCAGTAATCTTCCTCTAACAGAGACTTTCCTACGCTTCCGCCCTGTGCCTTGCTGAATGTGTAGGACATTCCGCCGCCGATGATCAGAGTATCAACCTTCTCTAAAAGGTTTTCGATCACAGAAATCTTGCTGGATACCTTCGCTCCGCCCAGAATCGCCACGAATGGACGCTCCGGATTGTTCACTGCGTTGCCAAGGAAATCAATCTCCTTCTGCATCAGATAGCCTACCGCAGCCGTATCCACGAACTGGGTCACGCCTACGTTGGAGCAGTGCGCCCTGTGAGCGGTGCCGAACGCGTCGTTTACAAATACATCGCAGAGGGAAGCCAGGTCTTTGCTGAATGCTTCGCCGTTCTTGGTCTCTTCGATCCTGTAACGGGTATTCTCCAGAAGAATGATCTCACCGTCCGAAAGAGCCTCTGCCGCTGCCTTAGCATTCGGTCCCACTACTTCCGGATCTGCCGCGAATTTTACTTCCTGGCCGAGCAGCTCGGATAATCTGGCTGCAACAGGAGCCAGGGATAATTCCGGCTTCGGCTCTCCCTTCGGCTTGCCCAGGTGGGAGCAGAGAATGATCCTTCCGCCGTCCGCAACCAGCTTCTTGATCGTCGGAAGCGCCGCAACGAGACGGTTCTCATCGGTGATCTTCCCATCGATCAACGGCACGTTGAAATCGCATCTTACCAGGACTTTTTTCCCCTTTACATTAATATCGTCTACTGATTTTTTATTAAGCATGTCATTGCCTCCCTGTTTTCATTGTAAAAACATTGTAAAAAAAGGGGGCCGGTCCCATTATAAGACCGAACCCCTTCGTGAGTCTATTTCAGAATCAAATCTGACGGATTCAGTTTTCTCTGAAAGCCTGTCCTACAGTAATGTTCCAAAATGCTTGATCGTTCTTACCATCTGGCTTGTGTAAGAATTCTCATTGTCATACCATGAAACAACCTGTACTTCTGTTGTACCGTTGTCAAGCGGCATAGCCATTGTCTGAGTAGAATCAAACAGAGAACCAAATCTCATACCAACGATATCGCTGGATACGATCTCATCAACGTTGTATCCGAAGGACTCATTGGAAGCAGCCTTCATAGCGTCGTTGATCTGGTCAACAGTTACGTTGCCTTCTACTACTGCTGTCAGGATTGTGGTGGATCCGGTCGGAGTCGGGATACGCTGAGCAGCTCCGATCAGTTTTCCGTTCAGTTCCGGAATAACCAGTCCGATTGCCTTTGCAGCGCCTGTGCTGTTCGGAACGATATTCACTGCTGCCGCGCGGGATCTTCTCAAATCGCCTTTTCTCTGCGGTCCGTCAAGTGTCATCTGGTCGCCTGTGTAAGCGTGGATGGTGCACATGATACCGGACTTGATCGGTGCAAGGTCATTCAGAGCCTTTGCCATCGGTGCAAGGCAGTTTGTTGTACAGGATGCTGCGGAGATGATCTGATCATCCTTTGTCAGCTTGTCATGGTTTACGTTGTAAACGATAGTCGGAAGGTCATTTCCAGCCGGAGCTGAGATGATAACATACTTCGCACCTGCATCAATGTGAGCCTGTGCTTTTGCCTTGGACGTATAGAAGCCTGTACACTCCAGAACAACGTCTACGCCGATCTCTCCCCAGGGAAGCTCTGCTGCGCTTGCCTTCGCATAGATCTTGATCTCTTTGCCGTCAACTGTGATAGAATCTTCACCTGCAGTCACCTTATCTGCCAGTTCATACTTACCCTGTGTTGAATCATACTTCAACAGGTGAGCCAGCATCTTCGGGGATGTCAGATCGTTGATCGCTACGATCTCAAAACCTTCTGCTCCGAACATCTGTCTGAATGCAAGACGTCCGATACGTCCAAATCCATTAATCGCTACTTTTACTGCCATGATTAATTCCTCCTAAAAGTTTAAAATGTTAACTGTAACACAGTTATTATGGTGAACTCCCAACAAACCTAAATCAGGCGCAGTTTGTTAAAGATTCATCAACTAGAAATATTGTACTAAATGGGGAACAAAAATTCAAGTCCTAAATCTATTTTTCTGGAAGTTTGTGTAAATCTTATACCCTGCCCGTAAATCCTTTAGTTATTTTTTATAGCCGTGCGCTCTTACAGCTTTCGGAAAACCGGCTTTCTCTCCAAAAATTCCGTATAATACTCAAATCCGCATTCCCGCAGGACCTCGGCCGCCCTGCTGAACGCATAGGCAATGTGCTCCGGCTGATGCCCGTCCGCCCCCACGGTGATGATCTCCCCGCCCAGCTCCCGGTAGCGCCTGAGCACATCCGGATGTGGGTGGCAGAAGCCAAGCCCGTATTTCAGCCCCGCCGAATTCAGCTCAATCCCTTTCCCCATCTCAATGAGCCGCTTCAAAACCGCATCCAGACAGGGGGCAAACGCCTCGTAAGAATATTCCTTTGTCTTATAAGTTCCATACCGCACAATATAATCCATATGCCCCAGCACGTCAAATGCATCCGTATGCCGGATGCTTTCCAGCGTCTCCTCGAAAGCCAGACGGTAGAGCTCCCGGTCCGTAAGATCCGGGAACAGTTCCCGATAATACGGATCCTTCTTGTCCACCACATGAATCGAGCCGATCACAAAATCAAAGGGGTATTTGTCCGTGAGTTCCCGGCAGAACGCGCCTGCGTGAGGCTGCAGCCCCAGCTCGATCCCGATGCGCAGCTCGATCCGCCCCGCATACTGCTCCCGCAGCCTGGTCAGTTTTTGAAAATATGCATCCACATCAAACAAAAAAGCATCCTTCC
This sequence comes from Lachnospiraceae bacterium, assembly GCA_910575475.1. GTDB lineage: Bacteria > Bacillota > Clostridia > Lachnospirales > Lachnospiraceae > Schaedlerella. The sequence continues at coordinate 44,221 of CAJTGD010000037.1, read as the reverse complement.
CCAGTTCCTCGCTGAACGGATAATCCCAGTCCATGTGGTCTGTGATGCAGATCGCTTTCAGTCCTTTTTCCAGCGCCCCCTCCACCATGGCTTCCGGCGCGGTGCTGCTGTCCGTGGAAAAGGATGTATGCATGTGACAGTCACTCGTGATCATAAAATCGTCCCACCTCCCAAAATGTACTCTCCGTCATAAAACACCGCAGCCTGTCCCGGCGTCACGGCCCGCTGGGGCTCCTCAAAGGTGCAGGTCACCTCATCCTCCCCGGTCTTCTCAATGGTCCCCCAGACTCCTTTATGGTTATAACGTATTTTCACAAACACACGTCTGGGTTCCGTCAGGTCTTCTACGGACATAAAATTCACATCCGTTACACGCAGAGAATCTGCCAGAGATTCCTCATGGGTTCCGATGACCACCTCCCGGGTCTCAGGCCGGATCTCCAGGACAAACGCCGGATACCCCAAGGCCAGCCCCAGGCCCTTGCGCTGCCCCACCGTATAATGGATGATCCCCTTGTGCTGTCCCAATATCCTGCCGTCCGAAGTCACAAAGTTTCCCTTCTGCAGTTCCTTCCCCGCGTTTCTTTCTATAAAAGAAGCGTAATCCCCGTCCGGTATAAAGCAGATATCCTGGCTGTCCGGCTTTTGGGCCACAGGCAGTCCGATCTGCTCCGCCATCCTGCGGATCTCCTCCTTGGAATATTCTCCCACCGGCATCAGCGTCCGTCTCAGCTGGTCCTGGGTCAGATTGTACAATGCATAGGTCTGATCCTTTGCCGACGCTGCCGAGCGGCGGATGGAATACCGGCCGTTCGGCAGCCGTGCCACTCTGGCGTAATGTCCGGTGGCAATATAGTCTGCCCCGATGGACAGGCTCCTGGACAGCAGCGCTTCCCATTTCACATATCGGTTGCAGGCGATACAGGGATTGGGGGTGCGCCCCCGGAGATATTCCTCCGTAAAATAGTCGATCACATGCTCCTGGAATTCCTTCCGGAAATTCATCACATAATAGGGAATGTCCAGGCGGGCCGCCACGCGCCGGGCATCCTCCACGGCGCTCAGGCCGCAGCATCCGCCGTTTTCCTCCTGGAACTCCCGTGCTTCCTCCTGCCAGATCTGCATCGTGACCCCGATCACCTCATAGCCCTGCTCCTTTAACAGACAGGCGGCCACGGAGGAATCCACGCCTCCGGACATCCCCACAACTACCCTGCTCATCAGTATTCCTCTTCTTCCTCTTCCTCGCCTTCATGGATATCCGCCTTCGGCTTTTCCAGCCCTTCGATCTGGATGCCGTGCTTCTGGGCATAATCCCAGAGGGCCGCATGGATCGCCTCCTCTGCCAGGAGGGAGCAGTGTACCTTCACCGGCGGCAGTCCGTCCAGCGCCTCCATCACCGCTTTGTTGGTGACCTCCATCGCCTCCTGCACGCTCTTTCCCTTCACCAGCTCCGTTGCCATACTGCTGGTTGCCACTGCCGCGCCGCAGCCAAAGGTCTTGAATTTGACGTCGCGGATAATCTGATCGTCATCAATATCCAGATAAATGCGCATGATGTCTCCGCATTTCGCATTTCCCACCGTACCTACACCGCTTGCATTTTCAATTTCTCCAACATTCCTTGGATGCTGGAAATGATCCATTACTTTCTCTGTATACATCATCTTTCCTCCTGATTTTATTTGCCTGCCATTTCCTTTTTGATGAAATCCTCGTACAGCGGAGACATGTTCCGCAGATCCTGAACGATCTCTTTTAATACTTCCACCACGTAGTCCGCTTCTTCCTTCGTGATCTCCTCGCTCAGCGTCATACGCAGGGAGCCATGAGCGATCTCATGGGGAAGGCCGATGGCCAAAAGCACATGAGAGGGATCCAGGGATCCGGATGTGCAGGCCGAGCCGCTGGACGCGCAGATTCCCTTCATATCCAGCCTGATCAGCAGAGATTCCCCTTCCACGAAGCGGAAGCTGAAATTGACATTGTTGGGAAGTCTTTTTACCCGATCCCCGTTCAAACGGCAGTAGGGAATCTCCGACTCGATCCTGCGGATCAGATAGTCCCGTACCTCCTGCTCTTTCCCGATCCGCTCTATCCTGGTCCGCTCCGCCCGCTCTGCGGCCGCGCCGATCCCCACGATGCCGGGCACATTTTCCGTCCCGGCGCGGCGCCTTCTCTCCTGCGCGCCTCCATGGATAAAGGAACGGATCTTCACGCCCCTGCGGATATATAAAAAGCCGATTCCCTTGGGGCCGTTGAATTTATGTCCGCTTGCGCTGAGCATGTCGATGTGCAGCTCATCCACGTTGATGGGAACCTGTCCGAATGCCTGCACCGCGTCCGTATGGAACAGGATGCCGTGTTCCCTGGCGATCTGTCCGATCTCCCCGATCGGCTGGATAGTGCCGATCTCATTATTCGCAAACATAACGGAGATCAGGATCGTATCCTCCCGAATGGAGGCCCGAAGCTGTTCCAGATCCACCAGTCCGGCTTCGTCCACATCCAGATATGTCACCTCATAGCCCTTCTTTTCCAGGTATTCACAGGTATGCAGAATGGCATGATGCTCAATTTTGCTGGTAATAATATGCTTGCCCTTAGCAGCATAGGCTTCCGCCGCCGCGATCAGCGCCCAGTTGTCCGACTCGCTTCCCCCTGCCGTAAAATATATTTCTTCACTCTTTGCCCCCAGGATCCCGGCGATCTTCTCCCGGCATCCAGTGATCACTTCTTTATTTGCCGCCGCAAATCCATAGATACTGGACGGGTTGCCGTAATGCTCCGTAAAATAGGGAAGCATGGCCTCCACCACCTCCGGCGCCGTTTTCGTAGTCGCTGCATTATCCAGATAAATTAATTTTCCCATGTGTGTATTCCTCCGTTTAATTCTTACAGATATTCCGGTCCGGCGCCTCCTGGCAGCAACGCTTCCGGCTCTCCTCCACAAGCTGGTCCAGCTTGATCTCATCCACCGTCCGGTTGATGCTCTCATTGATCCTCTGCCAGACATATTTTGTCACACAGCTGTCCGCAATCTGGCAGCCCTCCTCCGGGTTCAGCCCGGAGCACTCCACCGGATCCAGGCTCCCTTCCAGCGCCCGCAGGACATCCCCCACGGAAATGTCGGCCGCTTCCCGGGCAAGCACATAGCCGCCCCCCGCGCCCCGCAGGCTTTTCACAAGCCCGCCCTTTTTCAGCATCGACATCAGCTGTTCCAGATAACGCTCTGAAATGTTCTGCCGGTCCGAAATGCTGGTGATGGACACCGGCGTTTCCCCGCTGTACTGCGCCAGATCGATCAATGCGCGCAGCCCGTATCTGCCTTTCGTTGATAATTTCAACCTTCTGCCCTCAACTTTCCAAATGCAGCAGCCCAAACCAAAAGCCGGATCTGCAGCCCTTTTGTGATGAACCGCTGCCTGATTCTGTAATTCCCAGTATTTCAATCCCTAGCATTTCAATCCCTACGAAAATACTAGGATATCTTTCCGTAATGTAGAATAACACCAGTCTTATGTTCTGTCAAGCCAAATTTAAGAATATGCTATAAAAAACCGTTACTATTCACAGTCAGATAAAAAATGGCAGTCAGATTCGTCAAGCATAGCTTGTAAGAAGCTGATTGACATTTTTTATCTGACTGGAATCAGTCGGTTCACCCACATAAGCAAAAAATTAAGATGCGCAGCATCGGCAGACAGCTTTGCTGGCTGTTTTTGCGCATGTGAGTGAAATGACTGTGAATAGTAACCAAGACCGTTACGGTTCACCAAAAGGAGTTTTCTATGTCCAGAAAGCAAACCATCATCCGTGGGACCATCATTCTGACCATCACCGGTTTTTTGAGCCGGTTCATGGGATTCTTTTACCGCATTTTCTTAAGCCGCACCTTCGGGGAGGAAGGCGTAGGGCTGTACCAGCTCATTTTTCCGGTCTATGCGCTCTGCTACTCCCTCACCACTGCCGGGATCGAGACAGCCATCTCCCGGACCGTAGCCCGCAAGGTCTCCTTGGGAAAGGAACGGGAGGCGCGGGAGTTCCTTCTGACCGGGCTTTCCCTTTCCTTTTTTCTGGCCTGTATCTGCATGGTGGCCATGCAGAAAAACGCAGCATTCATCGCCGCCACGATCCTGGGCGATGAACGCTGCATCCCTCTGCTTACTATTCTTTCTTATACGGTTCCCTGTTCCGCCATACATAGCTGCATCTGCGGGTACTGCTACGGGCTCAAGCAGACCTCCGTTCCGGCGGCGGCCCAGCTGGTGGAACAGACCACCCGCATAGCCGGAGTCTGGCTGCTGTACCGGCTTCTGATCCAGGACCAGGGAAAGGCTCCCATCACCATCGCCGTCTGCGGGCTTGTGATCGGAGAATTTTTTTCCGCCCTCTACACCACCAGCATCCTGCCCGGCTTCCTGAAAGGCCGCAGCGTCCTCCGGGTGCTGCACCGGCGCGCTTCTCCTAATCTTCCTGCAAAACGGGCGTTCCCTTCCATGACCGCAGGGATCTTCTGCCGGAATCTGAAAGAGCTGCTTCCCCTTTCCGTCCCGCTGACCGCCAACCGGGTCCTGATCAATCTGCTGCAGAGCATTGAAGCCATCTCCATTCCCGGCCGCCTGCAGCGCTTCGGACTGGGCACCTCCGAAGCCTTAAGCCTTTACGGCGTATTAAACGGAATGGCTCTGCCCTGCATTTTATTTCCTTCCGCCGTCACCAGCTCCATTTCCATCATGCTGATGCCCACCGTGGCCGAGATCCAGGCCGCCGATGACCGCCATGAAATGCTGGATATCATCAAGAAGGTAACAGGCGCCTGCTTTACCCTGGGACTGTTCTGCTGCCTCGTCTTCCTGCTGTTCGGCTCCTGGGTCGGGGTCACCCTGTTCGGCAGCCGGACCGCCGGAAAATTCATTCTCACCCTGGCCTGGATCTGTCCTTTCCTTTACACCAACAGCGCCCTTTCCAGCATCATCAACGGGCTCGGAAAAACAAGCAGCACGCTGTTCGTCAACACGTTCAGCCTTCTGATCCGGATCGCCGGGGTGTTCTGTGCCATCCCCAGGTTCGGGATCCAGGGTTACCTCTGGGGCCTCCTCGTCAGCCAGCTTGCGGCCACCCTGCTGTCCGTCTGGATCATCTGCCTCAACATAAGAAACCTAAAAAAGTGTACGTCCTGAACCTGCCCTACATCCCGGCCTCCGTCCGCGTAAGCCTTCCTCCCAGCCGGCTCAGCAGCTCGTTTGTGATGGTTCCGCTCTGCTCTGCCAGGTCCGGGGCCACCGCCTCCAGACTGCCGTCCCAACCGATGAACGCAGCCATATCTCCCACAAAGATCCCCTGCGCATCGGTAATGTCAACCATCAGCTGGTCCATGCAGATCCGGCCGATCACCGGCACCCTTTGTCCACGGATCACCGCCTGAGTCCGGCCGCAGGAGAGATTCCGGGGCAGTCCGTCTCCGTAGCCCAGCGGAAGCACTGCGATCCGGCTGTCCCGTTCTGCGGTAAATGCCCTGCCATAGCCCACACTTTCGCCCCTTCGGATCTTCCGGATCAGAACCACTTTGGATTTCAGGGAAAGCACCGGCCGCAGGTCCAATTCCAGCCTGGTCCGGTCGCCGGGAGCGCTCAATACCCCGTACAGGGCAATCCCGGCCCGCACATAGTCACAGGGAAGCTCCGGATAATTCAAAAACCCGTAGCTGCTCTGGATATGCACCTTCGGAATGGCAATACCCCTTTCCTTCAGCTTTTCCAGCAGCCCATAAAAGCTTCCGATCTGCTGCTTCGTAAACCGGACATCCTCTGCTTCCAGACTGTCAGCCGCACAGAGATGGGTATAGATCCCGCAGACCTTCAGATGTTTCATGGAAAACACATGGGCGATCCTGTCCGCCTCTCCCTTGCCGAAGCCCAGCCGGTGCATCCCCGTATCCACCTTCACATGCACCTTTACAGCCCTTTGCTGCTGGTTCAAAAGCCGGGCATAGGGATAGTCGATGAGGGTCTGCGTCAGGTCATATCTGCGGAGCTCCTTCGCCCTTTCCGGATCTGTATACCCCAAGATCAGGATTTCCCCGGAAATGCCGAAGCGGCGCAGCCGGATCCCTTCCTCAACAGAGGCCACCGCAAAGGCGTTCACCCCCATCCGGCTGACGCAGACCGCAGCCTCATACATGCCATGACCATAGGCCTCCGCCTTCATGACCGCCATCAGCTCACACCCCGGCTGCATGGCATTTCTGAATTCGTTTACATTGTGCCGCAGATTGTCCAGATCCAATTCGATCCATGCACGGTCCTTCCCCTGTGCGGCAGAATGCCTTCCCCCGCGTTTCTTTTTTCCATACAGGACGCCGTAACCTTCCGCGGCCAATATGCTGCATCCCACGGAAAGGACGCTGACTGCCAGAAAATGCACCAGGCTGTTTTGGATCAGCAGGCTTTCCAGTCCGGTCAGCTTCGCCAGGAGCCGGACTCCTACGATCATCATGGGGTGGATGATATAGATCAGAAGCGCCCAGGTCCGGATCCTTTCCTTCCGGCTTCCCCGCCGGAACAGAAGCAGACGAAACAGAAAATACATACAGGGCAGCAAAAACAGATACATACTGTCGTGACGCTGGATGCCAAGCTCGCGGAGCAGCAGTCCTTCGCACGACATCAGCAGGAAGGAAACGCCCAGGCCTGCCCCGCAGATCCGTAGAGATAAGCTCTCCCCTCTGGCCGCTTCCTCCGCCGCCATTCCTCCCATCACCAAAAACACCGGCGCGAAGAAAATACCGTTTCTCGTATAGTCTGTGATCTCGAAGAGATTTTGATAAAATACCGAGAGAATCGGAAGTTTTTCCGCGATCCCGTAATAGCTGTCTCCCAACAGTCCCGCGGCATAAAGGCCCAGGGTGACGATCAGCGCTTTTTTGAACCCCAGCCTCCTTACCGCATACCACGCGATCCCTGCGCCGAGCATAGAGGCCGGAAGATACCAGAGATGATACATGGTCCCGTCGAAGACCAGGTCCTTGATCAGCTCCGGCAGAAAATGCTTCCCGGAAAAGTATCCGTTGTACAGATTCAGAGGCAAATAGACCGCAATCGAGATTCCATAGAGGACTGCCGTTTTTTTGAGAAATGCCCATAGCCTCCCGGCATCACGGGCGTATTGAGAGATCAGGAAAAATCCCGATGCCATCAGAAAAAAAGGCACTGCCACGCGGGCTATGACCCGAGTCAGGAAAAAGTCGCCCGTTTCGCTGCAGGAGGCCAGCGGGGAAGTGTGGATCGTGATCACCAGCAGCGCCGCCGCAAGCCTGAATTCATCGATTCCTGTATAAGCTGTTCTGTCATTCATAGTCTCTTCTCCATCTGTCTGTCATGCCAGCTGGTATCGTTAACCCATCGCTCTGCTGACATCGCCGGGTCACAATAAATCCGTCCACATTATTGCCGGATATCATGTAGAGCGAATCCTCGGGCAGTGTGATCGCGGTCGTGCCTGTTTGAAATGCCTCTGTATAAAACACCTCCGTCACCAGACTGCCCTTTGTCCACCGCAGCGGGCTTTTCCAGGAGAATTGTTTGATCCATGCCATATATTCCTCCAGCGTCAGTCCGTATTCACTCATGATCTCGGAATGTGGATACCCCACATACCGGAAATGCCATGGCTCATGACCGATTCCCGTGATCTCTTCCTTCCCCTTCGGATAGCGCTCTACAAAGCCGTACGCCGGAGCAGTTCTTCGGAATCTGTCACAGATTCCCTCATAAGGAAATTCCGGACAGATAAAATCAATGACCTCCTGCTTTAAGCCAAGATCAATCGCCAAGCCGGTCTGATGTTCGCTGTGGTTGGGAACCGCCACATATTTTCGGGTGTATTCCTCTCCGTTCTCCCGCAGGGAGGATTGAAAAATCTCAGTCTGTTCCTCTGCGGAACGGTATCCGCTCACCGGGACGATGCTGTCCCGGCAATGGAGCTTGTCAAAGATCAGGTGGAGGATATACACCGCCTCCCGCATCAGAAGGATGTCCGGATATTGTACGTTCACGGGCAGAAGCCTCTCCTCCCCGTTTTCCCGCAAGGGATGATCCGCATTGACCAGAAGCAGGCTTCCCTGATATATTTTTTCATCCGATAATTTCAGCTTCATCATAGGTACAATCCCAGCAGCCTGTCCAAAAGTTCTCCAAAGTTCAGGCCGATTCCTTTCATCATATTTGGGTAACGGCTGTGGGAGGTGAATCCGGGAATGGTATTCACTTCGTTGAAAACGATCTCCCCTGCCGTATTTATGAACATATCCACTCTGGCAAATCCGGAGCAGCCCAGCGCCCTGTAAATGGTTTTTGCCGTTTCCTGAATCCGCCTTTCCGTGTCTTCATCCACCCTGGCCGGCATATGGATTCTGGAGGTCTTTAGCGTATATTTTTCCGTATAGTCGAAAAATCCGTCTGCCAGTTCGATCTCGTCCACTCTTCCCACGAGCAGCTCCTCTGTTCCCAGCACCGCGCAGCCTACCTCAAAGCCATCGATATTTTCTTCGATCACGGCCTTGTCGTCATGCTCCAGAGCCAGCCTGACCGCCGGTTCCAATTCTCTTTCCTCATAGATCTTCGAGATCCCGAAGGAGGATCCCGCCCTGGCCGGTTTGATAAAAAGAGGATACCTCAGGTTTTTCGTCTTTTTTCCCAGCTTTTCCATCTCCCGCCGATCAACGGTCACCGAGCCCGGAACTGCGATCCCCGCCGCCTCCACAACCCGGTGTGCCAGATCCTTGTCCATGCAGAGCGCGGAGGATAAGGTATCACAGCCTGCAACCGGAATGCCCGAGAGCGCAAACAGCCCCTGCACCGTGCCGTCCTCCCCGTTTTTTCCGTGCAGCACAGGAAATGCCAGGTCCAGGCGGACCATCCGGTTTCCCTCCGGCCGCAGCTCGATCAAGGCGGATTTGGTCCGGTCCTGAGAAACTGCCGCAGGGATGAGATGAGCCGCATCTTCATGCCAGGTATCCTTCTGGATCCGTTCCAGCTCTCCCTCGTACCGATACCAGTCTCCCTGCCTGGTGATTCCGATCCGGATCACCTCATATTTTTCCAGATCCAGGTTCGCCAGCACCGAACACGCAGACTGCAGCGACACCTCATATTCTGTTGAGCATCCTCCAAAAATAACTGCGATTCTTTTCTTATCCATGTTGATTCTCCTTCTGTGATGATTCCGTCAGTGCCAAAGTCTGCAAAGAAGAAAACTGCCGTATGTATTATGCCGGCCGCAGCCGCGAAGCGGCGGGTTTTCTTTGGAGCTGTCGCAAGATATACATATTATTTTGAGACAGTTCCTTAATGCTGTGCCCTCAATATAAAAACAGCAATCTTTGTTCTGACACAAGAATTGTATCAAAATAAAGATTGCTGTTTTTATGTTTATTCCTAAGGTTTTCCTACTTTTTCATACGTAAATTCTTACGATTTTCTTAACAGGCAGAAACACCAAAACGAAACTTCCATTTGCATCCTGTCAGTTTAGATATGGAACGCCTGCCCGCTCCTCATACATCGGCATTCAGATTTTACCGCATGGAAGCGTCACTTCAAATTCAATCCTCTCGTCCTCGCTCCTGGCCGTGATCGTCCCCTGGTGCAGCTCCACGATCTCCTTTGCAATGGCAAGTCCCAGACCGGCGCCGCCGCTTCGGGAACTCCGCGCGGAATCAAGCCGGTAGAACTGCTCGAAGATCCTCTCCAGCTTTTCCTTCGGGATCGTATTACCCCGGTTGGAAAACCGGATCTTCATATCATCCCCTTCCCGCGCAGCGCCTATCCGGATCGTGCCGCCCTCAAAGCTGTAGTTGACCGCATTTCTCAAAAGGTTGTCCAGGACGCGCTGCATCTGATTGACATCGCATCTCAGCGTCATATCCCGTTCCATCTCCAGGCTGCACGTCAGATTTTTCTCCGACAGCATGGGCTGAAATTCATAAGTCAGCTGTTCCAGAAGGCGGGTCAGGTTCACATTGCTGTATTCCAATGTAATACTGGAAAGACTGAACCGAGTGATCTCAAAGAACTCATTGATCAGGTCCTCCAGGCGCTCCGCCTTTTCCAGGGAAATGGACAGATACTTTTCCCGCAGTTCCTCGGATATCTGCCTTTCATCCCGCAGAAGAGTCAGGTATCCGATCACAGAGGTCAGCGGCGTTTTCAGATCATGGGCCAGATAGACCACCAGATCATTTTTCCGCTGCTCCGCAACCGCCGCCTCTGACTTGCGCTGTTCCAGCGTGTGCCGGATATGATTGATCTTCCGCTCCGTCAGAGACAGCTCCGGAGACAGGATGACTTCCCCCGGATTTTCCTCGATCAGGGCGTCAATGCCCCGGTTGATCTCGTAAAAATATTTCGTAAAATTCCTTAAATAGATCCACATGCTGACCAGAAACACAGCAAACAGTCCCATGAGCCAAAACCATTCCAGGCGGTTCCTGAAGATCAGCTGATAGGCCTCCAGTGCCCGATCATAATCGTGGTAAATAAAACGGTTCAGAATCCCGACCATAAAGTTCGCGAACCGTCCAAACAAAAAAAGATCGCTGAAAATAAAAAGCAGAACCGCATCTGTTATCAAAAGCAGGATCGTGCGCAGAAACAGCGTAGTCCGCAACTGCCTGTAGCGACCATCGTGTTGGTATCTTTCTTTTTTATTTTTTTGCTGCTTCCCTTTTTTCCTATTCAACCGTATACCCCACTCCCCACACTGTTTTTACAAATTTCGGATGTCTCGCAGGCTCCTTCAGTTTTTCCCGCAGCCTCCCGATATGTGCCATCACGGTATTGTTATTGTCAATATACTTTTCGCCCCAGACATTCTCAAACAGTTCCTCTGAGGAGATCACGCTCCCCCTGTGCTCGCACAGATACCAGAGAATGGAAAATTCCATGGGCGTCAATGCGATCTCTTTTCCGTAAAGCATGCACTTGTGGGTATTTTTATTGATCGTCAGCCCCCGAATATCATATTCTTCCGTCAGATGAGCGGCTTCTTCCCCCGAATTGCCGCCATGGTTATACTGCACATACCGGCGGAGCTGTGTCTTGACTCTCGCCACCACCTCCAGCGGATTAAAGGGCTTGGTAATATAGTCATCCGCCCCAATGGTCAGCCCCATGATCTTGTCCATATCCTCCCCACGGGCCGTCAGCATGATGATGGGGTAAAAATGCTTCTCCCGGATTTTCTGGCAGATCCGGAATCCGTCAATGTCCGGCAGCATCACGTCCAAGATTGCCAGATCAAACGGCACAGTCTCGACATATTTCAGAGCCTCGATCCCATTGTAGCATTTCCAGACCGTATATCCGTCATTCTGAAGGCAGACCTCAATTAAATCCGCAATCTCTTTCTCATCATCCACGATCAGAATCTTTCCGTCCATATCCCTTTCCTCTTTCTATACGATTCCCAAAAAGGCCTTCATCCATATCGGATTGACATACGCCTCCATGACCAGCCCCATCAATACCATCAGCGCTACAAACACGGTTTTCTGCTTATTCCACCGATTCCGGGGATACATCCAGCAGTACCAGAGCACCACGATACAGGCAGGGATATAACACAGGAACTGGGGCAGGATCCCTACAACACACAGGATGATCCCTTTCACTCCCATCCCCACCACAGCCATGGTCAGCAGCATCCCGCTGGAAAAGCCCGTCCAAAGCAGGAAAGCCGCCGCTCCGAATTTTCTCAGCTTGGTAAAGGCCATGCCCGCAAGCAGCAGCGCTGGGAACAGGCGCACCCGTACCAGATAAAGCATATATTCCCCGGCAATGATCTCCACCGCCGCATACTGTCTCAGGAAATACGTGCTGAAAATGCCCGGCTCCGCAATATACTGCTTTACGATAAAGTTTACATATAAGATCCCCAGCAGAAACCCCGGCAAAAAAAAGGCCAGCATCTGCTTCTTTGAATGAAGTATCCTCACACCGTTTCCTCCCATCGTCCCGATGCTGTGATAATCCACAGCCTCATGGCCGCAGAGTATCGCTCGATACTTCATTATATGCCGGTCATAATTCCTCCATGCCAGTTATCTGCAACGTATTATGCCTGTTGAAATTTACCTGACAGTAAGGGGCTTGATGTCTGAAACCGCTGTTTTATCGGTCGGATGCCCCGCAGCAGGTGCAGGGAGCTGTAAATCGTAACCGAATTTCTCTCAGTCGGTATATTTCGCCGCATATGCCAGCAGCGATGACACGGTCTTGCCGTCCTCGATCTCCCCGGAAAAGATCTTTTCTTTCAGTTCTTCGATCGAATAGGCTTTCAGATCGATGAACTCATCCTCATCCAGATGCTGCCTGGAGGGGATCAGGTTCCTTGCCACATAGACCTCAATCCGTTCATTGCAGAATGCCACGGTCGTCCGGATCGTAATCAGCCATTCCAGATTTTCACAGCGGAATCCAGTCTCTTCTTCCAGTTCCCGGCCTGCGCATACGATCCCCGGTTCATCCTCTGCATCCAGCGCTCCTGCCGGGATCTCCAGCGTATACCGGTCCAGCGCGTTCCGGTATTGTCTGACCATCAGGATCTTCCCGTCCTCCGTTACCGGCACAACAGCCGCCGCCCCTTTATGCCTGATAAAATCCCACAGTGCCGTATGGGTTCCGTTGATCTCCATTGTATCCTGGTAAAAATCAAGGATCGTGCCTTGAAACTTCAATTCTCTTTTGATTCGTTTGATCTGTTCACTCATCACTGTCCCGCTCCTGTTTTCACTGCTGTCGGAAGGAATCCTCCGCCTGCGGCAGCCGCATGACGACATCTGCTTTTTACATCGCAGTATTTCCTTCCCGGCAGCTTTTTTGCATACGCTGGTATTAAAGAAAAGCCCCTGTCTTTCGACAAGGGCTGTACTTTCATAAGCCGGTTTGATCACTGTTACTTCGCATAGTCTGTCACCCGCGATTCGCGGATCACATTTACCTTAATCTGACCCGGATATTCCAATTCATATTCAATCTGCTTTGCAATATCCCTGGCCATAAGTACCATATCATCATCCGATACCTGCTCCGGAACTACCATAACTCGAATCTCTCTACCTGCCTGAATAGCAAAAGACTTATCCACACCCTTAAAATGATTGGTGATCTCTTCTAATTGTTTTAATCTGTTTGTGTATGTCTCGATGGTCTCTCTTCTGGCGCCCGGCCTTGCCGCTGAAATCGTATCAGCCGCCTGGATCACACACGCGATCAGGCTCTGCGGCTCCACATCTCCATGGTGGGATTCCACCACATTGATCACGGTCGGGGATTCCTTATACTTCCTGCAGAGATCCACACCGATCTGGATATGCGATCCCTCCACATCGTGGTCGATCGATTTCCCGATGTCATGTAAAAGACCTGCACGCTTGGCCATACGCACATCCAACCCGATCTCGCCTGCCAGCAGACCGGAAAGCTGTGCCACCTCGATGGAATGCCGCAATGCATTCTGCCCGTAGCTTGTACGGAACTTCATGCGTCCCAGCAGACGGATCAGTTCCGGATGGATTCCCGGCACACCAACCTCTAAGGCTGCCGCTTCTCCTTCTTCCCGGATCATCACATCCACTTCCTTCTGCGCCTTCTCCACCATCTCCTCAATCCTGGCCGGATGGATACGCCCATCCACGATCAGACGTTCAAGGGCAATCCTTGCAACCTCTCTTCGGATCGGATCAAATCCGGATAATACGACGGCTTCCGGTGTGTCGTCAATGATCAGTTCTACACCGGTCAGTGTCTCGAGGGTACGGATATTCCGTCCCTCCCTTCCGATGATCCTTCCTTTCATCTCATCGCTGGGAAGCTGTACGACGGAGATCGTGGTCTCGGCCACATGATCTACCGCGCATCTCTGGATCGCATTGACCACGTACTCCCGGGCTCTCTTGTCCGCGTCTTCCTTGGCCTGCAGCTCCAGATCCCTGACCATCTTGGCTGTGTCATGCTTCACGTCATCTTCAACAGTTTTCAACAGATATTCTTTTGCTTGTTCGGAGGTAAGTCCTGAGATTCTTTCCAGTTCCTGTACTCTCTTTTGTCCGAGCTCTTCCACTTTGATCTCTCTCTGCTTCAGTTGCTCTTCCCGCGCTGTAAATTTTGCTTCGCGATGTTCCATTGCATCGGCACGTTTATCGACAGACTCTTCTTTTGCCAGCACACGCTTCTCATAGCGCTGCAATTCGTTCCGTCTCTCCTTCGTCTCCTTCTCAAGGTCATTCTTCGTCTTGATAGACTCTTCCTTGACCTCTAAAAGAGCTTCCTTCTTCGCTGCTTCAGCAGTTTTCACGGCATCGTCTATGATCTCTCTCGCCCTGGTCTCCGCATTCCCGATCTTCGAGTCCGCATCATTCTTCAGCTTGGAGACTGTGGCAAAATATGTGACTACGCCTGCTATCAACGCGAGGGCTACAGCAATAACAATACACCATTGTATTGGCACAGGAGCACCTCCTTATTTAATTTTCATTGTACATTTAAAGCAATACAACAGTTAAATTTTATACTGTTTTCACAACTCTGTCAAGCATTCTCGTCAGATTTTTGGTAAAGGTTTTGAATTTCCCTGTTGATGTCCTCATACCGGAAGCCCTTCCGGGACAGATAACCGCACAATTTACGCACTTCTTCCCAAGATGCATGGGAAAGATCCACCCGCTTTTTCTCGATGATACGGCGGATGGCATCCCCTTCACCTTCCTCAGGATAGCAGGACGCAAATGCCTCCTCGATCTGCTCCTGAGGCACGCCCTTATTGCAGAGCAGAGCATAAATCTCCTTTTTGCTCTTCCTGTCTCTTCTGCTCTCGATAAAGTTCTCTGCATACCGCAGGTCATTGAGATAGCCGAAAGAACGGACATACGCGAGAGCTTCCTCCACGATATCCTCCGGGTAAAGCCCCTGTCTCAGCTTCTCCCGCAGACCCGATTCCGTCCGTGCCATATCCGTAAGAAGATGCATGGCACGCAGCTTGGCACGCTTTAGGATCACGTCCTTTCGGATCTGCTGGTATGTCTCCTCCGGCAGCTCTTCGTCCTCCCGGATCCCGAATCGGGACAATTCCTTTTTATATAACACAAAGGCGAACTCTCCGTCCAGCTCTACTTTGGACTTCGCCTTTGTAAGTTCCTCTATTTTTGTTACGGTCATGGCCGAACTCCTGTTCTGCGGCCGGCCAAAGCCGACCTACGCAATATTTGCCGCATTCATTCATCAATGTACCGATGAAATCGACGAAAGATTACTCCTGTGCATCGCCTTCCTCCGCCGCAGCTTCTTTGATGTCGGCTTTCACTGCTGTCTTTTCGTCTGTCTTGGAAGCACTTCCGGAAGCGGTCTTTCCCTTTGGCTTATCCGCAGCCTTTTCCTCGGATTTTCCCTTGGGCTTCAGCTTCAGGTCATCGGCTTTGCCGCTCTTCTCATCCTCCTCCAGGCTGTAGTGCTCCCGTACCTTCTTCTCGATCTCCTCCATGATCTCCGGATTGGCTTCCAGATAGGTCTTGGCATTCTCACGGCCCTGGCCGATCTTGTTGCCCTCATAGGCATACCAGGATCCGCTCTTCTTGACCACGTCAATGCTCACCGCCAGATCCAGAACATCCCCGGACCGGGAGATTCCCTTTCCGAACATGATGTCAAATTCCGCCTCCTTGAACGGAGGCGCGATCTTATTCTTCACGATCTTGATCCGGGTACGGTTCCCGACTATCTCCCCGCTCTGCTTTAACGTCTCGATCTTGCGCACATCCATCCGGACGGATGCATAGAACTTCAAAGCGCGCCCGCCTGTGGTGGTCTCCGGGTTCCCGAACATCACGCCCACCTTCTCACGGAGCTGGTTGATAAAGATCACCACGCAGTTGGACTTGCTGATCACCGGAGTCAGCTTCCGAAGCGCCTGAGACATCAGACGGGCCTGCAGTCCCACGTGGCTGTCCCCCATATCCCCCTCTATCTCCTGGCGGGGCACCAGCGCCGCAACAGAGTCGATGACGATGATATCAATGGCATTGGAACGGACCATCGTCTCCGCGATCTCCAGCGCCTGATCTCCGCTGTCCGGCTGTGAGATGTAGAGCTCGTTGATATCCACGCCGATGTTCTTGGCATAGACCGGATCCAACGCGTGCTCCGCATCAATGAAGCCTGCGATCCCGCCGCTCTTCTGTACCTCTGCGATCATATGTAAGGTGACCGTCGTCTTACCGCTGGACTCCGGTCCGTAGACCTCAACCACACGCCCCTTGGGCACGCCGCCCAGTCCCAGAGCCAGATCCAGGCTCAGACACCCGGTAGGCACCGTCTCCACATTCACATGAGCGCTGGAGTCTCCCAGCTTCATAACCGTTCCCTTTCCAAAGTCCTTTTCCAGCTTCGCGATTGCCGCGTCCAATGCTTTTTTCTTATCTTCAACTACATTTGCCATGATTCATTCTCCTTTTTTCGAACAATTGTTCGTCCTTTTCTTATCTTATTATATTTTCCTCAAAATGTCAACTATAAATCTCAGCTTTTTTCTCCATCTCCTCCGCAGCCTGCTGCTCTTTACTCCCTTCAGGGATTCCGGCAGCAGTATCCATATCTTCTCTGTATAAACGAAAGCAAAACACACAATTTCCCGTCCTGCACCCGGGAATCTATTGCCGCACATCGTAATCCGCTTTCCGAAATCTGCATGCGCAGTGTCTTTTCTGTTTTTCTTCTCCATATACATCAGGGAATTCTTAATGAATATCGGATGATATAAAGCTGATACCTGCCGCACGGAAAGAAATACCGTACAGAACTCCGCCGTTTTTCACGACTGTGTCTATCTTACCATACTCCCCGCCGATTCACAAGAAATTTTTTATCCATTTATCCTCTTTATTATCAGACTATTAATAGTTTTAAATCATTTTTTCAGTCTTTTATTTTTTTCGTATTTTTCCTTGCATTTCCATCCGTTCGGTATTATAATAGTTTTTGTGCAGATATAGTTCATTGGTAGAATGCTAGCTTCCCAAGCTGGAGAGGCGGGTTCGATTCCCGTTATCTGCTCTGTCAGACTGTCGGTTTTACTGGACTTCCATTATTTGTAAAATCAATAAACCAATAAAAAACCTATCAAGCCGATATTGATAGGTTTTTTATTGGTTTATTGATTTTTTACAGATTCTTACAGGAAAACTATCGTTACTGTGAACGCCCGGACAGGGTGCAAACAGTAACAAACCATCCGGCCCGGCGCTATACAATCGCTGTACAGCACCGGGCCGATAAAATAAGGAGGTATTGAATCGGTGATGTTTTTTCATCACCTTCCATATATAAGAGATTTTTCGTTTCTTAATTTGCTTCCAGCGACCGCTTCTTTGTGATCGTCACCTTCTCGTCATAACATGCAAAGATCGCATCCATTTTTTCCTTCTCCGGCTTCGGAGTGACCAGACTCACCACCGGCACCACGATCAGTCCCGCGACCATCGCAATCGCTCCGGCATTGATCGGGGAAGCGATGTATCCGATAAACATATTGGACACGGTAATCCCTACCCCGGAGGCAAAGCTTGCCCATACTGCCGCTCTGCTCACGCTCTTCCAGTACAGTCCGTACAGAAACGGAGCCAGGAAAGCACCTGCCAGCGCCCCCCAGGAAATCCCCATAAGCTGGGCGATGAAGGTAGGCGGATTCAATGCGATCACTACGGATACCACGATAAAGAACACGATCAGGACCTGCATGGTCACCACCTGCTTCTTTTCACTCATATTTTTCATAACCCGGTCCTTGAGCAGGTCCAGCGTCATGGTAGAACTGGAGGTCAGCACCAGGGAGGACAGCGTGGACATGGATGCGGACAGCACCAGCACCACTACGATCCCGATCAGGATATCCGGCAGGGTGGACAGCATATAAGGAATGATGCTGTCATAGATCACCGCGCCCGTTTCTTCATTATAAAGAGAGGCATTGTCAAAAAGCCGTCCAAAACCGCCCAGGAAATAGCATCCGCCGGATACTACCACCGCAAACAGGGTGGAGATCACGGTTCCTGTATTGATAGCCTTTTCGTCCTTGATCGCGTAAAATTTTCCGATCATCTGAGGCAGTCCCCAGGTTCCCAGGGAGGTCAGTATAACAACTCCCAGCAGATTCAAAGGATCCGGCCCGAAGAAGGAGGTAAATGCCCCCGGCTGCCCCTGGGTCACCGGAATATCGCTGGGAATCTGCGCCATTGTCTGGATGGCATTGAGGAAACCGCCCTGTCCGCTTAAGACCGCACCGATCACCGCCACGATCCCGGCCAGCATGATGATCCCCTGGATGAAATCATTGATGGCAGTTGCCATGTAGCCTCCCAGGATCACATAAACCGCAGTAAACACAGCCATGACGACCACGCAGACCGTATACGGAATGTTAAACGCCATCCCGAACAGACGGGACAGTCCGTTGTAAACGGAAGCCGTATACGGAATCAGGAAAATAAATACAATAACAGATGCCGTCACCTTCAGAGCGTCGCTTCCGTACCTTTCTCCAAAAAAATCCGGCATGGTCTTGCATTTCAGATGCTGGGTCATGACCTTCGTCCTTCTTCCCAGCACAACCCACGCCAGAAGGCTTCCGATCACCGCATTGCCCAACCCGATCCAGGTGGAGGCAATCCCGTATTTCCACCCGAACTGTCCGGCATACCCGACAAAAACCACCGCTGAAAAGTAGGAAGTTCCGTATGCAAACGCCGTCAGCCAGGGACCTACGCTGCGCCCTCCCAGGACAAATCCGTCCACACTGGTGGCATGCTTCCTGGAATACATGCCTACATAAACCATCACCGCAAAAAATACAACCAGTAAAATCAGTTTAATTGCCATATCCTCATCCTCATTTCCTTTTAATACTAGCCCACTTTAAAGCGTTGCGCTTTAAAGTATTAAAGTGTTCTGTCATAGTTTAACACGGAGTTTCCTCCGTGTCAACCCTTACCGTTTCCGTCAAATATCTCTATTTCATCCTCTCCACCCGGTCCTGAATGGTCTTGTTGAAATTCTCGATCTTCCGGCTGTACGGCTCGCTCATGTACTTCGAGCTCAGCATAAAGTCCGCTGTCGCCAGATTGTTCGCGATCGGGATATCATACACCACCGCAATACGCAGCAGCGCCTTCACATCCGGATCATGAGGCTGCGCTTCCAGCGGATCCCACAGAAAGATCATAAAATCAATCTTCCCCTCCACGATCTTCGCGCCGATCTGCTGGTCGCCGCCCAGCGGACCGCTGCAATATCCCTTTACCGGCAGCCCCGTCTTTTCCGCGATCAGCTTTGCCGTCGTCCCGGTGCCGCAGAGGAAATGTCCTTTCAGGATCTCTTTATTCTTATCGCACCAGTCCACCAGCTCCTGCTTCTTACCATCGTGAGCAACCAGAGCAATGTTCTTTGCCTTGCCGATCTCCATTGTTACAAAATTTTCATTTAACATTTTGAATACCTCCTTTTATGTAACCACTGTCAGTTCATCTGCTCCATGGTATCAAACCGGACAGACGCCAGCGCCCCCATCACTGCAGTTACTATGATACTATAAAACAGGATGATTGGGAAGACCAAATTGACATGGATCAATATCCCCGCCGCAGCCGCAGCCATCCCCCCGATCCCGATGATAAACATCTGGAGGAGCATCCGGATGATATCCTGTCCGGTCTTTCCCAGGAAATCCCCGACCAGGCACTGGGCAACCACCCTGGTATACATCTTATTTGCCTGCAGCACCGTATAGATCAGGATCGTCATCAGGATCAGCCCCGGAGATACGCCCCACACCGCCCCCATGGGGACGCAGAGCACGATCCCGTCCACAAATGCTTTTACATGCTCCATCAGTGTCGCGTACCAGAGCTTTTTAAAAGGCGTATCCGGTATCAGGAACAGATAGGGACTTTTCAGCTCCGTTTCCCATTTTCCCGTGATTCCCGAAAATACCAGTGTCATGTAAGCCGTCATTCCCAGCAGAAAAAGCTGGGGAACCTCTGTCCGCCCAACGTTCTGCCTGAGGGCGAACGCCATGACCGCGGAGGCTACCAGGTTGATGACAGTAGCCTTGGTAAAAATAAACCACCGTTCCTTTTTGTATTCCAGAAGCTGCCGGTAAAAGACCGCCTTCGCTCCGCTTGCCCGGTAATCCCCCGAGATCCGGCGGAACTTCCGTTTCTTCTCCCCGATGCCGGTGACCATCTCACCGCTGTTTTGCTTCCGCTTCATCTCCGCGTAATCATCCGCAAATTTCGCCGCGTCTTCATAATAGGCTCCTTCGCAGCGCATATGCTTTGCCGTCAGAAACGCGGCTGCCACCGTACAGGCATACAGGGCCGTACAGACCATATTCAGGTTCGTGGGGCCTGTCAGGATCAGCCGGTAAGCCGCAATATTCCAGCCTACTACGGGGATCATCTGCAGTCCCGGCCAGTCAAAGAAGGCGGAAACCGTCGCCAGGCTGAAGCCCTCCCGGCGGAAATACAGAACAAGAAACAAAGTCATTGCTCCGAGAAAGATTTTGATCCCCAGACTCAGTCCTTTCATGAACCGTTCCGGCAGCGTTTCATTTGTATACATGAATACCATCACGCTGACTTCCAGCAAAAGCTCCAGGATGCACCCCACAATGAAGAACAGCGCCATTCTCCAGGGCTCCACACTGAATACGGTCACCCCGGCCAGCACGAACAGCAGACTGACGACCACTGAGGTCAGATAGTTCATCCAGGCGCTGTGGATCAGGATCAGCTTTGGGCTGATCGGGGCCGGAAACACAAAATGCGGATGCGCCTGCCGAAATATGACTCCTTTTCTGGATGAATAAGCGAGAAAATCTGACAGGAAAATGTAGATCGTCCACACGGAGACCAGAGCGATCAGGCCGTCCGCGGAATCAAACCGCAGCTCCGTCACCAGCTTTCCCACCATAAACAGGACATAGACCGCGTAAACCCCGAGTAAAATGATGAGGATTAAAGTAATCGGTTTTTTCAGCGCCCGCTTTACGTTATTGACAAAAGACCGCCAGGTCAGATATAACAATGCCCTCATCGCTTCTCACCGCCCGTCATCTCAAAGAACAGGTCGTCCAGATCCTTTTCCCCGACGTCCTCTTTTCGATAGGAACCGATGATATGGCTCTGATCCATCACGAACATGACGTCCCACAGCTCCTCCACCATCTCCAGCATATGGGTGCTGATCAGCACGGTCACTCCCTGGTCCCGCAGCTCCAGCACTACCTTTTTCAGTTCCTTGATTGCCTGGGGATCCAGCCCCACCATGGGCTCGTCCAGCAGGATCACCCGGGGCTTGATGGCCAGGGCGCAGCAGATGCTGACCTTCTGCATCATTCCCTTAGACAGTTCATTCCCCAGCTTATCCTGCTTGTCGGCCAGTTCAAAGCGCTCAAATAATGTCTGTACCTCTTCGTCCGTAATGGTACTGGAATATGCCTTCCGGATATATTCCACATGCTCCCGGACCGTCAGGGCGTCAAACATGGCCGGGATCTCCGGCACATATCCGAAGATCTTCTTCGCCTCCAATGACCTGGAAGACATTCCCTGGATCCCGATCCTGCCCTGATACCGCAGGAGCCCTGCAATACTTTTGATGATCGTGGATTTTCCGGCGCCGTTGGGGCCAAGCAGGATCCCCACCTGGCCGTCCGGCACGAAAAAGCTGACCTTATCCACAGCCAGATGCTTTCCGTATGATTTACTCAATTCCTGAATCTCTAACATGATTTCTTCCGCCTTCTTTATCTATCTGCCGCAATTTCCCGCTGTACACAGAGGAAATATCCCTCCCTGCGGGGACAGTCATGCCTGTCGGCCCACCTGAATTTCACAGTTCTTCCTCATTTTCCGACTCCTCATCTTCGATTTCAATAGGATCGTAATACCGGATCAGCGCCTGAGTTCCCAGATCGCCCATGCCTTCCGCTTCCAATTCCTCACAGCCTGCAAGCACGGTGCTTAAAACGTCAAGTGAAAGTCCGCTCATATTTGCCTCGATCAGGGCCAGCCGCATGTCTTTGATAAAATGCTTCATAAAAAATCCCGGCGCAAAGTCCTCCTTCACGATCTTGGGTCCCAGGCTGTCCAACTGTCTGCTGCCCGCCGCGCCTGCGGATACCGATCGCAGCAGCGTGTCCGGATCCAGTCCTTTTTCCCTGGCATAGGCAATGGCCTCGCATACGCCTGAGAGCGCTCCGGCGATCATGATCTGATTGGCCAGCTTGCAGTGCTGTCCGCAGCCCGCCTTTCCCTGATAGTTGATGTTGGTCCCCATGGCCTCAAAAAGAGGCATGCAGGCTTCAAAGTCCGCCTGATCACCGCCCACCAGAATGGAGAGGGTTCCTGCTTTCGCCCCGGTATCTCCCCCGGTCACCGGCGCGTCCAGAACATGGCAGCCCTTTTTGCCGCCCTCCTGATAGATCTTTTCCGCAAGCTGGGGGCTGGTGGTCGTCATGTCGATCAGATAAGCTCCCTCTTTTACATGGTCCAGGATATTTCCCTCATCAAAATAAACCTCTTCCACGTCCTGCGGAAATCCCACGATGGTGATCACTGCGTCCCGGTCTTTTACACAGTCCGCAATGCTTTCGTGAAACACCGCGCCCTCGCCGATCACATCCTCCACTTTGGATCTGGTCCTTGCATAGATGTGCAGGTCAAAGCCTGCCTTCATCAAATTGCGCACCATGGATTTTCCCATGATCCCCACGCCGATAAATCCAATACTTTGTATCTCTCCCAATGTTCTGCCCTCCGTATTTTCTATATAAACTGCCTTCTTTCAAACGACCACTGCTCTCACACAAACCGCTCTTCGAGAGGTCCTGCCGCCCTGTCTGCCTCCTCTGGGTCAGCAGCCATCAGTCCTCTGCTTTTTCCACAATCTCTCCCTGCTTCTTGTAGATGCTGCCGCCGGGAACAAATCCCCGGACCGAGGACAGCGGGTAGATATTCGTATGCGCCCCGATAACGGTTCCCGGATTGAGGACGCTGCCGCAGCCTACCTCCACCTCGTCTCCCAGCATGGCGCCGAACTTTTTCATCCCGGTCTCAATCCTTTCATCCAAAGCCTTCACCACCACCAGCTTCTTATCCGACTTTACATTGGAGGTAATGGAGCCTGCGCCCATATGAGCCTTATAGCCCAAAATGGAATCGCCCACATAATTATAATGGGGAACCTGCACCTTATTGAACAGAATCACATTTTTCAGCTCCGTAGAATTTCCTACTACCGCGCCTTCTCCCACAATGGCATTTCCCCGAATAAACGCGCAGTGGCGGACCTCCGCATCCTTTCCGATAATGGCCGGACCGTTGATAAATGCGGTGGGCGCCACCTTCGCCGACCTGGCAATCCAGATATTTTCTCCCCGTCTCTCATACTCTTCCGGTGAAAGCGTGGCTCCAAGCTCCAGGATAAACGCGCTGATCCTGGGGAGCACCTCCCACGGATAGGTGACCCCGTCAAACAGGGTTGCCGCAATGGTTTCCTCTAAAGTGTAAAGTTCCTGTACGGTTAATGCTTTCATAGTGATCTCCTTATGATTGTTTATAAAATTGCCACCTGTACGGTTGGATGATCTAAAGATCATCCAACCTGCGCATTCATTCGCAAAATCCGTGCTATTGCACTCTCGCGTCTGCTGATGCAGCCGCATTTTGCTCATTCATGCGTAGGTTGCTAATCCGAACTATCAGTTTTATTGCAATAAATTGCATAAAACTGATAGTTCGGATTGCAACCGTACAGGTTAGTAAAATTGCGATGCCTGGTCATAGCAGGCCCTGAGCTGGAACTGGTTGCGGAGGTTCTTCACCGCATCCGTTCTTCTGACGATAAACTGGCTCAGCTTCTGCATGTATTCCTCCGGCGTGATCTCTCCCTCCGCCACATAGGACAGCCCCTTTTCCCAGCTTGCCGTCAGCTCCGGGTTCAAGAGAGGCCGGATGGAATGATCCACCACATCATAGATCATCTCTCCCTGCAGAGTGGGGGTAATGATCTGGGTCTTTTTATTTAACGCCAGATACTGAATATTCATCAGCTTTTTCAAGATCTCCGCCCGGGTGGCGCTGGTCCCGATCCCGCTGCCCTTGATCTGGGCCCGGAGCTCTTCATCCTCAATGAGCTGTCCCGCGTTCTCCATGGCCAGGATCATGGAGCCGGAGTTATACCGCTTCGGCGGTGTCGTCTCCCCCTCTCTGATCTCCAGCCGTTCTACCGGGAGCACGGCCCCCTTCCGGATCCCCTGAACCGCCTGGAACAGATCCCGGTCCACGTTCTGCTTCTCGCCCACGTCTCCCTCTGCTCCCACGTCCTCTTTTGCCGTTTTTTTCGCCTGGGGAATGCCTGACACTTTGAGATAGCCATCCTCCGCCAGTACCTTGAAGCTGGAAAAAAAGCGTTCCTCTTTGATCTTTGTTACGATGGATACCTTCTGATACACTGCCGGCGGATAGAAAATGCTCAGGAAACGGCGTACGATGCAGTCGTAGATCTTCCGGGACATGTCCGAGACAGAGCCCAGGCTCTGCAGTCCCTGCCCGGTGGGTACGATGGCATAATGATCCGTGATCTGCTTGTCATTCACATACCGGGTCTTTGCCAGGTTCTTATGGCTTCCGAACTGCAGGATATCCTGTAGATAGGGCGTTGCCATCTGGTATTTGGAAAGCCCGTTCAGATTGCGGCTGATCTCCTTTGCCGCCGCCGTGGACAGCACACGGGCATCGGTACGGGGATAGGTGACCAGCTTTTTCTCATACAGCTCCTGCACGATCCGCAGCGTCTCATCGGGACTGATCTTAAACCGCTTGGAGCAGTCATTCTGCAGCTCCGCCAGATTGTAGAGGAGAGGCGGATTCTTCTTCTCCTTTTTCTTTTCGATGGAATCCACCTGGCAGGCAACCGGCTGAGCGTCCGTCAGGTATGCGATCAGCTCCTCCGCCTTTTCCCGGGTCTTGAATCCATTTTCCTTATACAGGTCAAAGGACTCAAACCACCGGGAGCCCTGGACGGCCTTCCATTCCCCTTCAAAGGTCTGGCCGCTGACCCGGATCGTACTCAGTACACGGTAGAAGGGCGTTTTCACAAAATCCCGGATCTCCCGCTCCCTGCGCACCACCATCCCCAGCACACAGGTCATCACCCGGCCCACGGAAATCGCCGGCCGGTCCTTCGCTCGGAGATAATTGGAAACGCTGTCCCCGTATTTTAGGGTCAGCAGACGGGAAAAGTTAATCCCCATCAGATAATCCTCTTTTGCGCGCAGGTAGGCGGAGGCGCTTAAGTTGTCGTATTCCGACAGCTCCTTTGCCTCCCGGATCCCCCGCAGGATCTCCTCCTCGGTCTGGGAATCAATCCATACCCGCCTGCGCTCCTTTCCCTGCACATGGGCTTCCTGCTCCACCAGCCGATAGATGTATTCCCCTTCCCGTCCGGAGTCAGTG
Source organism: Lachnospiraceae bacterium (assembly GCA_910575475.1). Taxonomy (GTDB): domain Bacteria; phylum Bacillota; class Clostridia; order Lachnospirales; family Lachnospiraceae; genus Schaedlerella. The sequence goes on along the minus strand of CAJTGD010000037.1, from coordinate 18,657 downwards.
CACACATAGATGCGCTCCACATCCTCCCGGTTCAAAATCCCGCTGACGGTCCGAAACTGCTTTTCCACAGCCGGGATCACCTCATACCGGAACTCCTCCGGCAGAAAAGGCAGAGTATCCAGACTCCACCTTTTCAATGCAGGGTCATATTTGTCCGGATAGCTCATCGTCACCAGATGCCCGACGCACCATGTCACGATGGCGTTCTCCGCCTCCAGATAGCCGTCACCGCGCCGTACGTTCAATTTTAAAGCCTTGGCAAATTCCTGCGCAACGCTTGGTTTCTCTGCTATATATACTGCTTTCCCCATAGATTTATACTACCCGTTCCTTTTATAATCAATTCTGATCTATTCACGCCGATGAAATCCGCCGTAAGTATTACGCCAGCCGCATGGAACACCGGAATCTCCGGACTGCGCCGATTCCCGGGGATCATCCTTCCCTGCGGAAACGGTACGCCGTCACCGTGTGATAAGCCTGCCCCGCCCTGCAGACAGAGCTTGGAAAATTCTCATGATGGACAGCGTCCGGAAAATACTGGGTCTCAAAGCAGACCGCAGCACGGTACGGATACACCGCCCCGTCTTTTCCGGTTTCCTGATCCAGGAAATTGCTTGTATACACCTGAATGCCTGGCAGGTCTGTATACACGTCCATGACGATACCGCTTTCATGTGCGGCCGCCTCCGCTACTTTACCAAACTTTCCGCCATTTTTCAATACCCAGTTGTGGTCATAGCCCCTTCCCAGACGGATTGCTTCAAAGTCAGAGTCGATCTCGTCGCCGATCACACGCCCGTTCCTAAAATCCATGGGCGTGCCTGCCACGTCCATGAACTCTCCCGTAGGGATGGAATACGCGTCTGTCAGGGTAAATGCATCCGCATCCAGGGTCACCTCATGAGAAAGGATGTTTCCGCTGTCATGTCCGTTGAGGTTAAAATAGCTGTGGTTTGTCATGTTGATGACCGTATCCGCATCCGGAACCGCGTCGTATGTAAACTGGAGCTCATTCTTCTCTGTCAGGGTGCAGGTGATCTTCATATCCAGCGCCCCGGGAAATCCCTGGTCCCCGTCCGGACTGTGCAGCAGGAAGGTCAAATGATCGTCCGCGATCTCCGCCGCTTCCCAGAAACGCTTGTTATAGACGTCCGGTCCGCTGTGCAGATTGTTGCTGTTCTGATTGGCTGTCAGGGAAACGGTCACGCCGTTCAGTTCAAAGGAAGCCCCTCCGATCCGATTCGCGTTGCGTCCCACCGGCGCGCCGATGGATTCTGTGCCTGCCTCATATCCGGCTGCGTTTTCATAACCCAATACCACGTCCCGAAGCCGACCTTCCCGATCCGGCACAAACAGCCGCACCAGCGAAGCGCCGTAATCCGTAAATTCCGCTGACATCCCGGCATCATTCGTCAGAGTGTACAGCTTTGCTTCCTTCCCGTCCTTTACTGTTCCAAATGTACTGATCTTGATTGGTCTCATCTGTTTTCCTCCGATACTTCTTTTATCTGTTATTTTCTCCTTTTGATCTGAACAACGGGCACCGCGTCACGCAGCCTGGACAAAAGGGACTTCTTTTCCTCGATCCGTTCCGGCCGTTTCGCATGGAGCGCTTCCTTCATGAAGATCTCCTGGGCGCAGATCTTCCGCTCCCCGCCCTTCTTTTTCTGATACGTTCCGTCGCTGGTCATGACCCTTGCTTTTACATTGTCCGCAAGCATGATCGCCAGATACCGCACAAGCTGTTTTTTGATGGCCGGGTCATAGATCGGGCAGGCCACCTCCACACGCTTTTCCGTGTTCCGGGTCATCATGTCCGCAGAGCCGATGTACACCTTCTTCTCATCCCCGGATCCAAAGACAAATACCCTGGGGTGCTCCAGGTAGCGGCCTACGATGCTGGTCACGGTGAGGTTCTCCGTTTCTCCCGGAATGCCCGGCAGCACGCAGCAGATCCCCCGCACGATCAGGTCGATCTTCACGCCGGCCCTGGATGCCTCCGCCACCTTCCGGATAAAATCAATGTCCGTAACGGAATTCATTTTCATCAGGACTCTTCCCGAGGTTCCTTTCTTGATCTCCTCATCGATCAGCATCAGCACCTTCTGCTTTAAGCTGGTGGGGGACACGATCAGATGCTGGTATGCGCCGTGGAGGTTGCTGATGGCCATATTTTTGAAAAAGACCGCCGCGTCCTCCCCGATGGCCTGGTTGGCTGTCATGAGAGAAAAGTCGGTATACATTTTCGCCGTCTTTTCGTTGTAATTGCCGGTCCCGATCTGGGTGATATAGCGGATCTCGTTGCGGCTGCGGTAGGTGATCAGGCAGATCTTGGAGTGCACCTTGTACCCCTCGAAGCCGTAGATCACACGGCAGCCCGCCTCTTCCATGCGCTCCGCCCAGTCGATGTTGTTCTGCTCGTCAAACCGTGCCCGCAGCTCGATCAGGGCTGTGACCTCCTTGCCGTTTTCCGCGGCGGCGCACAGATATTCCACCAGCCTGGTCTTCTTTGCCAGCCGGTAAATGGTGATCTTGATGGTCATGACATCGGGATCCACCGACGCTTCACGGATCAGCTGCAGGAACGGCTCCATGCTCTCATAGGGGTAGGAAAGCAGGATGTCCCGGCGCTTCACCTGGGCCATCACGCTGCCCTCCGCCACCGATGCTGACGGCTGGGGAACAAAGGTCTCATCCGTCAGGGAGCGTTTCATGGAATCCGGCACCTTCTCGATCACAGAGAACACGAAATCCAGCGTCATGGGCATCTTGGTCCGGAAAATGCACTCCTGGGTGATGTTGAATTTCTCACAGAAAAACTTCTCCATCTCTTTTCCAAGGGGGCTTGCCACCTCCAGACGGACCACTGCCATCCTTCTCCTCTTGTGCAGGGCTTTTTGCATCACGAAACGGAAGTCGTCATTGTCCGCATAGGAATCATCGTCCGGAGAGATGTCGGCATTTCTTGTGACGCAGATATAATTTTTATCAGACACCTGGTACTGGCCGAAGATCAGCTCCATATATTCCAGGATCACCTTTTCGATACGGATGTAGCGCACGTCATGTCCCGGAAGGTACACGATCCTGGGCACAAACTGGGGAATCGGAACGATCCCCATCATGGTCCGGTCTTCCAGCTTGAGATTCGCCACAACGTAGACTTCCTTATTCAGCAGATGGGGGAACGGATGGTTCACGTCCACGATCTGCGGGGAAAGCACCGGCAGGACCTGTTCTTTGAAATATTTTTTGATAAATTTCTTTTCCTGGGGCTCCAGCTCCTTGAAGCCCATACTGCTGATCCCATAGGTGGAAAGCTGCTTCTTGATCTCCGAATAGGTCTTATCCCGCTCCTTGTAAAGGGGCGCCACCGCGCCGTAGATCGCCTTGAGCTGCTCCCCCGGCGTCATCCCGGATTTCAGATCCACCTTTTTGTTGTCCACGGCCGCCATATTTAAGAGGTTTCCGACCCGGATCATAAAAAATTCGTCCAGGTTGCTGGTAAAGATGGAGACGAACTTCATCCGCTCCAGAAGCGGCACGCTCTCATCCCGTGCCTCCTCCAGGACCCTCTGATTAAACCGCAGCCAGGACAATTCCCTGTTTTGTGTGTAGCTCATTTTTTCCTTGCTCATCTTCTTTTCCTCCTGGTTTCATAAATCCTGCCTGATCGGACGATATGCGTCCATGATTGCAGGACAGATATTCTTCCTTGTGCAGAATTTATCTCTCCAAATATTCCGTCAGGCGGTCATATTCCCGCCCCATCAGGTGATAGCCGTGCTCGTAAAAGCCTGTCAGGATCTCTGCATTGCGCTCCAGCCGGGACACCGTTTTCACCTGGGGCCGCAGGACGAAGATCCTGCCTTCCTCTTCCAGGCGTTCGATCTGTTCCATCGTGCGGTTATAATACAGGCTTCTTGTCATAATGGCCCTCAGCAGATCGGGGTAGGACCGGTACGCCTCCCGATAGACCCTTGCCATCCCCTTGGACACCCTCTTTTTCCGGTATCCCGGATTCCGGGTCAGGATCACCACGATCTTCCGGTTCCCATAGGTCAGTGCCCGCTGAATGGGCACCGAATCCGCCAGGCCGCCGTCCAGATAGGGAACCCCGTCCACCCTCACAATGGGAGTCAAAAGCGGCATGCTGCAGGATGCCCTGCATAGCTTCATCAGCCTCGCCCTGTCCTGCCGTTCATCCAGATATTCCGCCTTTCCGGTGAGGCAGTTCGTCGCTACGATCTCGCACTTTATCTCCGACTGGAAATACGTCTCAAAATCAAAGGGAAATGTCTCATTGGGATAGGTGTCAAAGATCATATCCATATTCATAAGACTTTTTTCCTTGATCGCCTTCCGGAACCCGTGGACATAATCATCCTTTTTGTCTGTCAGGATCATACAATCCCTTGTCCTGCCGGGCTGTCTTGACACATAATCCACCGCGTTGCAGGAGCCTGCGGACACGCCGATGACGTGGGATATATAAAGGTCCTGCTCCATCAGATAATCCAGGACTCCTGAGGTAAATACCCCTCTTGTCGCCCCGCCCTCCAGGATCATTGTTGCTTTCTGCATATTAAAACCTCGCTTCTGATCATTTTACTGTTTTGTTCTCTCTTCGTTTTTTATCTGCAAGACGCCTCTTTTCATATGTAGGATTCAGGATCCGCGGAAAACATCTGACATCTCCTGACTCGTCTGTATCTGTCATTTTTCTGCTGATCCCGAATCAATTTCTTCCAATTATAGCACACAATCCCTCCTTTAAGTAGACCTTTTTATTGAAATTGTAAATGGCGCGATGATTTTCCTTGAAAAACAAAAGGTTTTATGTATAATATAGAGGAAGTGACAGTAAAACACGCGGGCGGATCCCGCCTGATAAAGATTTAGAAAAGCAGAGGGTTTACAGTATGATCAGTGCAAATAATATTACATTAAGAGTTGGAAAAAAAGCATTATTTGAAGATGTGAACATCAAATTCACCGAAGGAAACTGCTACGGCATCATCGGCGCCAACGGCGCGGGAAAGTCTACCTTTTTGAAGATCCTGTCCGGGCAGCTCGAGCCGACCAACGGGGAGATCGCCATTACTCCGGGAGAACGTCTCTCCTTCCTGCAGCAGGACCAGTCCAAGTACGACGAATATCCCGTTCTGGACACGGTCATTATGGGAAATGCCCGCCTTTATGAGATCATGAAGGAAAAAGACGCCATCTATGCGAAAGAGGATTTCACCGATGAGGATGGGATCAAGGCCAGCGAGCTGGAAGGGGAATTTGCTACCATGAACGGCTGGGAGGCGGAATCCGACGCTGCCGCCCTGCTGAACGGCTTGGGGATCGATACGGAGCTTCATTACAAAGCCGTGAGGGACCTGACCGGTCCGGAGAAAGTCAAGGTGCTGCTGGCGCAGGCATTGTTCGGCAACCCGGATATCCTGCTGCTGGACGAGCCTACCAACCATTTGGACCTGGACGCCATCGCATGGCTGGAGGAATTTTTGATCAATTTTGAAAATACGGTGATCGTGGTTTCCCATGACCGTTATTTCCTGAACAAGGTCTGCACCCAGATTGCGGACATCGACTACGGTAAGATCCAGCTCTACGCCGGAAACTATGACTTCTGGTATGAGTCCAGCCAGCTCATTATCCGGCAGATGAAGGAAGCGAATAAAAAGAAGGAAGAAAAGATCAAGGAGCTGCAGGAATTTATTTCCCGATTCAGTGCCAACGCGTCCAAGTCCAAGCAGGCTACCTCCAGGAAGCGTGCCCTGGAAAAGATCCAGCTGGATGAAATCAAGCCGTCCAGCCGGAAGTACCCCTACATCGACTTCCGGCCGAACCGTGAGATTGGCAATGAAGTGCTGGCTGTAGAAGGGCTTTCTAAGACCATTGATGGAGAAAAGGTCCTGGACAACCTGACCTTTACGCTGGGCCACGATGACAAGGTAGCTTTTGTGGGCAGCAATGAGCTTGCCAAGACGGTCTTGTTCAAGATTCTGATCGGCGAGATGGAGCCGGACGAGGGAACCTACAAGTGGGGGATCACTACCTCCCAGGCGTATTTCCCGAAGGATTTCGGAGAGGAATTTGACAGCGATTACACCATCACGGAATGGCTCACCCAGTATTCCGAGAACAAGGATGTCACCTATGTCCGTGGTTTCTTAGGCCGGATGCTGTTCGGCGGAGAAGACGGCGTGAAACGGCTGAAGGTACTTTCCGGAGGAGAAAAGGTGCGGTGCCTGCTGTCCAAGATGATGATCTCCGGTGCCAATGTGCTGCTCTTCGACGAGCCCACCAATCATCTGGATATGGAGGCGATCACATCGCTGAATAACGGGATGATCAAATTCCCGGGTGTGCTTCTGTTCACCTCCCGGGACCATCAGATCGTCCAGACAACAGCCAACCGGATCATGGAGATCGTACCGGGGGGCAAGCTGATCGACAAGATCACGACCTACGACGAATATCTGGCAAATGACGAGATGGCGAGAAAACGGCATACGTATACGGTACAGGTGGAAGAAGAGGATTAAAAAAGTGTGCGTCCTGACGCGCACTCCTGCCTATTGAATAAAAATGCCCCCGCGGCCGCGGGGGTTTTCTTTATTCTACACTCCACCGTTTCACAGGATCTTTGTAATAAACCTTGCTCTCTTCCGCGATCACCAGCACTCCGTCACTCACGTCAACGGTGGTCACCGCACAATTCGCCGGAACCTGCCACTTCCAGAAATCCGCAGCGTTCAGATTCCCCCGGATATGGTTCAGCAACGCGGTCATGGCGGCGCCATGTGTGGACAGCAGGATCTGCTTCCCCTGCAGCTCCTGATTTTCACACAGCTCTTTTAAGAATTGTCCGGTCCGCTCCATAATGTCTGATATACTCTCTCCGCCCTTTGCCGGGACAAAATTCCCTGTATCAATAAAGAATTTTTTAAACGCTTCACTTTCCGGCGCTTTTTCTTTTCCGCTGATGCACATGCCCTCATATTCTCCGAATCCCATTTCCTTGATTCCGTTGGATTCAATGAGAGGGATCTCCCTGCCCGCCAGTATGATCTCGGCCGTTTCACGCGCCCGGATCAGCGGGCTTGTGTAAGCCAGGTCAAAGGGAATGTCCTTCATCCCCTCCGCTGTCTCGCGTGCCAGGTGCCTTCCGTATTCATTCAACGGAATATCCGAGAAGCCCTGTACCCTGCGTGCCTTATTCCAATCTGTTTCTCCGTGTCGTACAATATATAATTTCATCTTCTGTCTCCCTTGTCTGCTGATGCTTCCTATGTATTTACACAAACAATCCTCTCACATTTCCATTTATACGAATCATACCACATTTCCATAATATGAACAATTACGTATTGGAACTTCTGCAAAAAATTTATCCCTACCCGTCTCCAGCAGTGCGAACTAATGTTTGTTTTTGCATAGACAAGCTCTACAATGTATGATATTCACTTAACAGAACATCAATAAAAAACATCAAAAGATAAATTTAGGTACAAGTATTCGGCCTGTCAAAAAGGCAGGCTTTTCAAAGCTTTTATTTCAGGTGGCTGTTAAGAAGCTGCTAAATCTGGGTATAGTTTCCGTTTCGTTTCAATCAATGCTCCCATGATGCGGCGTCCCTTATCTGTCACAAGATATTTTCGGGAATGGGGGATTTTCCGTATCAAGCCATGCGCACGGAGTTTGGACAGTGTGCGGCTCATTTTTCCACGCACCTTCTTTTCAGTATGGATTTTGGGGTACAGAATGGCCCGTATATCCTTATTTGTAAAGCCGCGGATGAGATATTTCCCATCCGAAATTGTCTCAAACAACTGCATGGTTTCTTTCGACCAGACATTGTAACCGGTGACGGTTTTCCCGCGGACAGTCTTTTTCCCACAAACTTCATTGATCTCCCGTTCAATGCTGCCTGCCGGGACGATGTTCCGCAGGGAATCCAAAAATCTTCTGTTTGCAGCTTTTGACACTTCAGCATACCGGTACAGGTTGGAAATGGCTTTCCCCATGGGAACCCAGCGTTTGGAGACCGTCCCGTCCTGATGGCGGACATCCTTATAAACCTTAAATTCCCTTGGGTCATTGATTGTCATTTCCACACGCAGGCAGCTGAATTTATCATACATCTTGATACTGTTTGACTTCATTTTGAATTTTATCCTCCAGCCAGCCGGACGTTTACGGTAATCGGAGACTGCTTCTCCCTGAAACCTGGGGTCAAGTTTACGCCCGAGAAAGGAAAAAACATCGGTGCATTTGAAGTCGTAGAATGCGTGCCCAACCAGGGATGGATAGATATCCTCCAGAGCCTCACGGCTTTTAAACATGACATCGGTTGCGAACTCGCATTGATCTACACACCAGTAATAACCCTGGTGGAATGTTTTTTCGATGGTATCAAGATAAGGGTTCACTTTATGTGCAAAGAGATCAAGCTGGCGGCAGAGGGATTTGGAATCAAACTTGTCTGCAAGCTCCTGTGCTTTCGCAATGTCACTGATCTCGTAAAAAGAATTATCATACATCTTGTACGTGATCCCGTTTTCATCGAAAACATGCTTCATCATTTCACGTCCATTGATGTAGACCTGGATAAGGAACGGAAACCATGTCTGCAGTTTCACATGCATGAAGCCAAAATGCTTATCCAGGTAATATAAGTAGTAGTATTTGCATTTTCGGTCGACACTGCGCAGCTCCAGCCTGCCATCCCTGTTCTTAATGGGCTGAAGTGTCTGGCAGTATTCGACAACAGAAAGAATACAGACTAATCCCTCTTCTACCGGGTCATCCTTTAAAATCCCCATGGCTGTCTGTTCCTTCGGGATTTTTGCGGAGGTAAGATACCGCAGGGGGCGGTGCGTTTCCTCAGCCATTTTTTCAACATAGGCAACAAGATCAGAGGTCACCTGGCTGGCATAGGCGGAAAAATCTTTCAGCAAAACATTTTGTTCCGAAAGGAAAAACCCTTTGCCAGAGGCAGAGAAGAACTGACGGATATGACCTTTGATGATCATTCTGTCAAAAAATGCAAATGTGCCATTGATTTTATCTTTAAATTGTTCTAATATAGTGTTCATAGGATCATCCTTTCGTGTGAATGCTACTGGGGAATTTAGTTCCCGATGAATGATTGGTACACAGATACCGTAAATGCATTATAGCACATGCATCAGCAATAGGATGATCCTTTTGTTTGGAATAGACTTAAAACGTTTGATTGCAGCTATAAGCTGCGCTATGTTATAGTTATTAAATCGTAGGTTTGGGAACTACAACCCTTGAAAAAACAGAAAAAGTCGATACAGAAAGCCTGCCACTGGCAGCCTTTCTGCATACGATGGTATTAAAAAGAAGTGAGGTTATACATTATGGCTTTTGACGGAATTGTCGTGGCGAACCTGGTCCACGAATTAAAAGAACAGCTTCTGGGCGGAAGGATCGCGAAGATCGCCCAGCCGGAAGCGGATGAACTGCTTTTGACCATCAAGACTACCGCCGGGCAGAAACGGCTCTATCTGTCCGCCAGCGCGTCCCTGCCGCTGGTCTATCTGACGGAGTCCAATAAGACAAGTCCCATGACCGCCCCCAATTTCTGCATGCTTTTGCGCAAGCACATTGCAAACGGACGGATCGTGGATATTTACCAGCCCAGGCTCGAGCGGATCATCCACTTTACCATCGAGCATCTCGACGAACTGGGCGACCTGTGCCGGAAGGACCTGATCGTGGAGATCATGGGCAAGCACAGCAACATCATCTTCTGCACGGAGGACGGCACCATCATCGACAGCATCAAGCATGTGTCCGCCCAGATGAGTTCGGTTCGGGAGGTGCTCCCCGGGCGGTCCTATTTCGTCCCGGATACCATGGAGAAGCAGGATCCGCTGTCCGTGGATTTTGAAACCTTTTCCCGGGTATTGCATGCAAAGCCGATGCCTCTTTCCAAGGCCGTCTATACCAGCTTTACCGGAGTCAGCCCGGTGACGGCGGAGGCGGTCTGCTCCATCGCCCAGGTGGATTCCGGACTTCCGGCGTTTGCATTTTCAGAGGACATCCTGCGGCATGTTTACAACCAGTTTGACATCTATTTTTCCGGCGTAAGAGAACAGCAATTTTCTCCGGCCATCTATTATGAGGGGAAGGAGCCGAAGGAATTTTCCTCCCTGCCTCTGCCCCAGAGGGGATGGGAACGGGTGGAATTTGATTCTATTTCCCGGGTTTTAGAGACCTACTATGCCCTGAAAAATACGATCACCCGGATCCGCCAGAAATCCACGGACCTGCGGCATATCCTCCAGACTGCCCTGGAGCGGAACCGGAAAAAATACGACCTGCAGATGCGGCAGCTCAAAGATACCGAAAACCGGGACAAGTTCAAAGTCTATGGGGAGTTGATCAATACCTACGGCTATCACCTGGAAGAAGGGGCGAAGAAGCTGGAAGCCCTGAACTATTATAATAATGAGATGGTCTCCATTCCGCTGGATCCCACAAAGACGGCGCAGGAAAACTCTCAGCGTTATTTTGAAAAATACAACAAGCTGAAGCGGACCTATGAGGCTCTCTCCCACCTGATCCAGGAGACCCAGGAGGAGATTACCTACCTGGAATCCGTCCGCACCTCCCTGGATATTGCCATGAGTGAGGATGATCTGGCAGAGATCAAGGAGGAGCTGATCTCGTCCGGACTGATGCGGCGCAAATTTTCCAAGAAAAAAGTGAAGATCAAAAACACGCCCCTGCATTATGTTTCCAGCGACGGCTATCACATGTATGTAGGAAAAAATAATTTTCAGAATGATCAGCTTACCTTTGATCTTGCCGTCGGAAACGACTGGTGGTTCCATGTCAAGCAGGCTCCCGGCTCCCACGTCATCGTCAAGACAAACGGAGATGAACTGCCGGATCGGACCTTTGAGGAAGCTGGCCGTCTGGCCGCCTACTATTCCAGTATGCGGGGAGTGGAGAAGGTGGAGATTGACTATGTGGAGAAAAAGCATGTAAAAAAGCCCAAGGGCGGGAAGCCTGGCTTTGTGGTATACTATACCAACTACTCTCTGGTCATTGACAGTGATATCAGCGGGATCCAGGAAATCCGGCAGTAATATAGGATCAGGGAACAGACTGTCGCCGGCCTGTTCCCTGTTTCTTATTGCCCTTGATTTGTATTTCCCATTACCAGCGCCTTGATTTCCTCAGGCACCTTGATCTCTTCCACTGCTCCATAATTGTCAAAATCGAGTTTGATATTATATGAATTGACATTCGTCGTTTTATCAAACTTATCATACAGCCCATTCATAGCTTCTGACATATCTACAACGATCCGCGCCGGCAGCATCTTCTCCTTATATATATTAAAGGTAATCGGGATTACCAGCTCTGAAACGGCGTCTTCATCCGGAAGCTTCACCAGACCATACGCATTCAGCATCTGGCCTCCAAGAAGTCCTTTCAAGTTCTCCCCGGTCACCTCTCCATACATCTGATAGCATTCCTGTCCATTCACATCTACCATACCCTCAGCAATCTGAAAATCATCTACAGAATCTGACATTTGGGAAAATAAACTGTTGTCGATCGTGATGACGGATCCTTTCGTATGCTCTGACACCTCTTTCGTCCAAACACCGTCCAGGCTGCTGTAGGTTGCCCTCCGGCCGCCTTCCACCACCTGGTAGACTTCCAGAACGCTATCCAGCTCCGCCCCCCGCATTTTCACATGCGCCTTTCCAAGCGCATGCCCTGCCTTCGGATCGGACGTACTTTCCAGACTGATATCCATTGAGACCGCAGTGGTATACAGTACATCCTCCAACTCAATATCCAGCTTCACTTTATTTGCGAAGGATGTAATATCCGCCATATTTTTTGACATGGACTCCATCAGCTTATGAGGAGTCATTTTATCTTCGCATGCTGTCAGCATACAGATGGACAGGAGCATCAGTCCCAGACATCCGATCCGTTTCCTTATAGATTTCCAATTCCATACCATGATCATTTGTATCCTTTCAAGAATCTTCATTTGGGTTTGCACATCCCTGCATCGGTCCCGGATAAATAATCAATAAACTGCTGTGCCGTCCGGCCGGACAGCCCCCCGTGGTTCAGCTCCCACCAGTTCGCCTCCAAGAGCAGTGTCTCCTCCGGCATATCGATCCCGTTTGCCCGGGCAAGCGTCCGCACGATCTCCTGGAACTCCTTCTTGTCCGGAGAGCCGTAGTAGATCGTGACTCCAAATCTGGCGACCAGAGACAGCTTTTCCTGCACGGTATCGTTGGTATGCAGCTCATCGTCCCGGTCCGCCTTGTCCCGGAAGGTCTCCCGGATCAAATGCCTCCGGTTGGAGGTGGCATAGATCAGCACATTTTCCGGCTTCTTTTCCAGCCCGCCTTCGATGACCGCCTTCAGATATTTATATTCTGTCTCAAATTCTTCAAAAGACAGGTCGTCCATATAGATGATGAACTTATAGTTCCGGTTTTTGATCTGCGCGATCACATCGTTTAAATCCCGGAACTGGTGCTTATAGATCTCGATCATCCGAAGCCCCTGGCCGTAATACATATTCAGGATCGCCTTGATCGAGGAGGATTTTCCCGTTCCCGCGTCCCCGTAGAGCAGGCAGTTGTTGGCCTTGCGCCCTTCTACAAACGCCTTCGTATTGTCGATCAGCTTTTTCTTGGCGATCTCATAGCCCACCAGGTCATCCAGGTGCACATGGGCAATATTGGAAATGGGTTCGATCCGCGCCCCTTCCCCCTCGGGATGCTCCACCCGGAATGCCTTGTGAAGCCCCAGCTTCCCCACCCCGAATTCCTGATAAAACCGGGTCAGGCACTGTTTAAATTCCTCCGTCCCTGCCGCTTCACCCAGGGACCGGCTCAAACCGCAGATCCGATCCCGGATCCGTTTGTTGAATACCTTGCTGGAAGCATTGATATTCTCATAATCCAGCAGGATGGAAAAGCAGTCGGCGTTCAATGTCTTCTGCATGGGTCCGAAATCATAGTCAAACAGCTCTCTCATCACCTCAAAATCATGGAGCACGATCTGATTGATGCTGCCGTTCACCTGTCCCACGATCTCGCAGGACGTACTGTAGGCATTCTCGTGATTGGCCAGCAGAAAGGTCAGGTAGGCATGCCACAGATTGCCCTCAAATCCATACTGTGCCGCGATCTCCAGCAGTTCATTGACACACTCGAAGAGGAGGCTCCTCAGATCCTCCTGATTATAGTATTCGTTCTCATAATTCTCCATCAGAAAGGTCATATCCAGAAGGATATCCCCATGTTCCATATTTTTATAAAGCATCAGTTCATTCGTTCGCATATTCTTTTCCTCTACTGATCATCCATCAATAATTCCCCAGGATCTTCAGGTTGATTGCTTCTTCTCTCAGCCCCCGGATCGTATTCTTTACCGCCGCGTCTCCCATGTTGCCGTCAAAATCCACGAAAAACCGATACTCCCAGCTCTTCCCTTCCACCGGGCGGGATTCGATCTTGGACATATTCAGGTCATTGTATATAAAATGTGACAGCAGCCGGTACAGGGATCCGCTCTGGTGAGGCACCTCGAAGCAGATGCTGATCTTGGACGCGTCCTTGAGAAATACCTTCTGGTTGGTGATCACGATAAAACGGGTGGAGTTATTCATTTCGTCATTGATGCCGTCCACCAGCACCGAAAGCCCGTGAACCTGTGCCGCATAGACGCTGCAGACCGCCGCCTGGGCGGGATCCTTGTCTTCCAGGATCTTCTTTGCCGCAACCGCCGTATTGACCACGCTGATCTGCTGCCAGTTCGGATACTCGTCCAGAAAACGGGTAGTCTGCATCAGGGCTTCCGCCTTGGAATAGACCCGCCTGATCTCATTCAGGTCCGTCCCTGGAAGTCCGGCCAGAGTATGCCGCACCGGAAGGATCGTCTCTCCTACGATATAGTTTTCAAATTCCACCAGAAGGTCATAGACCTCTGTCACCGCTCCTGCCGAAGAATTCTCGATCGGCAGCACCGCATAATCCGCCGCGCCGTCCTCGATGGCCTCCATGGCGTCCCGGAAGGTCCGCACATGGAAGTTATTGCAGCCTTCCCCAAAATATTTCAGCATGGCAGCCTGTCCGTAGGCGCCTTCTACTCCCTGATACACTACACGGGCCGTATCCTTTTCCAGGGAATCGATCCCGATGAAGGGCAGCTTCCCCAGGGCCCCTGCCTCCACCATCTGCTGGTACTGCAGCTTCCGGCTCATGGACATGAGCTGCTCGTATAATTCCTGGATCCCTTTTTTATTGAACTCATTGGAAGCCTTCGAAGCCACATCGTTCAGCTTATTGCGCTCCCGCTGCCGGTCCAGCACCCGTCCCCAGTTCTGTACCTTAAGCTCCCCCACTTCCTCGCAGACCTTCATCCGCTCTTCATAAAGCCGGACGATCTGCTCATCGATCCCATCCAAACGTACCCTCAAGTCTTCCAGTGCAGCCATACTCTCTTCTCCTTTGTCCCTGTTTCAATTCATTCTTATTAGTATAATATATTTTTTTAATAAATGCTACTATTTTAACAAAACATATTTTTCAAAATGTTGTTGACAAAGGGTCATTTTTAAGATATTGTATGTAAAAGAATGTTGCTGTGAACAGTAACATCAGAATCCGTATCCGGAGAAAGGAGGCAGACAGATGAGCCAGATCAGATGCAATATGATACGAAGGCGCAAACCAGGACCAGTTACCGCTTGTCGTTGTATTACTGTTCCTTTTATTTCCGCATTTTCTATTTCCTGTCCGGGAAAGATTTTCAATTCATTTGATTTATTTATATTTTCTGTTTTCCTTTTCCCAAAAACATACGGCTTTGAATCGTTATTACCGTGATCATTCACACAAAGTACGAGGAGGTATTTTATGAGACACTTGATGAGCCCTCTGGATTTATCTGTTGAGGAATTGGACACTCTTTTGGAACTTGCACAGGATATCGAGGCACATCCCGAAAAATATGCTCATACCTGCGAAGGCAAGACGCTTGCGACCTTATTTTATGAGCCAAGCACACGGACGCGCCTGAGCCATGAAGCCGCAATGCTGAATCTGGGCGGCAATACGATGGGATTTTCCTCTGCGGATTCCAGCTCTGCCGCGAAGGGGGAAAGCGTATCCGATACGATCCGGACGGTCTCCTGCTACGCGGATATCTGCGCCATGAGACATCCCAAGGAAGGAGCTCCCATGGTGGCCTGCCAGCATTCCGGCATTCCGGTCATCAACGCGGGCGACGGAGGACATCAGCATCCGACCCAGACTCTGACCGACCTTCTGACCATCAAGAATCTGAAAGGACGTCTGAATAATCTGACCATCGGCCTCTGCGGGGACTTAAAATTCGGCCGTACCGTACATTCCCTGATCCATGCCCTGGTCCGCTACACCGGCATCCATTTCCTTCTGATCTCTCCGGAGGAATTAAGGCTCCCGGATTATATGCGCCAGGATGTCCTGGACAGACAGCAGATCCCGTATAAAGAGGTGGTTCGTCTGGAGGACGCGCTTCCGGAACTGGATATCCTGTACATGACCCGAGTTCAGAAGGAACGCTTCTTCAATGAAGAGGATTACGTTCGGATGAAGGATTTTTATATCCTGGACCGCAAGAAAATGAAGCTGGCGCCCGAGGATATGTATGTGCTCCATCCCCTTCCCAGGGTCAACGAGATCTCCGTAGAGGTGGACGACGATCCCCGCGCCGCGTATTTCCGTCAGGTACAGTACGGCGTCTATGTGCGTATGGCGCTGATCCTGACGCTTTTGGATATCCATGTGGACTGATTTTTGAACATAGCTCAAGTAGAACTTTAATATAGAAAAGTAGAAAAAGAAAGAGGCCGAATATGGTAAATAGTACATTGAACGTTGGAAAGCTTTCCGAAGGTTTTGTTTTAGATCACATTGAGGCAGGAAAAAGTATGGAAATCTACAAGTACCTGCATCTGGATAAACTGGACTGCTGTGTTGCCATCATCAAGAACGCAAAGAGCAGCAAGATGGGCAAAAAGGATATCATCAAGATCGAGTGCCCCATTGATTTTATGGACCTGGATATTCTGGGATTTATTGACCACAACATTACGGTCAATATCATCCAGAACGAACAGATCGTAGAGAAAAAGCTGTTAAAGCTTCCTGCGGAGATCAAGAATGTGATCCGATGCAAGAACCCGAGATGCATCACATCCATTGAGCAGGGTCTGGACCATATCTTTATCCTGACGGATGAGGAGAACCAGGTTTACCGCTGCAAGTACTGCGAGGAGAAACACCGCAGCATGAAATGATCCTTGCACAGATGGAATCATTATAAAACAGCAGTATAAAAATACAGCCTGCGCATGTGATCTGCGGATGGCTGTATTTTTTATATCATCTATATAAGCTTCGCCGCAGCCGCCCCTCACAGCAAGCTGTTTTTAGTCCTCCCTGCGGCAAGATTTCAGCACCTCTCCGCGATCTCATAGATCAGGTGCTCGGTATCCTCCCATCCCAGACAGGGATCGGTGATGGATTTTCCATAGACCCGTTCGCTGTCGATGCTCTGACAGCCTTCCACCAGATAACTCTCGATCATCACTCCCTTGATCAGCTTTTTCAGCTCCGGATTGTAGCTCCTGCTGTGGAGCACCTCGCTGGTGATGCGGATCTGTTCCCGGAACTTCTTGTCCGAATTGGAGTGGTTCACATCGATCACCGCCGCCGGATTCTTCAGCTCTTTTTTCTGATACATATCCAGCAGCCGTACCAGATCCTCATAGTGATAATTGGGGATGCAGGTTCCATACTTATTTACGCCGCCCCGCAGGATCACGTGCGCAAGCTCATTGCCCTCTGTGCTCACATCCAGTCCCCGGTAGATAAAGCGGTGGGAATTCTGCGCCGCAATGACGGAATTTAACATCACCGAAAAGTCTCCGCTGGTGGGGTTCTTCATTCCGATGGGAATATCCATGCCGCTGGCCGTGAGCCGGTGCTGCTGATTCTCTACGGAACGCGCCCCGATAGCCTCGTAGGACAGGATATCATCCAGATAGCTCCGGTTCTCCGGATAAAGCATCTCATCCGCTCCGGTCAGTCCGCTCTCCTCCATGACCCGGATATGCATCTTCCGGATCGCCAGGATCCCCGCATAGAGGTCCGGCGCCTTATCCGGCTCCGGCTGGTGCAGCATCCCCTTGTACCCTTCTCCAGTCGTCCTGGGCTTATTCGTATAGATCCGCGGGATCACCATCAGACGGTCCGAAACCTTTTCACTGACCCTGGCAAGCCGGGTCACATATTCGCAGACCGAATCCTCATTGTCCGCAGAGCAGGGGCCTGCCAATACGATAAACTTACCCGAAGCCCCGGTAAAAATATCCCGGATCTCCTGATCCCTTTCCTTTTTTATCTGACGCAGCTTCTCTGTCAGAGGATATTCTGCCTTTAAGTCTGCCGGCAGAGGCAGCTGTGCATTTACAGTCATTCCCATTGGTGTGCCTTCTTTCTTTATAAAAATAGTTTCAGATTTAAGCAAGACGATAAGCCGGGTTATGTCGTTGGACAATCATCTATCTAGGCCCGGCGTCGCCGCCAGGCTCAAGCGACCTACCTAAAGCGTGACGGGCCGCCACATCGCTTTCTTCCGGTCTTGCTTCGGATGGGGTTTACATGTGCCCTCGCTGTTACCAGAGAGGCGGTAGTCTCTTACACTGCCTTTCCACCCTTACCCCATGTCTTTGTGTACTGACAAGCCGAAATCTATAAGCTTATCCGTACACAAAGACATGGGGCGGTTTATTTCTGTTGCACTGGCCTTGGAGTCACCTCCACCGGACGTTATCCGGCATCCTGCCCTGTGAAGCCCGGACTTTCCTCGTCTGCAGCCTTTCGGCTCCCGCAGCCGCGATTGTCTGTCTTACTTAAACCTGAATCCACTGTTTCTGCTGCTCTGAGCATCCATTACGGCACCCCCGGGTCCTTCAGCAGACCATCGCCGTCCGCCGCCGTAGTCGCCAGCTCGTCGCACCGCTCATTCTGAGGATGCCCGGCATGTCCCTTGATCCAGTGGAATGTCACCTCATGATCTTTTTTCGCCTCCAGAAGGCGCTTCCAGAGATCTACATTCTTCACCTCTTCGTTTTTTCCGCGCTTCCACCCCTTCTTGACCCAGATCTCGATCCAGTGCTGGTTGAAGGCGTTGACCACATACTGGGAATCCGAATAGACCTCCACCTGACAGGGGCGGTTCAGGGCTTCCAGTCCCACGATCACCGCCATCATCTCCATCCGGTTATTGGTGGTCTTCACATATCCCTGGGACAGCTCCTTCGTGTGCAGCTCTCCTTTCGGATCCACATATTCCAGTACCGCGCCATAGCCGCCGGGCCCCTGCGGGTTTCCCCGGGCCGAACCGTCCGTATATAATTTCACCTGCATTTTCTTCTCCGTCCTTCCCTGATCCCTGGTTTCGGAATCCAATATCCATACTAGTACAGCATTGCGTATATAATGGTGAATAATGTGCCTGATATTTTTGTCAGGACAAGGCGGAGGAAAGAGGCGATGCGGTGGCATCGTTGAT
>CAJTGD010000036.1 GCA_910575475.1 Lachnospiraceae bacterium | reverse complement strand
AAAACCTCCTCTCTTTTATGGGTAATGCGAAAAAATAGTTTTTTGGTTAATTCTATTATCTCTTATTTCCCCGTAAAATGGGAGGTTTTTTTATTAATTTTTTTTAAGCGTCAGAGCTGAAACCTTTGTGGCATTCCAAGCTGACTGAAAGCATTTTTATGTTAAGAATTTTTTAAGAATTATATTGAGTTTCTTTTAAGCGGGTTTTATTATAGTAATCGTATGAAGAGGAGGGGATCTGCATGGAGAATGAGACGATACTGGTCGTGGATGATAATAAAGAGATTGTGTATTCCATCAGCGAACTGCTGAAATATGAGGGCTATCGGGTGGTGAAGGCGTATGACGGAATGGAAGCACTGGATGCTCTGGAACGGGAAAGGATCGACCTGATCCTTCTGGACGTGATGATGCCCCGGCTCAACGGACTTTCGGCATTGATGAAGCTTCGGGAGAAAAGCAGGATCCCGGTGATCATCCTGTCGGCCAAGACCGAGGAGAGCGACAAGGTTTCCGGGCTGACCCTGGGGGCCGATGATTATGTGGAAAAGCCCTATAATCCGGCGGAGCTGACTGCCCGGATCAAGGCGCACCTGCGGCGGTATCACGCATGGGGAGAGAAGAAACCGGAAGCAGCAAAGGACAGGATCGTCAACGGCGGCCTGGTGCTGGACAAAAAGCAGCGGGTGGTGATCGTGGAAGGGGAGGAGGTGCATCTGACCGCTACGGAGTACAAGATCCTGGAGCTTTTCATGGAGCATCCCGGGCAGGTATTTCCGGCGGAACAGATTTACGAACGCGTCTGGGGCGGAGTAGCGGATTATACGGTGGAGAATACGGTCATGGTGCATATCCGGCATATCCGTGAAAAGATAGAGATCGATGCAAAGAAACCGAGGTATGTAAAGGTGGTGTGGGGCATTGGGTACAAAATGGAAAAACAGGATTGAATACATAACACAGCTCTGGGGAAAGAATCTGCAGATCTTGTTCGGAACCATATTACCGGCAGGGGGGCTTTTGTCAATTTGGATCATGTTGGAATTTAGAGGAAATCATTCTTCAAGAAACACGCTTTTTTTTGGAGTAATGGGAAATTTGCTTCTGGGGACGGGCTTATGGAGACTTTTGAGTCTGTATCTGAACCGGCGCTATGGAGAGCCGGAGGAAAGCCGGGAATATGATTATGAGAAATGGAAGGAAAGCCGGGATCAATCCAGGAAACGGCTGTATCGGATCGGTAAGGCGGGAAGTCTGCCCGGAATCGTGTATTTGCTTGTTGACGCGGCAATCATGTATATGGGCGGTTGGTGGTACAACTATGCGCCGGGGTATGTGATCATTATTACGGCTTTGCTACAATTCCTGATCTGCCAGAGAAGAGTCAATCACTTTTGGGAGCAGAGGCTGGACTGCATGATGGATCAGATGGAGGCCATGCAGCAGAAGCGGCTGGCGGAGGCATTGGAGATTGAGAAAAAAAGCCTGGAGAAGGTCTCACGCAGCGACCAGCTCCGGGTGGATCTGATCACCAATGTATCCCATGACCTGAAAACACCTTTGACTTCTATCGTGGGCTATCTGGAACTGCTCAAGAAGGAGGAGCTGAGTGATGCTGTGCGGGATTATGTGGATGTGATCTCTGCCAGGACACAGAAGCTGGGAGAAATGATCAACAGCCTGTTCTCTCTGGCAAAGGCAAGCAGCGGCAATGTGGAGCTGCACAGGGAACAGTTTGAGGTGAACCGCCTGATCGAGCAGATTTTTGCGGATATGGATGACCGGATCCGGGAAAGCGGACTGAAATTCGTGACACAGCTTACGAAGGAAAATACGGAGATTCATTCGGACAATATGTATTTTTACCGTATCTGCCAGAATCTGATCGAGAATGCATTGAAATATTCCGCCGAAAATACGAGAGTATTCGTGAAAACATTTATCAAGCGGACAGAGCCTGGGGACGGAGACGCACAGGGGGACATCCATCTAATCGAGATACCGGATTCGGTCTTACAGAAAGTAAGCTTCGATCAGCCGGCAGAGCAGAAGGAAAAAATCTGTATCGAGATCACCAATACGGCGGGTTATGATATGGACTTTACGAAAGAGGATATCATCGAACGCTTTGCCCGGGGGGATCAGTCCAGGACCAGCGAAGGGAACGGTCTGGGGCTGGCGATCGTGAGCACGTATGTGAAAGCCCTGGGCGGGGAATTTGATATCCGGATCGACTGCGACCAGTTTAAGGCGTGTCTGGAATTTTAAGCCCCAGAAGTATTGCGTCAAGTGGGCAGGGCCGTTGTTTCGCCAGGTTTAGAGAAATCTAAAAAGGGAGCCGGCAGAAAATGACGGTCGTACTGCAAGATATTGCTGTGATTCATAATACTTCATGAGCATATCTTGCGGGACAAACAGCATGTTCCGACAGCCCCCTTCATGAGGAGTTTTATGGAGTCAGTCAATTACAGCTCACACCTGCGAGGTGTCAACCATAATGGTAATCATGTCAGTTTTGTTCCGGCTCCGCCTGCCGCCGCGCGTACTCAGCGGCAGGCGTGACCGGATGTTTGTTTTACCATCATTCCATCTGATAGAAACAAGATGGGAGAATGATCTTAAGCATGGAACATCGTTCCGGTCTTGCCCTGTACTGCATCTCTGGATTTTTCCAGCAGTGTGATCAGCGCGGTGCGTCCCGGCTTGGAGGATGCGAAATCCATCGCAGCCTGTACCTTCGGAAGCATGGAGCCCGGTGCGAAGTGGCCTTCCTTAACATACTGCTCCGCCTCTTCGACAGAGACGTCGCTGAGCCATTTTTCATCCGGCTTGCCGAAGTTCAGGGCAACCTTTTCTACGGCCGTGAGGATGATCAGATAATCCGCATCCAGCTCCTTTGCGATCAGGCAGCTTGCAAAGTCCTTGTCTATTACGGCGCTGGCGCCTTTTAAGTGATTGCCCTGCCTGGTGACGGGGATCCCGCCGCCGCCTCCGGCAATGACCAGATTGCCTGCGTCCACCATGGTGCGTATGGTGCCGATCTCGATGATCTCCGCCGGCTTCGGGGAAGCAACTACACGGCGGTAGCCGCGTCCTGCGTCTTCCTTCATGATATAGTTGAATTTTTCTTCCATCATCTTCGCCTGTTCCGCATCCACAAACTTGCCGATGGGCTTGCTGGGATTCTGGAAAGCAGGGTCATTTTCATCCACACGGACCTGGGTGATCATGGTCGCTACCGGGATGTCCGTGATATTGCGGTTCAAAAGCTCTTCGCGGAGCGCGTTCTGCAGGTCATATCCGATATAAGCCTGGCTCATGGCAACGCATACGGAGAGCGGAGTGTTGGGCTGTTCCAGATCTTCATGGGTCAATGCGATCATGGCATTGTTGATCATGCCGACCTGGGGGCCGTTTCCATGGGATACTACGACTTCACAGCCGTCTTCGATCAAATCTACGATTGCCTTTGCAGTAATCTTTACTGCTGCCATCTGCTCCGGCAGAGTATTTCCAAGAGCATTTCCGCCAAGCGCGATGACAACTCTTTTCTTTTTCGACATCATATTTGCCTTTCTATCTGTAAGGATTCTTGAATGTAACGATTTCCAATTCAGAACAGCAGACCTCAGACCCATCTGCTGCGCAGATTATCCGCTTCTTCGAAGCTCCTGTCTGAGGTTCATGGGCGTCCCGCCCAATAGCAATATGAAAAATCAGCCCTTAGCAAGTAAACTTGCACAGTCTGTTTTTTCATATTGCTGCTGTTCCCGACGATTACTTAAATACTCTCGGTGTTCCGTTTTCTTCCAGCTTCTTCAGGATGTCAGCCGGATCTGCAAATTTTGCAAGGAAGATCATTGCAGCGATGATGTACGGCTTGAAGCTTGCTTCCTTGTACAGCGGATCTCTGTAGCGGTCAAATACGGACGCGTCTACTTCGCCTTCCTTACAGCTTACGCCTGTGATATCAGCCGGCAGGCAGTGCATATACAGAGCCTTTCCGTCCTTTGTAGTAGCCATCAGCTCTTCGGTGCAAGCCCAGTCCTTGTGCTCCGCGTTCTGTGCGAGCAGTTCCTTCTCCAGAGCCTTGATTCCGTCTGTGTCGCCGTTTCCGTACAGCTCGGTACGTTTTTCCATTGCAGCGAAGGGAGCCCAGCTCTTCGGATATACGATGTCCGCATCCTTGAACGCCTCTGCCATGCTGTTTGTCTTGGTGAAGGAACCGCCGGACTTCTCCGCGTTCTTCTTCGCAACCTCTTCTACATCCTCGAATACCTCGTAGCCTTCCGGATGCGCCAGTACAACGTCCATGCCGAAACGTGTCATCAGTCCGATGATTCCCTGAGGAACGGACAGCGGCTTGCCGTAGGACGGAGAGTAAGCCCATGTCATAGCCAGCTTCTTGCCCTTCAGATTCTCAACACCGCCGAATTCGTGGATGATGTGGAGCATATCTGCCATTGCCTGTGTCGGATGGTCGATATCGCACTGCAGGTTTACAAGGGTAGGCTTCTGCTCCAGGATGCCGTCCTTATTTCCCTGAGTCACTGCGTCAACAACTTCGTGCATATAAGCATTTCCCTTGCCGATGTACATATCGTCACGGATACCGATGACATCTGCCATGAAGGAGATCATGTTTGCGGTCTCACGAACGGTCTCGCCGTGCGCTACCTGAGATTTTCCTTCGTCCAGATCCTGAACCTCCAGACCTAACAGATTGCAGGCGGAAGCAAAGGAGAAACGGGTACGGGTAGAGTTGTCGCGGAATAAAGAGATTCCAAGGCCGCTCTCGAATACCTTTGTGGAAATGTTGTTCTCTCTCATGAAGCGCAGTGCGTCAGCAACGGTAAATACAGCTTCGATCTCATCGTCTGTCTTTTCCCATGTGAGGAAGAAGTCTCCATTGTACATGTCTTTGAAGTTTAACGCATTGAGCTTATCGATATAATCCTGTAATGTTTTCATTGTAAAATCCTCCTGAAAATAATTTGTAAAATAGTGCTGTTATAATTGGTTTCGTATATATGGTACCGTACACTGCTGTTACGGCAGAACAAAAAAGGAGTGCAAATGGAATGCCTGCCATAAACTTCATGGCAAAAGTTTTATATGTATTTCCGGCAGGCATGATCCAACTGCGCAAAAAATGGGTTAAATGAAGTCGTTTAGATTACTTGCAGTACTCTGTCGGAAGCGCAGCGTATACAGCAGCGCAGGTTACCAGATCCTGCTTCCAGGTCATTTCGTTCGGAGCGTGAGCCTGCGCCTCTGCGCCGGGTCCGAAGCCGATGCACGGGATTCCGTTTCTTCCCATGATGGAAACGCCGTTGGTGGAGAAGGTCCACTTGTCGGTCAGAGGACGTGCCTGACGCATTTCCAGAGTATCCGCAGCGCCGATCCTCTGATCGCCGTAGAGTCCCTTGTAAGCAGCTTCCAGAGCCTTCGTTACCTTGTGATCCTTCGGGATCGCCCATGTCGGGAAGTAGCATTCGATCTCATATACGCATCCTGTGTAGGAAGGACGGTCGTAGTTGTACATGGAAACCACAACGTCGTCTCCGTATTTCTTCACGCTAGGCAGCGCGCGGATCTCATCCAGGCAGCTCTCCCAGGTCTCGCCGAAGGTCATACGGCGATCCAGAGATACCGCGCAGGAGTCAGCAACCGCACAGCGGCTCGGGGAGGTATAGAAGATCTGGGATACGGTTACAGTACCGCGTCCAAGGAAACGAGCCTCTTCCCAGTCCGGATTGTACTTTTCATCCAGCATCTTTACAAGACCCTTGATCTCGGTTCCGTCTTCCGCATCATTTTCATTCAATGCGCGAATATCCTGGAGGATGTCCGCCATCTTGTAGATTGCGTTGTCACCGCGCTCCGGAGCAGAACCGTGGCAGGAAACGCCCTTCACGTCCACACGGATCTCCATACGTCCTCTCTGTCCGCGGTAGATTCCGCCGTCTGTAGGCTCTGTGGAAACAACAAATTCCGGGCGAACCTTGTCTTCGTTGATGATGTACTGCCAGCAAAGTCCGTCGCAGTCCTCTTCCTGAACAGTTCCTACAACCATGATCTTGCAGCCTTCCGGGATCAGGTCCATGTCCTTCATGATCTTTGCGCCGTATACTGCAGATACGATACCGCCGCACTGGTCAGACACGCCGCGTCCGCCGATCTCGGTCTCGTTCTCATAGCCCTCGTAGGGATCAAAGTTCCAGTTCTCGATATTGCCGATTCCTACGGTGTCGATATGTGCATCGTAAGCAATGATCTTGTCGCCGGTTCCCATGTAGCCGATTACATTTCCCTGAGGATCGATCTGAACCTCATCGAATCCGACCTTCTTCATCTCCGCGGCGATGGTGTCGATATGAGCCTTCTCATCACAGCTCTCGCCCGGGTTCTTTACGATGGCACGCAGGAAAGCGGTCATATCCTTCTCATACCCTCCGGCAGCTTCCTTAATCTTGTCAAAATCAAACATTTTTAAAATCCTCCTTATGATATTGAATATATAGGTTTCTCATATCCGAAACAGAAGACGGGGCTTCTGTCCGATTTCCTTCATTATTAATGCATAATCCGCGGCTGTTTATAAACCTGCGAAGACTTCTTTATCTGATCCGCACAGTCCTTCCCATGTGATCTCACGGAAACGGTCCGGATCCGTGTCGCCTTCGGATGATACCAGCAGCACCTCGGAATTTTCATCCAGCTTCAATGCATCCTTGAGATCCTTGTATTCCGGATTGGTCATCAGCGCGTGCACCAGGCCCATGGTGACGGAACCGGATTCTCCGGAGATGACCTGCGGATCGCCCTTTAACGGAGCCGCGTAAATGCGTGTGCCGTTTGCGCTCACCCAGTCCGGGCAGGAAACAAATGCATCCGCATGGTTTCTTAAGATATCCCAGGATACGGTGTTCGCTTCGCCGCATGCCAGGCCTGCCATGATGGTGAACATGTCGCCGGTCACATCCACACGGCTTCCGTCTTTCTGCATTGCGGAACGGTAGAGGCAGTCAGCCGCATTGGCTTCGCAGACCACCATGACCGGAGGATTTTCTTTGAAACGGTTGGCAAAGAAACCGATCACCGCGCCTGCAAGGGAACCGACTCCCGCCTGGATAAAGATGTGGGTGGGACGGCATCCGTCGTCCGCAAGCTGCCGGTCTGCTTCTAGGGCAAGTGTCCCGTAACCCTGCATGATCCAGGTCGGAATCTCCTCATAGCCCTCCCATGCGGTATCCTGAATGATTACGCCGTGTTCCGTGTTCTCCGCTTCCTTCGCGGCCATGCGGACACATTCGTCATAGTTCAGGTCTTCGATGGTAACAGTGGCGTTCTCTTTGGCAATGTTGTTCAGACGGGTCTGTGTGGAACCCTTCGGCATCCGGACGGTACACTTCTGTCCAAGCTTGTTCGCAGCCCAGGCAACTCCGCGTCCATGATTGCCGTCCGTCGCAGTAAAGAAGGCTGCCTGCCCAAATTCTTCTCTGAGCTTCTCGGAGGTCAGTACGTCGTAAGGAATCTCGCTGACATCCTTGCCGGTCTGCTGCGCGATGTATCTGGCGATGGCGTAAGAACCGCCAAGCACCTTGAACGCGTTCAGGCCGAAGCGGTAGGATTCGTCCTTTACATAAAGACGCTTCAGACCCAGGTACTCAGCCAGCCTGGATAAACGGGTCAGCGGTGTGACTTCGTACTGCGGAAAACTTTTATGGAAGTTGTTCGCTTTTGACATTTCTTCCATAGACATGTTCCGGACCTGTGTATCATCGCTCTTGGCAATATGATTCAGAGTCCATTTTAAATGTTTCTCTGTGCTGCTCATGTTTCAAATTCTCCTTTATTCATTTTTGGATTCGGAAAGACTGCTAAGGGCAGGCCTTTCACACTACTTGTTGATATCTACATAGCTGTAGAGCGTATACTTGGAGATGTCAAAGTACTTAGCTACTTTGTCTCCTGACTTGGTGATCAGGAAGGCTCCGGCATCATTCAGGAAATTGATCGCCTTGATCTTGTCTTCCTTCGTCATAAGAGGTACGGGAACCCCGACCAGTGCAACGGACTGTTCGATCAGCTCATCCAGAAGTCTGCTCACATCATGGGTAATGACGTTAGGTGAAGCCTCCGCCTGGGGCTCTTCACAGGTGATGAGAGCGTGGACGCTGTTCTCCAGCGCGAGAAGGGCGGTGATATCATAATTGATGGAAAATATGTAACAGGGCCGCCCTTCATCGTTGTGGATGTAGATGGTGCTGGACTTGAGAATCCGTCCGTTTTCCGTCCGGGTCAGATAAGCAAGCTTATCTTTCAAAGGTTCGCCCTGATGTCGGATGGCATTCA
Organism: Lachnospiraceae bacterium; assembly: GCA_910575475.1. GTDB lineage: Bacteria > Bacillota > Clostridia > Lachnospirales > Lachnospiraceae > Schaedlerella. The sequence continues at coordinate 51,108 of CAJTGD010000036.1, read as the reverse complement.
GGACGGCTCCGGAAGGTCCGTCGCCGATCTTACGTCCGGTGAGCCCGCCGTTCTCAATATGTACGATGGTGTGCTCAAGGGAATCATCCGTCAGATCATGAACCACGATCTCGCAGTCCTTTCCAAATTGTGCCGAAAGCCCGGCCGCGATCTGCTTCAACATATCTAACCTGGAAATATTCATCTTCAATTCCTCCTTCCTTATATAATGGATTGGAAATACCGGGCTGTTATTTCAAGCTCTATTGGTCTCTCTACAAAACATCATATCACAAATTTTGAAAAAATCAATAGAAAAACAAAAAATTTTTAAGAAACAAAAAAATTTTTATTTTACTTGTATTTTAAGCAGATTGATGTTATTATAGAATCAACAGAAGCGAAAATTGTTTAATGTGCATGAACTGGTTTGGAAAGCAAAAGCTCAGGGATTGTTACTTTTGCATAGCAGAAATTTTTGTCCCATGCCGGCAGGTCTCTCTCATAACGTATGACAATATGCTTCTTATTTAGAACAGCAGCAATCGGGTCTGCGGTTCTGAACAGTTACATCATTTCTTATATTATTATAGAAATGACACGTAGCATTTTTTGAGAAAGAAGGAGAGAAAGGAAACGAAAGACATGAGTAAAGAAGAAGCAGGCGCGATCTCGCAGGAATTATTCAGGATTGACGGAAAGCCTTCCGTATCACAGGCGCTTCCGCTGGCAATGCAGCATGTGGTGGCCATGATCGTTGGATGCGTGACCCCGGCCATCATCGTAGCCGGTGTGGCAGGACTTTCTCCGGCAGATTCGGTGATCCTGATCCAGGCGGCCCTGGTGATGTCGGCACTGACCACATTCATCCAGCTATTTCCGCTGATCAAGAACGGTCCCATCTCCCTTGGGTCCGGCCTTCCGGTCATCATGGGCATCAGTTTCGCTTATGTACCCACCATGCAGGCGATCGCAGGAGACTTTGATGTGGCGACGATCCTGGGCGCTCAGATCGTGGGCGGTATCGTAGCCATTATCGTGGGGATCTTCATCAAGCAGATCCGGAGATTTTTCCCGCCGCTGATCACTGGTACAGTAGTATTTGCGATCGGACTTTCCCTGTATCCGACGGCTATCAATTATATGGCAGGAGGGACGGGAAGCGAGCAGTACGGCTCCTGGCAGAACTGGCTGATCGCCATCATCACGCTGATCGTGGTGACCGCGCTGAATCATTATGGAAAAGGGATCTGGAAATTGTCTTCCATATTAATCGGAATTATTGTAGGGTATATCGTGGCGCTGGCATTCGGGATGGTGAACTTTTCTTCCGTGGCATCGGCATCCATGTTTCAGCTTCCCCGGCCGCTCCACTTTGGGATCACATTTGAACCTTCCTCCTGTGTGGCCATCGGCGTGTTATTTGCCATCAATTCCATCCAGGCCATCGGAGATTTTTCCGCCACTACAACGGGCGGTCTGGACAGGATGCCTACGGACGAGGAGCTGAACGGGGGGATCGTGGCATACGGAATCAGCAATATCTTCTGTGCGTTCTTTGGAGGGCTTCCCACAGCTACATATAGCCAGAATGTGGGGATCGTGGCATCCACAAAGGTGGTGGCTAAGAGAGTATTCGCCATGGCGGCAGGCATCCTCCTGGTAGCAGGGCTGATCCCGAAGTTTTCCTCCCTGCTGACGACGATCCCGTCCTGTGTGCTGGGCGGAGCCACCGTATCCGTTTTCGCGTCCATCGCGATGACCGGTGTGAAGCTGATTACGGCATCCCCGATGAACTACAGGAATACCACCATCGTTGGTCTCGCGATCGCCCTTGGAATGGGGATCACCCAGGCCAATGCGGCGCTGGCGTCCTTCCCGGCATGGGTGACGACCATCTTCGGAAAATCCCCGGTGGTGCTGGCAACCATCGTGGCGATCCTTCTGAACCTGGTGCTCCCTAAGGACATGGACCTGACGGAAGCAGAGAAAAAGTTGGATTAAGATTCAGAACAGCAGCAGACGGGTCTGAGATCTGCCGTTCTATACTATAGAAATAAGCAAAAAAATAAAATTATCATATAAAGGAGGCGGCATTATGCTGATCATTGGAAACGGTAAGGTCATTACCAGAGACAGCAATCTTCCATACCTGGAACATGGAGCGGTTGCGATTGAGGGAACTAAGATTGTGAAAGTAGGTGCGGAGAAGGACTTGAAGGAAGCCTATCCGGGAGCGGAGTATATTGACGCGAAGAAGGGGCTGATCATGCCTGCGTTCATCAACACTCACGAGCACATCTACAGCGCCATGGCAAGGGGCTTGAGCATCAAGGGCTACAACCCTCAGGGATTTTTGGATATCCTGGACGGACAGTGGTGGACCATTGACCGGCACCTGACGCTGGAACAGACAAAATACAGCGCGATTGATACCATGATCTCCTGTATCCGCAACGGTGTGACCACCATCTTCGACCACCATGCAAGCTTCGGCCACATCAAAGACAGCCTGTTCACCATCGCTGACGCGGCGAAAGAACTGGGCGTGCGCTCCTGCCTGTGCTACGAAGTATCGGACAGGGACGGCATGGATAAGGCAAGAGAAGCGGTGATGGAGAATGCGGAATTTATCCGCTACGCGCTGAAGGATGATTCGGATATGCTGGCCGGTATGATGGGAATGCATGCCCAGTTTACGATCTCAGATGAGACTATGGAGCTGGCGGCGACCAACAAGCCGGACGAGGTGGGCTATCATATCCACGTGGCAGAGGGAATCGAGGATCTCCATGACTGCCTGAAGAAGTACGGCAAGCGGATTGTGGACCGGCTCATGGACTGGAATATCCTGGGAGAGAAGACGCTGCTGGGACACTGCATTTACATCAATTCCCATGAGATGGACCTGGTGAAGGATACCAACACCATGGTCGTACATAATCCGGAATCCAATATGGGCAATGCATGCGGATGCCCGCCCACTATGGAACTGGTGCACAGGGGAATCCTGGCAGGTCTGGGAACCGACGGCTATACCCACGATATGACCGAGTCCTTTAAGGTGGCAAATGTGCTCCACAAACATCACCTGTGCGACGCCAACGCGGCATGGGGCGAGGTGCCCAAGATGCTGTTTGAGAACAACGCGGCCATTGCAAACCGTTACTTCAAGGCTCCTCTGGGCGTTTTGAAGGAAGGGGCGGCAGCGGATGTGATCGTAGTGGACTACAACCCGCCCACACATCTGGATGAGAACAACATCAACGGACACATTCTCTTCGGCATGACCGGACGGGATGTGGTGACCACAGTCGGAAACGGAAAGGTTCTGATGAAGGACAGGGAAGTAAAAGTCATCGACGTGGAAGAAGCTATGGCAAAATGCAGGGAATCCTCCGCGAAGCTGTGGAAGAGCATCAACGGATAAAGGGGACCAGGAGAAAAAAGAGAGAACACCGGACAGAGGTACAAAAAAAGACGGCCGCTGTCCGGAGAAAATGAAAATAACAGGAGGAAATGAAAATGAGTGATATAATGAGCTGCATGCCCTTTGAACAGTTATTAAACTGGGTTCGGACAGAGCATGACGAAAAAGGAACCGTATTTGGAGTACACAGCCCCTATGTGGCAGATCAGGGAAAGGCACAGACCATCTTCGGACGGAAGCTGGAGACGCCCATCGGCCCGGCGGCAGGCCCAAACAGCCAATTGGCGCAGAATATCGCGGCATCCTACTATGCGGGAAGCCGTTTCTTCGAATTGAAGACCGTACAGATCATGGACGGAGCGGAGCTTGCGGCATGCGTCAACAAGCCCTGTATCCTGGCGGAGGATGAGTGCTACAACTGTGAGTGGTCTACGGAGCTCTACGTGCCCCAGGCTCAGGACGAATATATCAAGGCATGGTTTTTGCTTGCTTTTATGGCAAAGGAATACGGGCTGGGAAGCACGGTGGGCTACCAGTTCAACATCAGCGTGGGCTATGACCTGAAGGGCATCAAGTCCGAGAAGATCGATACCTTTATCAACAACATGATGAACGCGGAGCAGACCGACACCTTCAAGAAATGTAAGGAAGTGCTGCTTGCCCATGCAGGGGAATTTAAAAATGTCACAAAGGAAGACATCGAAGCGATCTCCCCGCTGATCTGCAACTCGGCAACCATTTCCACGCTCCACGGATGCCCGCCCCAGGAGATCGAGAGTATTGCAACCTATCTTCTGACAGAGAAGAAAATCAATACCTTTATCAAATGCAACCCGACCCTTTTAGGCTATGAATTTGCCCGGGAGACCATGGATCAGATGGGATACGACTATGTGGCGTTCGGAAGGTTCCACTTTGACGACGACCTGCAGTACGCAGACGCGGTTCCGATGCTCCAGAGACTGATGAAGCTCTCCGACGAGCAGAACCTGGAATTCGGCGTGAAGATCACCAACACCTTCCCGGTAGACGTGAAGGCAAATGAGCTGCCCAGCGAAGAGATGTATATGTCCGGAAAGTCCCTGTACCCGCTGTCCCTTTCCGTAGCGGCAAAGCTTTCCAGAGACTTTGACGGAAAGCTTCGGATCGCGTATTCCGGCGGCGCGGACGCATTTAACATCGAAAAGATCGTAGGAACCGGGATCTGGCCGGTGACGGTTGCGACCACGATCTTAAAGCCGGGCGGATACCAGAGACTGAAACAGATGGCAGAGGGACTGGATGCCATGGGCGTGAAGCCGTTCGAAGGCATTGACGTGAATGCGTTGAACCGGCTGGCGGAAGAGGCGATTCTGGATCCACACCATGTAAAACCGGCAAAACTTCCGGTGTCCAGAAAATCCAAAGAGAGAGTGCCGCTTCTGGACTGCTACACGTCTCCCTGCGAGGACGCATGCCCGATCCACCAGGAGATCACGACCTATGTACGGCTTGCGGGAGAAGGAAAATACGAAGAGGCATTGAAGGTGATCCTGAACAAGAACGCGCTGCCGTTCATCACAGGAACCATCTGTGCTCACGGCTGCCAGAGCCACTGCAACCGGAACTTCTATGAGACGCCGGTTCAGATCCGGGATACCAAGCTGGAATGCGCGCAGAAAGCATTTGACACCGTGATCGGAAGCGTAGCGCCCACAGGAAGCTGCGGCAAGAAGGCAGCGGTCGTAGGCGGCGGTCCATCCGGTATGGCGGCGGCATATTACCTGGCAAAGGCAGGCGCGGATGTGACGATCTATGAAAAGCGCGATAAGCTGGGCGGCGTGGTCAGCGCCATCATCCCGGATTTCCGGATCGACGACAGCGTGATTGACAAGGACGTATCCCTGCTTCGTAAGCTGGGAGTAAAGATCCTGACCAATACGGAGGCTCCGGCGGTTGCGGAATTGAAGAAGGAATATGACGGGGTGGTTCTGGCAGTGGGCGCTTACAAGCGGGGCGAGCTGAAGCTGGAAGGCGGAGAGGCTGTGAACGCGCTGGCATTCCTGGAAGACTTCAACGCAAAACAGGGAAAAGTAGACCTTGGAAAGAACGTAGTCGTGATCGGCGGCGGAAATACGGCGATGGATACCGCAAGGGCGGCGAAGCGCTGCGACGGCGTGGAACATGTGTACCTGGTATACCGCAGGACCAAACGGTATATGCCTGCGGACGAGCATGAACTGCTGCTGGCCATCGACGACGGCGTAGAGTTCAAGGAGCTCCTGGCACCGGTGAAGCTGGAGGGCGGCAGCCTGATCTGCAAGGTGACACGGCTTGGCGAGCGGGATGCTTCCGGGCGTGCCGGAGTTGTGGAGACCGACGAGACCGTTTCCATTCCGGCAGATACCGTGATCGCGGCAGTAGGCGAAAAGGTGCCGACAGATTATTATGAAGCAAACGGACTGAACGTGGACGACCGGGGACGCGTGAAGGTGAGCCAGACTCTGGAGAGCAGCGTGGAAGGGGTCTATGTAGTCGGCGACGGCCTGTTCGGACCATCCCTGGTGGTGAAGGGAATGGGAGAGGCCATGACGGCTGCGGAAGCCATCGCAGGCGTACCGGTGACAGGCGATATGAGCACACCGGCAGATGCAGAAGCCATTTACCAGAAGAAAGGAATCCTTGCGGAGCCGGGATGCGGCAAAGAGGCGGAACGCTGCCTGGGCTGCTCTACGGTATGCGAAAACTGCGTGGACGTATGTCCGAACCGCGCCAATATCTCCGTCAAAGTACCGGGAATGGCGAAGGCGCAGGTGATCCATGTGGATTATATGTGCAACGAATGCGGCAACTGTAAGGTATTCTGCCCGTACGCAAGCGCGCCGTATCTTGACAAATTTACATTATTCGCAAATGAAAAGGACATGGCGGACAGCAAGAACGACGGTTTTGCCGTACTGAACCGGGAAGAACTGGAATGCAAGGTTCGGTTCCTGGGTACGGAGCATACATGGAAGAAGGGACAGGAGACGAAGGTTCCGGAAGGACTGCAGAGGCTGATCGAAGCGGTATGCGCGGATTATAGTTATATGTTATAAGCATTTTGAATGGAAGGAGCCATGCACGGGGGCCCTAAAGGGGCTTTCCGGGTATGGCTGTCGGCAAATATGGTAAAAAAAGTCTGTTTACAGGCTTTGAAGGCAGCAGTATGATGGAACTCAGTACACAAAGAGAGGCGGGAACAAACATGAAGATTTTGATCAAGGGAGCCGGGGATTTGGCTACAGGGATCGCGTATGAATTTTGGCTTGCGGGCCATCAGGTTCTGATGACGGATATCGAAATCCCCCTGGCTGTGAGAAGGACGGTATCCTTCTCTCGTGCGGTGTATGAGGGCGAGGCACAGGTAGAACAGGCGAAAGGCGTTCTGGTACGGAATCTGGAAGAGGCGCTCCGGACGATGCGGGCGGGCGGCATCGCGGTGATCGTGGACGAACAGGCGAAGATCCGGGAGGAATACAGGCCGGACATCCTGATCGACAGTATCATGGCGAAAAGAAACCTGGGCACCCGCATCGGTGACGCGCCTGTGGTGATCGGCATCGGCCCCGGCTTTACGGCGGGGCTGGACTGCCATTACGTGATCGAGACCCAGCGGGGGCCGTCTCTCGGACAGGTGATCCGGGAGGGCAGCGCCATTCCCAATACAGGGATTCCGGGAGAGATCGCAGGCTACACTATCGAGCGGTTGATCAGGGCATCGGCCTCCGGAGTCATAGAACCCCAGGTCCGGATCGGCGACCTGGTGAAAAAAGGGCAGCTGGTGGCCGTGACCGGCGGCGTTCCGGTCTACGCGCAGATGTCCGGCATTGTGCGGGGCATGCTCCAGGAAGACGTGCAGGTGGAAAAAGGGCTCAAGATCGGGGATATCGACGCCCGGGAGAAGAAGGAATACTGCGTTACCATATCTGACAAGGCAAGAAAAATAGGGAGAGGCGCCATGGAGGCAGCCTTTGGGAAAGACTGAGATCCTGTATGAAAAAATTCCAACCGTACAGGTGGAAAACATTCAAAAAAAGAAGGTGAGATTTGAAAATGTATACATTTGTAGTAAATGGTAAAACGGTGAAAACGGATAAAAAGCAATCCCTGCTCCGATTCCTCCGGGATGAGCTGTATATGACCTCCGTCAAGGACGGCTGCAGCCAGGGGGCATGCGGCGCCTGTACCGTGATCATAGACGGCGTCACCTGTAAAGCCTGTGTTCCCACAACGGACCGGCTGGAGGGCAAACATGTCCTGACGGTAGAGGGCTTAAGCGAATGGGAGTCCCAGGTATTTACCTATGCATACGGGGAAGCGGGAGCGGTACAGTGCGGCTTCTGTATCCCGGGCATGGTGATGTGCACGAAGGCGCTGCTGGACGTGAATCCGGATCCCACCGAGGACGAGATCAAATACGCCCTGCGAAACAATTACTGCCGCTGTACCGGATATGTGAAGATCATCGCCGCGGTGAAGCTTTCCGCAAAGATCCTGCGGGAAGGACGGATTCCGGAAAAGAGCGCGGACGACTGGAAGGTGGGTTCCCGCGTACACCGCCTGGATGTGGAAGAAAAGGTGCTCGGCTACGGAAAGTACCCGGATGATTTTTATAAGGAAAATATGTGCTATGGCTCGGCGCTTCGGAGTAAATATCCAAGAGCCAGGGTGCTCTCCATCGACACCTCCAAAGCGAAAGCGCTGCCCGGTGTGGCAGCGGTTCTGACCGCAGAGGACATTCCGGGAGAGAACAAGATCGGCCATCTCAAGCATGACCAGTACACCCTGATCCCGGTGGGCGGACTGACCCATTATCTGGGAGACGCCGTGGCGCTGGTGGCTGCGGAGGACATGGAGACCGTGGAAAAGGCGAAAAAGCTGATCAAGGTGGAGTACGAGATCCTTCCGATGGTACATAACATCAAGGAAGCAGCCGCTGCGGACGCTCCAAAGGTATTTGACGAGGAAGAGTCCAATGTCCAGGCCTACAAGCATGTGAGCCGGGGAAATGCGGCCGAAGCGATCCGGAACGCAAAGCATGTCATTACCCAGCATTTCGAGACGCCCTGGACGGAGCATGCGTTCCTGGAGCCGGAATGTGCGGTGGCTTATATCGACGAGGACGGCGACGTGATGGTCATTTCCACGGACCAGGATGCCTACTGTACTTACCGGGAATGCAGCCTGATGCTGGGAACCGATAAGGTCAAGGCGGAAAACGCGCTGGTAGGCGGCGGCTTTGGGGGGAAGGAGGACATGACGGTGCAGCATCACGCGGCGCTGCTCGCCCACCATACCAGACGGCCGGTGAAGGTTCGGCTGACCCGGGCAGAATCCCTGCTGATTCATCCGAAGCGGCATCATTTTGTCATGGACTTTACCATGGGCTGCGATGAGAACGGAAAGATCCTGGGTGTCAAGGCAAAGGTGGCATCGGACACGGGAGCCTTCGCTTCCCTCGGCGGTCCGGTGCTGGAGCGCGCCTGCACCCATGCGGCGGGACCTTATGCCTATGAGAACTTTGAGATCGAAGGGACCGCTTACTATACAAACAACCCGCCGGCAGGAGCCTTCCGTGGGTTCGGCGTGACTCAGACCTGTTTTGCCACGGAGACCCTGTTAAATATGATGGCGGACGAGATCGGGATCACTCCATGGGAGATCCGATACCGCAATGCCATCCGTCCGGGAGGCGTACTGCCCAATGGACAGATCGTGGACGAATCCACCGGACTGGTGGAGACGCTGGAAGCAGTGAAGGAGCAGTATGACAGCGCGAGAGCAGCCGGAAAGCCGATAGGTCTGGCCTGCGCCATGAAGAATGCCGGCGTCGGCGTCGGGATCCCGGATACGGGCCGTGTCAAGCTGATCATCGAGGAAGACCACAAGCTGCATATCTATGCGGGGGCGTCCTGTATCGGCCAGGGTCTGGGAACTGTGCTGGTGCAGATGGTAGTCAGCAGCACGGATCTGAAACGCGGGGACATTGTCTATGAGCGCAGCAACACCTGGATCGCGCCGGATTCCGGAACCACTTCCGGCTCCAGACAGACCCTGATCACCGGCGAGGCATGTATGCGCGCCTGCAGAAAGCTCATGGAAGCAAAGACAGACGGGAAAACGCTGGCAGACCTGGAAGGGCAGGAGTTTTACGGGGAATATCTGGCCAAGACAGATCCCCTTGGAGCAGATGTGCCCAACCCGATATCCCACGTGGCTTACGGATATGCGACCCAGATGTGCATCCTGGATGCCAAAACAGGGAAGATTGAAAAGATGGTAGCGGCCCACGATGTTGGAAAGGCTGTGAATCCGCTGTCCTGCGAAGGACAGATCGAGGGTGGAGTGGTCATGTCCATGGGATTCGCCCTGCGGGAAAAATACCCCATCGACGAGAACTGCAAGCCGATCGAAAAATTCGGCGCGCTGGGGCTGTTCCGGGCTCATGAGATCCCGGAGATCGAAGCGATCGTGATCGACAAGCCGGGACTGGATGTGGCCTATGGAGCCATCGGCATCGGAGAGATCACCAGCATTCCGACGGCGCCGGCGATCACGGACGCATACTATCGGCTGGACGGAGAGCGCAGATACAGCCTGCCTATCTCCGGCACGCCATATAACAAGGAGGGATGAGCATGGCAGTAAAAAAGAAATTCCCTTACCGCGCGGCAGTGGTGGCATGTAACGGAGTCTGCGCCGCAAGCGCCGTATCAAAATGCAGATATGGCTGCGTGGGCTGCGGAATCTGCGCGGCGGTCTGTAAGTTCGGCGCCATTACACTGAATGAAAACGGCGTGGCAGTGGTGGACGAGGAAAAATGTATTGCCTGCGGCATGTGTGTGCGTGCCTGCCCGCAGGAGATCATCCATCTCCATGAATGCGCCAATTATATTGTGGTAAGATGTGCCAATGAGGACAAAGGAAAGGAAGCAAGAGAAGTCTGTCACGTAAGCTGTATCGGCTGCGGGATCTGTGAAAAGACCTGTACAGCGGAGGCCGTCCGGGTGGTTGACAACCATGCGGTAATCGACGAAACGCTGTGCCTGAGCTGCGGCATGTGCGCAGTGAAATGCCCGCGCCGCGTCATTGCGGACCTGCGGGGCGTCCTGACAGAGGGATAAAAAGATCAAAGCGGCTTTTTCTGTTTACTCCTGAGACACAACGAGAGCCCTGCCAAACCAGCAATGATGTTTGGCAGGGCCCTTATTCAGTGGATCCGATCATGCGCTGATCTCACTGAGATACCGGTAGATCGTCGCGTTGGAGCAGGAGAACTTCCGGGCTACAAAGGAAACCGCTCCCTTGAGCTGAAACAGTCCCTGCTCATTGAGCTGCTCTACGATCTCTCTGCGCTCAAACTGGTTCAGCCGGTCCACCGGGGTTTCCAAGGAGGCCGTGGCATCGTCAAAGATCTTCTGCATCAGCGCGGGGATATCCATGGAGAAATTCTCCGTGATCGGCGCGGCAGTGTTTTCCTGCGGAGCAGACGTTTCTTCCGTCTTCTGCATCAGCGGCTGGGTGTACGCCGGATGCTGATCCAGATAGGATTCCGGATGTATGATGGAAAGCAGCTTTTCGGTCAGCTCCTTGTAACGCCAGTCATCGAAATTGATACACAAAAGCCCCATGGGGTGGTCCTCTTCATCACGGATGAACATGGTGGAGGAGCGAAGGACATGCCCGTTGGGGGCAATACCCCTGTAGTTGCTCAAAAAATCATCGGTCTCGTATGCCCTGGAGGATAGCATGCGGAGCGCGGCATCAGTCAGGGGCCCTCCGACTTTCCGGCCGCTGATATGCCCGTTTGCGATCGCGGCGATCGCAAAATCTTTGGAACTCAGGTCATGCAGGACCACTTCATAATCCGGGCCAAGCGCTTTCCCAAGAAATTCAACCAGTACGGTATAATGCTGAAGGATGTCAGAATTCATAAGCGTTCCCCATTTCTATACAGATTTCTATTTGAGTTACTTCTATTATTACATGTTATCTTTCTAAATTCAATAAAAAAGTCAACGTACAAAAAAATTTTTGTTAGGTAAGCGGGATATAACTTGACATACGGCGGAAGAAGTGATAAAATATTTTTATCGCGAGAAAAGAAATTTGTAAAAGGAGATATGACCATGAAGACCATTTTGAACACAGACAATGCACCAAAAGCAATCGGACCGTATTCTCAGGGAATCAACACAGGGAATCTGATGTTCCTTTCCGGGCAGCTTCCGATCGTTCCGTCCGAGGGCAAGATCGTAGCGCAGGATATTGAAGGACAGACCAGGCAGTCCCTGGAGAACGTGAAGTCCATTCTGGAATCCGCAGGCTGCACCATGGACAATGTGGTAAAGACCACCGTATTTTTGGAAAACATCGCAGACTTCGGAAAGATGAACGAAGTATACAAAGGATTTTTCAGTGAGGGCAATTATCCGGCAAGATCCGCATTCCAGGTAGCCGCGCTTCCCCAGGACGCACTGGTAGAGATCGAAGTCGTTGCGTTAAAAGACTGACCATGAATGTCGGCGCAGTGATCGATGCTGCCGGCAGCTCCGCCGGGATGGAGGATTTTGTCCGGCTTCCGGAGATGGACAGCCTGACGGCGGCAGAACGGGTGGCCGTGAACTTTCAGCGGGCGGGGATCAAGGACATCGTGATGATCACCGGATACCGGGCAGAACAGGTGGAAAAGGCGCTCCGCCGTTTTGGGATCACGTTTCTTCGGAATGAAGACTATGAATCCGCCCGGGCACTGGATTCCGTGAAGCTGGGTCTGGACTATCTGCGGGAGCGGTGCGGCAAGGTGCTGTTCTGCCCGGCGGAGGTTCCCTTTTTTATGGAAGAAACGGTGAAGCTGCTTCTGGAAGCGCAGGGGGGCTCAGTCCTTCCCGTCTGTCAGGGGCAGCCAGGGTATCCGGTCTGTGTGGACAGTTCCGGGATCTCGGCCCTGCTGGAGTATCAGGGGGACAAGGGAATCCTGGATGCTCTGGAAGCCGGGGGAAGAAAAATGGTCCGTCTGGAGGTTTTGGATCAAGGCATACTGACAGGAATTTCTGCCGGAGAGGACTGCACCCGGATTGCCAGGATCCATGAGGAAAGCCTGATGCGCCCACAGGTGAAGGTCAGGCTGGTCAACCGGAAGCCCTTTTTCGGACCGGGGACCGTCACATTGCTCAAACAGATCGACAGGCTGGGCTCCGTGAAGGAAGCCTGCGGAAAGACCGGCATGTCCTACAGCAAGGGATGGAAGATCATCCATGCGGCGGAGGAAGAGCTGGGCTACCAGATCGTAGGGCGGCAGCCGGGCGGAAAAAACGGGGGCGGAGCTTATCTGACGGAGAAGGGAAGCAGGTTGCTCCGTTTGTTTGAGACGTATGAGCAGCAGGTGGAGGAAGCAGCATATCAGATCTATGACCATATTTTTTTTGGAAGCGAATTGTTTTGAAAAAATAATCGGAAGAGCGGCAGGAATTGTCCGCAGCCAGGATAAGGTCCGCAGACGGCGGGCAGACAGAGCATTGAACATATAGGAGAATTTTCATGAAGCTGATGAAGACAGAAGAGGCGGTGGGACAGATCCTCTGCCATGACATTACCCAGATCATCCGGGGCGTGACGAAGGATGCGGTGTTCCGCAAGGGACATGTCATCCGGGAGGAGGACATTCCGGTGCTTCTGAGCGTGGGGAAGGACCACATTTATATCTGGGAAAATAACGAGAATATGCTCCACGAGAATGACGCGGCGCAGATCCTTTATGACATCTGTAAAAATGACCACATGCGTCCGTCGGAGGTGAAGGAAGGCAAGATCGAACTGATCGCCGAGTGCGGCGGGCTGTTCCGGGTAGATTCCGAAAAGCTGAACGCAGTCAACTCCCTGGGAGAGATGATGATCGCGGCGCGGCACGGGAATTTTCCGGTAAAGGCAGGGGACAAGCTGGCAGGAACCAGGATCATTCCTCTGGCGATCGAAAAGGAGAAGATGGAGCGTGCGAAGAAAGCGGCAGGAAACGGGCCCATCTTTGAGATCCGGCCGTATCTGAAGAAAAAGGCCGGGATCGTGACCACCGGAAACGAGGTGTTTTACGGGCGGATCCAGGATACCTTTACTCCGGTCATCGAGGAAAAGCTGTCGGAATATGATGCGGAGATCATCGGCCACGAGATCTGCGATGACAACCACGAACATATTACAGCGGCGATCCGGAAGCTTCTGGAGGCAGGGGCGGACCTGATCCTCTGCACAGGCGGGATGAGTGTGGATCCGGACGACCGGACCCCGCTCGCGATACGCAATTCCGGGGCAAAGATCGTCACATACGGCGCTCCGGTGTTGCCCGGCGCCATGTTCCTTCTGGCCTATTACGGGGAACAGAAAATCCCGGTCATGGGACTTCCGGGCTGCGTCATGTACGCAAAACGGACCGTATTTGACCTGGTGCTCCCCAGGATCATGACAGGGGAAGTGCTGGAGAAGGCAGATCTGGATCGGCTGGGGGAGGGCGGATTGTGCCTGTCCTGCCCGGTATGTACCTTCCCCAATTGCGGCTTTGGAAAATAGAACCTGCCGCAGGCGGCGCGGATCAGACAGCATCCGCGCGGCATTGCGCAAAAAAACAAAAAGGATAAGAGGCGTGGAATGAAAGACCAATATCAGAGAGTTGTTGATTATATCAGAATATCCGTGACGGACCGGTGCAATTACCGGTGTCAGTACTGCATGCCCCGGGAGGGCGTGGAGCCGATGCCCCACAGCGAGGTCATGACCTACGACGAGATCCTCCGTGTCGCGAAGGCGGCGGCCGGAGCGGGGATCACTAAGGTCAAGATCACCGGAGGGGAGCCTCTGGTGCGGAAAGGGGTCTGCGGGCTGATCCAGAATATCCGGAGGATTCCCGGAATCGAGTCCGTTACGATTACCACCAACGGGGCACTCTTGTGCAGGTTTCTGCCGGAGCTGGCAGCGGCCGGAGTCTCCGGGATCAATGTCAGCCTGGATACCCTGGACAAGGACAAATTCCACCGGCTGACCCGGCGGGGAGAATTTTCCGAGGTCTGGGAGGGCATCCGGCAGACGATCCTGGCAGGGATCCCGGTGAAGGTGAACTGCGTTCCCATGGTGGGGATCAACGAGGATGAGCTTGTAGATATGGCGGCGCTGGCGTGGAAATATCCGATCACAGTCCGTTTTATTGAAATGATGCCCATCGGCCTGGGGACAGGCTATACAGCGGTGACTCAGGATGAGATCAAAAAATTGCTGGAAGCGCAGTTCGGTTATATGGAGCTGGTGAAGGAATCCGTGGGAAACGGACCGGCAGTCTATTATCAGCTTCCCGAATTCCGCGGGAGGATCGGGTTTATCAGCGCGCTGAGCCGGAAGTTCTGCCGTTCCTGCAACCGGATCCGGGTAAAGGCGGACGGAACCCTGAAGCTGTGCCTGAACTATGAAGGGCATATCAACCTCAAGCAGGAGATGAGAAACGGGATTGACGACAATGAGCTGCAGCAGCTTCTGCAGGACTGTATTTATATGAAGCCCAAGTGCCATGATTTTCCGAGCAGGGCCTGGCCCACTGCAGAAAACGGCGTACCAGGGATATTCGGGAAAGGGGATTCGCCCGAGGCGCGGGTGAAGGGCATCCTGCAGGAAACACACAACATGGCGCAGATCGGCGGCTGACTAAAAAATGGAGGTTCAGTATGGGAATTGTAAAGGCGGTCTGCATCAGTGAGAAACGCGGAACCGAAAAGAAAAATGTAGGTTCCGCGGAATTTGTGGAGGGCTTCGGGATCCGCGGAGACGCCCACGGCGGGAACTGGCACAGACAGGTCAGTCTCCTGTCTGTGGAACGGATCGAAGCCTTTAACCAAAAGGGCGCTGATGTGGGGCCGGGAGCCTTTGGCGAAAACCTGGTGGTGGAAGGATTTGATTTCAGAGATCTTCCGGCCGGGACGACATTTCAGTGCAACGACGTTGTTCTGGAGATGACGCAGATCGGAAAGGAGTGCCACACACACTGCCGGATCTATCAGAGAATGGGAGAATGCATCATGCCCACCCAGGGCGTATTTGCCCAGGTGATCCGCGGCGGGATCATTTCCGTGGGAGATGAGATGCGAATCATCGAGAAGGCGGATACCCGCTATACCGCGGCGGTGGTGACCCTGAGCGACAAAGGCGCAAAGGGGGAGCGGGAGGATACCAGCGGCCCCTGTATCTGCAGTATGCTGCGGGAGGCCGGATACCGTGTGGTGGAGCGGCTCATCCTGCCGGACGAGCAGAAGCGGATCGAGCAGGAGCTGACCCGCCTTTCAGACAGCAGGCAGGTGCAGCTGATCCTGACCACAGGCGGGACCGGTTTTTCAGAGCGGGACCGGACACCGGAAGCGACTATGGCGGTAGCGACAAGAAACGCGCCGGGAATTGCGGAGGCCATCCGGGTCCACTCCCTCTCCATCACCGGAAGGGCCATGCTGGGAAGAGGCGCTTCGGTGATCCGGAACGGGACGCTGATCGTCAACCTGCCGGGGAGCAAAAAGGCGGTGAAGGAAAGCCTGGAATATATCCTGCCCCATCTGGAGCACGGGATCCAGATCCTGACCGGAGACGCGGCGGAGTGCGGCGGGAAGGGAGACATAAAATGATGCGGAAAAGAGCGGTAAGTGCTCTGCTGGCAGCCATGCTGGCGGGAAATCTGCTTATGGGATGCGGCGCAAAGCAGGAAAAGGCCATGGAAACCGAGATCCAGGTATTTATTGCGGCCAGCCTGAATACGGTGATGACAGAGCTTGCGAAAGAATATCACGAGATTCATCCGGAGGTAAAGATCACATACAATGCGGACAGCTCCGGCACTCTGCTGACCCAGATCGAGGAAGGATACGAGTGCGACCTGTTCTTTTCCGCGGCGCAGAAGCAGATGGATCAGTTGGAGTCGGACGGCCTGGTCATGGAAGGAACCCGGGCAAATGTTGTCAATAACCAGGTCGTGGTGGTCACCCGGAAGGACAGCGGCACGGAGGTGACAGGGCTTGAAAGCCTGGGCAATGCCGAGAGCATTGCGCTGGCAGGCGGGAGCGTTCCTGCGGGAAGATATACACGGCAGGGGCTGGTGAGTCTGGGAATGCTGGAAGAGACGGAGGACGCGGCCGGGATCTCTACGGAGGAGGTTTCCCGCGCGCTGGGCGGCGCGGAGATCAGCGAGCAGGACAATGTGAGCAAGGTGCTGGCAGCGGTGATTGAGGGCTCCTGCGAGGTGGGGACCACGTATTATTCGGATACTTACGGATATGAGGACGACCTGGAGATCCTGGAAATTGTCAGCTATGACCTGACAGGAAATGTGATCTATCCCATCGCCCAGGTGGTAAATGAAGAGGCGGATGATGCCCAGAGGGCTGCCGCCGCGGAATTTCTGGAATATATTTTGTCGGACGAGGCCAGGGCCGTGTTTGCTTCTTACTATTTTGACACGGATGTTTGATTTACAGGAGACAGGAGGGGCAGAATGGAAACGTGGACGGAGATATTTGCGGAACTGGATTGGAGCCCTTTGCTGATCTCGCTGAAGACCGGGGCTGTGGCGACAGTGATCTCCTTCTTCCTGGGGATTTTTGCGGCAAGGAAGGCAGTCAAGGCTTCGCCCGGAAAAAAGGCCGTTCTGGACGGAATCCTCACGCTGCCCATGGTGCTGCCTCCCACGGTCGCAGGCTTTTTCCTGCTTCTGCTGTTCAGCAGGCGGCGCCCTCTGGGAAGCTTCCTGTATGAGACATTTGACTTCAAGGTGGTGCAGACCTGGCTTGGGTGTGTGATCGCGGCGACGGTCATCGCATTTCCATTGATGTACCGGAACGCCCGGGCGGCCTTTGAGCAGATTGATGTCAATCTGGTCTATGCGGGCCGGACTCTGGGAATGTCGGAAACACAGATCTTCTGGAAGGTGGTGATCCCCTCCGCGGGGCCGGGGATCGCGTCCGGCACGGTGCTGACCTTCGCCAGGGCATTGGGGGAATACGGAGCCACGTCCATGCTTGCGGGAAATATCCCGGGCAAGACGGGAACCATTTCCCAGAAGATCGCCATGGTGATCCAGGACGGGGACTATCTGACGGCGGGAATCTGGGTCGCGGTGGTGATCGTGATCGCCCTGGCAATTATCATTTTGATGAATCTTATCGCCGGAAAGCGGATGAAGACGGTGAAGAGGTGGTAAGGAACTGTATGGAAAGGAGCCGGCAGGATGAGTCTTACGGTCAATGTGAAAAAAAGGTTTCCGGCATTTCAGCTGGATGTCCGGTTCGAGAGCAGCGCATCCAGGATCGGGATCCTGGGGGCGTCGGGCTGCGGAAAAAGCATGACGCTGAAATGCATTGCCGGCATCGAGATTCCGGATGAAGGGGAGATCGTGCTCAATGAAAGGGTGATGTATCGTTCCGGAGAAAAAATCTGTGTAAAGCCGCAGAAGCGGGGCATCGGCTACCTTTTTCAGAATTACGCGCTGTTTCCGGCCATGACGGTCGCTGAAAATATCGGCGCGGGTCTGAAGGGCTCCAGGCAGCAGAACCGGGAACGGATCCGGGATATGCTGCATACCTTCCGGCTGGAAGGGCTGGAGGAGCGTCTTCCCGGAGAACTGTCCGGAGGGCAGCAGCAGAGGGTCGCGCTTGCCCGGATTATGGCATATGAACCGGATGTTATTTTACTGGACGAGCCCTTTTCCGCCCTGGACCAGTTCCTGAAGGACCGGCTGCAGCAGGAATTGTATGATATGCTGAGGGCATACACAGGAACCGTGATCCTGGTGTCCCATGACCGGGATGAGATCTACCGGTTCAGCGAGGAGCTGCTGGTCATGGACCAGGGAAAAGCCGTCACCTGCGGCAGGACCAGGGAGGTATTTGCCGATCCCGGATGTCTGGAAGCGGCCCGGCTGACCGGCTGCAAGAATATTTCCAGGGTGAAAAGGACGGGAACGCGCCAGATGGATGCCCTGGACTGGGGAATCTGTCTGCGCTGCCGAAGGGAGATCCCAAAGGAGATCGCCTATGTAGGCTTCCGGGCGCATGAATTTGTCCCGGTGTGGGGAGAAAAGAAGGAGAACTGCATCCGAGCGCGGCTGGCGGGCAGCGCGGAGCTGCCTTTTGAGAAAAATTTTTATATCCTGCCGGAGAATGAGCAGAACCAGGAGAAGCTCTGCTGGTTTCTGCAGAAGGACAAATGGGAGCTGCTGCGGGAAAAGGGAATGCCGGATTATCTGCAGTTTGCGGAGGAGCAGCTTTTGTTTTTATCCTGAATACTGCCCGAAGGAAGCAGCAGGCTGGAAGGAAGCAGGGAACGGTCTGCAATGTGAAGCGGAGAAAGGAAGTAAAAGCAATGAGTGATCAGATCGTATTTTGTAAAGGGGGCGGATGCACGGCGAAGCTGGGAGCCGGCGTGCTCGGCCGTGTACTGGAACGTCTCCCGAAGGGCCCGAAGGATGAAAACCTGCTGATCGGATATGACAGCAGGGACGACGCGGCGGTTTATCGGATCTCGGAGGACACGGCCATCGTGCAGACACTGGATTTTTTTCCGCCCATGGTGGAGGATCCTTATCTGTTCGGCAAGATCGCGGCCACCAATGCGCTCAGCGATGTGTACGCCATGGGCGGAGACGTCCGGACAGCGCTGAACATCGTCTGCTTTCCGGAGGATATGGACCTGAATATCCTGGGGGAGATCATGCGGGGCGGCTCCGAGAAGGTGCTGGAGGCAGGCGGGATCCTGGCAGGCGGACATTCCATTGCGGATGACAGCGTGAAATACGGCTTATCCGTGACCGGTGTGGTTCATCCGCAGAAGATGTATCCCAACAACCAGGGGAGGCCCGGCGATGTCCTGATCCTGACGAAAAAGCTGGGGGTAGGGATCATCTGTACGGCCAACCGGATCCAGGAAGCGTCCCAGGCAGCCATGAATGAGGCAGTCGCCTCCATGACCACGCTGAACAGGCGCGCGTCCGAGATCTGCAGGAAATACGAGATCCATGCCTGTACGGATGTGACCGGCTTCGGATTTCTCGGGCATCTGCACGAAATGATGGACGGCAGGCATTCCTGCCGGATCTATGCCGAACAGGTGCCGGTGATGGCGGAGGCCCCCCATTATGCGGAGGAATTTTACCTGACGGCGGCGGCTCAGAAAAACAGGAACCACCTGGCGGAGCATGTCCGTTTCGAACACATTTCCTTTTCCATGGAGGAGGTGCTCTTTGACCCCCAGACCTCCGGCGGCCTCTTGATCGCGGTGCGCCCGGATCAGGCGGAGGAACTGTTGGCGGAGCTTCGGGAGGAGGGGCTTCCGGCAGGGATCACAGGAGAGATCATAGAAAAAAGAGAGACTGAGATTTATGTGATATGAAACTAAAACAACTTGAAGTATTTGTAGCGGTGGCGGATCATAAGAGCTTTTCCAGGGCGGCGGAGGCGCTGTATCTGACACAGCCCACGGTCAGCGTATACATTTCCGGGCTGGAAAAGGAACTGAACGCGAAGCTGTTTGTCAGGAATACAAAGGAGATTTGCATGACGGAGCAGGGCACGCAGCTGTACCAGTATGCCCGGGAAATGTTGATCCTGCAGAATCAGATCATGGAATTATTTGCAGCCGATTCCCGGAAGGCAAAGCCCCGTCTGGTGGTCGCGGCGTCTACGGTCCCGTCCCGGTATCTGCTGCCGGATATCCTGGCCAGATACAAGGAAAAGCACCCTTACGGCCAGCTGGAGCTTCGGGAGTCGGACAGCGCCAGGGTGATTGCGGATGTAGCCAGCCATGTGGTGGATGTGGGCTTTACGGGGACGGTCATAGAAAATAAATCCTGCAGGTATCTTCCCTTTTACGAGGATGAACTGGTGGTGATCATGCCCAATACGGAGCGGTACCGCGCGATCCTGGAGCAGGAGCGGGATCTGGACTGGATCCGTCAGGAACCGCTGCTGATGCGGGAGGAAGGCTCCGGCACCAGAAAAGAGGCGGAGAAGCAGCTCAGGCTCTCCGGCCTTGACGTGGCGAAGCTCCATGTGGCCGCCAGCGTGGAGAGCACGGAAACGATCAAACGGTCCGTGAAAAACGGGATCGGCATCACGATCATTTCCAGCCTGGCGGTGCGGGAGGAGATCGCGGCGGGAACGGTCCTGGCATTTCCGGCGGGAAAAAACAGGAGTACGAGAAAATTGTACCTGGTGTACAATAACAGCTACGCTCTGTCCCGGCAGGCGGAAAAGCTGGTGAAGGTGGTGCAGGAACTGTACCCGGAATGCGGGGAATCTGATACAGCCTGGAAACCGGGTTAAGTATCAGAGGGAAGCAGCCGATATATGTTTATAACCGTGTGTTATACGATCATGAGAGAACTCCCGGAGGGGCCTCACAGGGATGGGGACGGCGGAATTTCCGGGAGGGCTTGATAAGAGAGGAGAGGTGCCCTATGGATATTCCTGCATTGTCAACGATGATGTCGATGGAAAGGCTGAGTACCAACATCAGCTTTGCCATGATGTCCAAGGTTCTTGATACGGCGGAGGCCACAAGCGAGGCCATGATGCAGATGATGGATGCTGCCGCGGTTACGCCGGGACTTGGAGACAATATTGATATTATGGTGTAGGGAAGAACAGCTGTGAGATGATCTCATGGCTGTTTTTTTCCACCTGGATGCGTAGGTTGGATGATCTTTAGATCATCCAACCGTACAGGTGGAAACGTTTTGAAGAATGAGAAAGAATGAGGAAGAGAAGAATGGCAAAAGGAAAGAAAACCGTATATTTCTGCCAGAACTGCGGGCATGAGGAGACGAAGTGGCTGGGGCAGTGCCCGGCCTGTAAGGAGTGGAATACATTTGCTGAGGAAATGATCACCACGGCAAAGACCGCTGCCGTAAAGACACGGAAAGAGGCACAGGTCCTCGCCCTGTCGGAGGTCCGGACGGACGACCAGGTCAGGCTTATGACCGGACTGGATGAGCTGGACCGGGTGCTGGGCGGGGGGATCGTGCCCGGCTCCCTGGTCCTGGTGGGGGGCGATCCGGGAATCGGAAAATCCACGCTCCTTCTGCAGGTGTGCCAGCGGCTTTCGGCCGAGAAGCAGGTGCTGTATGTATCCGGGGAGGAATCCCTGGCCCAGATCAAGCTGCGGGCAAACCGCATGGGGACGTTCAGCGATCACTTGAAGCTCTTGTGCGAGACCAACCTGGACACCATCCGGAGCATCATCG
The DNA here is from genome assembly GCA_910575475.1 of Lachnospiraceae bacterium. GTDB lineage: Bacteria > Bacillota > Clostridia > Lachnospirales > Lachnospiraceae > Schaedlerella. Next base: position 29,422 of record CAJTGD010000036.1, on the reverse strand, counting down.
AGAGCCGCCGTCCGGACCTGGTCATCATCGACTCCATCCAGACCATGTACAACGAAGAGGTGTCCTCCGCTCCCGGCAGCGTGTCCCAGGTCCGGGAGTCTACCAACGTGCTCATGCAGCTGGCGAAAGGGCTGGGAGTCACTATTTTTATCGTAGGCCATGTGACCAAGGAAGGCACGGTAGCAGGCCCCCGGGTTCTGGAGCATATGGTAGACACGGTGCTTTATTTTGAGGGGGACCGCCACGCCTCCTACCGGATCCTGCGGGGGGTGAAGAATCGCTTCGGCTCCACCAATGAGATCGGGGTATTCGAGATGCGCCAGAACGGGCTTGTAGAAGTGGAAAATCCGTCGGAATACATGCTCAGCGGCCGTCCCGAGAACGCCTCCGGCTCCGTGGTGGCCTGCTCCATGGAGGGAACCCGCCCGCTCCTGATCGAGATCCAGGCGCTGGTCTGCCAGAGCAATTTCGGAATGCCCAGAAGGACCGCCACCGGAACCGACTACAACCGGGTCAACCTGCTCATGGCAGTCCTGGAAAAACGGATCGGCCTGCATATGTCCAACTGCGACGCCTACGTCAATATCGCCGGAGGGATCCGCATGAACGAGCCGGCCATCGACTTAGGGATCGTGATGGCCCTCGTCTCCAGCTACAAGAACCGTCCCATTGATGAAAAGCTGCTGGTGTTCGGGGAGGTGGGCCTAAGCGGTGAGGTTCGTGCCGTGAACATGCCGGAGCAGCGCGTGGCGGAAGCAAGGAAGCTGGGCTTTGAGACCTGCATCATTCCGGAGGTGTCCATGCATATGGTGAAGGATATCAAAGGGATCAAGGTGATCGGGGTGAAAAATGTGAGCAACGCGATGAATCTGATCTGAGGGGTGTGCGTATGAAAAAGACGATATATAGAATCCGGACTTTCAATAACGTGGTTTCCTTTGCATGCATCATTCTTATCCTATTATTTGGGATTTATAAAAATGTGTACCAGGTCGTTGTATGGAGCTATGGCATCCTTATTTTAGTAAATATTGCGAATATTCTGATCTTACTGATTGCGAAAAAAAGGAAATTGGTGACCGGAAAAAACGGTGAGATCATAGGACTTGTGATCATGGCAGTCATATTTTTATTCGGGCTTCTGAGATATCTTGTGTTAAATGAGGGGGCTTCCTAAAAGCAATTATGAGAGGTGTAACGATATTTCATGTTTCGGTTTACAAAAGACGGGTTTGAAATCCTGATATCAAAAAAGTTGACATCAAGTTGAGGCAGCGGTAGGAAACTTCCCATAAATTTTTTGCAAATTACGGACAAAAGTCGGCAAGTCGCGGACAATCCCCCATTTCTATTCTGAAATATGCTATCCTGTATGCAGTGTACAGGCAATCCCCCTTATATCCCCTTCCCACTTGCCAGTACACTGCAGCCTGCGGGAAAGACAGAATAGAAAAGAGGTTATGAATGGACAAAGAAAAAATAATCCTGGAAAGTATTAAGCTTGCGGTGGCGAACCTGCAGCTGAACGGAGTTTCTCCAAAGGAGGTGATCATACACAGCATCCGGTATCTGATGGAGCTTTATCAGCCGGAGCAGGGAGAGGCACCACAGGATCAGGAAGGAGGGAGGCAGAGACAGGCCATACTCGCAAAGGCCATTCTTTTAACAGAAGCGTATATTGAATTGGGATTCCCCTATGAGAGCAACCGGGCGCTTTTTGAGCAGATCTTCCATACGGCGGGACTGACGGAGGACGAGATCCGCTCCTTTCAGCGGCGCTGCGCCGAGAAGCTGAGACTGAATAAATCAAAGATCGGCTCCGTACTTGGACGATGGAATCCAAGAGACCATTCCGACACAAAGAAAAATGTCATTGAAGATATTATGGAAAAAATCAAGAACCACGAGCAGGGAGAATATTTTTACTATTCCCGGTGGAAATATCCCCGGCAGGAGGACATCTACCAGCTGGTAGTAGAACCGGAGGGCAGTTATCTCTGCCATGTGAACCGGCAGAAATATTATGAGTTTGAAGATATGGGGTGATGAGAGTGCAGAAATATAAAGCGGCAATTGTAGATGACAGCCAGGAATACAGGGCGACCGTGCAGGAGGCTTTGCAGTCCGTTGCCGGAAAGGCCGGAAAAGAAATCGAGTGCACGCAGTTTTCCAGAGCGGAGACACTGATCTATGAGCTGGACGACGGGGACGCGTATTTTGACATCTATGTTCTGGATATCCAGATGCCCGGGATCAACGGGATGGAGTTGGGGCGGGGAATCCGGGAAAGATTTCCGGACGTATGCATTATCTTCGTAACCTCCTATTCCAGATTCGCCCTGGAAAGCTATGAGATCGACGCCTACCAGTATATCCTGAAAGAGAAAATCGCGGAGCGCCTGCCCCGGGCGCTGGAGAAGTTCTTCCGCAGGACGGCAGAGGAAACAGAGGCGGATTACTACACGATCACCACAGTCAATAAGATGGAAAAATTCCGGTTTAAGGATATCATCCGGATCAGTAAAAACGGAAAATACGCGGAATTTGTGACGAAGGAGAGGACATATAAGCAGAGGCTGTCCCTCAATGATGTCTACAAAATGCTGCCGGAGGGAGATTTCGTTTTTATAGAACGGGGGATCATTGTGAACATTTTTCATATCAGCGCGATGGATGTAAGAGAGATTACCCTTTCCAATCAGGAAGTCGTAACTGCAAGCAGGGCTTATCTGAAAAATGTGAAGGAGGAGGTCACGAGATACTGGAGCAGGCAGATCGGATAAGGAGGCCATGAGAGGTTGAGATAGTGGCGCAAAATCTCGGGAAGAGGGATTATGGTTAAAATCATATTATTGACTGGAATTGAAGCATTAAATTTATATCTTTGTATATATCTGGCTTATAATTTGATAGCGGAGAGAGCGGACAGCCGTACAGTAAAACAGAAAGTTTTGCTTATATTGATATGCGGAATAATTTCTTTCTTTAACGCTTTAAATCTTCAGACCCTTTATTATAATAATGGTGTATGGATTACTACAGACCTCTTTTTGATGCTGCTGTTTAAATACAGGAAAGAAAGACATAATTTAATGCGGGGCTGTATTGCTATATTGACAAAGCATTTGATTATATACATAGATTATGCGATGGGTTTTCTTCTCATGAATAATGATAAAGTGAATTATTCTATGAGGACAGTACTTTATAGCAAAAACTTAAAAATATCGGGAATTTTTCTTGCAGTGAGAATAATATTGCTCATTGCGGTAATCATTTTGACGTCACAAATTAAGAGAAAATTTTCTGATTTACATCAAACCAGAAGAGTGCTGGTCATTGTTGATATTATCAGTTATCTTGGAGTGCTTCTATTCCAACAGCTGTTTTTGGAGGAAATAAATCAGATATACATAAATAGTTTTTATGTAACAGTAGCACTTGGGGTTATTCTTTGTATAGTTTTTTACGTTTATGATTCATCAGCCAGCCGAAGAAAGAGGGAACAGCTGATTAATACAACAAATAAATTGATGGAACAAAATTATCAGAAATTATATAATGAACAGAAGAAGTTGGAGTATGTTACGCATGATTTTAAAAATCATATTAATCTTTTGATAAAATACCTAAAAGAAGAAAAATATGATGAGGCAATCGAGTATGGAAACAAGTTATCCAGCCCGCTGGAAGTAATCAGCCAAAGAAGTTGGTCAGGGAATAAAACTGTAGATACAATTTTGAATACCAAGCTTTTGGAGGCTGAACAGAAAAGTATAGAAGTACATATGGAAGTAGATCATATGGTGAACTTTCCATTAGCAGATTATGATTTATGTGTAGTATTATCCAATCTTTTTGACAATGCAATAGAGGCCTGTGAGTATACGAAAAAAGAAAAAAAGGAAATAAATATTACAATAAAATCAACAGGGGCATTATGTATAATAAAATTTGTGAATAGTATGGAAAGGAAGCCTATCAAGAAAAAACAAAAATATCAAACTATTAAAAAAGATAAAGAAGTTCATGGGATTGGTCTTGAAAGTGTTAAATCTTCGCTGGAAAAATATCAAGGAACATTGTTATTGGATGATACGGAAAATCAGTTTACGGCAGTAGCTTCTGTCATTGAACAAAGCAGTTTTAAAATACAGGAGAAAGAAGCGTCAGAAGAAATAGAAGACAAAAAAATGAAGTGGAGAAAGAGAGAAAAAAAACATGCAGAAAATGAAAGAATACGTTGGAGATTTGAAAATAGAATTTCAGGAGATTGATAAACTATATGAGAACGAAAAGGCAGTAGCTGAAATACAGTCAATAACAGGAGACTGTATTCAGTTATGTACAATTATCTGTTGCTGAGATTTGCATCAATTGTATTGTATATAATTAGAATAAAAATACCATCAACAGAACTTTCCAATACACTAAGTTGTGCTTAAAGGAGTTTCTGATTTGATGGTATTTTTTAGAATATAATAGCAGCGCCAAACATTATAAGGCGTAAAAATTGAAAAAAGGATTGTACGAATGATCAATTTAAAAGCAGCTTACCTAAGAGAGAGGAATTATTCCACAGAAGATTTGGCTCAGGCTTCCCAAATAACATCCGAAAAATTACAATTTTGGGAAGGCATTCTCGGAAAAGCCAGGATCTCACAACTTGCAGAAGAGCACGAAAAAATAAGATTCCATCTGGCAGAGATGCCGTATACGGTTTCTGAACAAAATGAAAGATTCATGGACCTAAAGAATCCGGAATCCATTCCGGAAAACCATACCCAAGGGGTATCCTATAACACTTGCTTCAACGGAGCGGGCAGACTTCTGCAGATGGAGCAGGATCTGATTGATTTTTTGCAAATAGAAAATTCTGTATTTGCCCCTTTTTACGCATATGCATTGCAGGAAGGAAGACGAAAATTCAGAATGAAAAAAGAAGAGGGCGCAATCCGTCATTCTGCGAATCTGGAAAAGGATTTTCTGCGGTACACGTTAAACTGCCTTCAGAAGATTTCTGTCAGGATATTGATCCTTGAAATGCATCGCTTGAAAGCGGAGGGGAAGCTTGCGGGAAAGGATGAAGCGGAAGAATATCAGGACTTCCTTGACAGATATTTGAGTGACGTATCGTATATCCATGAGCTATGCGAACAGTATCCCGTCTTATTCCGTATGCTGAGGGAACAAGTGGAACAATGCGCGGATTACTTCTGTGAGATTATAAGCCATTTGGAAAGAGACAGGCAGGAGATAGAAGAGCAGTTTCCCGGCAGTGCTCCGATCTCTGAGCTTAGCGGAATCCGCTGTATGTACGGAGACGCACATAATCACGGGAAAAGCGTCGCGTGCGTATGCCTGAATGAAACGCTGGAATTGATCTACAAGCCCCGTTCATTGGAAAACGAGCTTCAATTTCAAAAGCTTCTGAAAAAAATAAGCTCAGAATGTGCCCTCTGGAACGAAAAAATGGGGATCAAAATCATCAGCCGTCCGGATTACGGCTGGGAGGAGAAGATCTGTTTTCAGGAATGCACGTCGGAAGGAGAGGTAAAGAGATTCTACCAAAGGGCAGGGATTCTAATTTGTCTTACCTATTTTCTCGGCACCGGTGACCTGCATTGTGAAAATATGATCGCAAGGGGAGAGTATCCGGTTTTGATCGACCTGGAAACCTTGATCCCCCTGCAGAGTCAAAACATAACCCGCAATGAGGTTTTCGATTCCGTTCTGAAATCAGGAATCCTTCCGACCTACCTTCCTAGCAGCGCAAAGGCCGGAAACGAGGTCGGCGCGCTGAGCGGCGGGGGCGGAAGAAAAAGCAGGCTGCAGATCCCGGTCATCCGGGATGCTTATACCTCCAAAATGCGGATTGAGTACCGGCATGGAATCATGAATCCTACGCAGAACAAGATAAAATATAAAGGACGTTCTGTAGAAGCCGTAGAATATAAAAATGACTTGATCAGTGGTTTCCAAAAAGCATACCAATATGTAAAAAGCAACCCGGATTTTCAGGAGGAAATGCTGCGTCAGGCGGCAGCCTGTGAGAGCCGCCAGGTGGTTTCAGATACGATGAAATACGCCGCACTGCTGAACAGCTCCTACTATCCGGACTTGATGAAAGACGGCGGGGACAGGGAAATTTTTGTGCGTACTATCGGTATTGTCGGAAAGATCCGTGACCATCGGCTGGTCGAATCAGAAGCGGAATCTATGCTCCGGGGGGACATTCCCTATTTTTATAATAAGGGAAAGGATCTGATGAGTGAGCAGCAGATCTGTATTCCGGACTATTTTCTTCATACTCCCGAACAGACGGTTCGAAACAGACTTTCTAAAATCGGCCGGAGGGATGAAAAACTACAGGTGCGGCTGATCAATCTGTCGCTTACGATTGCGGGAAAGCTGGGGAAAGAGAGGATGGATTCCGAAAGAAAAAAGAGCGGGCTTTGTAAATCGGATCAGGAAAAGAACATGTCAGCCGACAGGCTGTTTTCCATCTGCGAAAAACTGGCGGGACTGATCATAGAGAATGTTTATGAAGATGAAGAAGGGAAGCTGCAGGTTTTGAGCATCGACCTGTCGGAACAATGTCGGAGCAAAATCCGCAGGGTCACACATTATTTTTATGAAGGGATCGCAGGGATTGTTGTGTATTTATATGCATTGGAAAAGGCGGGGAAGCAGAGGCGGGAGACACAAGGGCAGGCGGAGCTCCGGCTTGAGAAAAAGATTGCGGACAGGCTTTATATGCAGCTAAAAGAGTACACGGAAACTCTGGATATTTCAGAAAACAGGCCGGAGGATGTGCCGGAAAATGCAGGAAGAACCGGGATGTTTGACGGAGAATTTTCCATCGTATACGCATATTTACTGCTGTACGAAATCGACAAAAAAGAGGAATATCTGCATTTGGCGGAATTGCACGCAAAGAAGTCACTGGTGCTGCTACGGGAAGATAAAAGCTATGACCTTCTAGGGGGGAATGCGGGGGCAATCCTCATTTTGTTGAAATTATATGGCATTACCGGAGACAGGGAATACTTGCAGGCGGCAATAGAAGCGGGAGATTTATTGTGCGGTCATGCGGAACAAATGACATGCGGTACAGGCTGGCGGGGAGCGGAGAAGACACCGCTGTGCGGTATGGCTCATGGAAACAGCGGAATTATGATCGCGCTGTGCAGACTGTACCGGATCACGGGAGAAAAGAGATATTATGATCTGTGCCTGCGGGCACTGGATTATGAGGACAGTATGTACGAGGAGAAGTTCCACGACTGGAAGGATCTGCGCGAGGAATCCATGCGCCAAGGACAGAGCGGGGAGCAGGAAATGGCATGGTGCCATGGTGCAGGCGGGATTGCATTGTCAAGAAAATTGATGGTGGACGCATTATTGGAAGATCAGGATGCAGATCAGGAGTCGGAGGAGGCTGCCGATTTACGCGAGAGATTGGAAAAGGATATCAAAAAGGCAATGCCGATGATTTCGAAGCATTTTCTGAGAGATGGAATGTGTATCTGCCATGGGACAATGGGGAATTATCGGATATTGGAGAAACTGCGGGAATATGCGGAACGCGGTGTTATGGCTGAGGCGGAAGCTGCGGTTCATGAGAAAATCGTGTGGCTGGAGAAGGAAGAACCGGAGCTTCCTGCTCAGGAATATCATGCGCCTGGATTCATGAATGGGGCGGCAGGGATCGGATATGAGCTGCTGAGGGAGATTTATGATGAATTGCCGGAGATTTTGAGGCTGTAAAAAATAAATGCGGTCTGCGGAATATACAATTGCGGTCAAACGCACATAAGTGAAAAAATCCTGGTACAATCTTAGATAAGCAAAGAGATTTAAACTATAAACTGAGAAAGAAGGGATTCCAATGTTTTGAATAATAATGGAGAAGGAAAATGAATAAATGATATAGTACATGGAGGATAAAGTGAAGCGTCTTATAAAAACAGTGACCTTAGACCTGCATAAAAGTATGTTTAGAAAAACCTATCTGTTCCAGTGCCTGCTGATCGCATGCGTATGTATGGTCAGCCAGGTGGATATTCTCAGGAATATGTATATGGGATTTTCCATGCAGGGTTATGATCTGATCGGGGTATACAATTTTATCATCCACTACGACAGGTTTAAAATATTGTTGTTAGTCATCATTGCGTCTGTTTACAGCGGTAGCTTTTGCCAGGAATATCAGAGTAACAGCCTGCGGTACATTCTGCAGAGGAGCGGGATAAAGATTTACGTGTTATCAAAATATATTTCCATCATTATTTCAGGGCTGACAGCTTATATGGCAGGGCTGATCTGCGCGTTAATGATATGGAATACAACCTAATCTCCCGAAATTGTTATACATAGGTTTTAAGCTTATTCCCCAAATCCCTTATAAAATCGGTGTTTAGCCAATGTTTTTCTTTACAAACATATGTATAAATGGTATACTAAAAACAAGGAATTATACATATGTCGGAGGGAATCAGCATGGCATCTCTGGTCTATCTAAAACACAAAAATGGCACCACATACGTTTATGAAAACGTCTCATACTGGGATAAAAAGTCAAAAAAACCAAAATCAAAACGTAAGTGCATCGGGCATCTTGACCCGGAAACCGGAACAGTGCAGCCAAATGGCATGCGTGGCGGCAATCAGAAAAATATTACGACCAAATCAGAAAAAGAGCCGCCCAAATGCTTCACTTACAGTTGTGGCGTATCCTCCCTTTTGGATAAGGTATGTGCAGATATCGGGCTCGGCCATATACTGAAAAGATCCTTTCCCAATGACTGGGATGCCATCCTGACATGCGCCTATTACCTTGTCAGCGAAGGGCAGGCGCTGTCCAGAGCTGAAAAATGGTCCCGGCAGGCAGTCACGCCTTATGGGACGGTGCTTGCCGACCAGCGGATCAGTGAACTGCTGATACGGATCACGCCGGAACTCGTCCAGGGCTTCTTTTCAGCATGGCTGGAACATAATAGCTGTGACAGGTATTACTGCATGGACATCACAAGCGTTTCCTCCTATAGTGAGATGAACGAATTTGTATCCTATGGGTACAACAGAGACAAAGAAAAACTTCCGCAGGTCAATCTCCTGATGGTCAGCGGACATACAAGCCGTCTTCCTTTATTCTTCAGGGCTATGCCTGGGAGCATCCATGATGTCAGCACGATGGAGGAAAGCCTTAAAAGGTTTGACCTCGTTGACGCGAAACGGTTGCATATGGTCATGGATAAGGGGTTTTACAGCGAGGATAACGTGGATGCTATGTACAGAAGGCATATGCGGTTTCTGGTTGGCGTTCCGTTTACGACATCCCTTTCTTTGGATGCGGCAGAGCGCCACCGCAATGATGAAATGGTCTCTTACCGCCATTACTGTAATGTCCTTGGGGAAGAACTCTATGCGGACACAGAACTCATAAAGTGGAAAGGGCACCGCTGCTACCTTCATGTTTATTTTGACAGTATCAAAGCGGCGCTGGATGAGAAAAAGTTCAGCCACCGGATCCTGATGGAATATGAGGAACTCTGCTCAGGGAGTACGGTAAAAGGGCATCAGAAAGACTACGAAAGATTTTTTACTGTCAAGGAGACTCCTAAGCGGGGCAGGAAGGTTGAATACAATCAGGAAGCAATAGATGCCTGCAGAAAGAACAGTGTCGGCTGGCTTGTGCTTGCGACAAATGATGTCAAAGACCCGGTGGAGGCACTTGAAATATACCGGATGAAGGATACAATAGAAAAGCATTTCGATGACCTGAAAAATGACCTTGATATGAAAAGGCTGCGTATCCATTCCTCAGCAGCAATGGACGGGCGGCTGTTTATCCAGTATATCGCCCTGATACTTTCTTCCCAGATTAAAAACATCATGAATGAGGCCGGATGGTTCAAGAGCCATAATATGCAGGAAGTGATAGATGAGATGAAATCCCTGCGGGTAGTTTCTGTTGAAGGGAAACGTAAGCCGATCTACACAACGACAACAGCTTTTCAGAGAGAGATTATTGAACTCTTTGGGCTAAACATCGGCTGACATATGTATAATTGATACGGGATTTTAGGTTGTAACCATTTGTTAACGCCACTATACTCATAACCACCCTATACCATGCGGGGGACGGTGAGTATCGGAAAGGAGATCAAGATGAAAACTCTAAAACGCATCAAAATAATAACGTTCATTTACGCAATGGTTACACTTCTTACGCACCTGACAGCACTGTTTTTGGCAATCTATCGGCTGATGGCGAAAGGGATCAGCCAAACGCAGATGAGCCGGACCAATGAACTGCTGTCTTACGGTTTTATGTATTTGTGCTTTGGCTTTATGATCATTGCCGCAATTCTGTTGATCGCAAATCGTATCTGTGCTGCCGAGTATTTAAGGCTGCATGAAATTTTCTGGCTGACACAGTTCATAGGTTATTGGATTTTCAGATCGGTCATGGAGCTGATCACAGAGTATGCGAAGATGGATCTGTACTGGAGATTTATTAAGGTATTTTCTTATGATTTGACTCCGTGTTTGATTTTGTTTCCGGTATTGATCTGGCTGGGAATGAATTATGTGAAAAACAGAAAAAATGTGGATTTTGAAAAGGAACTGAGACTCTTAGAAAAAAATAAATAAGCCGGAGAAAAAATGGAAGCTGTTCCTATCGGAAAGGGGATGAGATCATGAAAAACAGAAAAAAATGGATGCCTCTGATTCTCATAGCCATGTGTATGGCAATGGTCTTTTCTATCATACATTTTGCTCCGATGCCGCATCAGCTCTTGGGAACCTACAGCACCGGGAACGGGCCCCTGACGGACAGCCTGTACCTTGTCCTGCAGACGGACGGCCGATATACGATCTATCGGCAGTTCGAGATCCTGGAAAAGGGAACCTTCGAGCCGCTCCTGCCGGGAACAGGCAATGAAGATATCATTTACAGATTGTCCCCCCAGGATGCCCTGTCAGAAACGAAGCTGGTGTATGACAAGGAATCGGATGCGGTTGTCCTGCTGGACTATCAGGACGAGGATATTCCAATGGGCAGAATAAGCAGAGACGCGCTTTTCATAAACGTAGATTCAGGAAGTTCCGAAGGACATCCGGCAGCACATGGAACCCTTTGATCCATGCAGGGGATATGACTTTTTGCGATGAGCCATAGGGAGGGATTACAGCATGAAAATGAAAAAGATACTGACAGCCATTTTTGTGATCGTTTTGATCATAAGCAATGCGTATTTTATCTATGAATCCCAAAAATCAGATTACGAAATATGGATAGGAGTTCCTGTAAAAGGTGAGGATGATTCCGCGGCGGTTGATTACCAAAAATCGAAACCAATAAAGGAAAAAGAGGATAGGAATACCGTGCTCTTTTCTTTATTGCAGGCCAGATCAATTGAAAAACCGGAAATCACGGAACAGCTTGCGGATGCAGTCATAACGATCAGTGATCCGCAGGCGAACATATCCTATGCGCAGATCTCTTTATGGGTGGATGAATCTTCGATCATTGCTGAAACAGGAGATGAAGAACTTCCGGATTATAAAGAAATTACTGACAATAGCTATGCTGATGAATTGAGAAATATCATCGAAAAGCAAACAAGCCCGTAAAGGGGATAAAGATTGAAAGCATCTATTTGAGTGAATCAGATAACACCAGAGAAAGGAAACGGGGCGGCACTAAGGCGGCCCCGTTAAAATAAACAAACTATGAGCTATATTGTTACATGGCTTTATATTCTGTGGTGGCCAACTCTTTGCTAAAAGGCTTTTTCTTGCGTGCTGCAATAAAAGCCTGTTCCATTTCTGGCGTCATTTCCGGAGAGTCATCATCATAAATGACAGGCATGCTTTTCGCTTTTTTTAAAGCCTCTCGTTCACTGGCAGTTAATTTTGCGTCTTTTGTACTTAATTCGTAAATCAAATGGTAGCCCTCTTCCTTAAAATGAAACTGTAAGTTGCATTTTAAACTTCTCTTCGCCATATACCGCATGCGGGATATCTTTTGGCATGATCAGAGTCTCCCCCTCTTGCAGAATGAACACCTCTCCGTCCACGGTAAACCGTCCGATACCTTCCAGCACAGTGACCATAGCGTCTCCGCCGGAAGCATGGGTAGAGATTTCTTCCCCCTCATCAAAAGAAAAAATGGTCATACTCATCTGGTCATTCTGTACCAATGTCTTACTGACAACCTGTCCTTCCTGATAATCCACGAGATCTTTTAACTTTAAATTTGTCTGTTTCATGATATTTTTATACATATCGAACCTCCGTTTATTCTCATATACTTGCTTTCATAGAATCATATCATGCGTGACCTGATTAGTCAAATGCAGCGTACAATCATGCATAATCTCCATATCGGAGAGCAATTCTCCCATTTGGGGGTTGAACTGAGAACCCGCATGCTACATACTATGAGTGTGTCAGGCATTGCTTGTTCACACGATGCTACGCAGCGAGTGTACGGACCGGCCGATGAACCGGCAGGCCCGTCATGCAATCAGACAGATACCGAATCAGGAGGCGAAGATCATGGACCAGATCAAAATAGGAAAGTTTATCGCATACAGGAGAAAGAAGCAGGGATTGTCGCAGAAGCAATTGGCGGAGCAGATCAATGTCACGGATAAGACCATCTCGAAGTGGGAAACCGGCAGCCGGATGCCAGACGCGTCGATGCTTCTGAAGCTGAGCCAGGCGCTGGAGATTGATGTTAATGAGCTGCTCGCCGGAGAAGAGTTTTCCCCGGAAGAATATCTGAAAAGATCAGAAAGCAATCTGGTCAATCTGGTTGGTGAATTAAATGAAATGGACAAAAAGAGGAAGAGCGGCAGGGTGGGTACGATCATCGGCTTTTTATGTATTGCCGTTGCGTTTTTGAGCATGGTAAGCTCCTCGCTTCGAAGGATCACCGATATTTTTGATCTGCCGACACTGCTCTATCTGTCAGGGATCAAATGCCTGCTCTTATCGACCTTCGGCTGGATCCACCACTATTTCAACGCATGGAAAATATGCGCCTCCAGAAAGGCATTGCCGGAAAAGGACATCCAGCCGGCGGTGCAGGCCGTAAAATATGCGGCTGTCCTGACACTTACGATCGGCGGGATCACATCATCCATCGGAATCTTTGCGATGCTGAATTATACCAAACAGTGGGGAGCCATGATCGCTCCTGCCCTTGCGCAGATCACATTGACATTCTTTTATGTGGCAGTCGAGGAAACCGTTTATGCGATCCTGCTGTTTCAGATGAAGTATATGCTGCTGAAAAAATAATCCCACCTGTACAGTTGGAGGCTCTTTAGAGCATCCCGCCGTACAGGTGGAAATAATCTTGCTGAACAGAATGAAAGGAGTATAGACAACAGAATGGGAACAGTATTGGAGGTCAGAGAGCTGACAAAAAAGTATGTGGAAGGAACGTCAGAAAGCAAAGCCGTCGATCATGTAAGCCTGGACGTGGAGGAAGGAGACTTTGTGATCATTATGGGGGCTTCCGGCTCGGGAAAAACCAGTATACTCCACCTGATCGCAGGGATTGATACCTGCAGTGAAGGCTCAATAAAATATACCTTGCCGGACGAAGTCCGCCGGCCCGCAGGGCATGTGTTCAGGTGTGCCCTTGGGTATACCTTGCCGGACGAAGTCCGCCCTTTACGCAGGAGCAGGAGACACAGGCAGTCCGGCGGGAACCGGCCCGCAGATCTTGCGTGTATGAACGAAAAAGAAAAGACCCTGTTCCGGCGTGCGCACATCGGGCTTGTATTCCAGCAGCAATGCCTGATCCCGGATCTTACGGTATATGAAAATATCATGCTGCCCCTGATGCTTGACAGGAACAGGAAAGAAAACGCATCCAATAAGATCATGAATCTGTGCGGAAGGTTCGGCCTGAAAGAGCATGTCGGAAAATATCCTTCCCAGCTGTCGGGGGGACAGCAGCAGAGGACGGCGATCCTGCGTTCCGTTGCAAATCACCCGCCGCTTTTGCTCTGCGACGAACCAACCGGAAGCCTGAACTCGGCACAGACGGAGCTTGTGATGGATCTGCTGGAGGAATTGAACAAGGACGGGCAGACCATCATCCTGGTCACACATGATATCCGGGTGGCAGTCAGGGGAAAGCGGGTGCTTTATATTGAAGACGGACACGTGGAGGGAGAGCTGGATTTTACGGAGCACGTTCCCAACGGAGCAGGGATGCATCCGGGTTCCGTCCCGGATACTGCCGGAACGGAGGCGGTATGCACAATAAAGGACAGAGAAGAGAAGCTGATATATTTTCTGCAGGAGAGAGGGTGGTAATGGTGAAGACAATATTCATGTGCGGTCTGGCAAAGCTGAGAAGAAAAAAGCTTCCGGGCGTGCTGCTGGGGATCTGTATTCTGTTTACCGCGGCGCTGCTCGTGAACGCGCTGATCTTACTAACAGAGTTAAATCCAGTATTTGACCGGGCTTATGAGGGGATGGAAGGGGCGCAGCTTTGCGGCCTGTGGAGCCACGGGATGGTTTCCTCTGACCGTGTCAGACAGTATCTGGAGGATTCGCCGGAAGACCTTGCGTATCAGATCACGGAAAATACAAAACCCGTGGAATACATGGAAAAGGACGGTGTCAGGCTTGGCAATGGCATCCTGCTGGAGCTGCCCGAAACCATCGGCCGGGATATGCTTTCCCCTAAAATCCTGGAGGGATCAGAGCTTGAGATGCCCCAAAAGGATGAGATCTGGATCACGCCCAAGATCGCGAATATCCTGAATGTGAAGGTGGGTGACGAGATCTCGCTGCAGTCGGCAGACCAGTCCGTGAAGGCGAAGGTCGCAAGGATCGTTGCGGATCCTGTTTTTGGAAGCAGCAATATGAACGTGTATCGGATGTGGTGCGGTTTTGGCAGGCTCTCGGATTTTCCGCTGGCGGACAGCCGCAGGATCAGCTACCTGGAAGTCCGCTTCCGGGAATACAGCCGGCAGGCGGAGCAGCGCTTTATCCGTGACGCGGAAAGTTACTTTCAAATGCCGCTGGGCGATACGCTGTATACATATGATAAGATCAAAAGCGGCTATACCTCTGCGTGGCAGATGCTGGGAAATCTTCTCTGCCTTGTCAGCATGATCCTGGCCGGGGTGATCCTTGTTCTGACCCTGTTTCTGGTAAAAAGCGACATGGACGAGGATATCAGGACGATCGGAATCTACCGGTCATTAGGCATGACCGGAATGCAGATCACAGGCGCATATCTTGTCTGCTACGGCGTGACAGGCTTTGCAGGGGCAGCGGCAGGGAGCATCCTGGGAGGCTGGCTGAACCACAGGATTCTGGAACAGATCCTTGGAAATGTAGGAATCTATTCGGCATTTGCGATCAGGACGGGTACGTATCAGGCAGGCGTGTGTCTGACTGTATTGGCGGCGGTTCTGCTGATCTGCCTCTGTGCGGTCTTTCAGATCCGGACCTGCAATGTTTCACATGCCATCCGAAGCGGGACATGGCAGACCAGGGGGCGGGTCCGGATGGCCCCCAAAAATCGATTTTGCTGCAGCCGGTGCTCTTTTGAATGGTATTATGCGGTCAGGGGCATGCAGAATAAAAAAGCAGGGTATGTATATATCGCGGCAGTGTCCCTGATACTGGGCTGTATGGCCGTGGTCTGCTTCGGCTGCCTGAATGCCGTCAGACATATCGACCGGGAGCCGGAAGCCTGGGGAATTTTAAAGACAGATATCTATGTGACTTCCCTGGACGGCACACCGGTGAGTACGGTCACAGAGGACCTGGAAAAAGCTCCGGAGGTCGAATATGTCTACGGGGTCAATAAAATTTATTCCCAATATAAGCCGGATCAGGAAGAGACCTGGCAAAGCATGGTAACGGAGCTTTATGAACTGCCGTGGAATGAAAAAATAGAGGACCAGTCCCTGTACGGCAGGAGGCCGCAGAAGGAGGATGAGATCAGCGTGGGGACGGCGCTGGCCCAGAGATACGGGTTTGAGGTCGGGGAAAGCATAGAATTGTATGTAAACGAGGAAAAGAAGGAATTTGAAATCACCGGCATCTTCCGCACACTTTCCAATTACGGGAATGTCATACGGATGGTCACGGAGGATCTGGACCGATCCGTAGAAGCAGACGGCATCAGCGGAGATTATATGTTGGTACTCGCAAAGGGCTGCGATAAATGGAACTATGCAAAAGAGCTGACCGAACGGTATGGCGGAAGGTTTTCCTTTATCGCCGCCAAATCCAACGGAGAGCATATCACGGGGGTTCTGGTGCCTGTGGTCACGTTGGTCCTGACAGTGCTGCTGACGATCACGGTTCTGATCACGATGAATCTGACTGCTTTACTGATCCGGCGGGAGCAGAAATTGGTCGGATATTTAAAAGCCGTCGGAATGACGTCCTGGCAGATTTTAAAGATCTATCTGCGGCGGAACTGCCTGGCCGCACTTTTCGGAAGCTGCCTGGGAATTGCCGCAGGAGTACTTTTCGTACCGGAACTGCTCACACCTTATGCAAAGGGACTGGGGCTTGTAAAATTTCCGTTTTCAAATTCGGCAGCGGGAATGCTGGTCAGCGTGTGCCTGCTTCCGGCCTGTATGGCCCTGGGCACATGCGCGGTCGTAAAGGCCATCCACAGGGTATCTGTGAAAGAACTGGTGAGCGAATCATAAAGAACCGTGAATCAAGACGGGGGGCGGACAGCCCCCTTTTTTGGTACCAAAGTATGCGGTTGTGCATACGTCCTTTTGTCCATAGATCATAGCAAATGATAAATGTGTAAAAGAAATGATAGGATTCTGATTCGACTTCTGTTATAATGGAATTGCGCTGATGCGCAAGCAGGTCATCAATTTTCAAAAGAAGACGAATGTATAGATGATACGAAACTGATCTACCGTGCGGCAGTGCGCCGCCTGTACGAGAAAAAAGGGAATCAAAAGACTGCGAAGCAGATGAATTTGACGATTTATTCTGATGACAATTTTTAGAGAGGTATCACGTGATCAACAACACAGCAAAAAAAATATTAAAAGCACTGTCCTTTGACGGGATTGAGGTAGAGGCATCCCGTCATCTGGCAGATCTGAAAAAACTGGACCCCATGAAGATCTTCTACCGGACCATCGACCAGAAGATCTACAACGGCTCCCATCAGGTTCCGGTGCGGATTTTTTTCCCCAGCGAGCGGGCCTACGAGAAAAACCAGGCGGATCCGGAAAAAATCCTGCTCTTCCTGCACGGAGGCGGCTGGGTGACGGAGAGCATTGACAATTACGAGCGGATCTGCGCCCGCCTGGCCAACGCGACCAACCACTTTGTCGTAGCGGTGGAATACCGGCTGGCCCCGGAGCATAAGTTCCCGGCCGGGCTGGAGGACTGCTACGCCGTGGCAAAAGCCATCTTTTCCCGGCAGTTCCTTCTCAATGTGGATCCCGGGAATGTGACTCTGATCGGAGACAGCGCAGGCGGCAATCTGGCGGCGGCATTGTCCCTGCTGGCGCGGGACCGTGGAGAATTTCTGCCCAGGCGGCAGATCCTGGTCTACCCGGCCACCTACAACGACTATTCGGAAAATTCCCCCTTCCCGTCGGTTCAGGAGAACGGGACGGATTACCTGCTGACTGCGGGGAAGATGCGGGATTATCTGGATCTCTATGCCGGAAGCGAGGCGGACAGGCAGAATCCTTACTTTGCGCCCTATCTGGCGGAGGATCTGCATGACCAGCCGGACACACTGATCCTGACGGCAGAGTATGACCCTCTCCGGGACGAAGGGGAGGCCTATGGAAAACGGCTTTCAGAAGCGGGAAATCAGGTGCGGGTGAAGCGCATCGAGGGCGCGCTGCACGGATTTTTCGCGCTGGGGATTAAGCACCTGCATGTGCGGGAAAGCTTCCAATATATCAATGAGTTTTTAGGAGGAAATGACCGTGAAGCAGAAGTGGGGACACTGGCGGCGGCTGGACAACGCGGCAAAGCTCTTTTCAGCGGCAAGCAATAAGCAGAACACCCGGGTATTCCGTTTTTACTGTGAATTGAAAGAGGAGGTCCGCCCGGATCTGCTGGAAGCGGCGCTTGAACGTGCCTTGGAGACCTATCCGCTGTTCCGGTCGGTGCTCCGAAAGGGGCTGTTCTGGCATTATCTGGAAAAAAGCAATCTCCGCCCGGTAGTCCGGGAGGAATACAAGGAGCCCTGCAGCCGGATCTATATCCGCGACAAGAAGTCCCTGCTGTTTGAGGTGACTTATTATAAGAAGAGGATCAATTTTGAAGTGTTCCATGTCCTGACGGATGGGACAGGCGCAACCGAATTTTTGAAGGAGTTGGTCAAGGATTATCTGTATCTGGCGCACAGCGGCGAGGGCCTGGAGGACATAAGCCTGCATCCGGAGGACATGACCGTACAGGATCAGGAGAATGACAGCTTTGTAAAATATTATTCCGAAGAGGCGCGCAGGCCGAAGAGAAGGAAGAGCCGTGCGTACCAATTGAAGAAAACGCAGAAGGAAAACGGACGGCTCCGGGTGCATGAGCGGATCTTATCCGTCCGGGAGGTGCTGGAGCATTCCCGCAGGCAGGGAGTCTCCATGACCGTATTCTTGACTGCGGCGCTGCTTAGCGCCATTCATGAGGAAATGACGCGGCAGCAGGAAAAATGGCCGGTGGTGCTGATGGTTCCGGTGAACCTGCGGAAGTTTTTCCCTTCCGATTCCATGCTCAACTTTTTCGGCTGGATTGAGCCGGGATATGATTACCGGAACTGGGACGGCTCCTTTGAAGCCGTGGTGGAGCAGGTGCGGGAGCAGTTTCGTCAGGAGCTGACCAAGGAGAAGATGGAGACGCATATGAGCGAACTCCTTGCCCTGGAGATGAACCCTATCCTGCGCCTTGCGCCCCTGGAACTGAAAAACCTGTGTATCCAGGCCGGGGCGAAGATCGCGGAGAAAAATGTGACGGCGGTGTTTTCCAACATGAGCGCGGTGGCTATGCCGGAAGCGTATGCGGAATATATTGACCGCTTCGGCATCTATACCAGCACTCCGAAGCTGGAGCTTTGTATCTGTTCCTTCGGGGACAAGCTGTCGCTGGGCTTTACGTCCCGGTTTGACACGGAAAATATCCAGCGCAATTTTTACCGGATCCTTCGGGAGCAGGGGATCCATTCGGAACAGGTGGAGCCGGATTTTCCCGAGCCTGCTGTGCCGGGAGAGCTGGAAATGAAGGTATATAAGGGATTTTGCCTGCTGTGTCTGGCGGCGGTCCTTCTGATGTTCTCCCTTCACTGGAACCACCGTCCGAAGGTGCCATGGACTCTGTTTACAGCAGGCGGGATCGCCAGCATGTGGCTGGCGTCAACCATTGGATTTTTCAAGAGGCACAATCTGCTGAAAAATACCATGTGGCAGCTGGTGCTGGTGACGGTGGGGTGCATCGTCTGGGATCTGCTGACGGGGTGGCACGGCTGGTCGGTGGACTTTGTGCTGCCTGGGCTCAGCATCGGAGTGCTGTGCTCCATGATGGTCATTTCCTATATACAGAAGTACCCTCTTAGGGAATGCATGATCTATCTTGTCATGGCGGCAGGGTACGGCTTTTTGCTCCCGCTGATCCTGGTTCTGGCCGGCGCGGTCTCGCTAAAGCTTCCGAGTCTTCTGGGAGCGGGCTTCTGCCTGCTGTTCCTGGCCGGACTGGTGCTGTTTAAGGGCAGGGAATTCAGAGAAGAGATGGGGAAGAACCTTCATATTTAGAAGCAGATTCTGCCTGCGGGCAGGCTTGATCAATAAAGACATCATTATGAGATTCAGGAGGAAAAGAACGATGATCAACAAACTGGTAGAAAAGATAAAAAAAACGGAGGCTCCGATCGTAGTCGGGCTGGATCCCATGCTGGCGTATGTGCCGGAGCATGTGCAGCAGAAGGCATTTGCGCAATACGGGGAGACGCTGGAAGGAGCGGCAGAGGCGATCTGGCAGTTCAACAAGGAGATCGTGGATCATGTCTGCGATCTGGTTCCGGCGGTCAAGCCCCAGATTGCCATGTATGAGCAGTTCGGCGTGCCGGGGCTGGCGGCATTTCAAAAGACAGTAGAATACTGCAAGTCAAAGGATCTGGTAGTCATCGGCGACATCAAGCGGGGGGATATCGGCTCTACCTCCGCGGCCTATGCCATCGGGCATCTGGGGAAGGTCCGGGTGGGAAGCAGGGAATATGCTCCCTTTGATGAAGACTTTGCCACGGTCAATCCCTATCTGGGCTCCGACGGGGTCAATCCGTTCATCAAGGTCTGCCAGGAGGAGAAGAAGGGAATCTTCGTCCTTGTAAAGACCTCCAACCCGTCCAGCGGGGAGTTCCAGGACCGGCGGATCGAGAACCGTCCGCTCTATGAGCATGTAGGAGAAATGGTAGCCGAATGGGGCGAGCAGTGCATGGGAGACAGCTACAGCTATGTGGGAGCCGTGGTCGGGGCAACCTATCCGGAGATCGGAAAAGTGATGCGCAAGGTGATGCCGAAGGCATATATCCTGGTGCCGGGCTACGGCGCCCAGGGAGGCCAGGGCAAGGATCTGGCACATTTCTTCAATGAGGACGGCCTGGGCGCTATCGTCAATTCTTCCCGGGGCATCATTGCGGCTTACAAGCAGGATGCTTACGCACAGTTCGGTCCGGAGCATTTCGGAGAGGCGTCCCGGGCAGCGGTGGAGGCCATGAAGGCGGACATCCAAAGCGCGCTCAATCAGAAATAACGAACTTTACAGAAAAAGGAGAAAAACCATGTCTTGTAAACGAAAGGAAAAGGCGGCAGTCGTATCGCAGGAGCAGATTGCCCGGGATATATACAGCATGTGGATCCGCACGGAGGAGATCGCCGGGCTTGCGGTGCCGGGGCAGTTCATCTCCATGTATACGGAGGATCGGAGCAAGCTCTTGCCTAGACCCATCAGCCTGTGCGAGATCGATCGGGAGCAGAAGCTGCTCCGGGTGGTGTACCGTGTGACCGGCAAGGGAACGGGCACGGAGCAGTTTTCCCGCCTGAGGCCGGGGGATTCCGTTGAGATCCTCGGCCCTCTGGGAAATGGATTTTTGCTGGAGCCGGGAACCGGAAAAAAGGTATTCCTGATCGGCGGCGGTATCGGCGTGCCCCCCATGCTGGAGCTGGCAAAGCAGCTGGATGCCGAAAAGCAGCTTGTGATGGGATACCGGGATGAGCAGTTTCTGACAGAAGAGTTCCAAAAGAACGGAAGCCTGTTTATCGCCACCGAGGACGGCAGTGCCGGCACCCCCGGAAATGTGATGGATGCCATAGCGGCAAACGGACTGGACGCAGAGGTGATCTATGCCTGCGGACCGGCTCCTATGCTTCGCGCTGTCAAGCAGTATGCCGAGGAAAATCACATTGTATGCTATGTATCTATGGAGGAGCGGATGGCCTGCGGAGTGGGAGCCTGCCTGGCCTGTATCTGCCGGACGCCGGAGATCGACGAGCACAGCCAGGTACATAACAAACGGGTCTGCAAGGACGGGCCGGTATTCTTAAGTACGGAGGTGGAGATCTGATGAACACGATAAACTTTGATCTGGATACTACCGTCAACCTGGCCGGGGTGGAACTGAAAAATCCGGTCATGACCGCTTCGGGCACCTTCGGCTCCGGGGAGGAATACAGTGAGTTTGTGGATCTGAACCGGCTGGGAGCCGTGGTCACAAAGGGCGTGGCAAATGTACCCTGGCCCGGCAATCCGGCTCCCCGTATTGCGGAGACCTACGGCGGGATGATGAATGCCATCGGCCTGCAGAATCCGGGGATCGAGGTCTTCTGCAGACGGGATATCCCGTTTTTGAAAAAATTTGACACAAAGATCATTGTCAATGTGTGCGGAAAGACGACGGAGGATTATCTGGAGGTAGTGGAACGGCTGGCAGAGGAGCCGGTGGATCTGCTGGAGATCAACATTTCCTGCCCCAATGTGAAGGAGGGCGGGATCGCCTTCGGACAGGATCCGAAGTCGGCGGAGCATATTACGAGAGAAGTGAAAAAGCACGCGAAGCAGCCGGTCATCATGAAGCTCAGCCCCAATGTGACCAGCATCGCGGAGATGGCAAAGGCCGTGGAGGCCGGCGGGGCAGATGTGATCTCCCTGATCAATACGCTGACAGGGATGAAGATCGA
Source organism: Lachnospiraceae bacterium (assembly GCA_910575475.1). Classification (GTDB taxonomy): domain Bacteria; phylum Bacillota; class Clostridia; order Lachnospirales; family Lachnospiraceae; genus Schaedlerella. Next base: position 7,211 of record CAJTGD010000036.1, on the reverse strand, counting down.
CATCCACCGTCAGACATTTGCCGTGGCAAATAAGACCGGCGGCGTGTCCGGCCCTGCCATCCGGCCCATTGCGATCCGTATGGTCTACGAGGCGGCTCAGGCCGTGAAGGTTCCGCTGATCGGGATGGGCGGGATCACCTGCGGGGAGGACGCGCTGGAGTTTATCCTGGCCGGCGCCTCGGCAGTATCCGTCGGAACGGCCAATTTTTACAATCCGTCGGCAACGATCGAGGTGGCGGAAGGGATTGAAGCATATATGAGACAGCATAAGACAGAGCATTTCCGTGATCTGATCGGGCTTGTGAAATGAGGCTGTAGCTGCGGTTTGTCTATAAATTGCGGCAGACTGCGGATAAGCTTCGACCGGGAATTGCAAAAAAGAAGGGAACGATATGATTTCTACAGTATTTTCATTTGTGATCGGGTTGGCTTTGATCTGTATTGCAGGCGACCGGCTGGTAGACGCGGCGGTCGCCATCGCGAGAAAGATGGCGATTCCTCAGATTGTGGTCGGCGCCACGATCGTAAGCCTGGGAACGACGCTGCCGGAGATTCTGGTATCCACGACCGCGGCTTTTGGCGGCTCCGCGGCGATCGCTGCCGGAAATGCATTCGGGTCTATCATATGCAACACCGCGTTGATCGCCGGACTGAGCCAGACCATCCGTCCCGCCGGGCGGGTAGGAGCGTCCTCTCTTGCATGGAGGAGCTTCTTTTTCTTCCTCGTGATCGGGGTGACGGAGATCTACGGAGGGATGAAAAACGCATACGGACGGACGATCGGCATCCTGCTGCTGGCTGCATTTGTCGTCTATGCCTGTCTGAATGTCAGGCTTTCTTCCGGCGAAGAGAGCGAGGAAGAGGCGGAAGGGGGAGAGGAGGTTTCCATCCCAAAGCAGCTTCTGATCCTTGCCGTCTGTGCTGCGCTGCTCTATGTGGGAGCGAATCTGCTGGTGGATAACGGGATCCTGATCGCGCAGACCCTGGGAGTACCGCAGCGCGTCATTGCCGTGACATTTATCGCACTGGGTACCTCACTGCCGGAACTGGTGACGTCCCTTGCGTCATTGATCAAGGGCTACGGCAACGTGGGCCTCGGAAATGTGATCGGCGCCAATATCCTCAATCTCCTGCTGGTGATCGGGATACCGGCTGTCGTACAGGGAATCCCGCTGGAGCGGCAGACCGTTCTGGTCGATATTCCGCTGGCCATCGGGGTCATGGCGGTGCTGCTTGTGCCGATCCTGATCCGGAAAAAATCCTCCCGTATCCAGGGGATCGCCCTGCTTTGCATCTACGCGCTGTACTGCATCCGCTCTTTTTTATAAAATGCCGCCTGTACGGCTGGCTGCTCTAAAGAGCCTCCAACCGACACAAAAATTCAGATGTTCTGGAGTATACGGCTCCCGGCTGTATACTCCTTAATATGAGACATGTTCCAGTTTTTCATGGATGACTCTGACCTGATCATCTTCCAGCCTTTCATCCGAGCTGATGATCCAGATCCTGTCCGTATAGCGTATCAGCTCGCAGTAAATATTGCTTCCATTGATTCGTCTCACTGCGGACACCGCGCCCCATTCCCTGGTCCTGTCCTCAGGAAGATCTTTTTGCCTGGGCATTTCATCCTTCCAAAGCCGGTCCAGGATCCAGGAATGGGGGCTCTGGTAGATGGTGTACTGAAGATTGTCGGATGTGTCTTCACTGTAGGTACTGGAGGTTTCAGAGGCTTCGGTATCATATGTTACATAAAAATGGCTGGCGCTCCCCAGTACGCTTTTCATACGGTCTGCGTTTCCCGAAATGATCATCCCGTCCATCTGCCGGTAGTCTGCCTGAACCAGGGGAAAATCCTTTACATGATCCGAAGCTGTTTCCGAGCCGGAGGCAGCGCCCAGGACGACTGCAGTCAGGATGACCGTGAGGTAGAAGAAAATGCATATGCCGGCCGCCATCTGGTAGATCCAGTTGTCATTTCTGGACGGACGCAAAAACGAGATCAGTGCCGTTACGATCAGAAGCGGTATCAGCGTGAGGATCGGTATCACATACAGCGGAGAATATTCCTTCTGATAATAAGAAAGAAAGATTGCCGCGATCAGGAAGAGTATCGGGAACAGGGCTGTCTTAAAGGGCCAAAGGCTTCTTTTTCCATAGATCGGAACAGTGCCTTCCTTGAGCATTCTGTCTCGGGTAACAGACCAATGGAGGAGAAGGATCCCCTCGGTTATCCGCTCCAAACTGGAAAGAGACATGAAAAGAAGGACAAGAAGCATCAGGTTGCTGAAGATCCACCTGTTGAAATTCAAGGTGAACAGCTGGGCCAGGTAAATGGCTGTCAGCAGAAATACAGGTACCGCGCCGCTCAGCCAGAGAAGCCATTCTGCTTTTCGGATATTTGCAAATCGTTCTGCAGGCTCCACGATCGGAGCCGCATCCTCCCTTGTCCGACGGAAGACGCAGAACTTCCTGCTGCTGTCGATCAGCTTCCATCCGGCGGCTTCACAATATTCGGCATATTCCTCCGTACTTGCTTCCGGCCGGGTGTCCATCTCCGTTCCATTCGGAAAGACCTCAACCGTATAATCAATGTCGGCAGGGTCTCCCTGTTCGAATACCATCCCCAGCCGAAATTCCTTAAAATGCCATCCCCGAAGCGACTGCTCATGCAGATATTCTGCAAAAGCGTCGCAGCTCCGGTAATTGAAAGAGATACCAATTTTACGCTTTTTCATTATAGAATCCCTCCTCGCAGTCTTACAAAAATTCCTTCATATAAAGAGCGCCGTCTTCTACCATGGTTTTCAAACGGGCATACTCCTTCGTCAGCATATCAATGCCTGTGTCTGTGATCACATAGGATTTGCGCCTTCCGTCCTCGGCAGTCAGACGGATGATATCGTGCTGCTCAAATCGGGCCAGCATGGCATACAGCGTGCCCGGCCCAACCCGGATCCTGCCGTGCGACAGCTCCTCTACCTTATTCATGATATCCACGCCGCAGCATTCCCCGGTCAATGCCAGGAGAATATAATACATAGGTTCTGTTAATGTCTGAAATGCTTCTCTTGCCATAATCTGTCCATCGCCTTCTGTATGGGAGCGCTCATGGAAACGATCTTTCCGGGTTCAAGGAGTTTCCGGGAGCACGGATCTTTTCATAGATGCTTCTGATCTGGCAGTCATTGAGCCTCTCATCCGTATGAATGATCCATATTTGGTCCGGGCAGCGTACCAGTTCGGTGCAGATGCCGTGCTCGCTTGTATAGCTCACTGCTGATACGGCATTCCATATGTTGGTCCGGTTTACGGGATGTTCCTTTGGAACGGACAATTCATCCTCCCATAGTTTAGCCAGGATCCGGGAAAAGCGGCTCTGATAGATGGTATACCAGAGACTGTCACTGTGCAGATACGGATGTTCAGGACTTTCTATATTATAATCTACATAGAAATGGCTGACGCTTCCCAACAAATTTTCCTTATGTTCTGCATATGTCCAGGTGACCGCTCCGCTCATCTGCCGGTAGTCGGCCTGGACCAGAGGAAAGCCCTCCGCGTTCTCAGGAATAGCTTCTGAGCCGGAGACGGCACCCGGAACCCATACGGCCGTGATCATTGCGGAGCAGAAGATGGCAACCCAAACGGCCGCGTCCTGAAAACGCTGGTTATACTTTCTGGATGGACGCCAGAATGAGATCAATGCGCTCAAAGGCATCCGTATGATCAGTATAAGCAATAGGGGAATCAGATACAGCAGGCAGCTTTCTCTGTGGCTGTATAAATGGGTATAAGCCGCCACGACAACCAGGAAGAGCATCACGGACCGAGCGGCCTTAAAGGGGAAGCGTTTCTTTTTTCCATATACGGGGATGCTGCCGGCAGCTAACATTTTTTTCCTCGTAACAGACCAGAACAGGAGATCGATGCCTCCGAAGATCCTTTCTGCGCATAAAAGAGGCAGGAAAAGAAAGAGCAGGAGCGATGGAGTGCTGAAAATCCATTCGCTGAAGCTATCGGTCATCACCTGGGACAGATAGACCGCTGACAGCAGAAATACAGGTGCCGCGCCGCCCAGCCAGAGAAGCCATTCTGCCTTCCGGATATTTGCAAACCGCTCTTCCGGCGTTACGATGGGAACCGCATCCGCCTCTGTCCGGCGGAAGACGCAGAACTTCCTGCTGCTGTCGATCAGCTCCCACCCGGCGGCTTCGCAGTATTCGGCATACTCTTCCGCGCTTGATTCCGGCCGGGTATCCATCTCGGTTCCCTTCGGAAAAACTTCTACTATATAATGAATGTCGGCCGGATTCCCCTGCTCAAAAACCATTCCTAACCGAAATTCTTTAAAATGCCATCCCAGAAGTGACTGCTGATGCAAATATTCGGCAAACGCGTCACAATCTCTGTAATTGAAAGAAATATAGATGATTCGTTTCTTCATATTATAAATCCTCCTTTCTCTGCATGATTATACTCACGGCCGATGAAATCTGCCGTGAACATTTAGCCAGCCGCGAAGCGGCATAATTCCTTATGCGGCTGTGGGCATCATGTTATACTGTGCGGCAGATTTATCTGGCGCGGCAGTCTTGCTCTGTAATCTTTTTGAACTGAATATCGAGTATCGATAATCATAATTTCATTATATTATCGACACTCGATATTGTCAAGGCAAGATTGAGCGATTAGGCAGATTTCAACAGGTGAGATGCCTGAAACCGCCGCTTTACCGGTCGGATGCCTCGTAGCAGAGTGCAAGTCTCCGTGAACAATAACTGTTATAGTGGTTTATTAAAAAAATTAAAATAATGGTTGACGGTAAAGGGGTTCTGTGATAGAATACATATTGCTCAGTTGAGCGCGAGATTAAATGTCATATGGAGAGGTATCGAAGTGGTCATAACGAGGCGGTCTTGAAAACCGTTTGTCCGCAAGGGCGCGTGGGTTCGAATCCCACCCTCTCCGTTCAAACTGCTGTATGTCATCATGTGGTAGTTTCTATGTCCGTTTTCTTTGGCTTTCTGAAGTGTTTTATGTCAGAGAGAGGAAGAAAATGAAAAAAATGTAAAAAAGTACTGGACAAGACGCCGGTAATAGTGTATATTGAATAGCGGACATTTTGGAGAAGTACCCAAGCTGGCCGAAGGGGCTCCCCTGGAAAGGGAGTAGGTCGTTGATAGCGGCGCGAGGGTTCAAATCCCTCCTTCTCCGTTCGCCTTACTTATATATATAGGAAGAAAAGGGATTTTCTGCCTGATAAATAAGGCGGTTGTGATGTGAGTCGAAAGTGAGAGAAAAAATTGTAAAAAAATGAAAAAACACTCTTGACAAACAAAAAACAACATGGTAATATATACAAGCTGACTCGCAAGAGAAAGCCAAGCAAAAAGAGGTTTGAAAAAACTTCAAAAACTTGAAAAAAGTTCTTGACAAACGATAGCGGATGTGATAAAATGAATAAGCTGTCGCTTGACAGAGAACAAAGATGGACCTTGATAACTAAACAATAGACAACGATCCTTGAAAATTTCTTAAAAGAGAGAAATTCAAAGAACGAGCATCGAGAAGAAGATTTTTGATGCGCCTCTGCTTCGGAAGAAGCGGAAAACAGTAAAAAGGATGAATCAGCCAGAGAGTTGGTTCTGAGGGAAAGAACTTATAACGAGAGTTTGATCCTGGCTCAGGATGAACGCTGGCGGCGTGCTTAACACATGCAAGTCGAGCGAAGCACTTTTTTAGAACTCTTCGGAGGGAAGAGAGGGTGACTTAGCGGCGGACGGGTGAGTAACGCGTGGGCAACCTGCCTTACACAGGGGGATAACAATTAGAAATGATTGCTAATACCGCATAAGACCACAGCATTGCATGATNCAGTGGTAAAAACTGAGGTGGTGTAAGATGGGCCCGCGTCTGATTAGGTAGTTGGTGGGGTAGAAGCCTACCAAGCCGACGATCAGTAGCCGACCTGAGAGGGCGACCGGCCACATTGGGACTGAGACACGGCCCAAACTCCTACGGGAGGCAGCAGTGGGGAATATTGCACAATGGGGGAAACCCTGATGCAGCGACGCCGCGTGAGTGAGGAAGTATTTCGGTATGTAAAGCTCTATCAGCAGGGAAGAAAATGACGGTACCTGACTAAGAAGCCCCGGCTAACTACGTGCCAGCAGCCGCGGTAATACGTAGGGGGCAAGCGTTATCCGGATTTACTGGGTGTAAAGGGAGCGTAGACGGAATTGCAAGTCTGATGTGAAAATCCGGGGCCCAACCCCGGAACTGCATTGGAAACTGTATTTCTAGAGTGTCGGAGAGGCAAGTGGAATTCCTGGTGTAGCGGTGAAATGCGTAGATATCAGGAGGAACACCAGTGGCGAAGGCGGCTTGCTGGACGATGACTGACGTTGAGGCTCGAAAGCGTGGGGAGCAAACAGGATTAGATACCCTGGTAGTCCACGCCGTAAACGATGACTACTAGGTGTCGGGAGGCAAAGCCTTTCGGTGCCGCAGCCAACGCAATAAGTAGTCCACCTGGGGAGTACGTTCGCAAGAATGAAACTCAAAGGAATTGACGGGGACCCGCACAAGCGGTGGAGCATGTGGTTTAATTCGAAGCAACGCGAAGAACCTTACCTGGCCTTGACATCCCGGTGACAGCGGAGTAATGTCCGTTTTCCTTCGGGACACTGGAGACAGGTGGTGCATGGTTGTCGTCAGCTCGTGTCGTGAGATGTTGGGTTAAGTCCCGCAACGAGCGCAACCCTTACCTTCAGTAGCCAGCACATTAGGTGGGCACTCTGGAGGGACTGCCAGGGACAACCTGGAGGAAGGTGGGGATGACGTCAAATCATCATGCCCCTTATGGCCAGGGCTACACACGTGCTACAATGGCGTAAACAAAGAGAGGCGACCACGCGAGTGTGAGCGAATCTCAAAAATAACGTCTCAGTTCGGATTGTAGTCTGCAACTCGACTACATGAAGCTGGAATCGCTAGTAATCGCAGATCAGAATGCTGCGGTGAATACGTTCCCGGGTCTTGTACACACCGCCCGTCACACCATGGGAGTCAGTAACGCCCGAAGCCGGTGACCCAACCTAAACAGGAGGGAGCCGTCGAAGGCGGGACGGATGACTGGGGTGAAGTCGTAACAAGGTAGCCGTATCGGAAGGTGCGGCTGGATCACCTCCTTTCTAAGGAAGAAAGAAGTA
>CAJTGD010000035.1 GCA_910575475.1 Lachnospiraceae bacterium | reverse complement strand
CCAAGGAGGAATCCGATATACCGATTGCTCTCTACATTCTAACAGCTTAAGCAACAAGATGGGTAATTCCTTACTGGCTGTAAGGGATATTAACCATAAATATATTGTAGTAGGAGGAATTGCTTATGCCGAGAAAGGGCGAAAACATTTACAAGAGGAAGGACGGGCGCTGGGAAGGCCGTTACATCAAGGGACGTAAGGATGGAAAAGCACACTATGGAGCTGTTTATGCCAGAAACTATCGGGATGTAAAGAAGAAGCTTGACGACGCAAAAAAGAATCTGAACCAAAAATCAGACAGGACTCTTGCGGGGAGTATGGCAGAGCTTGGTAATCATTGGCTGGAATCGGTGTCCGGGACGCTCAAAGTCTCTTCGGTAAACAAGTACGATGATCTGCTCCGCTGCTATATTCTTCCGAAATTCGGCGAAATTGAATTTTCGGAGATTACAAACCAGAATGTGATCGACTTTGCCAGCTCTTTACTGTCCAGCGGAGGAGCAAAGCAGCAGGGGCTTGCGCCGTCTACGGTTGCGGAGATCATGTCTGCCATGAACAGCATCCGGGTCTATGCATTGAAACGGGATCTTACCGTATCATTTTCTCCGGAATGTGTCAATATCAAGCAGGAGCAGAAGGAAATCCGTGTGTTCAGTGCGGAAGAACAGGCGAATCTCCTTACATATCTGCAGGAAAATATGGATCCGATCGCTCTGGGAATCGTAGTCTGTTTTTTTACGGGTATTCGCATCGGAGAGCTGTGCGCACTGACCTGGGATGATTTTAGTCTTACAGATGGGAAAATGCAGGTGCACAAAACGATGCAGAGGATTCGGGTAGACGGATTGAAGGAACGCAAAACAGCAGTACAGATCTTTGCGCCGAAGAGCGTATGCTCGATCCGTACTATTCCCCTGCCGAAGGCAATTTTAGGATTGCTCAAAAAATATCATACGCCGGGGGCATTTCTGCTGACATGCGAACAGGATCGGTTTGTAGAGCCCAGAACAATGCAGAACCGTTTTAAAAGGATACTTGCATCCTGCGATATCTCTGACGCAAATTTTCATGCGATCCGTCATACCTTTGCCACAAGATGCATCGAATTGGGATTTGATGTGAAGAGCCTGAGCGAGATCCTTGGCCACGCAAGCGTATCCATTACGATGAACCGTTATGTCCATCCGACCATGGCGCTGAAAAGCAAAAATATGAACCGCCTTTCCGGATTATTTACCGTCAGATAAATGGTCAGAGGGGACAGAAAACACGCAGGTACAGGAAGGGTAAATTCTGATTCATAGAATTTGATATTCTACGAAAATCTGACGGGAAATCCATTTCCCGAAATAGGAAAGTGATGCTCTGATATACGATTCAGGAGAGGTGGACGCAGATTGCCTGAGAAGATATGCAAGACCATTCACCAGTATAATAAAGAGCCGATTCCAAAAGCCGATATGCAAAAGCTCCTGGAGATCGCAGAGGATTATAAAAAGGTGAAGAATTATGTATACAACCGCTACGGGGGCATTGGCAGTTTATCCAAGATCTATCCGGGATATACGGTGCAGAATGAGATGACAAAGAGCGGGCTTCGGGCGGAACTGGGAATGCCGTCAGTCTACTTTTACCTGGCGATGTTTGATGCGCTGGGAGACATTAAGAGCCAGTGGACCAGGACAAAGTCCAAGCTTCTGAAGCTGATTGCTGTCAATCAGAATCTGGCAGAAGAAGAAAAGCATTATCTCCGTTTTCTGCTGAAAGTTAATAATGCCTTTGAAGCAGTGCTAAATGCGAAAACTGTAAAGCTGCCGAAGGAAATCCAGGCAAAGTCGGATGAACTTTTGGCCGGGGTGGATGAGGAGAAGCTACACCGCTATCTGCGCAGGCAGGTCAGAAAATACCATGTAAAGGAGCATACGGACAAAGCAACAGGCTTTTCCGTTGCAGAGCGGGCATACCGCTACGCGGATTCCGGGATTTACATTTCCACAAAAGAAAAACGGAAACGGATCTTTGTCCCTCTGACGGACCGCAATCAGTATCAGTCCCAGCTGTACGTCAAACTATATCCGGAAGAAAGCCGGCTGGAGATCAAGGTTCCTGTCAATGTATCGGTACATAAATTCGCGGAGTATTCGGAACAGATCGGAGCGGCCTTTGGAATCTATACGATGCTGACCACAGACCAGGGACACCATTACGGAGAAGAGCTTGGAAAATACCAGACAGAATACGCGGAATGGATGCGTGTCCAGACTGGGAAATATAACCAGAATAAAGCAAGCAATCCCGGGCGGAAGAAATACAATGCCAAAAAAGGAAGGCTCCAGGAACAGATGCACAGCTACATCAATCAGGAACTAAACCGATTCCTGCGTACAGAAAAGCCGGGAACGCTCTACATGGTGAAGCTTCCAAAGCCACAGTCCGGCGGGGTGAATAAAAAAATTAACAATTCCGTGAATCTGTGGCAGAGAGGCTATATCCGGAAGAGACTGACACAAAAGTGCCGGGAGCTGTCCATTGAGATCGTGGAAGTGCTTGGAAAAGACATCAGCAATGAATGCAGTAACTGCGGTGCGATGGGAACCAGGTCAAACGGCAAGTTCCGCTGTTCCTCATGCGGATACTGCGAAGAAGAAAAAACCAATACTGCCCGCAATGTAAAAAAGAGAGGGCAGGGCGAAGGAGTTTTGCATTGATCATAAGAACAGCCATTTAGATAAATCCTGGTGATGAGCCTGGGTTTTACCGAAAGGACTAGAAGGCGCGGTTCATGATATAAAAATAATTTACGGCATTAGAAGGCAGGATTTGGCAATATGCCAAATGCCTGTGGATTGGGTATGCCAGGACTCTGTGAACATGCGAAAGCGCGGAGACGCGCGTAGGCCATCAGCCTTATGGCTGGTGACAAATCCAAGAGGAAGCGCGCTGATGCGCGCGTAGGTTATCAACCTTACGGTTGGTAACATTGCATGATGTAGCAGGGAGCGAAGCGGAGTGATCCGCATCATCGGATGGATTTGAAAGTTCCTTTTCGATGACCAATGTGCCTTATTTTAAAAATGAATTATTAAAGGAAGCTGAATAAAAGAAGGAGAACCATATAATGAGCCGTGCGCTGAGGAAGCAGATGTTTTCCGTGTTGAATTTACTGGAAAAAGCAAATAGAACATTAAAAGTAAATCTGACAGCAAAGCACGTAAACGAAGAAGGGACTCAGCAGCTTCTGTCAGAATGCCAGGAAATGGCCATTGCCATGGGCAGCGAACTGGAGACGATATACGGCGAAGGAACTGAAACTGTTCATGAGCTGGAAGACTACTGTGAAACCCTGTATCATATGACACTGGTACTTCATGATCCGGAAAAACGCCGCGTTATGCTGCACACGCTTGCTGGACAGATCAGGCAGGCCAGAAAACTGCTTGGCGAACAGATACCGGATCGGCAGGAAGTCGTATTCCTTCCATATAAAGCATCCATGTGGGATTCTCTGGAAAGTGTCTGGAGGGCAGCAGAAGAGGATGAGGACTGTGATGTATATGTAGTTCCAATCCCCTATTACGACCGCGACCCGGATGGTACATTCAGTCAATATCACTATGAAGGCGATGAAATGCCGGACGATGTGCCGGTGACCCACTATGAAAACTATGATATCCAGAAACGTTTGCCGGATAAGGTGTTTATCCATAATCCTTATGATCAATATAATTACGTGACCAGTGTGGATCCAAGGTTTTATTCCATAGAATTAAAGAAATGCACAGAAACGCTGGTCTATATTCCGTACTTTGTCCTGGGCGAAGTGGGTCCGGAGGATGAAAAGGGTGTGGAAGGGATGGCGCATTTCTGTACAGCGCCGGGGGTTCTAAACGCGGATAAGGTGATCGTACAGTCTGAAAATATGCGGCAGGTTTACATAAAGGTACTGACAAAGGCATGCGGAGAGCAGACGAGGAAACATTGGGAAAAGACAATCTTGGGGACAGGCTCACCAAAATTCGAAAAAGTTCAAAGCACGAAAAAGGAAGGATTGCGGATACCGGAGGAATGGCTGGAAATGATCCGTAAACCGGATGGAAAATGGAAAAAGATCATCTTATATAATACCAGCGTCAGCGCGTTATTGGAACATCAGGAGAAGATGCTGGAAAAAATGAAGTTCGTGTTTCAGGTATTTCAGGAAAATAGAGAGGAAATTGCGCTGCTGTGGCGGCCCCATCCGCTGATCGGGGCAACGATCCGTTCTATGCGGCCGCAGCTGTGGACAGAGTATCAGAGACTGGTCAGAAAATATCAGGCAGAAGGATGGGGGATTTATGACGCTTCCCCGGAGCTCAACCGGGCGATTGCATTGTGTGACGCATACTATGGAGATTGGAGCAGCCTGGTGCAGTTGTGCCAGAAAGCGGGGAAGCCAATTATGATACAGGATGTGGAGATTCTATAAAAGCTTCAGGACAAGAACTAAGCGTGAAATAAAAATGGAGGTGGATCACCAATGCGGCGAAATCTTAAAAATATGATTGCGTTTGCGATATTCTCGGTATTGGTCATAGGTTCTCCCATATCTATATTAGCGGAAGAGCCAGGGCAGGCGGATGCGTCAGGTGCCGGACAGATGGAAGCGAGCATAAAACCGGATGTATACCAGGTGATTCTGCCAACGGATGCAAACGGAATTTTTGATTTTGTGCTAGATCCGCAGAAATTAATTGAAGAAACCAATGCGGCGGCATACGGCGGCAAGTCTTATGAAAAAGGCGCTACGGTTTTTTTTCACCGTTCAGACGGACAGACAGCAGATGAGTACAGCAGTTCCAGCGATCATGTCACGATCATCAACAGGAGTACCGTGCCTGTTGATGTGCTGATAAAGGTGGATATTTCTCCGGAATCCCTTGGCGGTATCACTATGACGGATGACAGGGAATTTACATACGATACAGGTACGAGTCTTTATATGGCTTTAACAGATGGAGAGCATACGGTTCCCATTGGAACGGAAAAAGCATATATCCAGGCAACCATTCCGGCTGCGCCCGAAGATGCTTTTGAGTACAGCTATGATCAGGAATCCGGAGAATATAACTATGGGTTGAGGAATGATCTGGGAAATGTTTCATTTCCTGAGTATTCATTCCAGCTTATCGGTACTGCTAATGAAAAAGGAGACTGGTCAACAGTAAAAAATGTTGCGCTTTTAGTGAATGTTACATGGGAAGTGATGCCAGGCCAGAGTTTGGATTCTGACAAGCCAAAGAATACTGTTTCAAATGAAACCTTAGAAGGAGATTCAATTTTCAGTCAAACATTGGAGACCGATCCTGTAGAAAAGGAAGCTTTGGAAGATGAAAATATCCAAAATAGCACCTCATACCTGAATAGAGAGCCGGCCCTGGCTGAGAGAAATAATTTAGATACAGATAGGGATTTGAACAATAGTACGTCTATGGATAAAGAAGCAGGGGCGGATATAGATAGTGTTTCAGGTATAAAGGAGACTTTGGATGAAAATAAGGATTCTGATGTAAATCCAGAATTCGGAGAAGGTACAGCGCCGAATATTGCGAAAACTTCTTATACTTTAAAAACAGGAAAACCTCTAAGCATAGATGTTGACCTTGGATCAGGAAGCGCGGCGGCAACGAAGATTGTCTCTGTCAGATGGAAAGATACAGACGATGAATTACTGGGGACGGAGGGGGAAGCGGATGCTGTCAGGTATAAGGAGGGTCAACTCTTATTAGGCGAAGGCTGGGTGAACGAATGCCTTTCAGATTTGAGTATGCAGCCTGCGGTATTGGTAGTTGTGTTTAATGACGTAGGGAAAACTGAGGAAGAGATTGTGTTGAATCGTTGACAGGTATCGCTTATCCGGCAAATTTTCTGTCTGGATGCAAAAGGCATGATAAAAGCATGTAGAAATTGATATTGAAGCAGTGCGTAATGCCTCTGCTTTGATATAGAAACTCGGAGGTGTAAACAATGAGTACAGCAAATTCAAATCAAGCTAGAAAGAAGGGAAAGGAAGGGAAGAGGAAAACAGTCGGTACCATTATTCTTGTCGTTATCATCCTTGTACTGGCGGGCGTAATAGCATTTTTACTGTTACGAAAACCGGAGGAAGAACGACGGAATGTAGTTGTTACCCCGGATAATGTTGAAGAAATGATCGCACAGATGGAGGACGAGGAGTTTGTAGAGCCCGGATACTACACTGTTACGATGAGCTATGACTGGCATTTTGCGGCGGGTGATGCTGTTTCTTCGGATGCATATGTGGAGAATGTAACAGGGAACACGAATGCAGTGTATTTCGATCTGTTTCTCACATCAGACGAGGAAAATGCGATCTATAAATCGCCTGTGATTCCAGTGGGAAGCAGTTTGCGGGATATCGCACTTGACACAGAGCTTGATGTTGGAACTTATGACTGTGTGGTGGTCTATCATCTGGTGGATGATGAGCAGAACACGATCAGTACACTTCGGGTGACCGTTACCTTAATTATTGAAGGGTAATGGACGTGGATTTTTATTTAACTTACCAAATGTTAAATAAAAACTTAAACAAAAATGTAGAGAAATAGGAGGTTTTGGTATGAATTTAAGAAGATTTATGGCAGGGACTCTTGCAGCGACAATGGTAGTAGGAAGCAGTATGGCAGTTTTGGCAGAAGATCAGACAGGAAATGCAACAGGAACAGGAACATCAATAGGACATTTGGATAAAGAGATTACAACAGTAACGTTGCCAACGAATACAGATACTATATTTAACTATTATGTTGACCCGGAACGAGTAATTGATCTTGCAGGAAAGCTGACAGATGATACTGCTGTGACGAAAAATGCTGATGGAGTATATTTTAAACAGAAAGACAACAGCTATGCAAGTAGTAGCGAGGCAGTAGAGTTTGAAGGAAAGAATAGTGTAGCGGTGGATGTATCTGTTGCGGCAGAAGTGACAGCAACAGCAGGCGGCAAAGATATCGCCCTTGTGGCAGATGATGCGGCACTTACGGCAGCTACGACACCGGCTCTTCTCATGAATTTGACGGTGGGAAGTGAGACAAAGGCGATTACATCTGATGGCACAACGGCAAAAGCAAAACTTGACGGGGTACCTGACAATTTTGAAGCGAAAGTTGAGGGTGGTGCATATAAATATGCAGCTAAAACTGGTGCTACAGGTTGGAAGAAGACAACAGTTCAGTTATCAGGAAAGACAAACCAGAAGGATGTAGCTGCTGATATGACAGCACCACAGATTAAGCTGACTTGGACGATTGCGAAGCATGCGGATTATACAGATGCAGAAGCATATGGAACTTGGAATGATACTGGTTTATGGCTTGCGAAAGATGCCAGTACTGGTTTTTCATCAACTAATCTGACAGTGGAAGTTTCTGATGGTGGAAGTAATTATGTAGGACTTGCAGCAGACAAATATACTACAAGTAATAACTGGGTAGGTTTAACATGGGAAACTATTGTGGAAGCACTTGGCGGTCAAGTAGAAGGAACAGCATATATCAGAGTTACAGATGGAACAACAAGATATACATTTGAAAATAAATAAAAAATCTTACTAAGAATTATAATGTGGGTTCTTAAACAAAAAGAACCCACATTAATTTCAGATGGCAGATGTTTAATATAAAAATTTGAGCAGCGTAGTGTAGTTGTGCTAGAAGGTGGGGATTCTCATCATGATACAGAGTACAGTGATCAGAGACGAATAATTTTGGAGGTAAGCACATGCTGGATTATTTAATCGTAGGAGCGGGACTTGCAGGAGCGACATTTGCCAGGACGATGACAGATAAAGGTTATAGCTGTATGGTTCTTGATAAAAGAGTACATATCGGAGGAAATATTTACAGTTCGAAGTTGGAAGGAATTGAGGTGCATCAATATGGCCCCCATATTTTCCATACGGATAATGAACGGGTATGGAAATTTATAAATCGATTTACGGAATTCAACCATTTTGTATATTCTCCGGTCGCGAACTTTCATGGGAAATTGTATAATCTCCCGTTTAATATGAATACTTTTTACCAGCTTTGGGGGACAAAAACGCCTGCGGAAGCACAACGCATAATTAATGAGCAGATAACGGGATTCAGGATTACCGAGCCAACGAATCTGGAGGAACAGGCGCTCAAGCTTGTAGGGAAAGATATTTATGAAAAGCTGGTCAAAGGTTATACTGAAAAACAGTGGGGAACAGACTGTAAGGAGTTGCCCGCTTTTATTATCCGCAGACTGCCGATTCGTTTCACCTATGACAATAATTATTTCAATCATCCACATCAGGGGATTCCAAAGAATGGTTATACGGCTATGGTAGAACAGATGCTGTCCGGGATTGAAGTGCAGTTGGGGGTTGATTTTCTGAAGCATCGAGAAACGTATGAGAAACAGGCAAATTGTGTGGTGTTTACCGGGCCCATTGACGCTTATTATGACTATTGCTATGGGACGCTGGAATACCGCAGCCTGCATTTTGAAACGGAGGTGCTTTCAGTGGGAAACTATCAGGGAGTAGCAGGAATGAACTTTACAGATATAGAGACTCCGTACACACGAATCGTGGAGCATAAGCATTTCCTTTTTGGAGAAGGAAATCCTGACAGAACCGTGATTACTCGTGAATATCCTACATTATGGAAACAGGGAAAAGAACCCTATTATCCGATTAATAATGATAAAAACAATGCTCTCTATGAGCAATACCGGAAGAGATCAGAGCAGGAAAAGAAAGTAATATTTGCTGGAAGGCTGGGGCAATATCAATATTTTGATATGGATAAAGTTATCGAAAGTATACTAAAGTTGACGGATACGCTGTAGGTGCTTGAGAAGAATTGAAAGAGCGGAGGATTGTATAACAAT
Source organism: Lachnospiraceae bacterium (assembly GCA_910575475.1). Lineage (GTDB taxonomy): Bacteria > Bacillota > Clostridia > Lachnospirales > Lachnospiraceae > Schaedlerella. The sequence continues at coordinate 51,520 of CAJTGD010000035.1, read as the reverse complement.
ATGATTTTAGTGACAGGGGGCGCAGGGTATATCGGAAGCCATATCAATCAAATGCTGGCTAGAGAGGGTTGCGAAACAGTAGTTTTTGACAATCTTGTATATGGACATCCAGAAGCAGTTAAATGGGGAGTTCTGGAGATTGGGGATCTGGCCGACAGGAAAAGGCTGGACGAAATATTTGAGAACTATAAAATAGATGCAGTATTCCATTTCGCTGCCTATGCATATGTGGGAGAGTCTGTAGTAAAGCCATCAAAATATTATAACAATAATGTGGCAAATACCTTACACTTACTGGATGCGATGATAAGGCATAAGGTAAATAATATTGTGTTTTCCTCTACCTGCGCGACTTATGGTGTTCCAATGCAGATGCCGATTACGGAGGAGACAGAGCAACGCCCAATCAATCCTTATGGAGCGTCCAAATTAATGATAGAGAGGATTCTCTCAGATTATCACAGCGCATACGGACTCAATTATTGCTGCCTGCGTTATTTCAATGCGGCAGGAGCGGATCCAGGAGGGGAAATTGGTGAGAGCCATACACCGGAGACTCATTTGATACCGCTGATTTTGGCAGCGGCGGCGGGAGACAGGGAGTCAATTGAGGTGTTTGGGACGGATTACCCTACGAGAGATGGAAGTTGTGTTCGGGATTACATCCATGTGGCAGATTTGGCGGATGCTCATCTACGTGCGATGGAATATCTGAGAAAAGGCGGAGAGAGTACCTGTATAAATCTTGGAAACTGTGTAGGAAGTTCTGTGCTGGAGGTAATCCGTACGGCAAAGGAAATAACTGGAATGGATATTCCTACGGTTATGAAAGCTCGCAGGACAGGGGATCCGCCAATCCTCGTGGGGGATTCCAACAAGGCGGAAACATTTCTGGGATGGAAGCCTCAGTATAGCGATATTCGGCTAATATTGGAGCATGCATGGAAATGGTATTGTAATAAGAAATATTAGACAGGCGGATGGTATGGTGAAATCAGACATCGATATAGAACAAAAAATTTGTAATGCGTTGAAAGACGGAGATGTACTTATCTATGGTGCACATTTGGTGGCAATCGAATTGTACCGATATTTGAAATCCATCAGTGAGAGATTGGGACTGTATTTTTCATTTGCAGGCTTTGTGGTAACTGCAGCGGAGGGGAATCCAAAGGATTTGGGAGGACAGGCGGTCATAGAACTTCAGAACTCTCAGGCATCCAGGGCTGCAACGGTGTTGATAGCTATGCCAGAAAAATACCATCAGGAAACAGAACACTATGCAAGAGAACTGGGGTTTTCCTCATTTGTGAGAATTGGCTTAGAGGTGATGTCGAGGCTGAAAGGAACGCAGATACTTAGGGACAGACAGAAATATGAGGAGTTAGGACTTCATCTGTCTGAGGATACTTATGATACAAGCTGGCTTAATTGCTATTTGTATCAGGAGGCCTTTGGGCAGAGATACAATTCAGCTGACAGGCATTTTAAATTTCCGACATTATATTATCTAAATGCGGAGGAAGTGTACCAGGAAGCGAAACGATTTGATTTTTGTAGAGATTATGAACGGTTGTTTGGACAATATCGAAATCTTCATGCGCTTCCTACTCTTGAATCTACGGAGAAAGATGACTATCAACTGCATATTTATATGGTATTCAGCCAGTGGGATAGCACTGCTGTCGTCCAAGAGGAATATCCAGATTGGATTCTCCCGATTCAGGCGGGGAGCATTTTTACGGATAAAAAGCCACAGAGCTTTCTGGATGAGATTGGGGACAGCATCTCAGATAAAAACCGAGTATTGGCGGAGATGACGGCCGCATATTGGGTCTGGAGAAATGCGGAACCAGTGAAATATAAAGGCTTATGCCACTACCGAAGACATTTTCTTTTAACCAATATTGAAGTAAGGAATTTGGAGCGTAATGGCATTGATGTAATACTTCCCACTCCGCGCTACGTACCGGGAGGAATTCGACGGATGTTCCTTGCAGAAACACCGGTAAAGGAACCCGTGTATCAGACGATGTGTAGGGCAGTCGACGAATGTCATCCAGAGGATACAGAAGCATTTGCTATCTACATGGAGGAATGTCTGTATTGTCCAAACAATATGGTAATTGCCAGAAGCGAAATATATGATGCATATTGTGAATGGATATTTTCAGTATTATTTCGGATGATGGAACTGGAAAGGGAAAGCGGTTATGGGCATGAAAAGGACAGGCATATTGCATATGCAGCTGAGCTGATGACATCTTACTTTTTCACGAGGTGTAAGTGGAAATATCGTATGGCAGTGACGGATTATAAGTTTTATGGATGAGGGATAAAATGGCATTGAGGGAAAGGAAATAATTATGAAGACAACAGTTATTACAGATTTGCCAATGATACCAGAAGAGTATGCGCAGGAAAACTATGAACGAATCGATTGGTCAGATGTTGACTCAGAAATGAGTGATGGACAAAGGAGATTTATCCACGGTCTGGTTCAGTATTATCAACCGAATAAGATTTTGGAACTGGGTGTATCTGCTGGTGGAGGCACAGTAGTACTGCTTAATGCATTGCAGGAAAATGAAAAAGCGGAGTTGTATTCTGTTGACAGCGCAACTCAATTTTATAGGGATCCAGACTTACCGGTAGGTCATTGCGCATTGAAGAAATATTCTGATTTGCTGAATAAAAAATGGCATTTGTTCACAGGAGAGGATCCAGCATGCGTTATGGATAAAATCGAAGAAAAGTTTGATTTTGAAATATGGGATCAAAATGCAGATAAGATACAAATAATTGACGGATATACAGTTAAAATGCCTGATTGGGATAAAAAGGCGCAGAGTAGCCAGGTGATGATTGTCATGATTGAAAATAATGAAATTTACGAAGATATAAATAAGCGATTTAAAAAACTGGGCTACATACTCTTTCATAAAATCGAAGGATACTTAAGCTTATCTTAAACAACTGTTCAAATTGAAAGGAAGATTATGATGAAAGATGATAAAAAATTATATCCATGTGCGAATCCTTTTTCGCAATTGTATTTGATTCCAAGAGATAAATTATATATACGCTTTTGTCCGTTCCATTCCACAATGGTTGAAATAGAGGATTATGAAAATATTGGATATGAGGAGTTGTGCGATATTTTCAAAAATAACGAAAGAGCAGTTGATATTCGTCAGAAATTCTTGAACGGCAATTTTAAAGAAGCAGGATGCCCGGACAGCTGTGAATGTATGGGGGCGTTTCATGCGGGTGCCGCAGGATGCAAAGCTGAAGATTATCAGGATAATAATGAGGAATTAATTTTTACTAAAGCAAATCTCAGTTTAGGGCCCGACTGTAATATTCGCTGTCGCTATTGCCTTGATACTGATAATTTTGAAGTGGATTTTGGTTCCTGTAAACCGAAGTTTGCAGATTTTATTGTTCCATTTGTGCATAACGGAGGACGCCTTCTCCTGACGGGAGGAGAAACTTTTTTGCCAAAATGGGGATTTGTGGATAAGCTGAAAGAGTTGGTTTCACTTGGTGATAATAAAGGTGAAATTGAAGTCTTTACGAACGCTACCCTGTTGGATGACGATACATGTGAAACCATATTGAATGCGCCGGTTACATTTGTCGGAATTTCGATGGATACCTGTCGCCCGGAGTTGTTTGATTATATTCGCAGAGGTTCGACATTTGAACAGGTATTTTCCAATGCAAAAAGGCTATTGTACAAACGGAACGGGCGCGGACAGGATAAAACACATATCCGTATACTATGCGCTGTTTTAAAATCTACGGCGGAGCATCTGGAAGAAACTGTGGATTTCTATCTGAACGAAGGTTTTGAACTCTCATTAAATATTTTGTTTCGTGCTAATTTTTCTCCCGATTTTTGCGAACGGGAGAGTATTGATATGCTGTCGCTTGAACAGATGGAAAACGTTATGGAACAGTTAATTCGAATCGAGAAGCGCTGGGGTGATAAAGTTTATTCTGCATCATTTAAAGGGCAGCTTCAGAATGCAATGAATAAAAAGAAACGAAATTTTTCTGCACAACAGATACTTGGCGGAGGTGGATATGCCAGAAGGAAAGAGGGTGTGAATCCGATGATCAGGGAAGAAGTCGGAAAGGTAAAAATATTCGTTTCCTATCACAAGGATGGCGAGATACTAAAAAGTGAAATACTGACTCCGATTCATGTTGGTGCGGCAAAAAGTGGCATCCGGTTGGATATGCAGCGCGATGACGAGGGGGAGAATATTTCCAATAAGAACGATAGATACTGTGAACTGACGGCGCAGTATTGGGCATGGAAAAACGTAGATGCAGATTATTATGGGTTTATGCATTACCGTAGACACTTCGCATTTCGCGAGATACCTAATCCGGTAGGACTCGGGGGTGTTACCGTAATTCCCAGAATTGATGAAGCATATAAGAAAAATATTGGGATGAGTGACAATGAAATTTATGCATGCATTCGGGATTATGACATTATTCTGCCTACACCGGTTGATGCTTCATCATGGGGGACATTATCTAACGAGGTGCAGTTCAGCTGCCTGGATAATCTTCATGCAGTTGATTTTGACCTGACCTGTCAGACTGTTCTGGAGTTGTATCCGGAGTATAGGGAAGCTCTTGAAGAATTCAGGAATGGGACAATGGCGTATTGGTATAACATGTTCGTAATGCGAAAAGAAATCTTTTTGGATTACAGTGCATGGCTGTTCAATATCTTAGAGCATACAGAACTGAAAATAGATTTTACTTATTTTAGTGAACAGGAAATGCGTTCGCTCGCGTTCATGGCTGAGCGTTTACTCAGTGTATATTTGATTAAATTGCTAAAAGATCGGCCGGATTTAAAAGTAAAGCATTTGAAAGTGACGCTTTTAAAAAATACAGATCGTCTGCCGGACATTAGACCTGCATTCCCAGAAAACAACGTTGCAATAGCAGTATCATGCAACGAATATTATATGCCGATTTTGGGGGTAATGTTATATTCGCTGCTTGAAAATACCACTGTAGAATATAATTATGATATTTTAGTGATGCGCAATATACCGGAATTTGATAGTACCGGTGCACTTCGGTATACAGATATGCTGAAAAGAATGGTGGGACGATATAACAATGTGAATATCCGGTTTGTTGATATTTCCGGATTGATTGGCGACAAAGACTTTTTTGTACGAGGTAATTTTACACCAGAAACTTATTTCCGCTTATTTCTGCCACAGATTTTGACTAATTATGAGAAAATTCTTTATATGGATGCGGATATGATTGTTTGCCATGATATCTCGGAACTTTATTCGCAGGATCTCGCAGGGAATCTTCTTGGCGCAGTACGGGATCCGATCATTTCTGGCTCAAATAAATCGCCGATGTATAACAAACATGGGGACATGGAAAAATTGGGTATCCGCAATATATACGACTATTTTCAGGCGGGCGTTCTTTTGATTGATATTCAAAAAATTTCGGAGAATGGACTGTGTGAAAAAATGATTGAGTATGCTGCAACACACGATTGCGATTTGGTTGATCAAGATGTGTTGAATCTGTTTTGCCAAGGAAGGGTCAAATTTATTGATAACAAATGGAATGTAGATGTAAACACGATTGCAATGAAGATTGTTCCATATGCACCTGCTGCAATGTGGCGGGAATATAAGTGCAATCGGGAAAATGCGTATATTTATCATTTTGCTGGGGCGGACAAGCCGTGGAATGATCCAGGGCTGGATAAAGCGGATATCTTCTGGAATGTTGCACGGAAAACGCCCTTTTACGAGATCATTTTAGAAGATTTGATAGGATCGTCCATGTTCTTCAGACGGGGAATTGCAACCAAGACTGTTCCAGTGCTCGAACGGCTTTCACTATGGCCTGACGATGTGGCCGGAATGGTGCTGCCAATTATGAAAGCTTATGCGGAACTTTCGGCTATCGGACTATCCGAAACGCTACTTCAGACGATTGAGAAGGAGGACGATACATGGAGGACTTTGACAAATGGGAAAGAACTGATATTTTACGGTGCGGGGAACTGCTGCCGTCAGATTCTTCTGTATTTTGATGAACTGGGTCTGGATTATCCTCTCGAAATTTGGGATCGCTCTGCGAGAAAGGAGCAGCGACTTTTTGGGATTCCTGTTTACAAACCTGATTTCCCATCAATAAAGGACAGGCAAAATGCGCTGTGTGTAATTACGATAGAGAGTCCGACTGTTTCAGAGACAGTGAAGTACTCTTTTGCGGAAAACGGATTTACAAATGTTATTGAGAATAGAGATATCATGCGGATTGTTTCGAGGAGATTATGGTTAAAACTGGAGTCAGAACGCCGCAGGCAGGAGAAATCGTAAATGAACATATGTGTGACGGTTAATTCAAAATATGAGAAGTACCTTTTTGTCATGCTGCAATCGCTTTACGAAAACCATGCGAAGGGTGACATACATCTATTTGTGATTCAAAAGGATTTTACGGATTTTGATAAAAAGGATATTCAGGAATTGTCGATGAAATACGAAAATAATGTGACTTATATCACGGCAGACCCACGAAAATTTGATGATCTTCCAATGTCAAACACGGGGCGTGATAATCTTTCATTGGAAATTTATTTTCGTTTATTGCTTCCGGAATATCTGCCGGGGGAGCTTGACCGGGTGCTTATGCTGGATGTGGATATTGTTGTCAATCGAGAACTGACAGATTTGTATAATATTGACTTTAAGGGGAACTATCTTGCAGCTGCACCGAATATGTGCCACAATTTCTTGGTTCCGGAAGGGTGGCGTATTTGGTATCCGAAGGAGCGGACAAACTGGATGCATTACAATACCGGCATTCTGATGTGGAATCTAAAAAAAATACGGAAAGACTTCCCGCCTGAGTATATTTTCCATCAGGCGTGGGAGCATCCAATCAATATCGCGACATTTGAGGAAGAACTTTTCAACGTTGTTTTCGGTGAGAGTGGCATTTTACAGATTCCTGCAGAAACATACAATTATATCTGCACGCATGAAAGAATGTTTGAACGACCAAATTTTCATATTTATCCAGACAACGAGGCATTGAAGAAAGAATGTGCGATTGTACATTTTGCCGCATTAAATCCGTGGCAGGGCGGCGTGAAAAGTGATAAATTTCGCCTCTGGTGGGAAATATGCAGAAAAACAAAATATTACTATAAAATGTTAGGGGAATGTTACAGGGATAGCGAACATTATCTGATTCGTTATGTTAGAGAAGTACGGGAAAAGGAAACGGAATATAAGATTAGAATTAATGAGTTGCAATCACTTCTGGATAGAGAAGAACAAAAGCTACGGTATGTAGATCTGCTTTTGGATGTTGAGGTTCGTGATCGTGTTTTGGAGAAAATGAAAAAGCTGTCATGGAACAATATTATAATCTATGGTGCGAGCAGAGCTGCAAGATGTCTCGCAAATCTTTGTACAGAAGGCGGGATTGAAATCGTATGTTTTGTTGACAAAAATTATCGGGGATCTTTTTGCGGACGCACTTGTATAGCGATTCCAGAGATGGCGGCATACGAAACACAAGCAGACGTGATAGTGATTTCTAACAGTTATTATTTAGCGGAAATCATGCAGGATCTTAAGCCATATGCAAACCTTATCAAGGTGGCTCTGGACGAGCTGTTAGAAGAGAAAGAAGGGTAAAAGGCGGAAATGGATATAAAAAAGGAATTGAGAAATATTTTACGTTCAGATCGTCTTGATTTGCGGGAAACAGAGCCGAGACTTGAGGCGGCTGTTTCAATTGTGCAACTTGCACAATTTTAAGTATATATTTATGGAGCTGGGAATGATATAGATGTATTTGTAAAGTTTTTACGAAACAGGGGTATTGAACCGAAAGGAATCATTGATCAGGATAAGAATAGGGGGGGGGTAAAATACGTGGTATAGAAATCATTTCGACTAATTCGTTTATACAGTTAGCAAAAGATAGAAAAACATATGTATTTATATATACGCATATGGAACAGGGAAGTAGCAGCGAAAAGAGGATTTTGTCGTTGCTTAATTCCGCAAAGGTCATGGACTGGTGTGTTGTTGGAAACCTCAGATATTCAGTAGCGGGATATATGCCGGAGTATGCGTGGCTGTATGAAGGGAGAAGTGAATATTATTCTGTACATGAAGAACAGCTTTTACAGTTAATAGATGAATTAGCAGATATAGAATCTAGGAGAATACTGCTTGAAAGGGAAATATCGAAATAGCGGAAACGCTGAAAGAAAATTTGGGATTATTCCCAAGTGATATTTCCGATCATATTGATGTTGTACAGCACTTCATAACAGGAGACGGATGGCTTTCCGAATATTTTAATCAAAGGAACGATGAGCGCATCACCCTTATCAATGCGGATATAGAAGGATTTGAGATGGATATGTTAAAGGAACTGGAGAAAATCATTAAAAGGGACAGACCAGTGCTAGCTATTAGTGTTTATCACAAAAAAGAGGATGTGCTGACAATAAAATAATTTGAAGGATGAAACAAACTATCATGAAAAGATGTATGGACAAACTGTATAATATTTTGTTTGACAGCGAATAATCGCGTTATGAAATCCTGTAATTGGAAAGGAGATAAAAATGAGTAAGATTACCGGAAAAGACTATCTTAACGTGGAGCTATATTATGAACAGGAATCGTGGATTCGGCAGCTTCCGGAAGAATATAGAAAACGGTCAGAGATGTCGGCATTTGATCGAGCCTTTTTGTGTGGATTAATTAAAAAATATCGTCCCAGAAAAATGGTAGAAGCGGGGGTCGCAGCCGGAACAACAAGTGCGGTTATCTTGAATTGCCTGGGATCGTTGGAATTGGAAACAGTATGTTATTCGATCGATATTTGCGAAAACTATTATCGCGATTCATCCAGAAAATCTGGTTATGTGGTTGACGAGGTAAAAGACAGAATAAAGAACTGTGACAAGATAAACCATAAAATGCTGCTTGGAAAAAGTTTCCCTGAACGTCTGGAAGAAATTGGCGGAGAGATAGATTTCCTGATTTTAGATACTATGCATAGGCTTCCGGGGGAACTGCTTGATTTTATCGCTGCATATCCGTTTCTGAGTGAGCATGCTATTGTGGTGCTTCATGATATCGGGCTAAATCTCCTGAATCAAAATGACTTTTATATGGCGCCGAAGGTTGTTTTTGACACGGTATCGGCAGATAAATATCTTATGGCAGATGTGGATCAATTACACGGACTACCGAATATTGGGGCCTTTCGTATTACAAAGGCCACAAGAGATAATATTGGCGATTTATTTTCGTGTATGACTTATTCATGGCATTATCTCCCGGACTTGAAACTGATGCGAGCGTACCGGAGGATTGTTGAACAGTATTATGAAGATAGATTTTTGAGTTATTTTGATCGGGCATGGATATTACAGCGGGAAATGGCTGAAAACACAGTCCTAAAAAAGAAACTCCTAAAAAAGGCATGGAATGAATATGAACATATTCTGTTTTATGGTGCAGGAAAGGTCGGCTCTATTTTCTATTATTTTGCACGTGAAAATGCGTTAAAAATTGATGGGGTAGTTGTTTCGGATTTGAGCAAGGTAAATGAATTTGAAAAATCAATTTTTGATGATGTGCCAATGTATGAATGGAGAGATCGACCATATAATCCAGACGAATGTGGCATTTTGATTACAGTAGGGGCAAGATATCATGATGAAATTTTTGATATTGTAACACGTGAAGGATACAAAGTTATAGGATGAATAGAATGAACAGAAGTTTAGGATTCAGAGCTGCATATGTAACTGAGAAAGAAGTCTTTTTTTCAACGCAGGACTTTAATGGGCTTTTTCGGAAAGGGTCTGATAAAGAAAACTCCGAGTTTTTGATACAGTTTCCGGAAGAACCCTCATATCAGCATATCCTCCACCGAAAGGTGGTTTTAGATGGATACAAGCTTATATTTTTTCCTTTTTTGGGAAGTAACATTGCTGTTTATGATGTAAAGAATGGCGAGATAAACTGTACTAAGATTGAGCCTGATGAAAAAGCTGTCGGATATCAAGCCGCATTTTTTTATGAGGATCATTACATTTTGATTCCGTGGGGCCTGGTTGGTTCATTTATCTGCTTTTTTCCAGAAAGCAAAATAGTGAGATGTGAGGATAAATTGAGCAGTACAGTGCATTCAAGATTAGACAATCTGGAGATTCCATCATGTAATTTTTATGGAGCCTGTTTTTGTAAGAACACTTTGTATATTGCGGTCTATGGAACTAATAAAATATTGTCAATCTGTATGGAGTCATATGATACAAAAGAAATATATATAGAAGATCACACAATTAATAATATGATCATTCTAAAAGAGGATATCTGGATTACCTGTACAGACTCACTCGAAATCGTAAGAATAAGTGCTTCGGGATGCGAAACAAAATATAAACTTTGGTCAAAAATCAGGTGTGATATTCCATGGGGATTTTTTGTTCCCTTTCGAGACAGTCTATTACTTCTTCCAGATCAGGGAGAAGAGATATGGATTTATAATAATACAAAAGACAGATGGGAGATATGGCTTGATTTATCTTCAAATCCTTATTTTGAACTGCATTCGAAAGGCTTTTCGCTATTTCAGGATTACCAGTATGTCGGAGACGAATTGTATCTTTTTCCAGGATATGAAAATAATGTCGGAATGCTACATATCACGCCAGCTACCGAAGCAATAGAAGTAATTCCAATTCAAATGGAAGGTAGTTTTTTGCAGCAAAGGAAGAAAATTCTGGAAGAAGAAAAAAGGGAGCAAATATGGAATGCTCTTTTTCAAGGAGATGTTGTGATGGAAGATCCCAAAATAGGAGTGGATTTGCAGAAAATGCTTTTAAGAGTACCTATGCTGGAAACTGAAAAGAAACTAGACGGACTCTTTGCCTCAATATCAGAAAGTAATCCAAATGAGATATGGGAGAGCATAAAATGAAAATTTTTATTTTCGGAGCGAAATCAATAGCAATAGGCATCTGCAATGCTGTGAGGATACTGCAACCTGAAATACATATTATAGGATTTCTTGTCACTTCTCTTATAGATAATCCTCAGGAATTGGAAGGCTTGCCGGTTCGGGAGTTGAAAGAAGTTGCCAAAAAATTAGACAAGGAAGAAAAACAAAGGGTTTGTGTATATATAGCGGTGCCGGAGATGCTTCATAAAGAAATCATAGAAAGTCTGAATAAATGTGGTTTTGAGAATTATAAGCCAATCAATTCAAAGACAGAGTCGGATTGGATGGAACAGTATTATAAGAGGTTAGATAAATTTCCGTCTTTGCATGGGCTTCCTATGGGGGAGAAAAAGGCAGTACTTTCAGTATATGCGGCTCAATTCTACAAAGATAAAGTATTGAAGCATCCACCAAAATTTCCGGATTATGTCAGTTCCCTCCTGCTTGGCTGTGAAGGAAATCAATATGGGGAGCTGGAAGAAAGAACAGATTTTTGCGATAACTGGGGAGTGCATATATCGAACAGAAATCCAGATTATTGTGAAATGACGGCATTCTACTGGGTGTGGAAGAACAGACTTTCCGCGTTAAGAACTAGCGACTATGTGGGAATCTGCCATTATCGCAGAGTGTTGGAAATCACGGAGGCTGACAGATACAAATTATTGGCGAATCATGTAGATGTGGTGCTGCCGTTTCCGATGCTCCATCGACCGAATATCAGAGAACATCATAGTAGATATATGAGTGAAGAAGAGTGGCAGATTATGCTTTGGGCCTTGCAGGAGTTGTATCCAGATTACGCAACAGCGTACGAAAATATTTTTTCGGAGAGTTATCTATATAATTATAACTTGCTTCTGGCGCGAAAAGAGATTTTTACTGAGTATTGTGCGTGGGTATTTCCGCTGCTTTTCCGGACAGAGGAATTATGCATTTCCCATGGTGTAAAGAGAACGGGAAGATACTTGGCATATATGAGTGAAAGCCTTTTGTCTCTTTATTTTTTATATCATAAGGAATTGAAAATCTATCATACAGGAAGATTATTGTTTACCTGAGAGGAAGGAGAAGTCGATGAGAATATCAGTGGTAGGGACAGGATATGTAGGGCTTGTAACAGGGACTTGCTTTGCAGAAATGGGGAATAATGTCTGGTGCGTGGATGTTGATGAGGAAAAAGTAAGTCGTCTGAAGAATGGATGTATTCCCATCTATGAGCCAGGATTGGAACCGATGGTGAAAAATAATTATCTGTTGGGACATCTTCATTTTACTACAAACATAAAGGAAGCTCTTGAAAACACAGAAATTTGCTTTATTGCGGTAGGTACTCCGATGGGGGAGGATGGAAGTGCAGATTTGCGTTATGTGACAGAGGTGGCGTCAGATATAGGGAAAGGAATGAGTCATCACATGTACGTTGTCGATAAGTCAACTGTACCTGTGGGAACGGCAGTTATTGTACGGGAGACGATTCAGGAAGAATTAGATAAGCGTGGGTCAAACTTAACTTTTGACGTGATTGCAAATCCAGAATTTCTGAAAGAGGGAACTGCTGTCTCGGATTGCATGAAGCCGGATCGGATTGTAATTGGTGTGGATTCAGAGAGAGCGGCGAAGATTATGCAGGAGTTGTACAAGCCATACGTGATGAATACGGAGAATTTTATTCTGATGGATATTTCCAGTGCGGAAATGACGAAGTATGCGGCGAACTCTATGCTTGCGACAAAAATATCCTTTATGAATGAGATTTCTAATATCTGTGAGCGTGTTGGCGCGGACGTAAATAAAGTGCGGCGCGGAATAGGAAGTGATCGGCGTATTGGCTTTTCATTTATTTATCCAGGTTGCGGGTACGGCGGGAGCTGTTTTCCAAAGGATGTGAAGGCTCTGATTAAGACGGCGGAGGAATATGGTTACAAATCAAAGTTACTTCAATCCGTAGAAGATGTGAATCATGCACAGAAAGAAGTTCTTGTCAGAAAGGTAAAAGAGCATTTTGGTAATGATTTATCTCAAAAAATTTTTGGGGTGTGGGGGCTTGCCTTTAAACCGGATACAGATGATATGCGGGAATCTCCGGCGATTACAATTTTGCAATGCTTAACAGATGCGGGAGCAAGAATTCAGGCATATGATCCGAAAGCAGAGAAAGAGGCGCAAGAATGCTACTTAAAAGGGAATCAAAATATTGTATATTGCAGCAATAAATATGAGGCTTTAAAAGATGCAGACGCATTGATTCTGATTACAGAATGGAAAGAATTCAGAAGTCCTGATTTTTATGAGATTAGACGTCTTTTGAAAGAGCCGGTAATTTTTGATGGGCGTAATCAGTATGATGCAAAGCGTGTCAAAGAATACGGCATGGATTATTATCAAATTGGTGTTAAAGTAGTTGAAAGGGAGATGAATGTATGAGACGTATCCTTGTGACTGGTGGTGCGGGTTTTATAGGTTCCCATCTTTGTTCTCGCCTGGTAAAAGAAGGAAATGATGTTATTTGTACAGATAATCTTTTTACCGGATCGAAAAGTAATATAGAAGGGCTGCTGGATAACCATCACTTTGAATTTTTACGGCATGATGTAACAAAAGAATTGCTGGTGGAGGTTGACCAGATTTATAATCTGGCTTGTCCTGCATCTCCAGTACATTATCAATATAATCCAGTAAAGACAATGAAAACATCTATCTTGGGAGCCATCAATATGTTGGGACTGGCAAAACGGGTAAAAGCACGAATCCTGCAGGCTTCGACAAGCGAGGTCTATGGCAATCCGGCTGTACATCCACAGCCAGAAGAATATTGGGGGAATGTGAATCCTGTCGGTATTCGGTCCTGCTATGACGAAGGGAAGCGATCGGCGGAAACGTTGTTTTTTGACTATCACAGGCAAAATGGAGTGGAGATTAAGGTGATCCGCATTTTTAATACATATGGTCCCAATATGAATGTAAATGATGGGCGGGTAGTGTCCAATTTTATTGTACAGGCGCTTAAGGGAGAGGATATTACAATATATGGCGATGGAACACAGACGAGAAGTTTTTGTTATGTGGACGATCTTGTTGAAGGGATGGTTCGCATGATGAATAGCAGAGAGGGATTTACAGGACCTGTAAATCTTGGCAATCCTGGAGAGTTTACTGTACTGGAATTGGCAAGGAAGGTAATATCGCTTACAGGAAGCCAATCAAAAATTGTGCATCAACCACTGCCACAGGATGATCCGACACAGAGAAAGCCAGTAATTGATTTGGCAAGAAAAGAGTTGGATTGGAATCCGAGCGTAAGTTTGGATGTGGGGTTAAAAAAGACTATTACTTACTTTGAAAAAATTATTAAAAATTCGGCAGGGGGTATATATGGCATTTGAACTCACTGTCTCTATGATGTGTGCCGATTATGGTCACTTGGAGCAGGAAGTAAGGAATCTGGAAGAGGGAGGTATCGACTCCTTTCATATTGACATTATGGATGGACGTTATGTGCCGAATTTTGCCATGTCCCTGAATGATATGGCTTATATTGCGTCGGCTACAGATAAACCTCTTGATGTACATTTGATGATTGAGCACCCGAACAACAATATTGAGATTTTTTTACAGAGGTTACGTAAGGGCGATACGGTCTATATTCACCCGGAGGCAGAATACCATCCGTCCACGACCCTGCAGAAGATAATCAATGCGGGCATGGTTCCTGGCATCGCAATCAATCCGGGAACCAGCATAGAGAATGTATATGAAATGCTCCGTATCGTAAAAAAGGTGCTTGTGATGTCGGTAAACCCAGGTAATGCAGGACAGATGTATCTTCCTTATGTGGGCGGGAAGATTGCAAGGCTTCTTTCAATGAAAGAGGAAATGAGATTTAAAGCATATTGGGATGGAGCCTGCAGTGCAGATAAAATACAGAAATTTGCTCCCATGGGTATGGACGGATTTGTTCTCGGAACTACAATGCTCTTTGGTAAGGGCAGACCGTATGGAGAAATTTTATCAGAAATTCGTCGCTTCTAATCGGGCTGATAAGTGTCAGCCATACCATACACTGACATCACGTTAGCTGAGAAGAATAAGATGGCAGATGGAGTATAATAACCGTAAACGGAGAGGCGTTATAGATATGAATATTGCACTGCTTTTATCCGGCGGCACCGGAACGAGATTGGATTCGGATATTCCCAAGCAATATATAGAGGTCTGTAACAGGCCGATTATTTCCTATAGTTTGGAACGATTGGCACTTCATAGTTTGATTGCCGCAATCCAGATTGTCGCGGATCAGGATTGGCAGGAACAGATCGCTGACTGGCTGATAGCTGCTGAACTGAATCCAAAATTTAAGGGATTTTCCAGTCCGGGTGAGAACCGACAGCTTTCGATTCTGAATGGCCTGGAAGATATTAAAAGATATGCCGAAGATTCAGATTGTATTTTTATCCATGACGCAGCAAGGCCTTTGCTTTCGGAGAAGCAGATTACAGATTGCCTGAATGCGGCGGAAGGACATGATGGTGTAATACCTGTTTTGCCGATGAAAGATACGGTTTACGCCAGTCAGGATGGAAGATCAATACAGGCATTGCTGAACAGAAACGAAATTTATGCCGGACAGGCGCCAGAAGTATTTTGCCTTGGCTCCTATTATGAAGCAAACATATCGTTGCTGCCGGATCAGATACTAAAGATAAATGGTTCCACGGAACCAGCTGTTTTGGCTGGTCTTGATATTACCATGATTCCAGGGGATGAGAAGAATTTTAAGATTACTACGAAGGAAGATTTGGCGAGGTTTATCCGCATCGTAAAAGAAAGCCAGATTAAGAATTGATTAGTGAGTAAAAATTTCTTTCATTGTTAAATAAACGATTTTAACAACGTAGCTATGGCCCACTTATTTCTTCTCGGGACAGCGGGGAGTATAGGGGATATTGAACTGAGTTAAAATTGCTGTTTGAACTATGGGTGAAAAAAGACGGAAAGAGATTCACGACCTCATCCCGTCTTTTTTTTATATCCCACAACCTCATCCAGCGTATACAGCCGAACCCTGTCATCCTCTCCCGCCGCTGCCGTTACCTTCTCATCAAATCCCGATTCCGAAAACAGCCCATAATAAAAATCCGCCTTCTCCTTCTCAGGAGTCAGCTTCGCAAGTGTATCCAGATATTCTGAATACCGGAACGGACGGCCCTTAAACTTGCATTCGCCTATAAAAATATCCTTCATCTGTCTGGACACGGCCATGATATCGATCTCTGTTTCAGCCGTCCGGAATCCGTTTTTCTGTGAAGCATCCCGGACTGTGGTCTTTCCGAACCAGCGCCCGATTTTTGAATATCGGAATGGCAGGCGATTCGCCTTTTGAAGCTCCTGCATGTACTGTATGCAGACATCTTCAAAAGTAAAGGATGCATACTCATGGAGCAGAGGTTCCACCTCATACTGATATACGCCTTCCACATCGCCGATCTCCAGATCTGAATAATTGGTAAATGCAAAGGCATACCAGAAACGGAAAAAGCTGTCGGTAAGCCTGTAAATGCCGCGGCTGTTTCCGGCACGCTCTTTCATTTTCATATCCACGGAAAATTCCCGCCTGACAATTCCAAGCTCAATCAGATTTTTTAAATATACACTGGTCTTGGAGGTGTCGTCTACAAGCGACTTCTGGCTGATATCATTCAGCTTTGTATTGCCGAGGGCAATTGCCTCGATCAATGAGTTGTAGAGAAGGGTCTCCCGGAGCTCCTGCCGCAGCAAAAAGTCAACCTCGCTGTACAGCGCGCAGCCCTTGGTCAGGATATTTTGCTTTACATTCTCTGAAAGAGACAGTCCGGGGTCAAACTGGCGCAGATAATGGGGGATGCCGCCCAATATGGAATATGCAAGAACCTTATCCAGGTTGGAATATTCCGGAAAAAACCTGGCAGCATCATAGAATCCCATTTCCGTCATTTTATAAATTCCGGTTGCCCTGCCGTAAAGAGGATTTTTTTCTGCAAGCAAGTCTTTTTCAATAAAACTCATGGCGCTTCCGCATAGAATGATCATCACATGGGAGTCTTTCAGGACTTCATCCCATAGATTTTGGAGAATAGAAGGGATGGCGGCATTGTCCCTGCACATATATGGAAATTCATCGATGACCAGCAGCTTTCGCTCATCGCCGTATGGAAGATCCAATATGGCGCGGAATGCTTTTTCCCAATCAGCAAATTGATCGATATATTGCTTTGCAGGAAGATCTTCTTTCAGCATTTTCTCAGAAAAATTGCGCAGCTGCCTCCGGTCTGTGCATTCCTGACAGGAAAAAAACACATGGGGCTTCCCATGGCAGAATTGTTTTAAAGTCTCGGTTTTCCCTACGCGGCGCCGGCCGTACAGGACGACCAATTGTCCGCCTTTCGCATGATACCTGTTTTCTAAAAATTGCAGTTCAGCTTCCCTTCCAATAAACATAAAACATATCCCTATAAAATAGTCTAATCATAATATACTAAATCGTGATTTGAATAAATTATATCTGATTGGATGAAAAAAATCAAGTATTCAATTCACATTCCCCCGAATCTTCCCTCACCCGCTTCCGATACTTCCCCGGCGTCACCCCGTATCTTTCCCGAAACAATTTATAAAAATGTGTCCGATTCGTAAGTCCGAGCCGCGTTTCGATGGCTGAGATCGTCAGATTCGTCTCCGCCAGAAGATGCGCGGCTTTTTTCATAGTAAAGGTCAGCCCGTAATCATACAGGCACATCCCTGTATATTTATTCACGATCGTATTCATATAATTGCCGCTGTAGCACAGCGCCTTCTCCAGGTCGGACCGGGACATGCGCCCGTCGGTATCCTCCATCAGGTGCCCGATGCGCGAAAACAGCAGCAGGTCCGAGCTGGAGTTGAGCTTCACACTGCTGATGTGGTAAAATTCTTTTGTATCCAGATAATAAAACAGATGACAGATCAGCCCCTTCAATATAAAGGAGGATCCGAAGGTAGGAAACATCATGGTCTGGATGAGCCGGTCTGCAAGCCGGTACAGGTCCGGGAGATTATTCCTGTTCTGGTAGACCGGAAGAAAATCCAGATAATTCTTGCCTTTTTCCAGCTCGATATTGTCCGCCATGAACCGGAGGACGGAATTTTCCCGGGCAGTCTCCACCTGATAGTATGCCGTCCGGTGCGCTTCCAGCAGCTCCTTGATAAAATTAACAGACAGGCCGATAAAGAGGAGCCGGGCTTTTCCGATATATTTTTCCACATGAAATACATTCTGGTTGATGAGGCAGCAGGTGCCGGCAGGGTACAGGTAGTCCTTGTTTTCCAGGCGCTGTGTAATGCTTCCCTCTAGAACGACCACCAGCTCAAAAAAGGCGTGCTGGTGCATGGGACGGGAATTGAACTTGTGAAAATCCGAGACAATGTAGGAGGAATAAAAATAGTCCTTGTTCGGCGAGATGGTCATCACGTTATAATAATCCTCATCGGAAAGGCCGCTGCAGTAGGTCAGGGTGAACTGGACCGGGTCAGACATATCATAATAAGAATTGACTGCGCTGTTTACGTCATGAATCTCTAAAATATTGCTCTCCTTCCCGGAGCGGATCAGCTTCCCCTTCATCGAATACCCTCCCATGCCTATATGTAACCAATTTGCGCAGCAAATGGATTGCATGCCTGGCAGCATCCACGGATATGACACCGAATATGAAGCGATGCAAATGTCCGTGACATTGTTCATTTTGTTGAAAATTGCTAAAATTTACTTATTCCAAGATAAAGTATATACATTATCACGAAAAAAGTAAAGGAGAAAAACAAGATCATGAATGAGAAAAAGTATCTAAAATGGTATCACAAGGTTGCCTATGGCTCCGGCGACCTGGCTTCAAACTGTGGATATGCCCTGATTTCCAGCTTTGTCATGCTTTATCTGACAAATGCGGTGGGATTAAACAGCGCGGTCATCGGAACATTGATGATGGTGTCAAAACTGTTGGACGGTGTGTCGGATATTTTCTTCGGGGGACTGATGGACCGGACCAGGAGCAGGCTGGGTCAGGCACGGCCCTGGATGCTGTACGGGCAGATCGGAGTTTCCGCGTGCCTGTTCCTGGTATTCAGCATTCCCAGCATGAGTCCGAACATGCAGTACGCATATTTCTTTGTATTTTACACGGCATTTAACGCGGTGTTCTATACGGCAAACAGCATTGCCTATGCCGCGCTGGCAGCGAAGATCACGAAAAACGGGCAGGAGAGAGTACAGCTCGGCTCCATCCGGTTTATTTTCGCAACCTTCACCACACTGATCATTTCCTACAATGCAATGGGCCTGGTGGAAAGATTCGGCGGCGGCGCTCAGGGCTGGCGCACGATTGCTTTGATCTTCGCGGTGATCGCGCTGATCGTGAATACCTTCTGCGTACTGATGGTGAAGGAAGTGCCGGATGAGGATATCCGGCTTTCCGGTGAGAATACATCAGCCGGAAATGGATCCGCCGGCAGAAATGACGCGGCCGTACAGAGCGATGCATCCGGGGACGCGGATTCCGCCGGCAAACAGGGTTCTGTCAGCAAACATGGTTCCGGTGGAAACGCTCCGGCGGCGGGAGCGAAGGTCAGCTTCGGAACTTCCTTAAAGCTGCTTCTGAAAAATCCATATTACATTATCATTCTCGGCCTGTATCTGGTAAACTATATTTACAGCGGTATTACACAGGGCTCCGCGATCTACTTCATGACCTACTATATGGGCGATCCGGCGCTGCTGGGAACGTTTTCCCTGTTCCAGCTGGTTCCGGTTATGATCATCCTGACCCTGACGCCCATGCTCGTAAAAAAATTCGGAAGCATGTGGAAAATGAACCTGTATGCCCGGATCATCACACTCCTGATGGGCGCCGTATTTATCTTTGGAGCTGTCAATAAAAACCTTCCGGTCATGCTGTTTGCGACGTTTCTGCGGAATATGGCAGGCGGCCCGCTGACCGGCACATTGAATGCGCTGGTTGCGGAGACCAGCGATTATACCTGGAGGACCCAGGGCGTCCGGATCGACGGCGTGATGTTCAGCTGTTCTTCCATCGGCGTCAAGCTGGGCGGCGGCATCGGGAGCGCGGTCGTAGGCTGGCTTCTGGCGCTGGGCGGCTTTGACGGTACGGCGGCGGTACAGTCTGCAGGCGCGGTCAACATGATCTTCTTCATGTATGCGATCCTGCCGATCGTGATGGGCGTTGTAATGGCAGTCCTGGTTTATCTGTTAAAGGTAGAAAAGGCAAATAAGGAATGGGATGCGCAGCATTCATAATGGTTTCACAGGAGGAGAAAATCCATGATCAGAGAAAATTTTAACCGGGACTGGCAGGTCACAAAAGGCGGAAACAATGCGGCTGCGGCTGCATTTTTGGGAACGGACGAGGTGCAGACAGTGCACCTCCCCCACGATGCCATGATCCATGAGGAGCGGACGCCGGACGCGAAGAGCGGCGCCCAGACCGGCTTCTACCCGGGGGGCGAATACATTTACCAGAAAACACTGGCCGTGCCCGAGGCATGGAAGGAAAAAACGGTTTCCCTGGAATTTGAGGGAATCTATCAGACCGCTATGGTCTATATCAACGGAGCGCTGGCGGCGTCCAACCTGTACGGGTATTCCGGATTTTATGTGGAGCTGAACCCGTGGCTGAGGTTCGGGGAAGAGAACAGGATCAAGGTGATCGCGGACAACAGTATGACGCCCAACAGCCGCTGGTATACCGGAAGCGGGATTTATCGCAATGTGAAACTGCTGGTGGGCGACAGGATCCATGTTCCTGCGGACGGGGTGCGGATCACCACGCTCTCTGCAAAGACAGATTCCGCGGTGATCGAAGCAGTGGTGCGGATCAGGAGCATCAGCAGGATCAGAGAAAAGATCCATGTCAATGTTTCTATAGAAAAGAACGGGAAAGAAATCGCCCGGGACCGGCAGATGGTGGTCATGTACCCGGGAACTGATGAAATGACCCGGCACACGATCTGTCTGGAAAAACCGGAGCTGTGGGACTGCGAGACGCCCAGTCTGTACCAGTGCAGGGTGGAGATCGAATGCAAAGGAGAGGTGCTGGATGAGACAAAGGAAAGCTTTGGGATCCGCACACTGCTTCTGGACGCTGCCCACGGGCTTCGTCTCAACGGAAAGGAAGTGAAGCTGCGGGGCGCCTGCATTCACGATGACAATGGAGTCCTGGGGGCGGTCACTCTGGAACGGGCCCAAGAACGCCGCTGCAGGCAGTTAAAGGAAGCGGGGTTCAACAGCATCCGGAGCTCCCATCATCCTTTGAGCAAATCCATGCTGGAGGCATGCGACCGTTACGGGATCCTTGTCATGGATGAGATCAGCGACATGTGGACGGTGCATAAGAATCCCCATGACCTTGCGCTGCATTTCAGAGAGTGCTGGGAGCAGACGGCGGAGCGGATGGTGGATAAGGATTACAACCATCCCTGCGTGATCCTGTATTCCATCGGAAATGAGATTTCGGAGGCAGGCTCGGAAGCCGGCGCGGCCATCGGCCGGAAAATGTGCAATAAGCTGCATGAACTGGATCCTTCCCGGTTTACCACGATGGGGCAGAACGGACTGATGAGCGCAGGGGCAAGGCTGGGGACGATCATGCAGGATGTGATGGAGAAGTTCGGGCCGGTCCAGGCGGAGAATGCGGAAAACAAGCAGGACGCGGTCAGCGGAATGAACAGCTTCATGAGCCTGATGGCCGGGGAACGGGGAGAATATTTCGCGGTCCATCCGCTTCTGACGGAAGCGCTGGAGGGCTGTTCCTCCGCCTGCGATATCATCGGACTGAATTATCTGACCGGGCGGCATATTGCGGAGCATGAGCTGCATCCCAATAAAACGGTCCTGGGAACAGAGACTTATCCGGCGGACATTGTAAGGCTCTGGGGAATCGTAAAACGCTATCCCCATGTGCTGGGCGATTTTACCTGGGCAGGATATGATTATCTGGGCGAGGCAGGCTGCGGCATTTTCCACTATGACGGCAATGCCAATTTTACCAGCGTGTACCCGGAACGGGCGGCCTATATCGGGGATATCGATCTGATCGGCTATCGGAGGCCCATCAGCTATCTGCGGGAGATTGTGTACGGACTTCGAAAGGAGCCGTATCTGGCAGTGGAGCGGCTGAACCGGTATGGGATGCCCTGCTCCAAAACGGCGTGGATGTATAAGGACAACATCGCAAGCTGGACCTGGCCCGGGTACGAAGGCAGACCGGCGCTTGTGGATATTTACGCGGATGCGGAGGAAGTGGAGCTGTTTCTGAACGGCCGTTCCCTGGGCAGAAAGCCGGCCGGGGAAGCCCATGGATTTACCGCGTCCTACGAGCTGGCGTATGAACCGGGAGAGCTGACCGCGGTGAGCTATGAGGACGGAAAAGAAACCGGGAGATTCTCGCTTACAACGGCTGGGGAAGCCATCCGGCTCTGCATGGAGGCCGACCGGACGGTGCTGGCGGCGGACGGAGAAGATCTTTCCTTTATTACCATAAAACTGACCGATGAAACCGGGACGGAAAATCTGTCCGCCTCGAAAAAGGTAACGGTTTCCGTGGAGGGCGCGGGCCGACTGGAAGGCTTCGGGAGCGCCGATCCTTCGTGCCTCGGCAGCTACGACGACATGGAATGGGAAACCTATGACGGATATGTGATGGGTGTCGTGCGTGCCGGGGAAGAAGATGGGAGCATCCGGGTCACGGCGGCTGCAGAGGGCTGCGAAGCGCAGTGCGTGGAGATCCAGGTGCGCAGCATGATCGGCGGCTGCAGAGGGATTGGAAAATAAAAAAATAGATTTTATGAAAAAAGGGAGTACCGTCAAACGCGGGTATTCCCTTTTTTGCATACCATCGTATGCAGAAAGGCTGCCAGTGGCAGGCTTTCTGTATTATCCATGTTTCTGATCAAATATTTCTTTTAGATCATCGACCGCCATTGCTACATCCAATGTATGAAAGCCGAGCCAGCATTCATCCATGGTCTTTGCATCTGCGGTTTTGTATATTTCCTGACTGGTTTCTCCGGTGTAGTAATGCCAGTACCGGTAAGTATAACCGGCCCAATACATGACTTCCGCAGGATAGGTTTCCCCCGCCTTTTTGAGTCCTCCGCTCTCCTCCTCCAATTCTTCAAGGATGTATTCCTCTCCTGCCCATTGCAGACGGTCATAAGTATCATCAAGAGCAGCAGCTGCCCGGCTGTTCATAAATGTGTTGATAAAGGCGGGACTGTCATATCCGTGCGTTAGCGATAATTCAAACAAGCGGCCCTGTATATCACAAAGCTGACGCTTTTCGAGACTGAAATCTGTCATATCCGTGATTCACCTGCCTCTATAATTTCATCAAAAAATCGTCCTTCCCGGCGGTATTTCCGGCAGATTTCATTTGCCATGGCAATTCCCCTGGAACGGTTTGCTTCGCTTTCCTTTTTCAATATGCTCCGCTCTTTTTCGGAAAGCTCCGTTTCATCAAGAATTTGGATCTTGCTGCATGCCTTTTTTGTTAAAGCGACATACTGCTTACCAAGCTTGAGGGCGGAAAGGCTGTTGATCAGCGCAAGATCAGTAATTTCACCAGAGAAGAAACGGTCAAGAACGACAAACATTCTGTCATTTGCGATATTGCCGATGATCATGTCGCGGTCCCTGCTTAAATTCTTATATTGCTCATAAATCAGAGAGCCTTTTATCTGTTCTCGGATACCGGATTTGGAACCATGGTAAAGAGTTATGGTTTCCTTGATATTGGTGATGCTTCTATCTTTTGATATATCGTATCCCTTTTTCATGAAATTACCTCCAAAATCTGGAGAGCACTCCTGAATAAAAGGGGTTTCCGAGAGTGCTCAATAAATATAGTATAAACAGATTTTTCATGCCCGTCAATAAAATGAAAGAAAAGTAGATGTAACTATTGACATTACATCGATTATATGATAAAGTCTTTGCTGTAATAAATAATATTACAACAAAGATAAAGATATTCCAGAATGATACGGAGATCTATTCCCGGAAGGAATGGAATATTTTAATGAAGCGGAGGAGAAAATGATGAACGAGAAAGCAAAAAAGTATGTAGATTTATTTCGGAAGGTGAAGATCGCGTCTGCGGCGACCGTAGACCAGGAGGGACATCCCCGCAGCAGGATCATCAATGTGATGATCGCCGCCGACGAAGGGATGTATATTGTCACCTCCAAGGGCAAGCCCTTTTATGAGCAGCTCATGAATACTGGGGAGATTGCGTTAAGTGCCATGTGTCCGGACTGTCAATCTCTGAAGTTTTATGGTAAGATAAGGAAGGCGGAAAAGCAGTGGGTGGACCGGGCATTCGAGGAGAACCCGGGAATGAACGAGGTCTACCCCGGAGATACCCGCTATATCCTGGATGCATTTCTGATCTATGAGGGCACCGGAGAATGGTTCGACCTGATGCATTATCCCATCAGCCGGGAGACATTTTCCTATGGGACAGAGGAGGAAAAAGCCGGATTCGAGATCACGGATGCCTGTATCGGCTGCGGCTCCTGCGTGAAGGTCTGCCCGCAGAAATGCATTGCCCAAGGGGAGCCCTACCGGATCGACCCGGTACACTGCCTGCAGTGCGGCGCATGCAGGGAAGCATGTACTGCGGGGGCAGTGAGGAAGCTTCATGTATAAGAAGTAAGAAAGAGCGTTATGCATAAACGGCGGGAATCCATTTTCAGCAGAAGCAGAGAAGTCCCGTAAGACTATCCGGGTAAGGAATTTAAGCGGGAAATGGATTCCAAAGTAAGTATACGCAAAAGAGGAGAAAAGACGGATGTTATTCAATGAAGTCATCCAGACTTATCTGGAACGGAAGGACTGGTTTCTGGAGCTGATGCTGCAGCACATCACCCTGGCGCTGATCGCTATTGCACTGTCGGGAGTGCTGGGCCTCCTGGCGGGGATCTGGATCGCGGAGCATGAGCGGATGTCCGCCCCGGTCCTGGGGATCGCCAACGTATTTTACACGATTCCTTCGATCTCGCTGCTGGGTATGCTGATCCCATTTCTGGGAATCGGAAATAATACGGCGGTGGCGGCGCTGACCATCTACGGGATCATGCCCATGGTGCGCAACACCTACGCCGGGATCCGGGGCGTATCGCCGGACGTGATCATGGCGGCGAGGGGGATGGGGAGCACGGACTTTCAGATCATGACGAAGATCAAGCTTCCGCTGGCAGCAGGCGTGATCATAGCCGGAGTCCGGAACATGGTAGTCATGACCATTTCCACGGCGGCTATCGCCTCGTTTATCGGGGCAGGCGGCCTGGGCGTGGCGATCTACAGAGGTATCACAACCTACAATATGGCGCTGACCTTCGGGGGCAGCTTTCTGATCGCGCTTCTGGCGCTGCTCAGCGACCTGCTGCTCGGAAGATTAGAAAAAATGATGAAAAAAAGGAGTGGAAATTGACATGAAGATGAAACAGACAGTAGCACTATTGATGGCAGCCATGCTTGCGTTTGCAGGCGTGGGATGCGGAAACAGCGGAGGAAATGAAAGCGCAGGCGGAAGCGCCGGTTCCGAAAGCACAGGAAATGAGACGGCAGGCACAGAGGCAGACGGCAAGGACGCAGAGGATGCCGATGAAAATGGCTCCGGGGAGCCGATCCAGATTGCCACCAAGCCCATGACGGAACAGTATATCCTGGGGGAAATGCTAAAGCTCCTGATCGAGGAAAACACGGATCATACGGCGGAGATCACAAAGGGGATCGGCGGAGGAACCAGCAATATCCACCCGGCCATGGAAAAGGGCGAGTTCGATCTGTATCCGGAGTATACCTCCAGCGGCTGGGTCATGGTACTGAAGCATGAGGCGGATGAAGTCAGCGACGACGAAATGCTGGAAAAGCTCAAAGCAGAGTATGAGGAGCAGTTTGACATGACCTGGGTCGGACTTTACGGCTTCAACAATACCTTTGCGGTCGCCGTGCGCAAAGAAGCGGCGGAGGAATATGACCTGAAGACCACCTCGGACATGGCGGCGGTATCGGACAAGCTGGTGTTCGGCGGGAATCCGGATTATATCGAGCGGGAGGACGGCTTTAACCTGCTGTGCGACACCTATGGGCTAGACTTTAAGGCAGTGCGGGACATTGACATCGGCCTGAAATATGAAGCTATGGAGCAGGGAGATATCGACGTGACCAATGGATTTACCACGGACGCCCAGCTCAGCCGGGACGATATCATGGTGCTGGAAGACGACAAGCATCTGCAGGTGAACTATTTCTGCTCCACCGTAGTCAGAAAAGACGCCATGGAAAAATATCTGGGTCTGGAGGATGCTCTGATGAAAATGGACGGCATTCTGACGGATCAGGAAATGGCGGAATTGAATTACCAGGTGGAAGTGGAAGGAAAAGACGAGGCAGAAGTAGCGGAAGCATTTCTGAAAGAAAAAGGGTTGATATGATTCGATTTGAACATGTGATAAAAAGCTTTGGAGAAAATTGTATATTGGATGATTTCAGCCTGCAGGTGCGGGAGGGAGAATTTCTGACGGTCATCGGAACATCCGGGTGCGGCAAGACGACCATGCTGAAACTGATCAACGGCCTGCTCACCCCGGATGCAGGGCGGATCTTCGTGGAAGGAAAGGATCTGGCGGGGGCCGACCTGGTGGCGCTGCGGCGCAGGATCGGCTATGTGATCCAGAACGGGGGGATTTTTCCCCACATGACCGTGGAAAAAAATATTACCTACGTTCCGGTCATCAGCGGCAGAAAAAATAAGGCCGAGAACCGTCAGCTCGCCCTGCGCCTGCTGCGGACCGTAGGGCTGGAGGAAGAGATGGCCGGCAGATATCCGTCGGAGCTTTCCGGCGGACAGCAGCAGAGAGTGGGGATCGCCCGTGCGCTTGCGGCGGAACCCAGGATCCTTCTCATGGATGAACCGTTCGGCGCGCTGGACGAGATCACCCGGCAGACCATGCAGGATGAGATCCTCCGGCTGCAGAAGGAATTGAAGCTGACCATCGTATTTATCACCCATGATATCCGGGAGGCCATGAAACTGGGCGGCCGGATGCTGGTCATGGAGCAGGGGAAGGTCCGCCAGCTGGATACGCCGGAGCAGATCCGGCAGAAGCCGGCGGACGCGTTTGTGCAGGAACTGGTGAAGGGCTTTGGGCCGGCGGAAGTGTCTGCGCGGGAGCTGGAGAAGGGCTTCCAGACGGCGGAGCTGTTTGCGCGGGAATCAAAGGCAGATCCCGGGCATTCTGATGCGATGTACCAGAAAGAGGAATCCAGTAAGAAAGGAGTATAGGATGCAGATTACAAGCAGATTTACGATCGCGGTGCATATGCTCCTGTGTATGGATGTATTTCAGGAGGAGTACAAGGTGACCAGCGAATTTATGGCATTTAGCATCGGGGTCAATCCTGTGATCGTCCGAAAGCTTTTGTCCCAGCTCAAGGATGCCGGACTGGCCGAGGTCCGGCGCGGGCCGGGCGGGGCTGTTCCTGCCAGGCCGCTGGACGAGATCACACTTCTGGACATTTACCGGGCGGTGGACTGCATCGGGGAAAATACGCTGTTCCATTTTCACAAAAATCCCAACTCGGACTGCCCGGTGGGAAAGAATATTCACCGGATCCTAGACGGCCGCCTGGCCCAGGTGCAGGATGCCATGGAGCGGGAATTGGAGTCGATCACGCTGGGGATGGTGAAGGCAGAGCTGAAATGAAGATGGAGAAATGGCCGGCACAGCATGATGGAAGGTCTGTGAGGTTTTTTTCCCGCAGAAGCCTCAAGAATACCACTAAAAAATGGAAGGGCTTAAGATGAAAAAGGAACTGGATTATTTTCGGATCGGCAATACTTACGGAGGCAATCAGGACTGGTTTCCGGACTTTATGATGAAGATCGGCGGATGCGCTGCCCTTACAGCCTGCGACAGCTGCATCTGCCTTGACCTCTATAAAGGAACAACGCTGTATCCATTTGATATACAGCATCTTACCAAAAAAGATTATATCCGGTTTGGAATGCTGATGAAGCCGTATCTGCGGCCAAGATGGTCCGGGATCGACACGCTGGAGATCTATATGGAAGGCTTCGGGCAGTTCCTGACAGACCATGGCTGCACAGCCATCGGAATGCGTCCCTTATATGGGAACCGAAGTGCCGCGGAAGCAGAAAGCGCGCTGAAAGGCCAGATAGACAAGGGCCTTCCGGTACCCTGCCTGCTTCTGAAGCACAAGAAGCGTTCATTCAAAGATTACGAATGGCACTGGTTCCTACTGACAGGATATGAGGTACTGCAGCACGCCTGTATGGTGAAAGCAGTCACCTACGGGGGCAGGGAGTGGCTGGATCTGGGAGAACTCTGGGATACCGGCTTTCAGCGCAGGGGCGGGCTGGTCGTATACTCCGACCATTCCTTTTCATAGCTCTCCAATTTTTCGGAGCATTCCATGATCCTGTAATTCATAGCCAGGATTGCTATACGGAATTGCATGCTTGCATCGGCGCCGAACTCATGGAGGAGCTCATGCATATAGACTGCCATTGCCTGCGGAAAAGAATCCTTCCGAAATAATTCTTCTCGATTCTCTTTTTTGAATTTAGGCGTTTCTTTCCATAGAGCTTTCATCTGCTTCAGCAGCCTGAGAGACGCCCTCTGGCAACATATTTATAATAAAGAACTCCGGGAATGGCCTCCTGGTCTGCGCATGGAACCGGTACATCGGATCTGTCATACAGAGCATAACTGTCCGTGCATTCAATCCTGGCGCCAAACAAAACATTTTCCGGATAATAAAATTCCAGCAGTGCTTCTTCTGCAAATCGGATATTTTCTTCTGAGTCTGGTATTCCGTACAACTCGAGCGTTGTAAAGCCGTCATCCTTGCGCTCTTCCATGCGGTATCCAAACATCCGGATCCTCCGTCCGTCTATTTTTTCCATATATTCACATGGATACAGTCTCCAGCTCCCGGAAGACATGACTGCATTCCCTCCCAGCTTCATCAGGCAGAGCAGCGCAATCTTAAAACCTTCGCCGTATTTCCCGGCGTTCCTCTGACAGAGATGCCTTAATACTTTTCACCATTCCGGTAAGAAATTGAAAAGAAGATTTTGACATGCCGATTTCAAAACCTTTCTGGTAGCTTTCGTCAAATAAACTTCTGTGAACCTGTTCAAGCATCGGATGATCACTCCTTTAAAATAAATTTATATGGCATACTTATTTTAAAGGTGCTGGTTTCATTTGCCATTGAACCTGTAGTTCAATGTGGCGGTATTTGTGCTTGACGAATGCATAGAAAATTCTTATGGTTTTAATAACAGAAAAGCATGGTTTACAAGGGCCTATACAACATAATGGCCTGACGGAATGAAGGAAGAGAAAATCAAGATGGAATTTACGGAGGAACAAATGAAAATTTTAGAGGTTACGGGGAGAAGGCTGCTACAGGCTTCGGCTGCTCATCCCGACCGCACGTTGCATCCCGATCTCATGGATGCGGGTATGGATATTCGGATCAGTCCCCAGCAGAGCAGACGGATCTGCTCTCTATGGAGGCGGTGGCCTGCGGAAGCGCCCGGATCAACCGGTTGCATCCGATAAAGGCCCCGATGGAAAGAAGGGACGCCAGAAGAAGACCGAAAAACATCATCGCAAACAATGCATTTTTAAAACGCATCCGCTTTATCCAACCCATTTGTAACCCACCCCCAGACTGTCTCGATATAGCTGTCAGGCGAAGCGCCGGAAAGCTTGGCGCGGATCTTCCGGATATGTTCCATGATCGTATCGCTGCTTCCGCCTCCGTCCAGCCCCCAGACAAGCTCATAGATCCTCTCACGGTCAAAAACCTGTCCGGCATTCATGGAGAGCAGCTCAATAATGTCAAATTCCCGTTTGGAGAACGAAATACTTTCCCCGTCCAGATGTACGGTACGGGCGGAATAGTCGATGGACAGATTCCCGAAAAAACGCACCGCAGCATTGCCCTGCCGCCGCTGCTCCCTCCGCAGATGCGCGGCGATCCGGGCGCCGAGCTCATCCAGGTCAAAGGGCTTTACGATATAGTCATCGGCCCCGGCCTGGAAACCGATGATCTTATCCGAGGACTCAATACGCGCCGTCAAAAATAAGACCGGACAGCTGACGTACTCCCGGATCTGTTGGCAGACCGCGAGCCCGTCCATCTCCGGCATATTGATGTCAAGCAGGATCAGGTCCGGCCGGGCGGAGACCTTTTCCAGGGCCTCCCGTCCGCTGTACGCAGTCAGGATATCGTATTCTGATTGAAAATAACTCCGGATCATGTCCACGATGCCGGGTTCGTCATCTACGATTAAAAGTTTTGGTCTCATGATAATGACCAACTCCAATCGTGCTCATTTGCGCGGCGGCAAACCGACAGTTCCTTACTTGCCTGAGGTTTATTTCAGCAGAACAATACGCCGGCGTGCCTTTCGCATGGGGAATCTTTCCAGGGAAGGTCATTTTGGAAAATGCAGCGTATTCCAGACCGGCGGGCTGATGGTACAGAGGACCTCCGTGATCTCATCCGTCTCATTGATGCACGTGTGGGGAATGTCTTCCCGGATAATGGTCGTGTCGCCTTCCCGAAGTATAATAAGATCGTCTCCGAGCATCAGGTTCAGGGTGCCGGAAAGGACGATCAGCGTTTCCTCAGAGTGGTGTACGATCGGAATCTCGCTGTCCCGGGAATGGGGCTGCATGACAGCCCTCATCACTAAAACCCTGGGCAAAAAGTTTTGGGAAGGAAGAGGGGTGAGAAATTCGTATTCAACGACATTTTTTTTCGTATGCACGGATATCCTTTCTTCCCTGCGGATCGTCAGGCCGTCGTTTTCCTTTTCCTCCTCGATCAGTACATAGATCGGCACGTCAAATTCCTTCGCGATCTTCCGAAGGGAGGACAGGGACGGCTCTGCCTCATCCCGTTCCAGCTGTGAAATATATCCGATGGACAGACCCGTTCGTTCCGCCAGGTCTTTGATCGTCAGGTTTAATTTTTTACGGTATTTTCTGATTTTATTATCTGCCATAAATACTCCTTATATTGCGATTACTTTTATTCTACTGTTTTTGTCTAGATTCTGCAAGAAAAATTTCCGCCTGGACAGTTGCAGTCATGTTTACAAAAAGCATATTATGAAAATTCGGCTATTGACCGAACCGGCAATGATTTCACTTAAGAAATTAGTTGACTGCCAATTATACATATAGTAAAATTAAATAAAATATTGAAAGCAAAATTTCGGTATTTTCTTACTTTTAATTGTGAAAAGGAGAGAGAAGAAATGAGAATTACAGGAATGAAAGTAGAAAAAGTTACGATTCCCCTGATCGCCCCCTTCAAGGTGGCGTTTGCCACAGTGGAAGCCCTGGAAAGTGTTTTGATTCGCGTAGAGACGGATGAGGGCTGTGTGGGTTTCGGGGAAGCTTCCCCCTTTGCGCCGGTGACCGGAGAGACGTTGGACGGAGTCATCGCGGTGCTGGACATTTTCCGGCAGGGGCTGATCGGCATGGACCCCATGGATATTGAAGCCGTGCATGCTATGATGGACAGCGTGATCGTGGGAAACGGAGCTGCAAAGTGCGCCGTGGATCTTGCCATGTATGATCTGATGGGAAAAGCATTCGGACAGCCGGTGTACAAGCTGCTTGGGGGCTTCGGAAGCAGCTTGCAGAGCGACATCACCATCGGCATCAGCACCCCGGAGGATATGGCAGCCGAAGCGAAAAAACGCGTTTTCGAAGATGGATACCGGATCTTAAAGATCAAAGCAGGCATTGACTGTCAGGAGGATATCCGTGCCATGAAGCTGATCCGGGAAGCGGTCGGCCCTGAGATCCGTCTGCGGGTGGACGCGAACCAGGGATACGATACCGCCAAAGCACAGCGCGCCCTCAGGGGCTTCCGGGAATACGGCATTGAGGCGGTGGAGCAGTGCCTGCCCCATTGGGATCTGGAGGGAGCCGCGTATCTCCGGGATCATTCGGAGGGAATCCACATGATGCTGGACGAGTCCATCCATGGCCCGGTGGACGCGGCAAGGGCGTGCCGTCTGGGTTCCGCGGACATTTTCAATATCAAGCTCATGAAGTGCGGCGGACTGTATCCGGCACAGAAGATCAATGCGATCGCGGAGGCAAACGGCGTGACCTGCATGGTGGGCTGCATGCTGGAGACCAAGCTGGCGATCACGGCGGGCTTGAGTCTGGTAGCCGCCAAGAAAAATGTGACGGAGGCGGACTGCGACAGCTTCTTATATTACAAAGAAAATCCGGTGGAAGGCGGATTTACCCAGGAGAAGGATCTCTTTACACTGCTGGATCAGCCGGGCTTCGGAGTGACATTTTAATCCGGGATATGCAAAAAACTGCCGGCGGCAGTACTCCGGCACGAGATGAGTACAATTTGAAGCTGAGAGATCTGATGCAGCAAAAAAACAAAAAGAGGAGAAAAAAATATGCAGTTTCCAATTTTTCAGTCTACGGATTCGATGCTGACGATCATCCTTTTGATGGTGGCATTTGCTCTGTGGGTACAGAAGTTTAACGCATTTAAGTATATAGGACCGGCGCTGACCGTGATCGTCCTGGGGATGATCCTGGTCAATCTTCATATCGTACCGGGATCTCAGGACGTGTACGGAGTGATCATCACATACTGCGTTCCCATGTCCATTTCCATCTATCTGTTGAATGTCAATCTAAAGGAGCTGGCCAAGCTGTCCGGAAAAGCGCTGGCGGCGCTCGTATCGGCAGTATTCAGCGTGTGCCTGATGGCGGCGGTGTTCGGTGTGATCTTCGGCGGAAAGATGCCGGAAGGATGGAAGATCGCCGGAATGTTCGTGGGAACCTATACCGGCGGCAGCGGCAACCTGACGGCCATCGCGGTGGGGCTGGACGCAGCCAACGATACCATTGCGGCGGCCAACGCAGCAGATTATGTGATCGGCATGCCGACCCTGTTTCTGATGTTTGCGGCTCCGGCCTTGTTCCAGAACGTCAAGTTCCTGAAAAAGATATGGCCCTTCGAACTGGAGGAAAAGGAGCGGGTCGGCGAAGGGGATCACCCGGTACTGATGGGGGATGAAAAATGGAGCATCAAAGACATTGCGTGGCTCCTTGCGATCTCTGTTTTGATCGTGACCATTGCCACAAAACTGTCGGTCTTCCTGCCCTCAGATTTTGCCAGCGCGGGAAGAGTGCTGCTGATCTCCACATTTTCCATTGCAGCCGCGCAGATTCCGTTTGTGAACAGGCTGCGGGGAAATATCAACCTGGGGCTGTTTTTCGGGATGATGTATCTGGCGATCATCGGATTCAGCGTGGATCTGGCATCGTTCTTCGGCTCCACGATGATCATTACCGTATTCTGCTTCAGCGTGATCATCGGAAGCATCCTGCTCCATCTCGTGATCAGCAGGCTTCTTAAGGTGCCCTACGAGTATGTGATCCTGGGTATCACCGGAGCCATTGCGGACGGAACGACGGCATCTCTGGTGGCGTCCAGCGCAAAATGGAACCGGCTCATCAGCGTGGGACTGCTCATGGGCGTGGTCGGCGGAGTATGCGGAAATTACGCGGGAATCCTGGTGGCGTATCTGATCAGGGCCATCACCGGGGCATAGAAGACAGGGAATATCTGCAAGCGGCAGGCACCCTGCATCATTTCAATTGTGAAAGCAGATCGGTTTTTAAAGAACGGAAGGAGAAACTATGGAGCGCTGGGGATTTTATCTGTCAGGTATCCAATACGGTATCTGCGAAAAAGAAGGAGAACACATTTACCATCAACCGTTGAATGTAGAGACGGGAGAGTATGGTGAGAAGAGAGAACTGACAAAGGAAGAGGAGTGGTACAAAAAGCTGGGGAAAATGGATGTCCTGGACGACCTGCTTCACACGGAGGAATATGAGCGTGCCCTGGCCGGCAGTCCGGAGGGCTTTCAGACCGCAGCCGGCACCCGCTATGAGCAAAAGAGCGAGACGGAGTATGTGGAGCGTGAGATCAAATTTCCACAGGACTTTCTGGTGGAAAACGGGCGGATCATCGCCTTTGTGACGCCCGCCCGGGACTGCTGCTCCCTGCTTGTGCGGGAGGGGTATGAGGACAGGACGATCCTGCCAAGGTGGAAGGAGATGTATCAGGAGCCGATCTGCCGCGTCCGGCCGGTGCAGACTTGCATGGTGCCCATGCGGGACGGGATCCGTCTGGCGTCGGATATATACCTTCCTCAGAAGGAGGGGCCGGTTCCGGTGGTGCTGGTCCGCACCCCTTACGGAAAATCAAAAGACGCGGAGCCTTATTACCGCTTCGTACAGAGAGGCTTCGGCGTGGTGATCCAGGATGTCCGGGGCCGGGAGGACAGCGAAGGCGAATGGCTGCCCATGTACTATGAGGTGGAGGACGGGGACGACACGCTGAATTGGATCGCCGGACAGCCCTGGAGCAACGGGGATGCGGCCATGACCGGAGGGTCTTACCTGGGATATGTCCAGTGGGCGGCTGCGGCCAGCGGCAATCCGCATCTGAAGGCCATGCTCAGCAGCGTCTGCTCCGGAAGTCCCTTTGTGGATGTGCCGAGAAGGGGCGGGTGCTTCAATTCCGGCATGCTGGCGTGGGCATTTGCCGTATCCGGACAGCGCATGGACGCGGAGAAAATGGTGCGGGACGACTGGGATGAAGTGCTGAGTATCCGTCCCCTGGAAGAGCTGGCGCCGAAAGCCCTGGGGTATGACGTACCCTTCCTGCGCAAATGGATCTCACATATGGACTGTGACGAGCTGTGGCAGCGGGGAAGCTGGAAGGAACGCTTCGGGGAGCGCCGGGTGCCGGCGCTGATCATGTCCGGCTGGTTTGACGACAACGGGATGGGGACCACGGAAGCCCTGGATCTGTATGCGGATTATGATGAGAAGAAGGTCATCCTCGGCCCCTGGATGCACAGCGGCAACGCCAATTATGACATCCACGGGTTTGCCCTGGGAAATAATGCCCTGCGCTATGATATGGATCTGATCTGCTTCGCATGGCTGGAGCATTATGTCAACGGCGTGGACAATGGGATTGAAAAGACCCCGAAGGTGGAGTATTATACCATGGGGAGCAATGAGTGGAAGAGCGCGGAAAACTGGCCCGTTCCGGGAACAAAAGAATTGGTGCTGTATCTGGATGGGGATGGGGCAGAGAACCGCGGCCGTCTGACCACGGAAAAGGCTTCTGCGGCAGGCGCGGATGTCTATCGCTACGACCCGAAGGATCCGCCGGTCCATATCATCGACCTGTCGGAAAATGAGCTGGAGGTGCCGGAGGATTATACGGAGGAAGAAAAGCGGAAGGATATCCTCTGCTACTCCACGGAGGTTCTGGAACAGGACCTGACCATCACCGGAGATGCCCTGGCGAAGATCTACATTTCTTCAGACTGCGAGGATACCGATCTGGTAGTGCGGATCACGGACGTGGATGAAAACGGACGGTCCATGAAGCTGGCGGACGGCGTACTCAGCGTCCGGTATCGGAATCAGTTTACCTATCCGGAATTCATGGAGCCGGGAAAGGTCTATCCGGTGGAGATCCGGACGACCAAGCTGTCCCATACGTTCCAGAAGGGACATAAGCTGCGGGTGACGGTGACATCGGGCGCGGAGAACTTTATCTTCCCCAACCGGAATACACGGGACGGGTTCAACAGCGTGGAGATGAAAACTGCCGAGAACCGGATCCACCGAGGCGGGGAATACGCTTCGCGGGTTGTGCTTAGACAGGAGATCTGAAAAAAAGACCTGCATCATATGGAATTCGGTCACGACAACAGAAAAGCTTTTTCCGGTCGTACTGCGGATCACCCGGCTGACATAGCTTTCACTGTAGTGAAATTGTCCGCAGAGATTAGAGAGTGTGATATCGGCAGAATATAAAACGCGAAAAAGCTGTCTATGTATTGAAAATGGAATGCCTGTGAGATAGGAAAGGCGGCCCCGCCTTGTAGAAAAACGGGAGCCGCCTTTTCAAAGGGCGCGTTTATGCCTGATTTGCACGGCTGGACTGACGCGGAGGATTTACGCGCCTGAATTTTACAGCTCTTTCCGGCGTGGTTTCCGGGCAATCTTCGTCAAATGTAATCGGCATGGTTCGTGCTCTCGCAAGTTCTTCCTGCTCTTCCTTGGAGAAGGCAAGTTCAGCCATCATTTCTTTTGTTATTTCATTCATACTTACCATAATAAAGTCCCCTTTCAAAATTAGTTGCAAGTCTTGCGGATATAAGCCTGGTAATATCCGTTTTTTTACCATCCTTTTCCATTCGCATTCTTTCAGTATGATTTCTTCAAATCCAGCAATCTTTTCCTCTGCGATATTGCAGTTCTTAAGGCTGGCCATAATATCTAAAAGCTCCGTAATGGACTTTTTGAGCTTCCGGATCTCTTTTACATGCTCTTTCTGGTTTTCCCCATCCCGTGAAAAGTAACGCTATATCGTCAATGATTATGAAAAAATCAAAATCGGGGATTGACAGGACGTAAGAAATGGGTTTTCACCGTACATCCTGATACGGCTTGCTCGTTTCTTTTTTTGCCGCCAAAATATCATACAGATATTTCCTGCCATTTTCAGCATGGTTAATCAAAAGACGGGCATGGAAGATATTGTATCTGACAAGCATATTTTCCTCATAGACTGGGAGGGCAAAACGGACATCATATCTGTACCAGCCATATTTGGCGTTTTTATTATGTTTATCCTTGTGGTTTTCTTCAAATGCCGGATTAGATGCTATCTGTATCAACTCCGGTATCGCAGTGGCGGCATTTGCTTTCGCCTTTGCATTTGCACCCATAAGGCTTTTCCGGCTCTCTGATTCCGTATATTCTTCCGGCAGTTCACTCCCGATAAAAATATGCTCTGCATTTTCAGCGATTTCGTAATAGTTTACGACATATCCTTCAAGATAATGCTTTACATCATTCCAGTCAATCTGACGTTTGCCCTTGAAACGGATATCGTTAATCAAGACCAGCTTTTTGCCATCCGCATCCGTTATGATAGTTACATTCCTGTTTTCAATCATCTCTTTTGTTCTCCATTTAACTGTCACCGACTTCATTATACGTTATCTATTCTGAAAAGTATAGCCGGATTTCATAAAACTTGTCGTAAGGAAGTTTTATATCGAACCTCATCCGGGCGGAAACCTCCGATATGCAGAAAGACAGGTTTTTTCACTCATGGGTATTCTTGCATCTATCGAAAACGCTGTCCCGATTACCATCTCGGTCTGCCTGATCGCCGCGGTACTGGTTCCTCTCTGGTTCTTCCAAAAGAAAAAGGCAGAAGAGAGCGAAGCCGAACAGGAACGGCTTCAAGGTGAGGCGAGGCCTGGCCATGCACTGCGGATATGGAGCTTCTTTTTCATTTTCTGGCCATTGCTTTGTCTGGTTTTTGCAGGGATTATCGGATGCCAGCCGGGAAGAAACGCGGAGGAACGATTCCGAGGTATCGCATTTGCGCTTTCCGCAGTGCTCTTTTTTACAGTGGGGATGCATATCCAGCGCCGCGTCCTGACCGAACGCAGATATGCGACCCGTCTCACAACAGCTGCTGTCGTTTCCGAAGGGAAAATGATACATGATGGAAAGGACATTTTCTTTCCTGAATTCGAATTTCAGGCCGGTGGAAGATCCTGCCGTGTCACCGCTGCCAGCGGAACCGGTTTCCGCTTGGTGGAAAAGGGAAAAAAGGTCGATTTGTATTATGCTCCGAAGGATCCTTCTGTATTTTATGTTCCGGCCCTGCAGAGGCATAATATCTGTATGTCTGTATTTTTGTGCGGGATCGGAATGGTGCTCCCGCTGATTGGACTGTTTGCGCCGCAGTTTCGAGCATTTTTTTCTTTTTAGCATACCCAAGGGCATCCCATTATGGCCATTCGGCCGTTTCACAAGGTATAGGGTGCTGTTATTGATTCACGTGAAGCAGCGAGTCAGGCGGACATGTTTGCATGCATATGTGACTGTCACGCCTTTTTTTTGCATTTTTTATGTTGACATAGTGATATTAAAATGATATCATATCACTATCAAAACTAATCAACAATCTTTTTGAAAAATGTATTCTATAAGGAGGACATGAGACATGAAAGAAAATGTACTGATGAACAAGAAAAACGGCATTGCCATGCTGATGCTCTTTTTACTGCTGTACCTGGCGGCAATCGCGGGTACCGTTGTGGGCGGGATCATCATTTCACGGAAGGGACTTCCCATCCTGCTCATCATCAGCTGTATCTGGCTGGCTCTGGGCTGGATCCCATTCTGCGGCCTGAAGGTATTGAAACCCCAGGAGGCCCTCGTATTGACCCTGTTTGGAAAGTATGTGGGAACCTTGAAGGAAGAAGGCTTCTATTATGTGAATCCATTCTGTACCAGCGTCAACCCGGCGGCCAAGACGAAGCTGAGCCAGAGCGGAGACGTAGACAGGGGAGCAAGAAAGGCATTTGCGATTTCCATGGATGGCGCCAATGTACAGGCAGAAACGCCGGCGAGCAATAAGATTTCCCTCAAGGTCATGACTTTGAACAACAGCCGCCAGAAGATCAACGACTGCCTGGGCAATCCGGTGGAGATCGGGATCGCAGTGATGTGGAAGGTGACAGATACGGCGAAAGCAGTTTTCAATGTAGACAATTACAAGGAATACCTTTCCCTCCAGTGCGACAGCGCGCTGCGTGATATCGTCCGGATCTATCCCTATGATGTATCGCCCAATGTAGACACCACAGGGGACGGCGTGGCGGACGAAGGCAGCCTGCGGGGCTCCAGCGAGGTGGTGGCGAACCGGATCCGGGAGCAGATCCAGCAGAAGGTTATGGATGCCGGCCTGGAGATCATCGAGGCACGCATCACCCACCTGGCCTACGCGCCGGAGATCGCGTCCGTGATGCTCCAGAGGCAGCAGGCTTCCGCGGTTGTGGACGCAAGGAAGATGATCGTGGACGGTGCGGTCGGCATGGTGGAGATGGCATTGAGCCGTCTGAATGAGAACCATATGGTGGAGCTGGATGAGGAAAGAAAGGCGGCTATGGTTTCCAATATGCTGGTGGTGCTCTGCGGCAATCATGACGCGCAGCCCATCGTAAACGCGGGAAGCCTGTATTAAAATATGGCTGAATCAAAAAAGAAGCAGGTTCCTCTGCGCCTGTCGGAAAAGCTGTACAATGCCATCGCTGCGTGGGCGGAGGATGATTTCCGCTCCGTGAACGGACAGATCGAATATTTGCTGACCGAGTGTGTAAGGCAGAGGAAGAAGAATGGAAAATATGTTTCAGAGCGTCTGGACGAGCCGCCGGAACTGGATATCTGAAATGACTGTGACCAATATTTCCTGCAGATAAAAAAGGAGCCGCCGCTGCTTGTGACAGCGGAGGCTCTTTTTCGGCGGATTCATTCACGCAAAGCAGCGTGCGAAATAGTCGTGCCTGAGAGGATATTTGACTATCCGGTAACCTTCTCAACAATTGCGAGAAGGCAGATTCGTAATGTCTGCAGATCAAACTTATACTTAGGTGAACTTGCATCGGCCTCCTGCTGTGCATCCGTGTTCAGGACACAGTGCATGATACTGGCAGTGGATTTCAAAAGCCGGTCCGGCTGATCCGGATTCAGTCCCTTTAAAAATAAATAAAGCATCTGCTTGTATTTGTCAGCCCAGCTTAACAGTCCCTCATAATCATATGTCGCTGATACGAGCAGGCTGGTCTGATGAAGCTTCCGGGTCATTTCATTCTTTTTGTATTCCTGGGAACGGGCCAGCAGGTAATCGATCATCGTCTCCTGATTCGGAGAAGGAGGCGCCTGGAGAATACTGGTCCGGATAAAATCCGATACATAATCATTCCAGATATCCATGAAAAGCTCCTTTTTTCCTTTCCATTGGCGGTAAACAGAGCCGACACTGTAACCGGCCCGGCCGGCGATATCCTGTATAGAAGTTTCCTCATAACCATTTTCTAAGAAAAGCTGTCTTGCGGCTTCCTTTAGCTCTGTTTTCGTCATCAGAGATTTTTCCTGCTGTCTGCTTCCCATAAATTCTCCATTCTATGATTTACGCTGTTAACCAATAATGCTCTAATTATAACAAAAGAGATTTTTGGTGTAAAGCCTTTGTAGGGAGACTTTGCGCGCTTTTTCATAGCAATGGTTACTGTTCACACCCTTTGGATGCTCCAGTAACGCCTTCGTGAAACAACCCGAGCAAAACTATAGAAAGCACTTTCCTTCCCGGATAATCTGTGCTATACTAAGCAAAAAGTCTATCGCCTGTCAGTCGATACAGCACACAATATACGACTGGCGGATTGAGCGGCTTTTTATTCTGTCTATTTATACAAAAATTACTCAGAAAAGGAGTGGCAGAAACGTGACAGGAAAAGAAGCGGGCTTCCTCGTCGGTCGAGGAACAAAACGGAGCCTGAACAGGCGGATATTGAGAAACACTACATTTAATATCCTGATCTTAGTGGTCGTATGCTGTGTGATCATGGCGCTTTCCTTGCAGTCGCTTGCCAACAACATATTGTTGGACAGCCTTCAGCCGATGGCCCGGCAGTCGGCTAAGACGGTGGAGGCCAACATCCATATGCTTGCCGATCGTATGATGGGCATTGCCGGTGATCCTCGAATGAACAGTGTAACCGTCGGTGCTGAACCAGACGAAGGCGGGACAGCTTCATCGGACACTGCGGCAACGAGGGAAAACCGTGCGGCGCTGCTGGAAGAAGCCGCGGAGATTTATGAGTTTTACACGATCGCTCTGTATGACTTGAACGGGCGGTTGGAACAGGGGATCGACGATGCGCCGGAAAATCTGGACAGTGGTTTTTTGGAGCTTTTAAAAGAAACAGATAACCTGACGATCGATGCATCCACGATCTTCCAGGGCAGTCTGGGCATTACCATGGGAATGCCGGTGAAAGAAGATGGTGAGACCGTTCTTTATGTAATGGGTACCTACAAATATGACTTGCTCAACGATGTGATCAGCAGCATCAACCTGGGCAGAAGCGGCATGGCCTATATGGTCAACAGGGAGGGAATCGTGACCGGCCACCCGGATCAGTCTCTTGTCCTTGACCAAAGTTCGCTGGTTCAGTTAAGCGGCGGCAACGGGGATGCGGTGGAGCGGGTCACTACCGGAGAAACAGGGGCGGCAGAATTTCCCATCGACGGAGAAAAGATGCTGGTGGCCTTTTCTCCCATCCGGGGAACTCAGTGGTCACTGGTCATACAGATTCCAAAGTCGGATTACGGTCAGTTCATTAATGGGGCCATGCTGGTATCAATTTTGGCCACCCTGGCGGGGCTCGTGATCTCCATAGTGTTGATCCTGCGGTTCGCGCGTTCCATTTCCCATCCGGTGAAGTGCGTAACGGACCGGATGGTGGCCCTGTCCAATGGAGACCTGCATACGGAAGTGACCCCCGTCAGCACAGGAGATGAGCTGGAGGTCATGACACAGACTCTGGATGCTACGCTGGAAAGCGTAAACCGATACATATCCGATATCGAGCAGGTATTGACCCGTGTTGCGGACGGCGATCTTCGGACCGGGCCGCAGGTGGACTACAAAGGCG
Source organism: Lachnospiraceae bacterium (assembly GCA_910575475.1). Lineage (GTDB taxonomy): Bacteria > Bacillota > Clostridia > Lachnospirales > Lachnospiraceae > Schaedlerella. The sequence continues at coordinate 9,731 of CAJTGD010000035.1, read as the reverse complement.
ATTTTGTGCTGATCCGCGGCAGCCTGAGTACCATTACCCGGTCGATGAACGAAACACTCCTGGGATTCCGCGCCGCCGCAGACCGGCTCACCGCAATGGCAGAGCAGCTGAGCGGGCAGTCCGCGCAGCTGCACCATGCATCCCTGGAACAGAACCAGTCTACCGAAGAACTGGTCCATGAGGTGACCCATGTGAAAGAGCAGCTGGCTGATGTTGCTAAGAGCAGCGGTCAGACCCGATCCCAGACGGAAGAGATTACCCGGCGTGTTCGAAGCGCCAATGAACAGATGTCCTCCCTGTCTAACGCCATGGATGACATCAGCGATAACGCGCGGCAGATCACAAAGATCGCAAAGGACATTGAGGACATTGCGTTCCAGACTAATATTTTGTCTCTCAATGCCTCTGTGGAGGCGGCCCGTTCCGGAGAAGCCGGAAAAGGCTTTGCGGTTGTAGCCAATGAGGTAAAGCAGCTGGCAGCCAAGAGTGCCGAGGCCGCGCAGAGAGCTACGAAGATGGTCGACAATACCAAAGCGATCATCCAGAACGGTGTGGTGCTGACAGCGGATACGGCAGACTCTCTCCGCGCGATCTCCGATGTTTCCGCGCAGATCAGTACAATTTCGGATCAGCTGGCAGCGGCGGTGCAGGGACAGGAGCTTGCCCTGAGCGCAATGGAGGAGCGGATTGCCACAATCTCTTCTATCGCAGACCGCAATCTGCAAAACGCAGGGGAAACGGAGCAGTCCAGCGGATCGCTGGCGAAAGAAGCGGAGGCGCTTCAGTCCCACGTGCAAAAATTTATTTTAAAGGAGAAACGCGGCAGATGAAACGGATTTTTGTCATGCTTATAAGCCTGCTGCTGCTGACGCCGCTGCTGACAGCGTGCGGGGATCAGGAAGGGCTTCAGGACGGATATTATACTGCTCAGGCATCTGAATTTAGCCATGGCTGGAAGGAATATATCACTATTTTGGTGAAAGGCGGGAGCATTGTCTCCGTAGAATACAACGCGGAGAATGCCAGCGGATTCATCAAGAGCTGGGATAACACATATATGCAGAACATGCTTCAAGTCTCCGGGACCTATCCCAACGAGTATACCCGATATTACGCAAACCAGCTTCTGGAGGGTCAGGGCGAGGAAGGTATCGACGCGCTCTCAGGAGCGACCTCTTCTTATGGGTCGTTTCAGATTCTGTCCCAGGCTGTACTGGAACAGGCGCGCATGGGAGACTCCAGTATTGTGATCGTAGATACAGAGCATTAAAGACAGACATGTGTTATGGCGTGCCTACATGGGCATGCTTTCTATGGATATTTGACGGACACAGAGAATGCAGGCCATCTTACGCAATTTTGCGGATGGCCTGCATTTTGCTATGATAATTGTTTCCGGCCAAAGCAGATGACCGCCATGGAAATGTATTTACTTGCCAGCTTATTCATAGCCTTTTGCCAGTTCCTCTACAATTTCTTTGCAGGAATCAATACTTTTAATCAGACTAGCAACATTACATACTGTAATAGATTGTTAAGAAAGCCCTGAGGAGACCGAATGATGGATCACACGAAATTTTTCTGCTCGCTGTGCGAGAAGGGATTCCCCAATTATCAGACAGAATTATCTGAAGATCAAGGCGGCGAACAGTATCCTGAAATCCCGGACGGACCGATTCCTCCGCAGAATATCCTACATTTAATGCGTGAACGGCATTATGGCATAAAATACAGCATAATAGGCCCGCTTATTCCCGGCAAAACAGAAACCATCGAAATTTATAATAAAAGAGATTTTGGGCGTAAAGCCTTTGACCCTCTAAAAACATCGTTGACCTTTCATGTAAAATGAATTATGATTAAAAAAATGAATCAGATTCATTAAATGACTTTGATTCACAAGGAGGTACGAAGAATGACAGATAAGTATCCGAATCTATTATCAAAAGGAACGATTGGAACTCTGGAGACAAGAAACAAGACGGTAATGTGCGCAATGGGGATCAACCAGTCGGACAAGGGCTTTGTCAATGACGCAGTGATCAATCATTATGCGGAGCGGGCAAAGGGCGGGATCGGACTGATCATGATCGAAGTGACCTGTGTCGACGCGCCGGTCGGATTGAATACATCCAATATGCTGGTGGCTGACGACGACAAATACATCCCGGGTCTGACAAAGCTGACAGATGCGATCCATGTGCACGGGGCAAAGTGCATGCTCCAGCTCAGCCACACGGGACGCGGTTCCCGCAGGAAGATCACGGGACATCAGCCGGTAGCTCCAAGTGCGGTTGCCATGCCTTATTCCTTTATGATGGGGCTGGGAAATGAGGAGCCAAGGGCTCTGACGATCAAGGAGATCCAAGAGATTGAGGACAAATACGCACAAGCTGCTCTGCGGGCAAAAAAGGCAGGCTTTGACGGGGTTGAGATCCACAGTGTGGGATATTATATGGGCCAGCAGTTCCTTTCCTCCACTGCAAATGTCAGAACAGATGAGTACGGCGGCAATCCGGAGAATCGAGTGCGTTTCCATCTGAATATTATCGGAAAGATCAAGAAGCTCTGCGGAGAGGATTTTCCTATCGTTGTGAAGCTCAGCGCAGTTGAACAGGGGGAAGACGCCGGAATTACCATGCAGGACGGTATGTATTATGCAAAGCGTTTCCAGGATGCAGGAGCAGATGCGATCGAGGTGCTGGCAGGTACATGGAAAAAGGAAGCGGGCATGGAGGATATGCCGGATTCCGCATCGATTCCCAGCTCCAGGAAGGGGCAAGGGGACGCTGTTCGGGGAATGCCGTATTGGGAAATGAAGACAATGATTATACCATCGGGAAAGCAGGTGATCGTAGTCGGAGGAGGCGTTGCGGGAGTAGAGGCGGCCAGGATCGCGTCCATCCGCGGCCATCGGGTTTCCCTGTATGAAAGATCAGGACAGATCGGCGGACAGATTTTCCAGGCAATGGCGCCGCCCCACAAAGAAAACATGAAGCCATTGATCGCTTACCTGGAAAAACAGCTGAGCATCCACAATGTGGAAGCGCATCTGAATACGGAGCTTACGGCAGAGGAGATCATAAGCCGGAAACCGGACGCAGTAGTCTGTGCGACAGGAGTGCGCCCGTCTGTACTGCCGATTCCGGGCTTTGACAGGGCGGTCCATGCAAAAGACATACTGGACGGCGGGGAATGCAAGGAGAAGGCAGTGATCATCGGGGGCGGATCCGTGGGATGCGAGACAGCGGAATATCTGGCAGAACAGGGAAAGAAGGTTACTGTGATCGAAATGCTGGATACGATGGCTGAGAAAATGACCAACGTTGCCCGGACCATCCTGATGGGACATTTGAAAGGACTCGGTGTGGAACTTCTGACTTCCTGTAAATGTAAAGAGATCACGGAGGACACGGTGGTCTGTGAGCTGGACGGCAGGGAGCGCCGTATTCCGGCAGACACAGTGATCGCGGCGGTTGGAGACAGGCCCAATGATTCTCTGTATCAGGAACTGCAGGGTAAGGTAGAAGAACTGTATAATGTTGGCGACAGTGCATGTCCGGATTCGATAGCTGCAGCGGTATCACAGGGATACTACTGCGGACGGAATATTTAGGAGAGAGGGAATCCTGGAAGTGGCAGGCGGGTTCGGCTGCGGAATGCCTATGTATGCGGATATGGTGGAGAGGTAATGTTAGATTGTGCTGTCTGATTTTAGATCTTAAAGATAATTGACAAACCCCATCACCAGTGTTACACTGAAAAAGCAAAATAAATATCCAGGGGAGCTTGTATCGGCAGGCTGAGAGGAAGTAATCAACTTCGACCCTTAGGAACTGTGAATCAATAGCTTGCCATTTTGCGAAGAACAAATTTTCAGGCACAAGGCGGAGGAATGAGGCGTACTGGGGTACGCCGATTGACAACAACGCAGTGCATGGAGATTTGGACAAGCAAAATGGTGAGATGATTGATTCACAGTTCCTTATACCTGATGCGGATAATGCCGCCGTAGGAAGTCCAAGCTGATTTTTTTCGGAGATACCGTACCAGGTATCTCCTGTTTTTTTGCGCATATATACAGAGCTTTATCGAATTGTAACTCAACAGGGACAAAATCATTCCAACCGCACAGGTGGAGATCATTTTGCCCGTAACACGACTTCACGAAGGAGGTAATCAGATGCAAAAGGAACTGCTTGAAAATGTCAGAAATTCACACCCATTGATCCACAATATCACCAATTATGTGACCGTCAACGACTGCGCCAACATCCTGCTGGCCTGCGGCGGTTCGCCGATCATGGCGGATGATGTGGAGGAGGCGGAGGAGATTACGTCCATCTGCGGCGGGCTGAACATCAACATCGGCACGCTGAACCAGCGAACTATTCCCGCCATGAAAAAAGCCGGAATCAAGGCAAACGAGCTGGGGCACCCGGTTGTGCTCGATCCGGTGGGGGCCGGCGCGTCCCGGCTTCGTACCGGCACAGCCATGAATCTGCTGGAGCATGTGAGATTTTCGGTCATCCGCGGAAATATTTCCGAGATCAAGACACTGGCGCTGGGGAGCGGCAGCACCAGAGGCGTGGATGCGGATCTTGCGGATGCAGTGACAGAAGAAAATCTTGCCGGGGCTGCAGCATTTGCGAAAGAATTATCCAGGAAAACGGGGGCGGTGATTGCGGTCACGGGAGCCATCGATATCGTGGCGGATGAAAAAAAGGCCTATTGTATCTTCAACGGACACCCTATGATGAGCAGCATCACAGGAACCGGATGCCAGCTTTCCGCCCTGGCAGCGGCTTATGTCACGGCGAACCAGGAGCACATGCTGGAAGCCGCCGCTGCTGCGGTCTGCGCCATGGGGATCTGCGGGGAAAAAGCATGGCAGCGCATGACAGAGCAGGATGGAAATGCGTCTTACCGCAATTATATCATCGATGCGATGTGCCGCCTTACCGGAGAGGAATTGAAGCAGAAGGCGAAATACAAGGTATTGTGACCAATGCCTGCAGAAAGGCTGCGCCTTATGATATTTTACACTCAGAAAACAAGAGGTGAGATCTATGAAATGCAGAAAAGAAACCATGCTTCTGTATGCAGTTACAGACCGGGCATGGACGGGAAAGCAGTCCCTGATGGAGCAGACAAAGGCCGCCCTGAAAGGCGGTGTGACCTGCGTGCAGCTCCGGGAAAAGGAACTGGATGAGGAAGAATTTCTGAAAGAAGCCATAGAAATGAAGAAGCTCTGCGGGTCATACGGGATTCCGTTTTTCATCAATGACAGCGTGGAAATTGCTGTAAAATGCGGCGCGGACGGCATTCATGTAGGGCAGGAGGACATGGATGCCGGAAATGTGAGGGCGATCGTGGGGGACGAGATGATGATCGGAGTCTCTGCCCAGACCGTGGAGCAGGCAGTTGCGGCTCAGGAAGCGGGGGCGGATTATCTGGGAGTAGGCGCGGTATTTAATACCGCTACAAAACTGGATGCCTGCGAGGTATCTTACGAGACCTTGAAAGAGATCTGTGAGACCGTATCGATCCCTGTTGTGGCCATCGGCGGTATCTCGAAGAAAAACATGCAGGAGCTTTCCGGCTCCGGGGCAGACGGGGCGGCACTGGTATCGGCCATATTTTCCGCGGAAGATATTGAGCAGGAATGCAGGGAGCTGCGCAGACTGGCGGAGCAGACTTTTTCAATATAAAGAATTGTAGTAAAGTAACTTGTGTGATCGAAGAAATAGACGAGTCAAAATACATAAGTTATTTCCGTATATTTCTTAAGCATATAAAATGTCAGAGCGGCAGACCGGGGGCACCACTCTCTGTCGCTAAGAAACTGTAAGGAAGACAGCCCGACAGGCAAAATATCAAGAACAGGAATCAGACCGGGCAGCAGAATCAGCTTTGCAGTTTTAGAATAAAAATAATGCACACAGGAGGAAATTAAATGAGAACAGCATTATCAATCGCCGGAAGCGATTCCAGCGGAGGCGCCGGTATTCAGGCAGATCTGAAGACAATGACCTTAAACGGGGTATTTGCCATGAGCGCGGTCACGGCGCTGACCGCACAGAACACCACCGGCGTAACAGGGATTATGGAGGTGACTCCGGAATTTTTACAGAAACAGATTGACGCGGTTTTTGAGGACATCCGTCCGGACGCAGTCAAGATCGGCATGGTATCATCTGCCGGACTGATCGAAATCATTGCGGACCGGCTGAAAGCGTACAAAGCGGAACAGATCGTGCTGGATCCGGTCATGGTCGCTACCAGCGGCTCCCGCCTGATCGAGGAGGAGGCTGTGGCAACGCTGGAAAAAAGACTGTTGCCTTTGGCATCGGTTACGACTCCCAACATTCCGGAGGCGGAGATCCTTTCCGGCCTGACCATCCGCAATGAAACGGATATGGAAGCGGCTGCGGAAAAAATCAGCAAAACATACGGGTGCGCGGTACTGTGCAAAGGCGGCCACAGCGTTAATGATGCCAATGACCTGCTGTACGCAGAGGGAAAAGGCACATGGATCATGGGCAAACGCATTTATAATCCAAATACGCATGGAACCGGCTGTACCCTGTCCAGCGCCATTGCCGCAAATCTTGCCAAGGGGCAGGAAATGGAAGAGGCGGTTCGAAACGCCAAGCGATACATTTCCGGAGCGCTTGCGGATATGCTTGATCTGGGTGCAGGCTGCGGGCCCATGAACCATGCGTTTGACCTGCACAGTGAATTTAAGGAGGGAAAAAGCTGATGGAAAAAAGAACCTCCTTATTTGAAAACGGACTGATCTGGTTCGGCGCGGCCGTGTCCATTGCGGAAATCCTGACCGGAACCTATCTTGCGCCCCTTGGTTTTGGCAAAGGGATGCTGGCTGTGCTGACCGGACATCTCATCGGGTGTACCATGCTGTTTCTGGCAGGATATATCGGAGGAAATGTCCGAAAAAGCGCAATGGAAACTGTAAAAATGAGCTTCGGACAAAAAGGAAGCCTGCTCTTTTCCATGCTCAATGTGCTCCAGCTGGCAGGCTGGACTGCCATCATGATCTACGACGGCGCTCTGGCCGCAGACAGCATTCTGAGCACGGGAAAATGGGTCTGGTGCCTGGTGATCGGCGGGCTGATCCTTGTCTGGATCCTGATTGGCATCCAGAATCTCGGCAGGGTCAATACCGTTGCCATGGCGGCTCTGTTTCTCCTGACCATCATCCTGAGCTTTGTGATTTTCAGGGAAGGCTCGGGAGCGGGGATCTCGGACGAAGGGATGACCTTCGGCGCCGGGGTAGAGCTTTCCGTCGCCATGCCTCTGTCCTGGCTGCCGCTGATCAGCGACTATACCAGAGAAGCCCGGGAGCCGGCGAAGGCGACGTTTGTGAGCGCCCTTGTCTATGGGCTCGTGAGCTGCTGGATGTACGGGATTGGCCTGGGCGCGGCCATTTTTACAGGGGAATCCGACATTGCGCAGATCATGGTCAAGGCGGGACTTGGCATCGCGGGACTTTTGATCATTGTATTTTCGACCGTTACTACCACCTTTCTTGACGCATATTCTGCCGGGATATCCAGCGAATCCATCTGCAGCAGGATTTCCGGAAAATGGGTGGCTGTAGGCGCGGCAGTCATTGGAACCGCAGGCGCGGTATTTCTGCCGTTGACGGACATCACGGATTTTCTGTACCTGATCGGCTCCGTATTTGCCCCCATGATCGCCATCCAGATTGCGGACTTTTTCATTCTGAAGCGGGATGTCAGCGCGGAAAATGTGTACGTGCGCAATCTTGTGATCTGGGCGATCGGGTTTGTCTGCTATCGGATGCTGATGAGAGTGGATATGATCACAGGAAATACACTGCCGGATATGGTGATCACGATCTTATTGTGTATTGCTGCAGATAAGATCGGAGGCAGTAAGGAAAAATCCTCCTGAAAAAAATAGAAATGTGAAAGGCTGTCTATGGCATATTCAGAATGTGATTCCGGATATGCCATATTATTTTGGCGCAATGGAGAAAAGACAGGGCCTCAAAAAATCAGATTGCCCGCAAATACATTTTCTGGTATTTAAAAAGAAAAAAGATTGGAAATAAAGGGAGCACATTATGCAAAAGTTTGTTTTGGATCATATAAGGTCATTTAAGCAGTCAAAGGAAATCGAGTTAAAACCAATCACAGTGTTTGTAGGAAAGAACAGCAGTGGAAAAAGCAGTCTGATTCGTTTCCCGGCAGTTCTGGCACAGACATTCAAAGAAAATGCACATACTCCCTTATTGCTGTTTGGCAATTTTATTGATTATGGTAATTATGATGACGTTATATACAGGCATGAGTCCTCTTCTATTGCGTTTCGTATCATATTTGGACCAGAGGCGATCATGCCGCGTAGAATAAGGCGCCAGGCGGAGTATTTTCGTTTTTTCAATCCGGAGCATCCCTTTAGCAGAGTAGAACTGCATGTAGAAATTGATAAGCCTGGAAAAAACTGCAGGTAAAACACATCGAATTATGTGCCTTTGGGAGCAAGATATGTACGATTTACAGAAAAAATAATCATTATATTCTTAAAATCCACAAAATATATGCAGATAAAAAATGGAAGGATGAAGTGACGGAAATCGATTCATTGAATATGGTGTCCGTGATGAGTTCCAACAGGATGTAAAAGTATTGTCTCAAACAATTTCCGCGATAGAATCATATTTTCAGGGAATACAGGTCCACCTGGAAAATGAAGCGGAAGGGACAGCGTATATCGGACCATTCAGAGAAAATCCAAAACGCACATATCGGGGATTCAGAAAGTAATTTTTATGATGTAGGGATTTATGGGGAAAACACAAGTATGATTTTGCGGCAGGCTGCGCAGGGTGACAGGAAGCTGTTGGAAAGCGTGTCAAAATGGCTGTGTAAAACCATGGGGTATTCTCTGGAGGTTCAGGATGTGGGAAATGGACTGTACAGCCTGGTTGTCTGCGGAAAGGAAGGATCAGACAACATTATAGATGTAGGATATGGTATTTCTCAGGTTTTGCTTATAGTCACTCAGCTATTTATTGAAAAAGGATACAGATCAGACACATCAGGAGCACATTTATCAAAACGAAAAAGCGTTATATTCGAGCAGCCGGAAATACACCTTCACCCTGCGGCGCAGGCACAGCTGGCAGATTTATTTGTTGATTGTGTCAGGAATCATGAGGGGGCGGTCAAGCGGATATTGATTGAGACCCATAGTGAGCATTTGATCAGAAAGCTGCAGGTATTGGTTGCGGATCCAGACGTGGATATCAGTAATGACCAGGTGGCGATCTACTATGCCGATAAGGATGAATATGGGGATTCATACGTTGAAAAAATGGATTTGGATGAGAACGGACAATTTGAAAAGAGCTGGCCGAAAGGCTTTTTTGATAGGAGCTATGAATTGACGAAAATGTTGATGCAGGCAAATAGTAAAGTATCTCATCAGGAGAAAAAAGATGATTGATATTGTATTATGCTGCAGTATTCTGGAAAAATGTAAATCGATAGACACATTTTCCGGAGATTCGGAAAACGTGGAGATGGTGCGGAGAATACGTCAGCACCGGATGGTCATATCTGAAAAGCTGATGGACTTTTATGAGGATTATTGTCTGTATAATGGGGTTAAAACCCTCGCCTTAAGGCGAAACCTTTAGGTCAACCCCATAACCTCAAGTTTAGAAAAAAGTAAAAATAGAA
>CAJTGD010000034.1 GCA_910575475.1 Lachnospiraceae bacterium | reverse complement strand
TTTTCTGCGCATCCTCTCCACTTATATAGGAAAATATTATCCCGAATTTTGTTTCTACTCGGCTTATATATTAAGGGGATTTTTCAAATATCGGGATAAGATACTTTTCGGTATAACTTTTTATGTCAGAACTGAAATAAAAAGCATTATCCGAGAAGTTTTATTATCAAAGAAACATCATGAAAAGCACAGTCTATCGGCAGTTTCTAAAGAACTCTTCGGATAATGTTACTTAATAATGCAGTTTGATTAAAAAAGCCATACATAGTATTTTTGTTAGTATTCTTAGTAAATCTATTATTACGATTGTTGGAATGTGTTGTTCTCAGCAAAATTTTATAATGCTAATCTTCTATGTCAGAATGCTTTTCTTTTGACCAAGGCTCAGGCACGAATCCTTTTACTAAACTTTTAGAATTCCTGTGTTTGACATAAAAATATCCCATTGTGGAGAATATAATAGCTCCTATAAAGTTTACAATCAGATCACTCATGGTATCTATCAAACCAATATCCAAGTAACCTTCTATGCCTAGTTCTTTTCCGTCAATCACTACTTCCTGAATATTTGTAATATGGATAGATTGGTTTTGACCTCCGGTATTCAGAAGTGTTGAATGTATAGAATGGATAACAGTATCTTTCTGCATATCCAGATTCCATAAAAAATCCATTCCAAACTCAAAAAATTCCCATAATACACCGATTGTCATAGAAAAACAAAATGCTGTAATAGCCATGAATAAGGGGGATAGGTCAAATTTCATTTTCCTCTGTCGGTTCATAATATCTACAAGCGAAAATCCTATTGCTGCACATAAAAATCCATTTAGTGTGTGCAAAACTGTATCCCAATATAGGAAACGCATATAAAAAGAACGGATTTCACCTAATATTTCGGCCGAAAAAATAAAAATGAGGACAATGATTTCCAGTGGAGACGGAAATTCCACTTTTAAAGTCGCTTGAATTACACTTGGTGTTATCATTAAGATAAGAGTTAAAATACATAAGAATGCATTTTCATAATTCTGGTGGAATATTTGGAGAATTAAGATTCCAAGAACAAGTAAGCGCAGTCCCAAATAAACGAAAAATGTATTTTTATGTTCTGTCAGCTCTGCAATGACAGCCTGATAGAATTTTCGTATTTTTCTTTTCATATATATTCTCTATTTTCATTTCCTTTTCTTTGTATGCAGCAAAATAATAAAATATAGTGTCAGGATGATATGGAGAGTGATTATGCTGTGCATATCATCAGAACCCATTTTGATATATAGAAAAGGAAAGAGTATTAAAACCAAGATCCAGATAATACTAAAAAATATATTTATCATGGAATCCTCCTATCTATGCGGGTATGACTGTTAAGACGGCATTGATCATATCATATGTGTCTGTCTTTAAATATGCTCTATTTTATGTAATTCACTGTAAGGATAGATAGTCCAAGGATGGCAAGCACGATGCCAGTTGCACGGTTTAAAGCTGCGGCGCTTGCTTTGTTTGCAAATTTGGCGGCAATCCTGGCCCATAGCAGGGTGGATGCGACACAAAAAACCAGACATCTCATATCCGGCATCCCGCCAATGGCAAAATGGCTGACAGCGCCTGTGAAGGCCGTGAAAGCCATAATAAATACACTTGTTCCTACGCTTCATATGGCATCCGTCTATGCTTTGCTTTGTGAATTTCCAAGTGCAGATGCTGTTGCAAATGCACATCTCACAAGGCTTTCCAACCTACTCTTTGATAGTTCGAAAGGCAGATATGGAAAAGATACTGCTGTCATGTTTCGTGACGCTGCAAGAAGTTCTATCGGTTCTCATATGCCTGCCAAGTCTTTGGAACTAAAGCACACCATAAAACTTATTCGGGAATTAGCGATTGAGATTGACGAGATTGAAGCAGCCATCAAACGAATCATGGATAAAGAAATCCAATCGCCAATCTTTACCATTCCCGGTATCAGTTACCGGATGGGCGCAATGATCATCGCTGAGATTGGGGATTTCTCTCGTTTTGATTCCGCAGATAAGATATTCGCATATGCAGGAATGTCTCCCTCCACTTATCAATCCGGACAGTTAGACAACTGTTATTCCCATATGGAGAGAGGTTCCAGATACCTCCGGTATGCCCTTTACAATGCCACAAAATATGTCTGTCACTGGGATAAATCTTTTGGTGCATATCTTGAAAAGAAACGCTCGGAAGGCAAGCATTATAATGTTGCCATATCCCATGCCGCTAAGAAGCTTGTGCGATTGATTTTTGCAATGGAGAAATCAGGAAAAGCATATCTGCCAACTGCTTAATTTTTTTCTGTAAATATCTCCTTTTAGAGCACCTATAAAGATGCTCTTGTTGTCATACAGTTTTCAAGGTTCAAATATATCTGAAATGCGTTTCTGCAATTCATTCAAAAAGCTTTCATTTTAGATTTGACTTTTAATAGTTAGTCTTTCTATACTCATTTTCACTTCAAATGTCGTTCCGCCCTGCTCATTTCCATGAACCTCAATCTTCCCGTCATGCGCCCGCACGATCTCGCGTACCATTGCAAGTCCAAGACCTACACCGCCAATTTTTCGGCTTCTTGACTTATCCACCCGGAAGAATGGTTCAAAGATCTGCTCTCGGAATGTCTCATCGATTCCATTTCCTGTATCTGCAATCGTCAGAACAACTTCTTTCCTCTTTCGTTCTGCCGATACCGTAACTTTTCCATCTGCATGGTTGTATTTAATCGCATTTTCAACAAGGTTATAAAGCATCCGATAGATCAGTATATCACTTCCTGTCAGCATCAGACCCTCGCCTGCATTCTCTTCTTTCTCATCTACTGTACTCTGCGATTTCTGTATCAGTGCAACACCTTTTTCCTGTGCCAACGGTTCCAGATCTGCCAGCACTTCCTCGATTAGTCCGCAAAGTTCGATCTTGTCATTGCGCGCTACTGTCTGTAACTCACTCATATCCAGAAGTGTTCTGACCAACTTGCTGAGACGCTCGTTCTGCTCTGTCACCATCTGGATCGTCTCTTGCGCCGCTTCCCCATTCTCCAGATTTTCTGACGCATGATAGAGGTCCAGTTGTGCTTGAATTAATGCCAAAGGAGTCCGCAGCTCATGCGCTGCATTCCCGGTAAACTGGCGCTGTGTCTCGAACGATTCCGACAGTCGCAAAAGCATCTTATTATAAGACGTACGAAGTATGTCCAACTCTGCAATCTTATTCTCTTCGATCGTATAATCCGCCAGGTTCTGTGCCTGTACTTTTTCAACTGTCTCAGAAAACTCTCTGAGCGGTTTTAATGCACGACCACTAATAAAATATGTCACCGCTCCACCAAGTAACGCTACAACACCTGTGATCAGTAGACTTCTGTTTCTATAATCGGATTTCGAATTATACACCTCCGTAGCAAATTGTGATGCAAAATTGTCCCACTCATTATCCGGAATCTCAATGTATAGTGCTTCCGGTGTTTTTCCCTGATCTGTAACTGTTTCCTGAAGTGTATCGATATAATAGACTCCATTCTTATATAAGAAAAATGTAAGGCATCCGCACAATACTGTGATCAACACTGTAGTAAGGATTGTCAGTCTCCACTGGAGTGATAATTTTCTCATGCTTTGCCATCTCCTCCTATCTTATAACCCTCGCCAATCCTATTTACGATCGGATCATAGCCAAGTCCCGCCTTGAGTTTTCTCCTCAGGGAAGACATATGCACACGAATAGAGCCGCTAAAACTATCCACAGAAGAATCCCAAACATGCTCAATCAACTCTTCCTGGCTGACCGGCCGGCCCTGATTCAGAAGAAGATACTCTAGAATCCCATTTTCTTTTCTCGTCAACGCAACCGGATTCTCTTCTGCATACGCCACTCGTTCTCTTATATCAAACCGAATGCCGTTGCATTCTAGGCAGACATTTTTCTGTATGAATTTTCGTCTCGTCAGACTTCTCACGCGTGCCTCGAGTTCCTGCAAATGAAATGGTTTTTCCATATAATCATTCGCACCTACATCCAACCCTTCAACTTTATCTGCAATCTGACTTCTCGCAGACAAGATCAATACCTTTGTCTCTTCATCTTCTTTACGAAGTTCCCGAAGAATCTCCATCCCATCCACCCCAGGAAGATTAAGATCAAGCACGATCAGATCATACATTTCAGCATAAATCATATCCAATGCTTCTTCTCCGTCATTGCACACATCCACCTCATAGCCGGTCTGGTGCAGACTTTTCGCGATCATGTCACATAATTTCTTCTCATCTTCAACGACTAATAATTTCACTTTATTTTTCTCCATCTTCTTAACAGAAATTTTACACCTCCTATTGTATAATGCCAACATCGAAAAGTCAATAAACTGACTTTGAACATTGAAAGGAGTATTTTATGAAATCTGAAAAAGCATCACAGATTCTTTTACTTACAGCCGGTCTGGTTCTTTTCTTTGGCGGAATTTTCCGCGGCGAAGCCGCTGTAGTACTCAGCAAAGCAATAAAATTATGTATGGAGTGTGTCGGAATTGGATAAGAAAATAAAATCAAACAAAAACATTTTCGTCCGTTTCCGCGGATGGATTCAGGCCGCTGCAACACTGCTTACAAACATTCACATTCCGAATCTATGGAAAGGAAAAATTTATCAGGGAAATGTAAAGACAATGTGTGTACCCGGACTGAACTGCTACTCTTGTCCGGCCGCCACAGGTGCCTGTCCGATTGGAGCTTTCCAGGCTGTAGTTGGTTCCTCAAAATTCAAGTTCACCTACTACATCACCGGATTTTTCATCCTGTTAGGAGTTCTGTTAGGACGATTTATCTGCGGTTTCCTTTGTCCGTTTGGATGGTTTCAGGATTTGCTGCATAAGATTCCGGGTAAGAAATTTTCCACCGCAAAGTTGAAACCCATACGGTATCTGAAATACGTGATTCTGGTCGTCTTTGTTATACTGCTTCCGGCATTTGTAACCAATTCACTTGGTATGGGAGATCCTTTCTTCTGTAAATACATTTGCCCACAGGGCGTACTTGAAGGCGCAATTCCTCTGTCACTTGCCAACTCAGGAATCCGTTCTGCACTCGGACATCTGTTTACATTTAAGTTCACAATCCTTGTGCTTTTTATCATCTTAAGCATCTTGCTTTACCGTCCATTCTGTAAATGGATCTGCCCACTCGGTGCCATCTATTCTCTGTTTAACAGAGTATCTTTTCTTAAGATTCAGGTGGATCACGAGAAATGTGTTGGCTGCCAGAAGTGTAGCCGTGTTTGCAAAATGGATGTCAATGTAGTAGACACACCGAACCATCCGGAGTGTATTCGCTGCGGAGAATGTATGAAAGCCTGCCCGACTGATGCAATCTGCTATCATTACGGATTTTCAAACAAGAAACAGGCTGACAATAAACTAAGATAAAATCAATAAAATGAAATTCAAAAGGAGCTTTAAAATTATGAAAAACAAATCAATCAAAACAAACTCAATGAAATTAAAAAAGGTAATCGCTGCATCACTTGCCATTTCCGTACTTCTTGCTTTCACAGGCTGCGGAAGCGCTTCCTCCTCAACAAACAATAAGAAACAGGAATCCACTTCCTCTGTAGATGCCGGAAGCACAGATGAACTGAACGACCTTTACCAGCAGGAAAATCAGCTTTTTGCTGATCACAAAGACGCTTGGGACAAAGTATTTGGTTTTATGAGCAAGAATACTGACGGTGATGCCATGAGTGAAAACTATGCAGACGTCCTTGCAAGTACAGTTGAATCTAATAAAGATTCCTTCTCAGAAGAAGAGTATGAAACTCTGAGCAAAGACATTGAGACGATCCGCGGCATCGAAGAAGAAATTGCAAAGCTTGAGAAAGAGATTGCTGCATCTGATTCCTCTGACAGTGCTTCCTCCAAATTAGATGAATCCGCAAGTGTGTTTCACAGGTTCAAAGGAAAAGATTTGGATGGAAATGATGTAGATGACAGCCTTTTCACTAATAACAAAGTTACAGTTGTAAACTTCTGGTTCAGTGGGTGCAAGCCATGCGTTGGAGAGCTTTCTAAACTGAATGAATTAAACGAAACACTCAAGAAAATGGGTGGCGAAGTTGTTGGTATCAATACAGACACTTTAGATGACAATCAGGATGGAATCAAAGAAGCGAAAGAAATCTTAAAAGCTCAAGGTGCTTCCTACAAGAATCTGACTTTCGATTCTGATTCAACAGTTGGAAAATACGCCGGCAACATTATGGCATTCCCTACAACAGTTCTTGTTGATAAAGACGGAAATATCGTTGGCGAGCCTTTGATGGGCGGAATTGACGATCAAGCAAACTACGATCAGCTGATGAAACAGATTCAGTCCGTAATCGACCAGAAATAATTTATCTTATAATTAAGGATTGTCAATTTTTACGTATAAATTTTGGAGAAATCTGTGGGTAGGGATGTATCCCCCAGTTTTAAGAAAAATGGATTAGATTATCAAAATATTGTTATTTTTGCAGGATATAATATCGATAGTCTTTCGTTAATGAAAAGTCTAATCCCCTAATGGCGGCTCTGCAAAGGAAATCAATGTGGTCAATATTTTCAATGTAGAAGGCGGAAAAGTTGTTGATTATGGAAAATATCAGAATATAAGAAATATGACTACCACGGATGAGGTGGATTATTCGGGTAATGCCGTGACAATCCATACGTCTGCTGAGAAACTTTATTATGAGGGGAAACTTGACAGTGTAGTTATGGGGTACATGACCTGACAGATGGAGCTGCCAAACTACAGGATGGCGCCTCTGCGTTAAAAGACGGTGGGAACAGCCTGCAAAGCGGAGCCGCAGAACTGCAAAATGGAGTAAACGAGTTAGATGAAGGAATTCATTCTTTGAATAGCGGAATAGGGCAAATGCAGGAAGCGCTGAATGCTTTAAATGGACAGTCGCCAGAACTTGTAAATGGCTCTTCTTCTTTTCGATCAGCGCTTGGGAAACTGCAGGAAGCATTAAACAGTGTATCTGTAACAAGTGAAGATCTGACCGCATTGACAGACGCATCTTCTGCTATAAAGAGTGGAATTGATGATCTTGTTGCAGGGATCACTGCATTACAGGATAATATAAGTTTTAGCGCATATAAAGCGACCATGCTTCAGAATGGGTTAGATATTGATGGGCTTCGCCAGAAAAATGAAACAGCAATCGGAAATTTACAAGGACTGATCAGCAGCCTGTCCTCCCAGATTGAAAGTATGAAAAATGCAGGAATGGATACCGGAGACTTGGAAGCGCAGCTTGGGAGCCTTTCAGATATTATTGCATTGCTTGGCGCTAATAATGCAAGCATAGGAGGAACTGAAAGTTATCTATCAGCGATCAATTCTAACTTGTCTGCATTACTGCAGGGCGCAGCAGCTTTACAAGCGAATTATGGAGCCTTTGACAGCAAAATTGGAGAATTGGTAAATAAAATCGGAGGTCTGGCATATCAGATGTCGGAACTTTCCACAGCGGTAAATACATTGGTAACAGAGTATGAAAAGCTAGACAGCGGCATCAAACGATATACAGATGCGGTTGCAAAAATTGTTGCAAGTTATTCGCAGATTACTGACGGGGCTTCCAAGCTTGTTTCTGGGAGTGGTGCATTAAAAACCGGAAGTGATAGTTTATACAGCGGAACAGGAGAATTGCTTTCTGGTATTGTGGAAATATACAATGGCACAGGCACTTTAAAGGACGGCACAGGCACTTTAGATGAAGGGGTTGCGGAATTGATTTCTGGCATAGCGCAGCTTTATGACGGCGCAGGAGAATTGAAAGACGGAACCTCCGAAATGCGGGAAGAAACTGATGGCATGGATTCAGAGATTACAGATAAAATTGACGAATTGCTGGAAACTGTTACCGGAGGTGATTTGGAAGTTGTATCTTTTGTGTCTGATAAAAATACAAATATAGATAAGGTGCAATTTGTGATTAAAACAGGTGGAATCCAGATAGAAGAGATAGAAGAGGACAATGCCAAGGAAGCAAAGACTTTGAATATGTGGCAGAAATTTTTGAATCTGTTTGGCCTGTATGATGAGGATTGAAGCGCTAAGAGATAATTAATAACAAAATACTTTATGGAGGCTGTAGAATTTCGATGAGCTGAAATATTGGAGATAAGAAAGCCAGCAGACTTAATTCTATCTGCTGGCTTTCTTTCATATGGAAGCAAAATATATTTGATGTACTGAAAGGATTGAAAATGGTGTGGATTTACTGCTTATAAGATTAGAGAAAATAGATAATGATTTTTATGAGAGTTTAATAAAGTTCATATCAGATCATGGTTACTCACCCAAAGTAGTTGTTCGGAACACAGATATACTTTCGTTTCATGGACTGGAGATTATTTCGTCAAAACATCAGGTTCTCTTACATGATAAAGAAATTAAAATGACGAAAAAAGAATTTTATATTCTTGAACTACTGGCAAGGAATAAAGGGCAGGTATTTACGAAAAATCAAATTTATGACCAGGTTTGGGGAGAAAGCTATTTTTCTGACAGTAAAAATATCATCGCCTATATTAACAAAATCCGTAAGAAAATAGAACCAGACCCGGCTCATCCGATTTATATTCTGACTGTCTGGGGAATTGGATATAAATTCAATGAAAAAATAGAGTAGGCAGTGATGCATGAATTATATCATCATTGCTTATTTTATAATGTAAGAATACTATATGTAGGAAGGGGTGAGAAGATGAAAAACGAAATTACTGAAAAACTGGAATTGTTTATGCAGAATTTGCGATGTGAGGACATGAGCAGGGAAACATTGGTACATCTGGATAGCTGCAAGATAGAATCAGAAAAACTTGCAGAACTGGAAGAAGAATACAGGCAGACGATGATTGAATTAGAGGATTCATCCAGAGTCGTTTTAGAACGCTACACAGATCAGATGCAGTCAAAGGCTTTTGCAGAACAACAAGAGGCATATCTGCAGGGGATACTGGATGCTTTCCAGATTTTGTCTGGATTGGGGATTTTATCATCAAATCAAAATGTAGAAAAATTAATAGCACACCTAGAAAAAGACTCACCGAAATGAAAGGTGGGTCTTTTTTATAAGATGTCTCTTTCGAGAAGAATAAACAAATTCTATAAACAATCTATAATTTCTTCAATAAAAATTCTATTTTTCCATCTTATCATCTATTTTGTGAGAAGCATTTGTAAGGAGGGCTTCGGCAGTGGCGTGTAGCACAGACAGCATGTACTCGTCGCATCGGCTTAATAAGTTCAGCAGGGATTTATATGTAGGGTTATCAAGGTACTGCTCAGGCCATACATATTCATCAGCGGAGATATGGAGTGCCCACATAATCCTGCAGAACATAGGCAGGCTTGGCATACCCTTTCCGTTTTCTAAATTTTTGTAATATTGCGGATGGCAGCCAATCAGTTCGGCCACTTCTTCCTGTGTAAGCCGACGTTCGATACGCTTTTTCTTTATTAGTTCGCCAAATTTTGGATCAATTTCAGACATAATGTTCACCTCATATGATTTCTTTTTAGTAGTGTATAACAATACCTTTTAAATGTGAAAAGTGTAAAAGATGAATGTTTCGTAGTGTAATAGGCTACCAATCAAACGCTCAATACCTTTGTGGTTGTAAAAAAATGCAATCACCAAAGGCTTATTTGGGTGTTTTTCTTATGCCTTTTGATTGTGTGGGAGTGGAAATGCACATAGAAGGGCATATTTTGGAAATTTGCTGCCGTTTCTGCCAGAACAAAGATGGCAGATGTTTTTTAGAAGCAGGCAGGGGTAAAAGGCAGGTAAATCTGTTAAAAAAATCTTTTTAAATCCTGTTTCCAAAGACACTCTTGAAAGTAGTGCATCAGAGTATGTTTATGTAGTTAAAAAGAATATCATCACAATAAGAATCGTCCGGCAGAGCTATATCTGTCCGGGCGTTTTTTATATATCTGAAAATTTTTTGAAAAATTTCTGGAAAGACCCGTTAAAACGGGCCTTCCCATTTGGGAGAAAGAATGAAGGGAAGTTTATGCCTTCTCTTTCTGCCAGTCGGAACGGGAAGGAGGTGAAATCGAATGGAACAATCTCCTTCTCAGGATGAATTGACGGTCATGCATCAGTTTGACCGTCTGTGCCAGTTAGCATTGGACGGCGAAGCGGCAAATTACTACCGGCATATGGAGTACCAGAGGAACCACGAAGTAAATTTTTCTGAAATGAAAGAAAAGGAACTGGACAGTATTTTTGTGATGGATGAATACAATTTAGACAGTTCGCATTTCCGGGTTCTTGGCTATGACATAGAGGTAAAAGACACGCTGCTTGTGGAAGCACTGCAGGCTCTGACAGAGAAAAAGCGGAATGTGGTCCTTCTGTCTTATTTTCTGGAGATGACGGATGCAGAGATCGCAAGGGAAATGAAGCTGGTACACAGCACGATACGGGAGCATAGGACACGCTCGCTTGAATTACTTAAAAAACTTATGGAGGAAAATATGGATGGAGCAGAAGAATAAGCGTACAGAAGAAAGAAATTTGCTGCCTTTTCATATTATTAAGGCGGCATCAGAAGGGGATGCACAGGCGATCCAGGCTGTATTGAAGCATTATGAGAGCTACATAGTGAAATTATCCACTAGAAAAATGTATGACGAGTTTGGGCAGACGCATTACTGTGTGGATGAATCATTGCGCAGACGGCTGGAAACAAAACTGATTGCTAAAACATTGGCTTTCCGCCCGGTTCCATATAAGGGCATACGAGCATAGAAACAGACTGGCCGTATTTTTTGTACCTTGAAAATTTCATATTGAGAATCCTGCAGGACGTATGAAACAGTTGAGCTATTTAATGAATGCGCCATGACTATCTGTATCTGAAACTTTACAACATCGTGTCGCAAAGTGGCGGATATTGAAAACGATGGAATGTTGATATAGACATTGAAGTAAAGGTACGAGCGATAGATATTTGATTATTGGCAAAGAGATAGGGACTTTGCGGCGATGATGCTGTTTCTGACAATGATACTTCCGGAGATAAGCTGCTCCGGTCTGAAAAGATGGTGAGATTCCAATGGTGCTGTTTCCTGACAGCCGCCTGCAGGATATAAATTTTGGAAGGAGGACAGAGAATGCCACGTAATGTAAATAAGAAACGATTTGTTAGATATAAAGAAGGTGCGGAGTTATACAGTATGTGTCAAAGAAAATTTGAGCAGATGGCAAAAGATGCAAATGCCATATATAAATTAGATAAGCTGGTATTGGTCAACTGTGATATTTTTGAAGAGTATTTGGAAACATTTAGAGTTAGAGGATAGTCTAGGAAAGAAATTCTGAAAAAAATATTTTTGTCGGACGAAAATACTTGACTTTTTGTCTTACAGAAACTATAATAGATTTAGTTATGAATGGAGGTGCATATAAGATGGCGAAGATCGGGAGACCCAAAAAGGATTCTCCTAAGTTGAAGTCAATAACAATCCGGCTTTCCGATAGTGAATACGAAAAGTTCATTAAGTATGCTGCCAGTCATAATATGACCATGACACAAGCATTGATAAAGGGGATAGAATTACTATATCAGAATCCATAATGCTTGAAGTGTTACAGAATCTCTTTCCATATAAAGGAGTAGAGATGGCAAAATCAAGAAAAGATAACAAAGGCAGGGCTTTAAGGAAAGGGGAAAGTCAACGGACAGAGGATATGAGGTATGTGTATACATATACCGATCCTTATGGGAAAAGAAAGTATATTTACGCAAATGACTTGCGAACGCTTCGTGAAAAAGAAGATAAGTTACTGAGAGATCAGCTTGACGGTTTGGATGTTTATGCGGCTGGAAATGCGGACCTGAATTTTGTGTTTGACCGCTATATATCGACAAAGACTGACCTGCGGAAAACTACTTATACAAATTATAAGTATATGTATGACCATTTTGTGAGGAAAGAATTTGGCAAGCGAAAGATAGGGGAAATTAAGTATTCTGATGTATTGTATTTTTATTATCATTTACTTAATGAGAAGAATCTGCAACTTAATACATTGGAAACCATACATACAGTGTTACATCCAACATTCCAGCTTGCGGTCAGGGATGCGATTATCCGTATCAATCCCAGTGATGGTGTTATGGCTCAGGTTAAAAAGAAGCCAGGGAAAAATCATGGTGTCAGACATGCATTGACGTTAGAACAGCAGAGAGCATTTATGGAGTACACCAGAAACAATCCGTTATATTGCCATTGGGCACCTTTATTCACGGTGCTGCTTGGAACAGGTGGACGGATTGGGGAAGTCATTGGATTGAGGTGGCAGGATCTGGATTTTGAGAACAGGTCGATAAGTATTAACCACAGTGTTGTGTATTATCCGTTAGAGGGAGCAAAAAAGAGGACAAGCGTTTTACAGGTGTCCTTGCCAAAGACGGAAGCTGGCATACGGGTAATCCCAATGATGGATACAGTGTATGAAGCTCTGCAGGAGGAATACGAAGCGCAGAAGGAAAATGGATTTAATTGTACTGAGATTGATGGTATGACGGGATTTGTGTTCTGTAACCGTTTTGGAAACGTACATAATCCACAGACAATCAATCGGACAATCCGGCGTATTTCAGAGAACTATAATGCGGAAGAGGTGCTGAATGCGAAAAAGGAGAGAAGGCAACCGATTATTTTACCGCATTTCTCCTGCCATCATTTAAGGCATACTTTCTGCACAAGGTTCTGTGAACAGGAAACCAACATTAAGGTAATTCAATCCATAATGGGCCATGCTAATATAGAAACCACAATGGATATATATGCCGAGGTCACAGATACGAAAAAAATGGAATCAATGAGGAATTTAGCACAAAAATACGATGTATTTTAGGAAAGAGTCCTTGAGTGGGACTCATGTAACAAAAAAGAGTTTTTGCAACAAAATTGCAACGAATTTTGAAATGATAGTACCTAATAATGCGTGATAATGCATTAACGCAAATAGCTGTAAAAGGCTTAAATACGGGATAATACCTAATAATGCTTTAACTTTTACGGTATTCCCGACGATGAAGTCCTTAGATGGTGTAAATAAGAAAAATGATGTAAGCCAAAAGGATGTTCAGGCGGTTGCAAATGATGTAAACACAGAGCCGGAGAAGATTGATTTTTCTAAGGTAGAGATTGAGCCTCTATTCAAGGATTTCGTTGATTTTGAGAATTTCTCTAAATCGGATTTCAGAGCCGTAAAGGTGCTTGAATGTGAAGCCGTACCGAAGTCAAAGAAACTCTTAAAGTTTACATTAGACGATGGCACAGGCGAAAACAGGACGATTTTAAGCGGTATTCACGAGTATTACGAGCCGGAAGAACTGGTCGGCAAGACTTGTATCGCTATCACCAATCTTCCGCCAAGACCGATGATGGGTATTGATTCCTGCGGTATGCTGATAAGCGCTGTTCACAATGAGGAAGGTGTAGAAAAACTCCATCTTCTGATGGTAGACAACCACATTCCGGCAGGCGCAAAGCTCTATTAAGATGTATCGTTTTCCCCGGTAAAACGGGATGTGCTTTAATGCCGGGATACGCCCCATCAGTACACATTTACATCAAATTTACATCATTTGGTGCAGGAAAGTGTGCAGAGGCTGAAAAATCGTATAATTTCTAAGATTAAGACCTTGAGAGGATAATACCTTTCAAGGTCTTTTTTGCGTTGTACGGTGTATCCGGTCGCAAACTACAAGTTTTCTTTGATTTCCAATACAATGTAATTGCAAAGGAGGTTGAGGTTTGATTATGAGTAACAGTTTAGCGATTATGCGCCCGGAGCTTGTGCGTGAGTGGTCGGACAAAAATCTTCCGCTTACACCCGATAAAATAACCTATGGTTCAAATAAAATCGTTTGGTGGAAAGCTGCCTGCGGTCACGAATGGCAGACAAGCGTTAAGGCTCGCTCCAAGGGCGAGAACTGCCCTATATGCTCAGGAGCAAGAGTAATTGAGGGAATCAATGATTTAGCCACATTGAAGCCTGAATTAGCACAGGAATGGTCAGACCGCAACCTTCCGCTTACGCCGGATATGATAAATGAGAAATCCCGAAAAAATGTATGGTGGAAATGCAGAGAGTGCGGCAACGAGTGGAAGTCAGTTGTCTATGCCCGGATAAAAGGAACAGTCTGCCCGGTATGTGCTGATCGTGCCGTTTTGCCCGGTTATAATGATTTGGCAACAACAGACGCACATCTGCTTGATGAATGGGATTATGAGAAGAATAAAGACATTACTCCTGCTGCGTTTTCAAGAAATTCAATGAAATGCGTATGGTGGAAATGCTCTCTCGGTCATTCGTGGAAAGCAAAGATTTATGAGCGTACCGTAGAAGAAAAGGGCTGTCCGGTATGTGAGCAGGAATACCGAAGCGTATTTCCTCAGTTGGCGGTAAGCTATTATGCAGGGAAAAAGGGACTGCAGGTGCGGCTTAATACGGATACAGAAATCGGACTTCCCTTGAAATCTACATTGTGAATGAGAGCTTGGCGATTGAATCAAAAGACTTGTCAGAGGAAAAAGAACGGCTGAAAGCCTATATATGCCGTAAGCAGGGCATAAAACTTCTGAAGCTGCCCTACAAGGCAAACGAGGGAGAAATCGAATATATCCGCAAAGTAAAGAAAGCCTATCAGAGCGTACATATCTTTATAACTTCTGATGATGAGAAGGACGCAGCCATTATCAGAAAGCGGTTTCAGGAATGGCGGAAGCAAATATATCAGTCTAAGGAGATGGAGTAAATGAAAGAAGCAAAATATCATCTGTATCTTGATGACAGCGAATACAGCAGGGTTATTCAGTCGCTGATTAGCCTGAAAAACAGTTTGATAGAGCAGGGCAGATACACGGACGCTGTTGATGATATTCTAATTAAGCTGTCGAAGGCTCGTAAAAAACACATAACAGTTCGTTATATATAAATAAAAAGTCAATCCGCCTGTTTTCCGTTTGGGAAGCAGGCGGATTTTTTGCGTTTAAGAGTAAAAATCAGAAATCAAAAAAATTTTTTCAAGTTTTTTTCTGAAAATAGGTTGTCATTTCGGCTTTCAATTCCAAATAGGTGAAGGGGTTAAAAAACCACTCCTAAACGGAGTGCCTCCCTTCGCTGCATTTTGACAACTGAATATACAGGCACTAAGGACTTTATTTCTGATGATAGCCCGAAGAAGGGTACGCCATAACCTCTCTTTTATGAGAGCAAGCGAGAACTCCCGTCCTGAAACTCGGACTGCTACCGGGGTTGGCAATGACAGTCAGAATGATAATGATACTTCCCTATGGGGCTGGCGGAGAACCCGGCAGAGGTGAAATTCCTATGATACGGTGCAGCTCACCGTAGCCTTAGTGCTTCCCGTACAAAGCAAATCGCTTTCCGCAGGGGGCGTTGAGAACAAATACTGCGGCTGATACATAGCCGACTTTATAAAAGGCGGTTATGAATACAGCGAAAGGAGGAAAAGCGCAAGATGTCAAACTGTAAAACCATAGCGATATGCAATCAGAAGGGCGGCGTGGGTTATGAAAAGTAAGTTATTATGCAAAGTTGAGCCTACACTTTTGCTGATTTTATAGGGTATAGGCTCTTTTGAACTTTGCATAATCAGGGGTAAACCCTTACAAAGATTTCAACCAATCAAGAAGGTCTTTATCCTTTTTCCACGCTGGCAGTTCGTCAGATGATGGACTGTTGTAAAGTTGATGTGAAATTAACAAATTGGCGGGATGTATCCTAATTGAATCGCCTTGGTTACAGCTTCGACAGAGGAGGAAACATCAAGTTTTTCAAATATATGTTGTAAATGATTGGAGAGGGTACGCTCGCTGATATAAAGCGTGGCTGCAATCTCTTTCCTCTTTCTGCCGTCTGCTATAAGTTGCAAAATCTGTTTTTCACAGTCAGTTAATTCTTCTAAAAATGGAATTGAACCGTTGAAGATAAATTTTCCCTGCATTATCTGTGAAAGAAAAGCTATCAGCATTTCTGGTTCTGTATTTTTGTTGATAAATCCTTTTGCCCCGATTTTTTTAGCTTCGTTGCGGTATACCGGAAGATCGTATCCGGACAGGATAACAATTTTTTGCTCTGGATGATTGTATAATATCCGCTTTGCTAATTCCAGACCGTCTTCAGATGCTATATTTTTTAAATTGATATCCATAAGAAGGATGTCAGGGGCATCTTCTTCAATGAATTTATCCAACAGGGAAATATCATTGATACTTTTAAAGGTTTTTATTTCCGGGTAGTCTGATAATGCAATTTCCAGACTTTTGGAAAATAGAACGTGGTCATCGACTAATAAAATATTGATAAGAAGCATCTCCTTTCATTGGCAGGCTGATACAGACGCAGATTCCATGTGGGAAATTTTGGGTTATACTTACAGTGCCGTCCATGCTATGAACACGGTCGGTGCTTAATGCAAGACCTCTGTGCTTTGATGAGTCTACAGAGGTGAGGCTGTCGGTATCAGCACTCCCATTATCCTTTACGCATAATACGATCATTCCATTATCCTGTGTAAGTGTTATCCATGCTTTTTCTCCGGTAGAGTGTTTGTAAACATTCGTGACGAGTTCTTTCATAAGCCGGTATATGAAAATATCATAAGGCGGAACTAGAAATAAAGAGTCCGGACAGTTAAAAACAATGCCGACATGGCGTTCAGGAAACAACTGTGCAATATATGCAAGCAAATTCTGATAATTTTCTTTTATGGTAAGTTTTGACAGTAATACAGGATGATAATTCTGCATCTGCTCACGGATATAGATATTCATACTATCAAGGGTTTCTGTGATTATTTTCTGTATATCAGGTCTTGCTGATTTATGCATCATATTTTTTATGGAAAGCAGGTCTTGAAGTATATTATCATGAAGAAAATTTGAAAATTCAAGATTTATCCGCTCTTCCTGCTGTAACTGTGCTAATGCTGCATTGTATTTGCTTTCCATAACCATGTTGCCTTTTCCCTGCCTTAAATTAAAATCCAGTATGATATTGCAGACATAGATAAATACAAACATGGCGTCCAACATAAGAAGGAAGGATAACCAGCCGATCCCCAGAGTCATTGTGATCAGAGCACAAACGGCAACACCGAAAAGCAGGATCAGCATTAACTGGAATCTGCTGAATATGGCAGATAATGGAAAACTGTGATGCTCTTTCAGTATAATACTATGAATACTCATGGAGAACAGCAGGACAGGGATATACACTCCAAAGTTTGAAAGATTTCCTTTTATTCCCATTGTGGTAAGACAGTATGCAATGAATAAAATGATGATTACCACAAGAGAGGACAGAATGGATTTCCATTCTGCTTTAAGGACAAAAGCAGTTCTTTTTCTATGGTAAGCGACAACAAAAACGAAGCAAAGCCAGCTTAGCAAAAACTGGATGTCATACAGCAATGCAAACACATTATCTGATATTAAAATGCCGACAAGGGAGCAGATACAGGTTCCGGTCAGGCAGAGATTTGCTGCTTTTTTGAATTTATAACCGCTCCCCTGAAATAAAAACATGAGTATGAAATTTATGAAAATGCACCATATAACTGGACTTAATGCATAAAAAACAATATCTGCTGCAGCGTTGTCCGAAACGGAAAGAAGCATATACCAACCGTCTAATGCCAGCAGACCGCAAAACAAAGAGAGCGCTTTATTATCTCTGATGTTGCAGGAACTCACATAAGTAGCGTCTATCAACATCAATGACGACAGGAATAATGATACGATTTTGCTGATGCTGCACGGCATCTGAATATTTATTTCCAGCCCCATATATATTATAAGCAGGGTAGAGTTTATAAAAAGCAAAAGCTTAAAGATAATACGCTTCATATTATTGCCCCCTTATCCATGCCTAAATTATATCATTTATCTGTGTGCATACAACTAAAATTTTTACATGATTCCGATAGCCTTGCATATAGCGTGCGAAAATGCCGGATGATAAAGAGGCGGCATTTTCGCATAGTCTTTATTTTCTAAAAATCATTTTACAGCAGGTATGGACAGTCATATAGTAATAAATCAGATAAATTATCAGTGTTAGAACAATGGCTAATATCGTAGGGGTGTATAAAACAATGCTGTTCGCCAAAAGGTTCTGCATAAGTTCTGTTTTATATACTAATGTGGCAAAGATACAGTCTGCCAATCCGAACAGAAACGGAATGCTAAAAAATGTGATTGCCTGCTTCCTGATGATTTTTTTTATCTTCCTGTTTGTATATCCCATTTTTATGAGGATATCGTAATCGGATTTTGAATCGGCAATAGCCGAAATGTTATTAAAATACAGAATGCTGCCTGTTGCTATAAAGAATAATACCACAAGAAAGCCTATCAGCAGAAAGGTGGAACTGCTCAGGGAAACCACTTCATGTATCCTGTGGGAATTGCCCTGCAGGTAAGGGCTTTTATCCAAATATGCAGATAGGTCTTGAAACAAATCCTCGTTACCTGTTATGGAACGTCCATTTATACTTAAGACTTTCGTTTCGGGAGTAGCATTTTCAGATAACATTTTGTATAGATTGTCACTTACAATTAAAGTACCAACACTGTTCGCAAAAGAAATAGGATTATCTAATGTGGTCATAATCACAGTGACAGGTATTTCAGTATTGTTTATAAGCAGTGGATAAGTGCTGCCTGTTTCGTCCTTGCCGGAAGCCGGCTGGTATCTTACAAAGATACATTCATTGTTGTTTAGTGCTGTAAATTGTTCCAAAGCCTTTTGCCGCCCTTGCGCTTTCAGAATGGCGGTATAGTCAGAATATGAGATACATTCAAAACCTGCATTCCGAAGGATTTTTTCGTTGTCAGCATCTCCCCTGGAAGTTCCGACACTATATTCCATGGGAAGCTGCCCGGCAGTAGAAGTAACTTTATAAATATCGGTCTGTAGGAATGTAATATCACCTTCGGATGAATAGTTGTTCACTATCTCCATGATTGCGGACAGATCACTTTCCTTTTCAATACGACACTCGATTTCTGACGGCGCAATGCGGGATACTGCTGCAATCGGATAATACAGGGAGAGAGCCATAGCACTTGAAACAGTTAAAGTTGCGGCTGACAGTAATGTGAGCATAATCAGCGTTTTTGAATTGGAGCGCATCCGGTATATAAAACCCGGTGAAGTAATGATTCTTGTTTCCGTATAAAATTTCTTCTTATTTTTCTTGCCAGTCTGTACGACATAAGGGAGAAATGATGCAATAAAAAGCACTGTTCCTAAAAGAATGAGTGTAAATGTAAGTATTCCAACAGCATAAAACCCGACTGAAAACCAGACAGATTTTTCGCCCCGTAGGATGTCAAGAGCAATACCGTATCCCAAAATGACAGATACGAACCCGATTATGGAAGGAACGGCATGGAACTTTGTCCGCTTTTCCGCACTTTTTTCAAACCGCACTAAATCCATAAGGGAAGATTTAAAAAGAAATCTGCTGTTGGACAGTGATAATATGATGATAATGGCAAAAACAAAACATGCAGTCTTTACCATGGCATTCAGGTTAAAAAACGGAATCTCTGAATTGTTGATTGTCAAGCCCAGTAATTTTGTAATGCCAAACACAATGCTTTTGTGAAACAGAGCGCCCAAAAGGATTCCAATCACGAAAGCCCCGAAACAGGAGAGCAGATTTTCTGCTGTAAGCAAGGACAGTATCGTGGATTTCCGATATCCCAATAATGCATAGATACCTAATTCCTTTGTGCGGCGGCGCAGGAAGAAACGGTTTGAATATGCCATATAAAAAATTACAAATGCCATAAGGAACATAGAAATCGTGTTGCACATGGTTTCTACCCGCCCGTCGCCTGATATTTTCTCGAGCATAACTTTATTCATGGAAAATGAAGTAAATGCAAAAAAAATAGTAATCACAAAGGAAATGGATAATAAATAAAGGGCATAAAAGGAAAAATTGCTTTTTAGGTTTTTGAGTGCCGTAGATAAATGGTTCATGAATGATTTCCTACCTTTCTGTGTCTAGTTTTGTTACTTCCCGTGCAATGGATTCATAGAATGCACGCCTGTCAGCATTCTGCTTAAATAATTCCTGAATGATGCAGCCGTCTTTAAAAATCAGGATGCGGTCAGCAAAACTTGCAGCATAAGCATCATGTGTGACCATTAGTATCGTAGTATGGAGGCTCTCATTTGATTCCTTTAGAGTGTTCAGCAAATCCGTTGCGGAACTTGAATCCAATGCCCCTGTTGGTTCATCAGCAAATAAAATGCTTGGACGTTTCACAATAGCCCTTAGAGCAGAAGCACGCTGCCTTTGCCCGCCTGAAAGCTCACTTGGATATTTATCTAACTGTGCGTCAATACCAAATGCTTCTGCCAGGCTCCGTATCATGTTTTCTATTTTTTTCGGTGGGAGTTTCTGTAAAGTCAGTGGAACAGCGATATTCTCAAAAATAGTAAGGCTGTCTAACAGCAGATATTCTTGGAAAATAAAACCCAGATTATCCCTGCGGAAATCTGCTGCTTTGGAATCAGTCAGATTTTTAAGATTGACACCGTTTATTGTAATGCTGCCGCTCGTGGGTGTATCAATAGTGGAAAGAACATTAAGCAATGTAGTCTTTCCTGATCCGGAAGCCCCCATAATGGCAATAAATTCACCGTCCGTTACGCTGAACGATACTTTATTAAGGCTTGGGCGCTGTGATTTTGCATAAATTTTTGTTACGTTTTTCGCTTCTAACAATGTAGCCATATTTTTTATTCTCCTTTACTTTTGATAACAGTATTGTAATTTTGGGGCTGTAAAAAAGAATGAGTAAATTACGCAGGTTTTTTGCGTGATTTACGTAAGCGATTCAAAACTTACCGTTGTGTATAAAATCTGATTTTATGCTATACTGCTTTTAAAAGAACAGGAGGAAAAACAGACAGGCAGAATTTCCATAAAGGAAAAGCTGGCAGAGAAAAAGGCAGTTACCCGGCAGAGGGATAAGTCGGAGAAGGAAGTTCCGGAAAAGGGGACAGAAAAAAATCGGAGAGGGAGATATAAGCTATGGATATTTTTACAGTGGAAGAAATCAATTTGATGTGTGTGCTCGAGGAGCAGGACAGGACGGGCATGATTGCCGACATTAAAGAACGTAATCCCCTACATACAGGACAACGATATGGCAGAGCCTGCCGGACAGGATCTGCATCAGCAACGGAGACATGGACTGTAAAAATGTATTGTGGAAGAATGGTGAGTACAAAAACATAAAAGTCAAGCATTATTTTACAGGAAAAATCTGATGATTACGAAACTCTTTTGGGGTCTTATGATACTGCTGCTGAAATTTCTCAAAAAAGAAGCTTAAATTTTCATATCCTACGCTGTTTGCGATCTCGTAGATCGGAAGCTGTGTATTTTTCAGCAAATACGCGGCATGTGCAAGCTTCTCACTGGTGACAAGCTGCATATATGTTTTTCCGACATTCTTTTTCAATAATGAGCTGAGATAATTTGGATTCAGATTAAAAAAGCTGGCGGTCGATTTTAAGCTGCAGGTCATATAGTTCGACTCAATATAGCGCAGGATCGGAAAGATCAGGGCATTCGATGTGTGGCCGTGGTTTACAAATTCGTCATGCTCATAGACATTGAGAAGTTCTGAAAAGATCAATGTCATCAAGCTTTCGATCACCTGTCTTGTATTTGCGGAGGGACTGAAATATTCGCATAACAATTCTTTAAAATAAAGATGGATCCGTCTGCTTCCTTCAGAATGGAAAATGATATAGTTATTGTGTGAAGCTACATTGCTGATCGCATTGGCAAAAAAATTCGCGATAATACTGTCGGAAGAAATCCGGCTTAAAAACGGAATGGACAGGTAATCTTTGGATAACATGATATTGATCATGATATCATTTTCCGATGTAAGCCCGATGGCATGCGGGGTTCCGGTATCAATCAGGCAGACCTGTCCTTTTTTTAAGACACAGGGAGTACGGTGGATCGTCTGCTGGACAGAACCGGAATAAATATAGCTCATTTCTACATAGCTATGAAAGTGTTCCGGGACAACAGAAAATCTTGTATGAGGCGCGATCAGAAAGTTTGGATTACTGTTATATTCCTGGACAAAGGGGGAATGCTCAATATTTAAAACGGCTGCCTCGATACCGTCATGGGAAGTAGTTTTCAACTCATGCCAATCATTATTATTCCGTTTCAGATCTCGAAACTCCTGTTCTTTCTGTGTTAAATTCCGTAAATGATCATCCAGTGCTTTATAAGTCATCATGGCTGGCTCCCTCCTTATGTAGAGGTAGTATAATTTGTTCCCCGGGCATTGTCAAGCCAATGTGTGATTTCGTCAGTCTTTTCATCTGTTTTTGATATTTCGACACAGAATGCCGTTTGATATAATGTTCCTACAATAAAAAAAGGAGAGAGAACATGAAAGAAACAACAATGAAAAAAACGGCAAAAGAAGCAAAATTGTGGCAGTTGATATTATTTCCGATGAATGATATCGCAACAAATATTATCATGATGCTGATGGTATTTGTGTCATACCTTTACACTGGCGCGATCGGAAGCAGCGTAGTATTTATTTCCAGCTTTTTGACGGGGATGCGGGCTTTTGACGCCATTACAGACCCCATCATCGGTGTGATTATAGACCGTACAAATATGAAGATCGGAAAATTCCGCCCCATGATCCTTTGCGGTTATGTATTGATCGCGATCAGCTTACTGGGGATGTACTTTGTCGCTCCTGGTATGCCGGAAGCCGCCCGTATGCCTTTGTTTGTGGTAATGTATCTGATCTATATCATCGGATATACGTTTCAGACAGCCTGTACAAAAGCCGGGCAGACCTGTATTACCAATGACCAGGAGAAGCGGCCGATTGTTACCCGGGCCGACGCGATCGGAAATCTGTTTGTATTTGCATTGATTCCCATATATACATCCAATTACATCGCGCCCAAATATGGTGGATTTACAGTACAGGCAATGCAGGAATTCTGTATAACCGCTTTATTAGTGGCAGGTGTGTTTACCTGTATGTCCTTAGCGGCGCTCTGGAGCAGAGATATTCCGGAAAATTGGGGGGATCCCTCTAACACAGAAAAATTGAAACTGAAAGATTATCTCAATATTATCAAAGGCAATAGGCCGTTACAGATGTTGATCGCTTCCGCGGCTTCCGATAAGCTTGCGATGCAGTGTGCCGGTAATTCTTCTATTACGATCATGATTTTTGGTATTATTATCGGAAACTATGCGTTAAATGGTACGATGTCAGTATTAACGATCCTGCCAAATCTTGTGATTATTTCGTTGGGAACAGAATATGCAAAGCGGCACGGAAGTAAAAAGACGATGCAGGTATTTACGGTTGGATGTATGATTACATATGGAGCCCTGTTGATACTATTTTGCTTAGGAACTCCCACGGAGATCTCATTCAGCAGCCTGAACTTTATGACCATCGCATTTGTAGTTCTGTATTGTGTGGCGATGGGATGCCGAAATGTTTCTTCCAGCATGGCGATTCCGATGATTGCGGACTGTACGGATTATGAGACATGCAAATCAGGGTTCTATGCGCCTGGGATTATAGGAACGATCTTTTCCTTTGTAGATAAGCTGGTTTCCTCACTGGCTACGTCTATTGTAGGATTCCCTCTGGCCGTGATCGGCTATACAAGTGCATTGCCGCAGCCGGGCGACAGCATGAGCAGCGGGATTTTCGCGGTAGCAATGATCACATTTATCGGGATTCCCTATATAGGATGGATCATCAATCTGATCGCGCTTCATTTTTATGAACTGGATGGAGAAAAAATGAAGGAAATTCAGTTAAAACTGAGCGAAATGAAAGAAAAATAATAACTCGGCAAGGAAAAACAGGCTATGATGAAAATAAATTTTTTAAGAGTGAACCATATACAAAATCCGGTGGGATATGATTTTTCCAGGCTGTCATTATCCTGGATCAGTGAATGCGGCGCGAAGAAGCGGGAGAATACACGGGTTCAGATTGCGTCGGATCTCCGGTTTGAGAAGCTGGTGTTTGACAGTGGGTGGAAAAAGCTGGACAGCTTAGGGTATGAACCGTATTTAAAATTAGAACCCTATACGCGGTATTATTGGAGAGTATCCGAAAAGGCGGAACAAGGTGATTCCGGCATGAGTGAGACGGCATATTTTGAGACAGCAAAAATGCAGGATTCCTGGTCCGCCAGGTGGATTACCGCGCCGACGAAGGAACATCACGTATTTCATACAACCTTTAGAGCAGCCGAAGGGGAGTGTGCCAGAGCCTATATATGCGGACTGGGCTTGTATGAAGTGTATTGCAATGGAAAAAAAGTCGGTGAGGAAGTATTATTACCAGGATATCATAGCTATGATTTCAGGCTGATGTATCAGACCTTAGAGTTGGATCCATATGTCAGAGACGGAGAGAATGAATTGGCAGTCATGCTTGCGCCTGGATGGTATATGGGAAGGTTTGGCTTTCGGGGCGGAGCATCAGAAATATACGGCGATAAAATGGTTTTGCTTTGTGAAATACATACCGCGGATACGGTGTATTCCAGTGACGAAAATTGGACGTATACGAAAAGTCCTGTTTTGGAAAGCAATATTTATGACGGGGAAATATGGGACGCGAACCTGGAAATTCCGGAAGGTACAAAGGAAATCGGGGATCGCGCGGTATGTATACCGGATGGGGAGGCGGCTGCCTTGTTTGCGAAATTAGAGGCAAGGACAAATCCTCCGGTTCTTGAGGCAGAAGCTTTGGAACCACAGGAAATTATTGTGACGCCCAATGGGGATACGGTTTTAGATTTTGGTCAGAATCTGGCAGGATGGTTTTCCTTTACAGCGCGGGAGCAAAAAGGAAAAAGGATTCAGGTAGAAGCTGCTGAATGGATGCAGGATGGGGAATTTTTCAGAGAAAATCTACGATTCGCGAAAGCGCGCCTGATCTATATATCGAATGGAAATCGGGCACTTGTGCGTCCGCATTTTACGTTCTTTGGATATCGCTATCTCCGGGTGCAGGGCTGCAGTGATATCAGGGCGGCCGGATTCCGGGCGCATGTACTGTCCTCTGTGAATCAGCGTACCGGATGGCTTACGACCAGTGCCCCCCTTGTAAACCGGCTGATTGAAAATGCGCGCTGGGGGCAGCTCGGTAATTTTGTAGAAGTGCCGACAGATTGCCCGCAGCGTGATGAGCGGATGGGGTGGACCGGAGATACACAGATTTTTTGCGGCACAGCCTGCTATCATTATGACAGCAGCGCATTTTATACAAAATATATGCAGGATGTCTGGCTGGAGCAGCAGCCGTTAAATGGATGTGTGCCTTACGTAATCCCGGATCCTAAAGTGGAACTGATCCCAGGCGCAAAAATGTCAAATGGAAGCTGTGCCTGGGGAGATGTGGCGGTGATACTGCCCTGGACATTATATATGTTTTATGGAGACAAGGGATTATTGGCATTACAGTATCCGTCTATGAAAGCATGGGTAGAATATATCCGTACACAGGAAACAAAAGAGCATCTGTGGCAGAGCGGATTTCATTTTGCGGATTGGCTGGCCCTGGATAATTCGGAACCTGGCCCGAGAGGAAAGACAGACCCATATTATTGCGCAAGTGCGTATTACTATTATTCTGTCTGTCTGACCGCAAAAGCAGCCCGTGTGACAGGAGATGACAAAACAGCGGCGGAATATGAAGAATTGGCACAGCAGATCCGCGCTTCCTTTCAAGGAAAATATTTTGACGCGGAAGGAAACTGTACAGAGGACACCCAAACAGCGTATGTGATCGCGTTAGCATTCGGACTGTGCAGAGAGGAGGACAGGGAAAGGATCGCATGGCTGCTTCACAATAAACTGGAAAAGAATGACATGCATCTGGATACAGGGTTTATTGGAACCGGATATCTCTGCAAGAGCCTGTCTGACTGCGGAAGGCATGAGGATGCCGTGACCCTTCTGCTGCAGAAAGAGATGCCGGGATGGCTTTATCCGGTTACCATGGGCGCAACCACGATATGGGAACGGTGGGACAGCATTCTGCCGGATGGACATATGAATCCGGAAGGGATGAACAGCCTGAACCATTATGCATATGGCGCAGTATGTGAATGGATCTACCGGGACCTGCTGGGACTGTCCCCGCTTCGGCCAGGATTCCGTAAAGCCAGGTTTGAGCCAAAGCCGGATTCCAGGCTGCAGTATGTAAAAGGGGAATATCATAGTGCGATGGGAACATATATCTGCGGATGGGAAAAGACGGAACAGGGATACCAATATACTCTTACCGTACCATTTGACTGCAGTGCCAGGGTGATATTGCCCGGACAGGCTCCAATCGAGGTGGAGAGCGGAGAATACTGCTACCATTAGGTGTGAGAGAATTAGAATTTGACGTTTGTTCAATGATTCATCAACTAACGCAGTCGGATTTTAAAATCTGTAAGAGTAGGAGGAATAGCTACATGTTTACAAATCAAAACACGATCCGGGAAATTATGTCATGTGAGGGAATCAAAAGATCAATCGGCATATTTTTTCCAGAGATTACCGATCGTTTTGTATCAGAAAAATATCTTGATCAGCCATTGGTGATTGTGGAGAAAGAAGTCAAGATGCCATGGGGAGCGCCGTTTCAGGCAGGCGATCTTATAGAATCCGCGAACCGAATCAGTAATATGCTGCAGGGAATTGACGATTACGAGTTTGTCCCTCTGTGGTGTGAAACATTTTCAGGATGCTATATGCCCGAAGCCGCAAAAAATAATGAAGAAACAGTGTGCCTTATGGCCACGAAAGCAAACCGGGGAGGAAAGAAACCAACAGTAATCCTCTGCCCTGGCGGTAAAATATGTCAAAGCAAATGCGGAACTGTATGGGGCGGACCCGGATGATGTCCTTCTGGTTGGCTCATCTGCGGGCGGGCATCTGTGCGCCTCTGCCGCACTGTATGCGGAAGAAATTGAGACGGCTTTAATGGGAATTTTGGAAGAACGATATCCGAAATTGGCGGAATCCTACAAAGGAATTTCCGTAAAACCGGATAAAATATGTTTGAATTATCCTGTCATTAGCTTTTTGGAGGAAGATCACGAGCCAAGCTTTCAGGCGTTGACAGGCGGAAATGAAACGTTGCGTAACAAGTTATCCGTGGAACAGCACATTGATATTACTTATCCGAAAACCTTTGTATGGGCCTGCGAGGATGACGCGTTGGTTCCGGCAAGCAATGCGAAGCGCATGGGAGAAGCACTGAAGCGCGCCGGTGTACCTTGCGAACTGAACATATATCCTGCCGGCGGTCATGGCTGCAGGCTTGGAGAAGAAACTTCCGCAAAGGGTTGGGCGGATGCGATGACGGCGTTTATGAGGAAATAATGAGGGTGCGGTTATAATAGTAACAATATTAGAACTGGCTATGTACCGGGCTTGACACATCCGGTATACTAAAATTATAGAAAAGCATGGTTATCCAGAACTGCGAACGCAGATATATCTGCTGTTCCGGGTAACTGCAGAAAATGAGGTGACACAATATGTCAAAAAAAGCATCAGAAAACGTGCGGTACTACAAAAACCCAAACGGCCCCTGCATCAGTACGGTTTCCCGCAGAGTGATCGAGAAGGACGGGCTGTACTTCAAGGATCTGGATGGCTCGGGAGAATTTCGGCCTTATGACGACTGGAGGCTGTCCCCGGAGAAACGTGCGGCTGCATATGTGAAGGTCTTAAGTGTGGATGAAAAGATTGCCCAGTTGTTTATTTCCGACTGGCGCATGGGGAAATATCCGGCAGCAGGCCATATGAGCACGGATACAACGGAAACGATACTGGACGAGTCAGGGCTTTTGGATGAGACGGAGATCCACGGAAAAAATATTTTCGGAGAACAGCATCTTCCCGGCACCACAGACCTGATCCAAAAGTGGTTTTCACGCCATATGATACTCCGCGCGAACCCATCGCCGGAAGAACTGGCGGACTGGATCAACCAACTCCATGCGGCGGCGGAAGCGTGTGAGCATTTTATACCGGTACAGGTCGTGTCCAATTCGAGAAATGAAAACGGGGAAGTGGTGTTCGGCATGAACGACGCGGCAGGTATGTTCGCCGCCTGGCCGGGGACGCTGGGAATCGCCGCCGCTGTAAAAGGGGACGGTATCGGGATCATTGACAGATTCGCGGACTGCATCCGGCGGGAATGGGACGCGGTGGGCATGAAAAAAGGTTATATGTATATGGAGGATGTGATCACGGATCCGCGCTGGCAGCGCAGCTACGGCACCTTCGGCGAGGATCCGGCACTGGTGGAACGGATTTTTGAACACCTGATTCCGGGAATCCAGGGAAACGAGAGCGGCGTCACGGCAGACGGCGTATCCATGACAGTAAAGCATTTCCCCGGGGGCGGTCCCCGTGAGAATGGCTTCGACCCGCATTACGCGGAGGGACAGTGGAATGTCTATGCCACCCCGGGAAGCCTGCAGAACTATCATATCCCGTCTTTTCGGCCTGCTGTAAAATACAATGCGGCTTCGATCATGCCTTATTATTCCAAGCCTTCCGCAGGGAAGAGCGCGGCGCAGACAGATATGGATGGAAAGCCGCTGCCTTTAGAACCCTATGGATTTGCATATAATAAAGTCTTTATTGATGGATTGCTCCGTGGCCAGATGGGTTTTCGCGGCTACATCAATTCCGACACAGGCATCGTCCACAACATGTGCTGGGGCGTGGATATGTTAGATAAAGCAGAGCGCATCGGCTTCGCGGTGGGTACATCCGGCGTGGATCTGATCAGCGGCATGTACGATAATGCCCTCGGGCGGGAGGCCTACGACCGGGGAAAGAACGGATACTATGATACCCACCCTGTACCGGAGGGATTTGCGCCGGAAGACCTGGTACTGACCGACGAAGCGTTGGATCGTGCCGTTACACGCACCCTGACGGAGCTGTTCCAGGCAGGTCTGTTTGACAACCCATACCGCAGCCCGAAGCGTGCGGCGGAGATCGTCTCCGACAGAGCAGACTGGGAGGAAGCGGAAGACGTACACCGAAAATCCGTGGTACTGCTGAAAAACAGCGGGGTGCTCCCGCTGTCCACAGAGAAGCTGTCCGGAAAAAAGGTATATGCGGAAGCTTTTTGCAAGGATCCAAAGGCGGCAGAGGAAGCAACACAAAATCTGCGCAGACTCCTTGCAGAGTGCGAGCTGACAGAAGAACCTGCACATGCGGACTACGCCATTTTGATGGTGAACCCCTCATCCGGCGAGTATTTCAGCGCCACAAAAGGATATCTGGAACTGGAGATCTGTGAGCGAAAAACCGTATGCAATGTGGACTCCCAAGGGCGTCCTGCAGCGGAGACACATGAGGAGACAACACTCTCGGGGGCAAAGCGTATTCCGGAGATCGCGCAGGCCGTTCATTCCAACGGTGGCAAAGTGATCGCCAATATCAATATTACGCTTGCATGGCTTGTGGGAAATGTGGAGCCATGGGCGGATGCCCTCACTGCCGGGTTTGATACCTTCACATCGGCAGTGCTGGATGTGGTGTTCGGGCGGTTTTGCCCTGTCGGAAAGCTGCCTGTCACACTGCCCCGCGGAGACGAGGTGCTGGCAGTCAACAGCGAGGGCGTGTGTGTCAGTCCCAACGATGTGCCGGGATACGATAAGGACCGGTATATGCCGGAGGAATTGAAGGATGAAAACGGAAAGGCATATGCATACCGGGATACCGCCGGAAATTATTATGAACTGGGCTTTGGGCTTACCATGGCATAGTTAGAAAAATGAATGTAAACTGCTCAAATTCCACTTTACGGAGAGTGCCGCACCCCGGACAGCCCTTGTGGTCGGACCGTTTATTACACCGGAGGTATTCATAGCCGGAAGGGTTGCGGGTGACTTTTAAAGCATAACCACATTTTCCGCATTTCACTTTACCGGCCAGCCATGTGTTCCGGGCCTTTCTCCCGTTCTGGAAGGTGATGTTCGCCATGAGTTTTTTCCGGCATTTCAGCCAGGTGTCAGAGGAAACCAATCCTTCATGGGGAGCGATAACAAGTATCTGGTCTTTCAGGCTCCTGTCCTTGTCCTCCTTCACGTCCCGCCCCTGGTAGAGATAGCAGCCGTTTGTCCCGACGAAGTCGGCGGCGTCATTGACGACTGCCGCTCCCTGGCTCTTGAAGAACTCATACAATTCCAGGTCGGCCTGCGCGTATACCGGGTTGCGGAGCAGCTGGGAGAGGAAGGGACGGAACAGCGATTTTCCGTGAACCTTAATGTCGTTTTCCTCAAAGTACCGGCTTATGTCCCCGAAGGAGGTCCCGGGCTCGGCGTACATTTCAAACATCAGGCGTACATGGTCGGCGGCTACCGGGTCGGGCACCATCATTTTTGTTCGGATGCCCTCAACCGTGGTCGGCTCCAGCCGGAAACCGTAGGGGGCCTGGCCGCTCATGTGGAAGCCTTTCAGGCACCGGGAATAGTAGGCGTCCGTGACGCACTTCTGGATGGTCTCCCGTTCCAGCTGGGCGAACACAATGCAGATGTTCAGCATGGCCCGTCCCATTGGGGTGGAGGTGTCGAACTTTTCCGTGGAGGAAACAAACTCCACGTCGTACTCCTGGAACAGCTCCATCATATTCGCAAAATCCAGAATGGAGCGGCTGATCCGGTCCAGCTTGTAGACAATGACCCGCCGCACCTTCCCCTTGCGGATCTCGTCAAGCAGTTTCTGGAACTCGGGCCGGTCGGTGTTCTTCCCCGAATAGCCCTTGTCCTTGAAAATCTTGCAGCTGCCGCCTTTCAGCTCATACTTGCAGAAGTCAATCTGGCTCTCAATACTGATACTGTCCTTGCGGTCAACGGACTGTCTGGCATAAATATAATCTTCTCTAATGTTCATTGTAGGCTCCTTTCCTATGGGAATGGAGCTACCAACCTTACAAGTATATTATACCATTGATAGCCCCGGAGGGCAATGTTGTCGGTAAAGGTTTTTCCGGATTCATTCCCGGGAAAAACCATTTTGGTTCTTTTCCTAAAGTATTGGCCAGATAGGAATGGTACTGCCTTGTGCTTTCGAGCAGGTCATCCGGAAGATAAACCAGCCGGTCCTTGTTTCCTTTTGAATCCAGGATCGTCAGCGTTCCTGTTCCAAGATCTACATTTTCTGTCAGTATCCCTGCCGCTTCTGCATTACGAAGTCCACAGCATAAGTACCAGCGAAACAAAAGACGATACTCATTGGCAAGCCGGTGTAGATAAGCCGGTCTGTTATCAGATGGAAAGTAAGAATCTACTTCTGAAAAAAACTGACAAGTTCTTCTACTTCAAATATATGAGGCAGGGCCCTTTTGAAATGGCAAAAATCATGAGGGATATATACATTGATTCCGCATGTAGCCATAAATACGAGAAGCTGTCTTACACAGGAAATCCGTTTACCATGATTGAAGGAACCTTCTGTTTCACTGCGTTCCATCCAGTCGCTAAGAAATGCCTTGGTTATTTCAGGTGCTTCGAGTTTTTTGTCAATGCAGTATGTATCAAAACGGTTAAGAACCAGTTCTTCACTTTCATAGGAATAACCGTTTGCATGTTTTTCCTCAAGGAGTCCATCTATATATGGTGCAATCAGACTTTTACGGGCAGTTCTATCTTTCATGTGACCATCCTCCTACACTACACTCTGACAGAGAAAGCGGGCACATGCGCATTCTGTCGGTATCCAATGAAAGATAACAATGGACAGATGATGTCCCACACTGACCAAGTGCCTCAGCTACCATGTCAGCTCCAACACCATTTTTCAGGAGCCGGGTTGCATATGTTTTACGTGTGACATGAAAACCGGAACCTTCCACTTTTCTGTCGGGGAGTGCTGTTCTGAGTGCTGCACTACAGACTGCCCTGCCAACTGGTTTTTTAGGTGCCTTTTCGCTCAGAAATACTTTTGAAGATGATTTTTGACCTCGCTCCTCCATAATGTAACGAAAAAGAGCATTGCCAACTTCTGTCGGCATAGGGAGATTTACTTCGACAGATGTCTTTTTCTGTATAAATTTTATGGATGCTGATGCCCAGTTAACATCCTCAAAGGATAGATTTGCAACGTCAGATGCCCTTAAACCCATTTTTAGTCCAAGCAACAGCAATGCCTTTTTTCTGAGTGTAAGCCTGGAGTCATCTTTATTGAGCTGCTTAGTTAATTCAGCCATTTCGTCTTCTGTCAGCACTACTACAATGGTTTCCTTCGGTGCACTTGTACGGGGAAGAGATGCAAAAAGCATGGGATTGGTTAAAAATCCATGTTCACCAAGATAAATAAGGAACTTCCGTATCCTGGCATTGTATGCATTTTTTCCCTGAGGTGTTTTATGGGTGTCATATACATGAAACTTCTTTATGTGAGAAGTATTTAACTCTCCGAACGAACGGATCCCTTCAGCATCCAGGAAAAAGCAGAACCGCGTAATGCTACTTCGGATCATGTTTAGAGTAGATTGTGCCCATCCTTCTTTTATTTTTGTTTCGACATAACCATCTGCAGCCGAGAAGCACCATGCAGGGAGTTGATAGAAATGAGATGGAGTAACACGATATACGGATTCCAAGTAGATTGATGAGGTATGGTGGTAGTCAGCAATCATGCATAATGCTCTGCGGTAGGAATCTGCCTGCTTTCCGAAATGGGGACGGATTTCCTCAAACCAGACCATGGCAATATCAGGGTTATAGGCGTACCCGTTCATCTCCAGAAAAAGGATTAGAAGGTCAACAGCCCGGTTATTCAAAGTGGTTACATTTTTAGAGTAATCATTATTACGATGAAGCTGCACAAGAATGTCCTTATAATTGAAGGGTTTCAATGCATATGGTCTCAGATGATTCCATGTATTCACCGATTTTTAAATG
The DNA here is from genome assembly GCA_910575475.1 of Lachnospiraceae bacterium. Lineage (GTDB taxonomy): Bacteria > Bacillota > Clostridia > Lachnospirales > Lachnospiraceae > Schaedlerella. Next base: position 28,149 of record CAJTGD010000034.1, on the reverse strand, counting down.
AGCATCATTGGAAATCTCATTCCAAAAACAGACCTGTTGCTTCCCGTGAGAAAGATAATGTATGATCAGAGTACAACTGTATGAAACTTCTCCTTTTTCATAGAAGTACTGCATCATGGCTGAAACATGACTGTTTACCTGTGGCTTGTTAAAAATGCCAAAGTAGATAGCATCATTATAAAAGTCTACGATCAGTGCTGCGCTAATGCCACTGATCTGCTGAATGCCCCTTTTCTGTGCAAAAGCCAGAAACTTAGCACATGAATGGCGATGATTATCTATTGTTGCTTCAGAGAATGTATCTTTTCTATATTCAAGATAAGTCTCGAGACGGTTCTTCATGCAAGAAGACAAAATCGTATATGACATCAGATGCTTTGTTTCATGCTCGATCCGAATGGAACCAGTTTCTGCAACATCCCGTAGTCTTTCAAGAGCTACACGCCCATGATTGATATCGGAAGGTGCAAGATCATTAGCCTGTGTAAACCATTCAAGAGCTGCTTCCGGAGAATAGCTGATGTTCTTTTCGTCCAGATAAACACGAAGTTTTTCAAAACAACGTTTGTTTGCTTTAATCAATGAAGAACAATACTGGTGATCGGACAGATAGTCCAACACAGACTGAGCTATAGTTTGATAAGTATCCATAGAGGTACCTCCTTATGATTGATACCTCTATTATCAGGCAGTGGAACATTTTTATCCGCATCTTTTCTCAAAAAACTGCTATAAAACCAATACTTTTCGGAAAGAATGCGGATAAAAAAATCCGTCGTATAAGACTTTCCCCTTGCTTGCCCCATCCCTTACTTTTGTATGGAGGAGCACCGTCCCGATGGAGCCGCAGATCAGGGAAAGCTGCTCATTCGCATAGCTGCACCCATTGTCAACATATAGTTTCGCCGGGATCCCATAAGCGGAAACAGCGGCCTTGAGCACTTTCTGGAAGTGATAGGCATTATCACTGTAAAAAAGCTCCCCGCCAACCAGGAGCCTGGAATGGTCATCAATGATCATGATACAGTAGACACGCCTGCGTACCCCGTTTTCTGTAATGTAAGGGAGGTAGCAGGTGTCCGCCTGCCACATCTTCCCGAACGCGTCTTCCTCAAATGCCCTGCGGTCACGCATGGACGGATTTTTTGCGGATTTCAGGTCATGGTGCTTGACGAACCGCTGGACAGCGCACACGCTGACGGTTGCCGGGATGAACGAGCCTGCCACAAGCTGGCGGTGGATCTGTGTTGCGTTCAGCCTTGGGAATTCCGCTTTCAGGCGGTAGATCTCGTCCACGGCGGTATCCGGGAGCGCGCGTGTCCCTCCGCTGTCAGAGCGTTCTTTCGGCATGAGCGCGTCAATCCCCCCTTTCCGGTAAAGGGATTCCCACTTGGAGAGTGCCCCTGGCTTATAGTGCGCCGTACTGCCGTCCGGGAGTGTGAGCGGTTGCTGTGTGACGCGCTTATAATAAGCGTTCCTTGAGGCTTCCGGATAAAGCCCGTGGATGGCAGGGGCTATGACTGCGAGCTTGAACTGCGCTATGGCAGCGGCTCCTGAAAGTTTTTTTGCGTGATGTTCCATAGACATAGGTCCTCCTTTGTTTTTTTCCATCATACCCCCCTGGATGCCGGGAGGGGAATTCCCATGGCGTGTGAAGCCCCACAGGAATGGATGTGTCAAAAAAACTCCTGACGGTAATCCGCGGGGTTTCTGTGTGACTGCAGGAATGACCGCGCGGACAGGAGGACGAACTGACAGGCAAAAGAAATGGAATACTGCTCCAGAAAACAGAGGCCCTTTATGAATGCGGACGGGGCGGTTTCTGCGGAAACAAGCATGCCGAGCCACTCCTGCTTGTGGGACAGGAAGAGATCCCTCCAGCGGTAAAGCATGGACACGGAGATGCCGAAGCGGGCGCAGAGTTTTTCTACCGTATGCAGAGGAAGGAAGGATTCCGCCAGCACCCGCAGGATGAAAAAAAGGCCATATACAGAGTAAGGGATGATGACATCAGGGAGGATGGCATGGGTATGCCCGCAGCTTGTACAGCACAGCCGCAGGACACAGATTTCCCCATAGACTGTCTTTCCATACGTGAAATCAGCCATGGAGCGCATGTAAGAGCCATGGGAGACGCAGTTCCCTTTGGAGCCGCACCATGGACAGACCTCATCCTCCCATGAATAAGACAGCATATATTCATTGAAAAGCTGTAGGGATGTTTTTTTTATACGAATGATCTTGCAAATCAGGGAGTTTTTTCTTATCATAGTATTGTAGTGTTTTTAGTGCATCCACCTTAGTACTGGATGCCATTACAGGAAGAAAGAACCGGCTGGGGAGTTTGGTTCTTTCTTTTTTTGTTCCATACACCACTATATACCAATGAATATGGGGATTCAATACCGAAAATAATGTGCCGGAAAAAACAGCACATTTACATAGTAATGTTTTTTAGAATGAAGATTTTAATTTGCTGCAAACCTGCGGTAATAGATAAATTTAATTTGCTGGCTGACACCACAGCTTTCCAGCCTGTTCTCATAAGATAAATGGGCGGCATCATAGACAAAATCACTGATTTCATAAAGGAGATGCTGCAAGGGTGGGTGCTTAGCAACCTTGATACCATGTTCTCCGAAGTGAATTGTTAGTAAAGTGGGTTTTGCCAAAACAAGAGGAATAAAAGCTGGTATGCAGGTGGTTCTTATAAAATGAATATGGTAAAATTTTATAAGAAACGAGGTAAAGCAATATGGAAAAGAAGATTTATATCACAGATGAAGAACGTGCAAAATGTCAAAAGGTGGCTGATGCGTTTGCAGAGCTGTACGAAATGGCGGATATTGTAGTGCTTGATGTAGGCAGATATGGTTTTGTGATGCTCAAATATTATACGCCGCCGCATGGCTTTGAGGAAGATGCAACTTTTACGGACGGCAAGGCATTGTTTGAAGCATTATGGCAGGAATGGCTTGATATGAAGCTGTATCTTATCGCAAAAGGTACTCCATTGCTGGAAAAAGGGTATAAGGGTGTGTTTGAGAGCCTGACAAAAGAAAAACAGTCGGAACTTATCGGGCGAAAAGCCGTTTTCGCAAGAATGGCGGGAATAGGTCTGTAAAAAGATGTTTCTAACAAAGAAATAGATAGAGAGATGGATTCCGTAGGCGCAGGTCTTAAATACTTGAAATGATTCGCCTGACCGCATATAATTATATGGCAGAGATTAAAGGAAGGGTGAATGAAGATGTTAGAGTATATTTCTGCCCCAGAAGCGGCAAAGAAATGGGGCATTTCAGAAAGACGGGTGCAAAAGCTATGTGAGGAAAACCGCATACCGGGCGTGGCAAAGTTCAGCCGCTTGTGGCTGATTCCAAAGGACGCTGAAAAACCAACAGATGCCCGATTAAAAGCAGAAAGGAAGAAAAAACATGAATAAAGTTTTAATTATAGATGATGATAAAGAACTTTGCGCACTTATGAAAAAATGCGTAGAGCAGGAAAACCTTACTGCGGTTGTCGCAGGCGGCGGGATAGAAGGACTGCATATATTGGAGGAAACCAAAGATACCTGTTCACTTATTATTCTTGATATTATGATGCCCGACTTAGACGGTTTTCAAGTGTTGCAACAAGTACGGCAGACAAGCAATGTGCCTGTTCTTATGCTTACCGCAAAAAGCGGTGAGGAAGATAAGGTTTCCGGCTTAAGGATGGGGGCAGACGATTATCTGACAAAGCCATTTAGCATTAACGAGCTTATGGCACGTGTAAATTCTCTTATCCGGCGTTTTACATTGTTCAATACTGTTTCCGGCGCAGAAACGGATTGTATGGTATTTCAAGGAATGACGATAGATAACCTTAACCGTCTTGTTTTGGTTAATGATATACAAGTGGAACTTACAGGAAAAGAATTTGATCTGCTTTCTTTCCTTGCAGCAAATAAAGGAAAAGTGTTTACAAAAAAGCAGATTTATACCCATGTATGGGAGGAAGAGTATGCTTTTGATGATAGTAATATCATGTCGTTTATCAGCAAATTACGGAAAAAAATCGAACCAGACCCAGAACACCCTTTTTATATTCTGACTGTTCGGGGCGTTGGTTACCGATTTAACAGGGAGGCATAACATGAACTTAAATTCATTTTTATTAATTGCTCTCTGTACAGCGCTTTTGGCTGTCCTGTTTTTTATTACGAAACTTAGGCGTGTAAGAGGACAATTATCTATTATTGAAGAAGCCCTTGAAGATATAAAGTCCGGTAATCCGAACCGACGGGTTTTGGCGAGAAAAAGCGATATGACAAAGCGTATTTGCTATGCAATCAATGAAATTGCGGTCAAGAACCAGTCACAGCTTATCCAACAAAAACAATCGGAGCAGGCATACAAGCGACTTATGACAAGCCTTTCCCATGATGTAAAGACACCATTAGCTTCATTGTTTGGCTACTTGGATGCCGTTGAAAATGGTCTTGTGGCTGGGAAAGAAAAAGAAGCCTATATCCATATTGCAGTAGAAAAAGCGTGTCACTTAAAACATTTTGTGGAAGCACTATTTGAGTGGGTAAAACTAGACGCTAAAGAACAGGTTTTTCATTTTGAGTTATGTGATTTTAACGAATTGACCCGCAATATTGTCGCAGAGTGGGTTCCAACCTTGGAACGCAACCATTTTGAATATGATTTTGATATTCCTGAAGATGAATATTTTTTACGTATTGACCCTCATTCCTATACCCGCATTCTTAATAATCTGTTTCAAAATGTGCTTATGCACAGTGGCGGCAATAAATTGACTTTGAAATTATTGGAGAATGAACAGCAAGTAGAAATTATCATTTCAGATAATGGAAAAGGTATTTCCTCCTCTGATATTCCGCATATTTTTGAGAGAATGTATCAATGTGACAGTTCACGTTCTGCCAGGGGCAATGGCTTGGGGCTATCTATTACGACAGAACTTGTAAATGCTCACAATGGGAAAATTAAAGCAGATAGCAATCCCGGAATGGGTGCAACATTTACGATACTATTTCCAAAAGCTCTGTAACAGCACAGGGCTTTTTGTATATTTATTGGAGGAAAACATGAAAAAAGCAAGGTTACGGCAAGGTTTTGGCAAGGTTAATGCTATATAATTAGGGATTGGAAAGGAGGAAAAGGCAATGACAATTATCTTTACTGAGATACTGAAATGGAAACGGAATAAGACAGTTTGGGGTATTTTTATTCTTACTGCTATTTTGGGAGTATTTGCGGTTGAGCGTGCCTGCAGCATATCAAGAAGCAGTCCTCTCATGGATAGCTTTGGTGACTTATACACTTTGGCATTTAAGAACCTTACAAGCCTGTTTCTGCCTATTGTGTTGGGGATGTTTGCCACCACATTGTTCTTTGATGAACAGAAAAACGATACATTAAAAGGACTTTTGATTATTCCGGTTTCCAAAGCACAGCTTTATTTTTCAAAGATAGCGGTTGTAATCCTTATGTCATTGGGGCTATGCCTGTTTACCTTTGTTATCTGTATCGTTGGCGGCTTAATTGCTGGCGGCTTTACTGATTTGAATACGGAAACAATACTACAGGCGGGGCTATTGTTTTTGGCTGGCGGTGCGCTGATCCCGGTTGCCATGCTCCCAATCATATTTTTAGCAACGCTATCAAAAGGGTACATTTTACCGATTGGGGCTGTATTACTTTATCTTGTGCCTGTTGTGCTTGCCCCGTCCCAGCTCATGGGACTGCACCCCTTGGCGAGTGTTATGGGAATTTATCCTCACATTTCACCTGCCGCTATTGAAATGGTAAACAGTTGGACAGGAAATGCTGTAATAACAGCATCACCGATGACTTGTTCCGTTTCTTTACTGGCTATAGGCATTATTTCGACAATCGTTTGTGTAATTGTTTTACAGAAGAAAACATTTTGAAGAGTTTTTACCAACTATTCAGCAAGCGGAAACTTGTATAACTATGTGATTTAGAAAGACCACGATAATTAAGAAAGTGAGGAAATATTATGTGCAGCTATGTGATTGAAACAAAGCGGTTAACAAAAAAATATGGTGAGCAGACAGCGGTCAATGCTGTTAATATCCATGTAGAAAAAGGGCGGATATACGGACTGCTAGGGCGTAATGGAGCTGGCAAAACCACAATAATGAAAATGATTTTGGGATTAACCCCTGTTACTTCTGGGGAAATAGATGTGTTCGGACAAAATATCAAAGGAAGGGAAAAACGGGTATATCCCCGGATTGGGGCTATTATTGAAACACCCGGCTTCTACCCAAACCTGACGGGTACGGAAAACCTTGAAATATTTGCGAAGCTGCGTGGTACTGCTGCCCCAAATGCTGTAAAAAATGCTTTGGATATTGTCGGTCTCCCTTATCGGGACAAAAAGCTATTCAGCAAATATTCTCTTGGTATGAAACAGCGTCTTGGTATTGCAAATGCTATTTTGCATGACCCGGAGCTGTTGATTTTAGATGAACCTACGAATGGTCTTGACCCTATCGGCATTGCAGAAGTAAGAGATTTTATTAAAGACTTGAGTACCGAACATGGGAAAACAATCCTCATTTCCAGTCATATCCTGTCCGAGATTGCATTATTGGCTGATGATATTGGCATTATTGATCACGGTGTCTTACTGGAAGAAAACAGCATGGAAACACTGAAAAGAAAAAACAGTAAATATATACTTCTGCAAGTTTCTGATATTCCGAAAACTTCTCTTGTTTTGGAAAGGCAATTCGGAGTTACAGATTATTCCGTACAGGACGACCACTCCCTGCGGATTTATAATACGTCATTGGATATGGCGGCTGTCAATAAGGCTCTTGTGGTGCAGGATGTGGCAGTTATCAGTTCTCAATTATGTAATGATACATTGGAGGACTATTTCAAAAAAATTACAGGGGGAGAAGGCATTGCTTAAATTGACACAAACAGAATTTCTAAAACTGCGCCGTAGAAAGTTTATCCTGTTAATGCTGTTGGCAGCTCTTCTCATGCCATTTCTTGCAATCTTTTATTTTAGAGACATTAGAGAGACAGGCATAGATACAATACAATTTTATAAATGGACTGCTTTCAGCTACACGCCTTGGATTATACTTCCTGTCGTATTGGGGGTATTTTCCACTATGCTTATGTATGATGAACACCAAAATGATATGCTTAAACAGTTGTGGATTGTACCGATTAGCAAGACAAAATATTTTTTTAGCAAATTTATTGTTGTGCTGTCTTATTCTATTTGTTTTATGCTGCTCACAGCCGGATTGTCCGTGATTTTTGGTACGCTTCCCGGTTATATAACATTTGAATGGGGCAGTTTTTGTTACTTGCTAAAAAAATGTATGGAAATTGCTATATTAACCTCTTTCGCCATATTGCCGCTTTTAGCGGTTGCGGCTGCCGGAAAAAGTTATATATTTCCAGTATGTTTAACTCTGGTTTATACGTTTCTTGGTTTTATTCTGCTTATGGTTAATATGTATCTACACCCTTTATCCAGTATGACCGCCATTGTCATGCGTGATATTCCCGGTGTGGTTTTGACACAAACTCTTAATATTCCGGCTGCATTTATATGTATTGCAATATGGTGTGCGGGTTCAGTGGTGTTGGCTATATTGGCTTTAGGAAAAAGAAAGTGAGGTGGATAGTATGAAACAATTACTTTGGGCTGAACGCCGAAAACTTCGTCATTCTAAAATCGTTTGGATTGCTGTCTTTGCAGTGGTTATGATTGCTATTATCGTCTTTGCAGAGGGGCAGTTTGTATTTAAGGGTTCACGATATATAGATGGGGCTGGCTGGTTTATGACTGCCGCACAGTCTTTGGCAACCTTTTTTGTGCTTCCGGCTGTCATTGCATTGTTAGGCAGCTATATGATTTGCCGGGAGGAACAGGAAGATACTCTGAAATCACTGCGGCTTGTGCCAGTAGATGAAGCGAAACTGACTGTTGTTAAAATGATCGTTGCAATGGTTTTCAGTATTTTGATTTATCTTCTGCTGTTTGTAATTACTTTTGCGGTTGAAGCTATAATGCATTTCGGAACATTATCTATTCAGACAGTATGGGGCTTCCTTTTTACCTATTTTGTAAATGGTATTGGCGTATTTCTTGCTATTTCACCGATTGTGGCATTAGTAGCCCGTATAAAAAAAGGGTATTGGCTTGCTTTGGTATTTACTGAAATCTATTCCTTTGCCGGTCTGTTTGCAAGTATGTCTGAAACTCTGAAAACTGTTTACCCGATTACTGCGGTGTTCCAGCTTTCAGGATATTATGAAGCAACAATCGGAAACAAAGCAGCCAGCTTAGTTGTTCTGATAGTTTGTATGGTTCTTGCAGTTTTAATCTCTCAGGGTTTAATTCCCCGCAGCTTGCTGCGTAAGAAACTTTTTTGCAAAGTAAAAAGATGATACAATAGTAAAAAAGGAAAGGGGAAAGTTGTGGATGAGTGAGTACAAACACAAATCACACAATGTATCAGTGCTAATGTATCATTTTGTATGTCCGGCAAAGTATAGAAGGGTAGTAATAGACGAAGAAGTGGATGAGGTAATAAAAGAAACATGTGAAGAGATATCGAAAAGATATGAAATAGACTTTATAGAAATAGGAACGGATAAAGAACATGTACATTTTTTAGTACAATCGGTACCAACATATAGTCCGAAGAAAATAATCCAAATCATAAAGAGTATAACAGCACGCGAAGTATTAAAAAGATGTCCCCAGGTAAAAAGGAAATTATGGGGAGGAGAATTTTGGACGGATGGATATTATGTAGCGACGGTGGGAGAGCATGGAAATGAAGAAATAATAGGAAACTATGTAAAAAATCAAGGAAAAGAAAATGAGTATAAGAAACTATATAAAAAAGAACCGGAGGCAAAGCAGTATAGCATATTCGACTATATGTAGTGGGGCGACCTCTCTCAATACCCCGCAGCTTGCTGCGGGGTCGTTTATTTTTGAACGGATTAAGCCGTAAAAACAAAAAGAGTATTTATTAATTGTGTAAAATATCCGTATTGTAAATCTGCCGTACAACGGCAAAAGAAAAAAGCCGTTGTATAGCAGACATATTTGGGTGCATTGATGCAGCAGCTTTGGAAACCAGGGCTGCTGTTTTTGCTGTAACTTTTGTTGGAGTGATAGGAGAAAAATGAAACGATAGTTTAAAGACAAGGAGATGTAGAACGATGAGAATAAAGCGAAAAATACTTAAGGTCAGGATAAGGATATTCATCAAAATTATCGGCATATTGCACACATCAAGGTGTATCGCAAGGAAGAAAGAAACTCCACTGCGGTACACCTTTTTTAATGGTGCGAAATTTGTCTGATTTTGGCTTTTGTTACGGTTTATCTATTGCATATTTGCGTGAAAAATCTGACTGGAACTATTCCGTTTTTGGAAGGGGGATTCCACTTGGGTTTACTGCTTCATGGAGGGCTGTTTTGAGAGCATGGCTTTCTGTGTATCCCACACCTGCTTCATCAGCTTTTTTACTTCCTCGACATCGGCTTTATAGACGTTGCCCGTTGCGTTCATTCGCTTAGCGATCTGGTTCAGATTGCCGCTGATTTTTCCGAGCGTGTAGTTGTATTCCCGCAGGTCTGAATAGTCAATGTCATAGACAAAGCCGTACAAAATCAGACGGCGGAGAAAAGTGGACTTGCTTTTCATGCCGGAGATTTTTACTTTCTGCTCCAGTATGTATTGTTCCTTATCACTCAGGTATATTTTCAGTTCATTTTTGCGTTCCCTGTTTGCCATTTTTTATCTCCTTTCTGCGGCTGGATTTTTGAAAAGATTTTACACAATCTTCAATCCTGCTGCGGGGGTTGTTCGTGCAAAAAAACAGTGAAAAAAATCAGAAATCCAGGCAGGAGATTTTATGATTTTTGAGCGCAGAGGGGCCAGGGGGAAACTTCCCCCTACAAGCAGATTTTCCAGATTCCCGCTCCGGGGGGATTTGGGAAAATCGGAGCCTGTGAGGGAACACAGGCAGTGCTATTCTTGGCTTACGTTTTTGCTTTAAAGACTATTATGAAATATGACTGATCGCATCTGGCAGAACAGGAAAATAATTCTAACTGTACGGTTGGATGATCTAAAGATCATCCAACCTGCGCATCCATTCGCAAAATCCGTGCTATCGCACTTTTGCGTCTGCTGATGCAGCCGCATTTTGCTCATTTATGCGTAGGTTGCTAATCCATAATCTCAGTTTTATTGCAACAAATTGCATAAAACTGAGATCCCGAATTGCAACCGTACAGTTAGAAACAATTCCGGAGTCAGGATATGCATAAAAGCACCATCCTACTTTCATAGGAGACCGGCATGATAATTTAAAGCTATCGTAGAATATGCAGTGATTTTTGGAAATGGTATACTCAATATGTACAAAAAAGAAATTTCTGAAACAAATATAAGTAAAACCAATCAAAGTGTATACACAAAATGATTCCGGAGGTTGAAAATGACAGTAAAAGAAAAAATAGAAAAACTAAAAGAATATATCAATGGAATATACGGAGAAGAATTTCGGCAAGCGTATTATGGAAAATTTTTTACCGGAAGCATGACATTTACGGAGGATCAGGAGTCAGGAACCATCTATCTGGAACAGGGCGTGGTTACTCATACAGAAGAAGGCATCCCGGAAAAAGGAATCGATATTGGACTGGCAGGAACAAAAAAAGGGTGGGACATGTGGTCTGAATGCCGCCGAAGTCTGTCTGTTGTCTGCTACCAGATCCGCCAGAGCGGAAGTTTGGAAGATTTCCGGACTATTGGTGAAAGTATCCGTTACAGACAAAATAATAATGCGCTGGCACAGGCGGGCCGCTTGTATTCGTATATAAGAGACGGTGTAATGCCGGGATCAGACCTGCCAAAGCGAGATGAGTCTCAACCGGTTCCGGCTGACGGAGATGTGTTGATCCGGGGATTTTACAAGCGGATCAACGGAGTGAAGATCTATTTCGAGACCAATGACGGACCAAAAGACAGAGCAGTGCTGATATGCCTGCATACAGCAGGGCGGGAAAACCGCCAGTATCACGATCTGATGGAGCTTTTGAAAGACAAATATCTGCTATATTCCATTGATATGCCGGGGCATGGAAAAAGCTGGCCTCTGCCGGGAAACCAGGTGATCAGTGATTATGTAGAATATGGAAAATGGATATGGGACTGCATTCAGGCGCTGGGCGTGGAAGATCCGATCGTGATCGGATGCTCCATGGCGGGAGGCATTACCTATCACATTGCGCAGGAGCATCCGGTGCGCGGCATTGTCTGTATGCAGGGAAATGATAATACAGAGGACGGCATGGGCAATGTCCGGGAACTGCTTTTCCACCCCTATGTCTGTCCGCAGCATTCACACTACGAATTTACAGAATCTCTGATCGGGACAAAGACCAGCCAGGACAGGGTGGACTTTATCAATTGGGGAGTGCTGTGTGAGATTGGAAAGATCAAGCAGGGAGATCTGACAGAAACAGGCACCTTCAATGTGAGCGGTAAAATGGATCAGATCACATGTCCGGTACTGATCATTGAAGGAATCGACGACCAGGCATATACGCCGGAGATGGCTCAGGGAAGCATGGACAGACTGGTTAACTGTAAAAACAAAAGTATGAAGCTGTATGAAGGATATGGACATTTTATTGCAGTTGAGAATCCCGAGGCAGTCAGTGAAGCAATAGACGAATTTATTGAATCCATGGAACAGGAGGAACGGTGATGGAGGTCGGCATTGCAGGAACAGGGATTTATATTCCTTACTACTATATAAAACGTGAGACGATCGCGGCACAGTGGGATGCAAGAGCAGCACGCGGGGTGCGGAGTCTGTGCAATGCAGATGAAGACAGTGTGACAATGGCGGCGGAGGCCGTTGTGATCGGATCGGAAAATGTAGCTGCATCTATCGAAGCCTGGGAAACTGTAAATGTGGAGATTCATGATGCATGGAGGAATAGAAAAGATGATTATGTGCGTACCGGTGAAAGCAGGTTTGTAAGGAGCAAAGGATATACCTATGCACTGGTTGAAGCGATGAAAGCAGTCATGTCAAGCCGGAACCTGTGCCCAAATGATATCTCCAGGGTAATTCTGCCGACATCAAATGTGAAAGAACAGCTTTCTGCGGCCAAAGCGGCAGGATTCGCGCCGGAGCAGGTGCAGGATTCGCTTCTGATGCAGGTCGGCGACTGCGGAACTGCACAGCCTGCTCTGCTTTTAGCAGCGGCGTTGGAAAATGCCGGTCCAGGGGAATGGATCCTCTGGACATCCTATGGCAGCGGAGCAGATGCGATTTTATTAAAAGTAACTGAGAAAATAGAAACGATGAAAAAAAACAGCTTCAGAAATATCTGGATTCCAGGCAGGAGTTAAAAGGCTATCCGCGTTTCCTGTCATTTCGGGGATTGCTGGAAGCAGAGCCTGGGGAACCATACAAGATCAATCCATCTGGCTCAAACTACTGGAGGGAACAGAAAAGTATCCTGTCTCTTCATGGAAGCAGATGCAAAAAATGCGGACAGATCATGTTTCCGATCAACAGAATTTGCTATAGCTGCCATTCAAAAGATGAATTTGAAGAAATCCGTCTCTATGACCGGGAATTTAGATTATTCACATACTCTATTGACAGGCTGGCAGGGCGCAGCGACGATCCTGTGATCGGCCAGGCAGTAGCCGAAGACAGAGAGGGAACGAGGATATACCTCTTGATCACCGATTTTCAGGAATCTGATCTCGTAATTGGAATGCCGTTGGAGGCCAGCTTCCGTAAAATGCATGAGCTTGGTGATTTTGTTAACTATTATTGGAAATTCAGGCTTGTTCGTAAGGGGGGAGAAAAAGAATGTCTATAAAGGATAAAGTAGCGATCGTAGGCATGGGATGTTCAAAATTCGGAGAACGCTGGGACTGCGGCCTGTCAGATCTTATTATAGAAGCGTCCTGTGAAGCATTTGAGGATGCTCATGTGAAACCGGAAGATATTCAGGCAGTATTTTTTGGAGAAGGCAATCAGCCGAATGGAGGAACCGGGGCGACTCCGGTTGCAGATACGCTGAAAATGTCAGGGATTCCCATGATGCGCAATGAGAATTTCTGCGCGTCAGGGCATGCGGCATTGATCCAGGCTGCTCTGGCTATAGCAAGCGGAGAATACGACGTGGTGATGGCGGTAGGCGCTGAGAAACTGAAAGATACAGGCTACGGAGGGCTTGATGTCGGACGCGGCTGGAATCCGGTCTTTGAAACACGAAGGACAGGACCTGGATCCTTTGCAATGATCGCTTCGCGCTATTTTGCAAAATATGGAATCTCTCCAGAGGAGGGGAAGGCACTGCTGGCAAAAATAGCAGTGAAAAATCACCATAATGGAACATTTGCTCCAAAAGCACATTTTCATAAGGAGTTGACCGTGGAAGATGTCTTAAAGGCTCCGATCATTGCCTATCCGCTGGGGCTATTTGACTGCTGCGGAAATAGTGACGGCTCTGCGTGCGCAATTCTTACGAGGGCGGATATTGCGGAAAAATACACGGATCGGCCGATCTATATCAAAGGATACGGAATGGCGGTGGATTCTACACTGAGCCAGAGCAGGCCGGGATTTGACTGGACTAGCCATTGAATCCGGTTTTTTTGAATTGGGCGGAGGGCTGCCTGTAAACGTTGACGGCGGATTGAAATGTTTTGGCCACCCGGTCGGAGCAAGCGGGATCCGAATGACTTATGAGATTTATAAACAGCTTCAGAACAGAGTAGATGATCCCCGGAGGCAGGTTCCAGGCTGCAGGATCGGCCTTTCTCATACATTCGGGGGATCTCCGCAGGTTAGTGCGGTGCTTATAGCAGGAAATGAACGGGGGTAGAGATTTATGAAAGAGAAGGCATTGGAAGGAATCAGGGTACTGGATCTGAGCAGGGTACTTGCCGGCCCCCATTGCGCCGCGATCCTGTCGGATCTGGGAGCGGAAGTGATCAAGATAGAGGAACCGGAAAAAGGGGATGAGTCCAGATCTTTAAGAACGTTTTCAAATGGGGAAAGTGCATATTATATGAACTTTAACCGCGGAAAAAAAGGAATTACCATGAACTTAAAAACAGGCAGAGAGCTTTTTCTAAAATTAGTAAAAGAGGCTGATATCCTGGTAGAAAATTTCAGACCCGGGGTTATGGACAGACTGTCGTTAGGATATGAGACCTTAAAAAAGTACAATGAAGGACTGATCTATGTAGCAATCTCAGGCTACGGACAAACAGGTGCAAACAGCCAGCTGCCGGGATATGACCCGATCGCGCAGGCTATGAGCGGCATCTGCAGTGTGACCGGATGGGCGGATTCTGAACCTGCCAGATGCGGTGCGCCGATTGCGGATATCCTTGCAGGGATCAACGGTGCAGTGGGAGCTTTGGCGGCATTAAATTACAGGAACCGGACCGGAAAAGGCCAGATGATAGACATATCACTGGTGGATGTTTCCGTGAGTGCTCTGGCAAGCCTGAACCAGGTATATTTATCAGAAAACAGAGTTCCGCCGCGTCAGGGAAACGGCACCGAAGCAGCGGCGCCGGGAGGGAGCTGCCATGGAAAAGACGGTACGGTGATCTTTGCGGCAGGAAATGACAGGCTTTGGCCCAGGCTGGCAGCGATCATGGAAAAACCGGATCTTGCAGAAGATCCCAGGTATGCAAAAAATGCAGAACGCGTAAAGCACCGAAAGGAGCTGGAGCTTTTGATCGATGAGTGGGCAAAGAATTTTTCTGCGGAGGAAATTGTTGAAAAAATGCGCAGTGCCGGCATACCGGCCGGTTCGGTATATACCATCGATCAGGTGGTAAACGACACGAACATCAGCAGAGAGCGCAATATGTTTGTGCCCATACATCATCCTGCGGCGGGTGAAGTACGTATTACCAACAATCCGATAAAAATGTCTCTGACACAGCCGGAGGTACAGGGAAGCTCTCCGGTTTTAGGCCAGGACAACAAAGAAATATATTCAAAAGTTCTGAAGATAAGTGAGGAAGAGATCGGTATCTTACAGGATAACAAAATAATCTAAAGGAGAAGACGGATGGAAGATTCTAAAAAGAAATTTTTGGGGTGGAGAATGGTGATCCTGGCGGTTTTGATCACGACCTTTGCAGGAAATTTCGGGAGCAATGCTTCTGGAGTTGCCAATACCTTGATGATGGCAAGCCCGGATAACCAGGTTTCACAGGTCATTTATGGAATGGGCTGGACGATCACATCCATTGTGGCAGCGATCGGAGGTCTGGTCATGGGCACCTTGAATGATAAGGTTGGACCGAAAAAACTGTTTATGGCAGGGAGCATCCTTGCCATATTGTCCGGCTTTGTTCTGGTACAGTTTCAGGCCGGGAGCTCGTTGATGTTTTTGCTGAATTACGGATTTGTACTTGCCCTCTCTTTTCAGTGCGTGTCATTTGTGACCACACAGTCTATAGTCAGCAACTGGCTTTTGAAAAGAAGAGGAACAGGCGGTGCGATCGTGAATACAGGCACTGTATTTGCAGGTATGGTGACGGCTCCGCTTGTTACATGGCTGATCAGCTCTGTTGCCGGAGGAAACTGGAAATATGGCTATTACTTTTTCGAAGCTGCAAGTGTAGTAGGGCTTGTGCTTTCTTTCTTCATTATTAATAAGCACTCTGATGTGGGGCAGTATCCGGACGGCGTTGATCCGGCAGAAGTGAAAACGGAAGAAAAAAATTCGGCGGATAAAGACGGACGGAAGGCGACAGTATATAAAAACGCTTACATAGAGAATCATTATACATATACTGCCGCTCTGCATACCCCGCTGTTTTGGGGGCTGGTACTGCTTCACACGCTGACGCTGTGCCTGTCCAACTACATTATGAATCCGGGCTCTCTGCTGTTTGTTCAGGCAGGCTTCACCATGGAAACGGTATCGACTGTTCTGTCTGTCCGGCAGCTGATCAGGCTTGCGTTTCTTGCCTTTCTCATGCGTTATATGGACCGGATTGAACCGGTGAAGCTGATCACATTTACGTGCGGCCTGGCAGCGGTCTGTTATGCGGTTTCAGCAGATCCGACCAGCTATTGGCAGATCTTGGCCTTCTATGCGGGAGGAAGTATTGTAATGTCCGCGCAGATGGCAATACCGGGAGTCATGCTCGCCAATATCTATGGAACAACGAGTTTTGGAAAAATTTATAGCTGCCGTAGTCATTGGATTTCTGTGTATGAGACTATTGAAAAAAGAAAGAATGGGGTAAAACAAATGAAGATAGCAAATGTAGAGACAATACCGGTAAATATTCCATTTGCAAATGGTTCGATCAACTGGAAATCGGGACATATGCCCGGCGCAAACAATGTGATCGTAAAAATTACTGCTGACGATGGCACGTATGGCGTAGGAGAAGCAACACCGAGGATCGGTATCTATGGAGAAACACAGGAGTCTATCTATTATGTGATCAAAAATGTCCTTGGACCGATGCTGATAGGAGAAGATTCCTTCCATATTCAGAGGATCATGGAAAAAATGGACTTTGTGGTATGGAATCCTACGGCAAAGGGCGCGATCGACATTGCGTTATATGACTTGAACGGCAGACTCTGCGGGCTTCCGATCTGCAAGATGCTGGGCGGTCCGTACAGAAAGGAAATCCCGCTGTCATGGACGATGGCAGGGACCTACGGCGATTATAAGGATCAGGTCGATGAAGTGATACGAAAGACAGCGGAAGGCTACCGCAGCTTTAAAATCAAGACCGGAAATGGCGACATAGACGAAGATATCCGTCTGCTGAAAGAGATGAAAGAGAACTGCCCGGAGGGAACCAATCTTTACATTGATGTGAATATGGCATATTCCAGGGAAGAGGCGTTTCAGGTGCTGCGCGAGCTGGAAGGGGTAATATCCTGTGTGGAAGAGCCGCTCCCGGCCACGGATAATGAGGGGAGAGTAGAGCTTGCAAAAGCAGTGCCGATTCCGATACTGAGTGATGAGAGCACGATCACAGTGAATGATGTATACCGGCAGATACAGCTTGGCGCAGTCAGCCGTATCGGGATTAAGCTGCCCCGTACAGGAATCACACTTTCCGCAAAAATTATTCATCTTGCGGAAAGCGCGAATCTGCCGTGCCAGATCAGTACACAGCTGGAATCTGACCTTGGTACAGCAACATGCGTACAGCTCGCTGCCGCATTTAAACAGATCAGCCTTCCCTGTGAAATAAGCGGGAGGGTACAGGAATATGGGACTTACGGTATCACAGATAGAAATTCAATATTCCGAAGCGCTGGTATTGAACTCTGGCATGAAAGCAGAGTCAGAAAAGTGTCTTTTGGATGAAGTGCTTTTTCAGGATACAAAGGACAGAATGCTGATCAGAAACCGTTTAAGCTATGGAGGATTTGAACTGTCGGACTTATATGCATTTATTTTAGTGGCTGCTGAAAGAGGGAAAGCAGGACGTTCTGATCAGTCTGTTATGGAGTACTGCAGAAAACAGATACCAGACTGCTTTCCCAACTGTCTGATGAAAGCAGATCCTCATGCTTTAAAGTGCCTTGTTACATTTTCAAAAGAAGATTATTTTTCGAAAAACGGAAAGCTGTATGACCGGATGATCGCATTCAAAAACAGTGTATTTTTGAAAAATGCCGGTACAATTGATATCGGGATCAGCTTGATCCAGGACAACCCGGCAGATTTGACGCAGAGTTATCTGCAGGCGCAGGCAGCGGTAAATCTTGGAAAAATTTACCGGCCTGACAAACACGTCTATGATTACAGGTCATTTCTTGTGCAGGGGATGCTGGCAAGCAGCCGGAATACACAGGAATACCAGTGGATCATAAAAAATATCGTGGAACCTGTTACTAAAAGAGATCAGCTGTATGAGAGCGGGCTGTGGGAGAGCCTGGATGTCCTGTTTAAAGTGCGCTCGCTGAAAACGGCTTCGGACGAATTGCATATTCATATCAGTACACTGCGGTACCGTCTGCAGAAAATAAAGGAGATCACAGGCTTTGACTATTTATCGGCATATGGTAATTATGTGCTGCATACCGCGTATTTGATATGGATAGATAGTAAAAATTCAGGCGGCTGAATATACTTCTGTTCTATGTCTTATGGAGGAAGTCAGATGGAAAAAAGAAAGAAGCATGATCTGAAAAAATATTGTAAGATGACAAAGATAAAATTCTGGGGATTTAGCATGATCGGGCTTCTGATTTTTGTGATCCCCCTGGAAATCGGCGGGGTACGCCAGATTGGGCTGGTTCATTTCGGAAACTGCATCACGGCAGTTCTGGGAAGTGCTTCAGAATATGTGATCTGCGGTTTTGCGGTTGGAGGAGTCCTTCTGATTGTCAGAGAAGGGAAAAAACGCTTTTACGGATTTTTTAATACCTTTATGACATGCATGTCTCTGATGGGCGCGGTTTGTATAATACTGTATATTTTAGGTCTGGCGCCGTCTTTTCTCATGGAAGAACGTTTTATGCCGTTCATTATGAAGCAGGTGTTATATCCCACACTGCTTTATACAGGAATATCCCCATTTTTTATGCCGTTTTTACTGGACTGGGGGCTTCTGGAGTCTGTCGGGGTTCTATTTAAACCAATTCTCCGGCCGTTGTTCAAGCTGCCTGGGCGGGCAGCAGTCATTACGGTATCTGCCTTTTTCGGCTCTGCTCCGGTAGGGATCATAACAGTTGACAATTTGTATAAAGACGGCAGATTCACTTATAAGGAAGCATTTATTGTGGGGACCGGCTTTTCCACCACCGCGATTTCTTTTATGGTGATCTTAAGCGAGCTGGGCGGAATTACAGAGTTCTGGGGAATCTATTTTTTCGCATGTCTGGCAGGACTGGCCTTGACTGCGATTGTTATGGTAAGGATTTACCCAACAGCCGGAAAGCCGGAAAGCACATATGGCGGCCAGGTCTACGAAATGGAAGAGGAAGCGGATCAGGAGACAGGACTCATCACAAGAATGCTGGATGCCGGATATAAAAAAGCCGGCAATGCATTGGGTCTTCGCCAGAACTGTATCAGTATGGTAAAAAATTCCGGAACCCTATTGTGCAATATGATCGGAAGCTCTTGCGGAATGGTGATCCTGGGACTGATGCTGAATTATTACACACCGATCTTGGAATGGGCGGGATATCTGTTTTATCCGTTTGCGCTGATTTCCGGGTGTGCGGATCCGATGATGGTGGGAAAAGGAGCTGCCGCTGCACTGGTGGTTCCTTCGTTGCCGGCGGTATATGCGGCAATGGAAGAAAATCTGGTCTCAAAGATTGTTTTGTGCTCCATGCCAGTGCTGAGCATTGTGAGCATTCCTTTGACCATGCCGGTATTTTTCAATACGGCTGTGAAATATTCCGCAAAAGATTTATTCCTGATCTATGTGGAACGGATGATACTGTCTATCATCATCGTGTCTGTGATCGTACATTTCTATACATGGTTTTAACGTTTGGCCTGTTGGCAGAATGGAGTCACATATGAACAAGAAGGAAAACGAAAAATGCAAAGGGGCTTTGTGCGGGATCAAAGTCCTGGATTTAGGCCAGATGGTTGCTGCACCGTATTGTGCAATGATGCTGGCCAACATGGGCGCTGAAGTGATCAAAATAGAAAAGCCCGGGGGCGGGGACATTTCCCGTGAAAATATCCCGCAGAAGGATGGGATCAGTACCTATTATATAGCGTACAACAACAGCAAATCAGGGATGTGTATTGATCTGAAAAGCGAAAAGGGCAAAGAAATCTTGACAGCTCTGATCAAAGAAGCAGATGTTTTGATCGAAAATTTCCGGCCGGGTGTCATGGAACGGCTGGGATTTGGATATAAACAAGCAGCCGGGATGAATAAAAGAATTGTATATGCGTCGATTTCCGGATATGGACAGGACGGAGATTATGCACAGAGGGCGTCCTTTGATCCGATCGCGCAGGCAGTATCGGGAATGCTGAGCGTTACAGGCGAGGTGAAAGGCGGCGGAGTAAGATGCGGCGCTTCGATCGCCGATGTACTGGCCGGGCAGAATGCAGCGTTTGCAATACTTGCAGCATTGATGCACAGGGAAAAAAGCGGAAAGGGACAGTGGATTGACATTGCATTGGCAGACTCCTGTATCTCAGCGCTTGCAAGCATCAATCAGATTTATCTCACAACAGGGAAGATCCCATCACCAATGGGAAACGGATTTGAGGCAAGCACTCCTGGGAACTGCTACCCGGCAAAAGACGGCGATGTTATGATCCTGGCCGGAACCAACAGGGAATGGAAGAGGCTGGCAATGGCATTCAATCATCTGGAATGGCTTCAGGATGAAAGATTTCTGAATGCCGCAGGACGGGCTGAAAACAGAGATGTCCTTGACAGGATGATACGTGAGCAGACCATACAGTATACGGTACAGGATCTGATGAAGATGCTTCTGGAGCAGAAGCTGCCCGCCAGTGAGGTACGGAACATTGCACAGGTCGTAAATGACCCGCATTTCAGTGAAAAGCGGGAGATGTTTGTTGATGTAGACCATCCGGTGCTTGGGCCTGTTAAGGTGACAAATCTGCCCATCCATATGTCCGACACGCAGCCCTATATCCGAAAATGCGCACCTTCCCTGGGGCAGGATACAGAAAAAATCCTTGGTCGGCTTGGATACAAAGGAGAGGACATCACGACTATGAGACTGGAAGGGGTGATATAATTTTTATTATGCTCCCCTTTTTTTCACGTTTATCCTTATGTAAGTGAATCTGTCTGCGAAAGGGGCGATCACACGCCGATATCGGATTTACAGTTGGCCCAACAGCAGCAGACTTATCGTTTTAAGTGTGTGTTGACTTATTGCATTTAAAAATGTATTATAATCATGGAAGACTATAACGATTTTGGATAAATTAGGAACATATTTATTATTTATTCTTTGCAACGAAAGACAAACAGGAGGCAAAAATGAACGTAAAAAAGGACTATAAACAATATTTTACTCCTGATAGATTAGCAGCATATATGGTGAATATCGTTCCAGATGAGCGTATTAGTTCAATAGTAGACTTATCCATGGGAGAGTGCGGACTGTTAGAGGAAGCAAAAAAAAGGTGGGAAAATGCTGTTTTGTATGGTGCTGACATAGATGAAGCATTAATAAAAAAAATAAATAAAAGGAGTCCATATATTCATACATTTTTAGGGGATAGTTTGTCTGTTTCTATAGAAAATTGGAATGGGTATAATCTGATAGCAAATGGAATAGGGTTTGATTTGGCAATAGCAAATCCTCCGTTTAATTTTTATGATCAAAAAGAATTATGGTTAAATGAGGAACGATTATCGTTACCAATTGAAATGCGTTTTTTCCTAAAATACATTGATATTGTGAAAGAAGAAGGTTATATCTGTATTATATTGCCATATGGTTTTTTGTCTTCCAATCTGTATGATAATTTTAGGATGAAAATTTTATCAAAAGTCACAATAATAAAGATAATAAAGATTTTTAATAAATGTTTTGATAAAATCGATGCTGATACATGTATGATCCTGATGAAAAAAAATAAGAGCAGCAGTATAAGGATTCAGGAAAAAATAATAATTGAGTATTTATCAGATGAATATCAATTGTCAAATAAACATATAGTGCTGACATCTAAAGATAGAAGGTGGGATTTGGAATATCAACAGTTGCAGTCGAATAAATTTTCTTATTGTGCCGAGTTTGAAAAGGCAAAGTTAAAAAAATATATAAAATTATGTAGAAGAGGGAAATCTATTACCAAGAATAGAGATATGCTGTCTGAAAAAGGAGTCAGATATATCCATACGACAGATGTAAAAAAGCTGTATTTTTCTGATAAACATAAGCAATATGTAAATGATTCCGGAAAATATTTTGAAAAGGCTATTCTTCATAAAGATGATATTCTTGTAGGCAGAGTGGGGCAAGGCTGCATTGGAAAGATTGGAATCGTAACAAAGAAATACCCCAGGATGTTTTTCAGCGATTGCTTATTTGCAATACAAAGCACAAATATAAATCCATATTATCTCACACTGTTTTTAGCATCGGAGTTCGGACAAATGCAGCTTAAGGGGATTGCTAAAGGTTCATGCAGTAAATATCTGACGATAGAAGAACTATTCGATATATGTGTATTAGTTCCCGATCGATCTACACAAGACTATTTTGGGGATAAATATAAAATGCTATTAAGTAAACCGGGAAGGGTTAACAAAGAAGTTCTGTTTGATGATCTTTTAGAGGAATTAAATGATACAATAAAAAAGAAGGGGTGAGCAAATGGCATGGTCATCTTATGCACACTTACCAAATAGAGAAGATGAATATTGGAAGATATTATCAAATTTAAAAAATGGAATGTCCATTGCTGAAGCAGATAAAATTATAGCAGATATAAAAGGCAAAGAAAAAGTTCAGCACCATTATAGGAGCAATTTGGCTAAAATTGGATTGTTTGATATTATAGATAGAAAAATTTTTTTGAACTATAATGTGGAAAAGCTGGCAATAAAAAAATCATATTTGAAGAAGATATTATTGGAATGTGTTTTGGATTGTGACAATGCAGAGTTCAATATTTTAAAAACTATCATTAGACAGGAGCAAACTTATAACCTGGAAAAAATTGTTGATTGCTTAATACAAAAGCATCCTGAACTTGAAAAAAATAATTTGATTAGATGGATGCGCCCTGTCGTAAAACTTTTTAAATATGCTGATTATTTAGAAAAAGAAAATGGATATGGAAAATTTCTACAAGATTCCTATTTGGAGTTAAGTAAGGAACTGGGAAAAGTAATTGCACTTGAGTATGTTGATAAAGAATTGAAAAAAATAGATAATTCTTACGAGATTATAAGTTGTTTGGAAAATTTGTTGATGAACGGAAAAATGAAATTCAAAATCGAATTATTAATGATGCCCACATGGGCAACTCAAAATAAAGTTTATAAAATAAATGGAGATTATTATACACACATAAGGATAAAAGCAAATTTAGTATAGGGAGGCGTAATTGTGAAAAAAAATATTTCTTCGAACGATTGCAGATTTATATTTACAGATAAATTCAATATGCTAACTATGAAAGATATAGGAATTGAACTGAAGCATTTTTCGATGGGGACGGCTCCAGAAAAACCATCATTTTTGGTTAATCAGGATGACTTAAAAAAGAAAATCATTGAAAAGTTCAGCGGTTTTTTTGATGAGAATATGTCTCAAGGGCTGGAAGTAATCTTTTTAAAAAGTAACTATGGAAATGGAAAATCTCATTTTATAAGAATGATTTATACATTTTTAAATGAATATGAGAATGTAATAGCCAGAAGAGTATCTTTAAAGCAAGAGGAAACAGATTTAAAGAAAAAGATACTTGAAAGTATCAGCCAAAAGAAATTGAAAGAATGTGCCGAGTTCATAGTGGAGACAGCATTGGAGGATGCGGTTAAGGATGAAAAAGATGCTGTACTACTTTCGGTAGCTGAAAAATATAATGTGAGTGCCAAGCTTTCACAAATAATATATGAAGCAGCAAGAAGTAATGAAATTACAAAACAGGTTCAAGCTATAAGTATTCTTAAAGGTAATTATCTGCCTTCATATCTGAAAAGCTTCGATTGTAAAAGTAAAGATTTAAATAACGATTTCTACTATAATGTAATTCGACTGATTTCCGTATATTTGAAGGAGACAACTCATTATCTGGTAGTCGTTTTTGACGAATATGAACATGTCTTTTCTTGGCGAAGCAGTGAGGCAAGAAAAAGCTTATATCAAGATATTAAATTGTTTTCAGATCATATTGATACTTTTAGTAACTTGTTTTTTGTGTTTGCGGAGAGTGATTCTGTTGAAAATCGGACAGAAAGTATGGATGATCCTGCATTTGTTTCCAGAAAATCTAACTTAACATATCAGATAGCGGATATTTCTTCTGAAGATGAGGTTGAAAAACTATTTGGAATGATTCTAAAGAGATATCAAAAATATTATTCTATTTCTTTGGAAGAGTGTAAAGAGGGAATTTTGCAGTCAGTATATGAAGATTCATCAGTAAAGACAAAAACAAATTATAGAGGGTATACTCAAGCCATAATGAGGGCTCTTGATCAATTCAGGAATCAACCGCCGAAAACAAAAAAGAGTAAGAAAATTAGACTAATAAAGAAAGAAGAGATGAATGATAATATAGAAGACAGGAAAGCAGAGGAAGCCAGGATTGCTAAATGGAAGAATGCAACATCTATCTCAAGAAAAACCATATTATGTGAATTATTGGAGAACATGCTGGTAAATGTTGGAGAGCAAATAATTTCGCGAAGCAGAAAAAGAGGGGAGTACGCTACCAGATTTGGTAATGTAAGGAAAAAGTATTATGTGATTTCTACAGACAATCCGAGTATAAAAGATATTATAAAGCGGTATGAGGCGATATCGAGTGAAAAAGAGGAAGAAGATCTACTATATATTTTGTATCCGGCAATAGAAGGTGAATTGTACGTGGAAATAGACGGTAAACTGGTTTGCTACGATGCAAATACAATTAAGGCGGCCTTTCAATCAATTTATGAAGATAAGGTGACATATGATAATATAGAATCATATTTGGAGATTTTAAATAGAAGGAGCGATAATGCAAAAGAAAATTGAAATACATGAAGGAATATGCAAAAATTCGTTATTTTCAATTGATAAATTTTCATTCAAACTGGCAGAAGCAGAGAATGGAAAGATGATAAAATATTCAATAATATTAAATACAAAAGGGGATTCCCCCTTGGATATACGATTTCTTTTAGAAGAGACTGACCCAGAACTGGAGTTTATTTTAGAGACACCAGAGGAATTGACGAATTACATAAAACAATACGAAGAAGATAAAAATCCGGAAGATGAAAGTTTATTCCATGATATTAGAACAAAGTATATTGAATTTATTAAAAAAGATATATCGAGTGATTTAAGCGCTGATGAAAGTATGATTCTGTTAGGTTTTAGTATTGTCGGAGAAAAAATATACATAATTGTTAAGACCTTTTCTTTGAAATTGCTTTCCGCCTTTTTAGAAAAAATTAAAATATATTGCAGGGAAAATGAAATAGATTTTACTGAGTCTGAAGACATCCGATGGCTGGAATTGGAACAGTATATAGTTAGACGGGCGGAGATGATAAGAGAACATCAAAGTGAAGAATTTCTTGAAAAAACTTTAGTGGAGAGCTATTTTCCGCGGTTTTTAAAGATTTTTAGAAAAATTGACAGAGATGGGTATTTTAAAAAGAGTTTTTATGAAGACGTTATGTTTCAGAAAAAGACACTCCGGAATGGAGAAGAAATTCCGGTTCATATTAATCAAGTGAGTAAGTTCTTTTCACCATATTGGAAGTATGTAATTAGTGCTAACAATAAAGAGATTTTATGCCTTCATGATGAAATGCCAAGTGACGAAAAAATTGAAGAATATGTTTATTCATTTAAGCCAAGCCTGTTAGGATACTATCTAAAAAACTGGTTTGAGGATTTTACAGTAGAAGTAATAAAACGAAAGGATTTTTCACCATATACTATTACACATATAATGCCGGGTGTCAGATTTAATTTTTTTCAAGATAGAGACGAAAAAAATATCAGAGAAATAGATGTGGCGATAAGTGTAGAAAGTAAAGGGGTATCAAAATTAATTGCCATCGAATGTAAGAAAACTCTATCAGATAAAGAAATTCAAAATACAAATAAAAAAATCAGGGAAAAAGTAATTGAAAGCGGAAACAATGTTTTTGATGCATTTGTACATATTGGATGTTTTTCAAATGACGTAGATTTCGATAAAATCTTTGAGGGCACAAAACTTAAATATAAACATAATATTTTAAAAAGTTCCGAAAAATATTTGGACTCTCCATTTTATGCGTTTGATGTATCTTCAAGAGAAGATTACGAAAACAAGTTGGCATATGTTATAAAAGATATTTTTGAAAACTGGTAACTTATTGCTTAATGTTATCATTGGAAAGAGACTAAAAACTGGATCATAAGGAAATAATAGATATAACGTTTTGAAAAAGGAGCAGAGAGGCGCATGGGTAAAATAGAAGGAATAAAAATTCAGAATTATGGAGTTTTAAAAGACATTGTCCTTGGAAAGACAAGAACCCATCAAAATGTTCGGGCACTTGGAAATCTGGTTGCTGTGATCGGCCCGAGTGGCAATGGGAAAAGTACCCTGGCGGATGCTTTTGGATTCATAGCAGATTGTCTGGAGATGGGGGGAGAGGCGGCCTGCGATGCAAATAACAGGGGAGGCTTTGAGAAGCTGATCTCCCAGGGAGCAACAGCGCCAATCCTCTTTGAACTGTATTATCGGGAGTCGAGCAACACACGGCCGATTACTTATGAACTGGAGATCGATTCAGATAAGATGGGGCGTCCTTATGTCAAAAGGGAACGGCTTCGCCAGCGTGTAAAGAGTTATGGGTGGCCGAGATCTTTTATGTATCTGCAGGATGGGATCGGGTATGCTTTTGAAGGAAATGATGATGGCGGGCAAAACGATGATGGAAGTATTATCGGGAAAAAAGTGGAGATTCAGCTTGCGGATATCCGGCGTCCTGGAATTGTTACGTTGGGAGCAATGAAGCAGTATGACCGAATTGAAAAATTTTTGAGTTTTCTCAAAAGCTGGTATCTTTGCTATTTTTCTCCTGATGCAGCCCGAAAATTACAAACGGCTGCGCCGCAGGCATATTTAGACAGAATTGGAAGTAATATTAACAATGTTGCGCAATATATGTATCGGGAAAACAGGAAGGATTTTGAAAAAATCTTGCAGGAAATTCAATCCAAGCTCCCTGGGATTGAAAAGATAGAGCCGCAAAAATTTGAAAATGGACAAATGATGCTTCGTTTTTATGAGAAAGGTTTTGAACGTCCGTTTTACTCTCAAAGGATGTCTGACGGAACTCTAAAGCTTTTTGCATATTATTTACTGCTCCATGAAAAAAATCCGCGTCAGTTGGTGTTTATAGAAGAACCGGAGAACGGCCTATACCATCATTACCTGGGTGAGCTGGCAGAAGAAATGAAAACAAATGTTGGAAATGGATTCTCAAAACAATTATTTATTACAACACACAGCCCGTTTTTTGTAAATTCGTTAGGGCCGGATGATGTATGGGTTTTAGAAAAAAACAAAGACGGCTATTCAAATATAAGACGCGCTTCAGATTATGCCTTTGTTAAGGAATTAGCAGAAGAAGGCGTTGCGGTTGGTGATATGTGGTATAGTAAATATTTCGAAAATACGGAGGATTAAATGTATTATCAATTTCTGATAGAAGATAGATCGACAGATAAATTAGTAAATCATATAATGAAGAAATTAGATAAACAATATGCGGAAAAAGAAATTTTATGGAATACAAAATTTTTGGCGGCATAGGTCATTTACGTAAAGGTGGAAGTGTATTAGAGCAGAAGACCGGAAAATTACTGAATGATCTTCCAATGTATATGAAAGCATTTGATAAAGTGCTGCAGAATATGGACTATGCTACATTGATTATTGTTTTAGATAATGACAAAAGAGATGTGGAGCAATTTAGACAACAATTAAAAAATGTGGCTGTTTCAAATATGATATTATGCGACCATGTATTTTGCATAGCAGTGAAAGAGATGGAAGCCTGGTTGTTAGGAGACACGGAGGCTATTAAGGCGGCATACCCCGACGCGAAAATGCAGTACATAAAAAGGTATGAACAGGACGCAATCTGTGAAACTTGGGAAATATTAGCGGATATTGTTTATCCCCAAGGCCTGTTAGGGCTTAAAAAGAAAGCTGGCGGAAGCTATTCTGAGATCAATGTTAACAACTTAAATATTATCCTTCCTACTAACCACAATATCTTGTGTTTTTGATTTTTAATCGCAGATAAATATATTCCATCTTTTTAGTGGTATGGCATATTTTCCATACCGCTTTTTCTTTTCCTCAACGTAGGGTTCCATATCTTTTCTT
>CAJTGD010000033.1 GCA_910575475.1 Lachnospiraceae bacterium | reverse complement strand
ATGGTAAAACCTCCTCTCTTTTATGGGTAATGCGAAAAAATAGTTTTTTGGTTAATTCTATTATCTCTTATTTCCCCGTAAAATGGGAGGTTTTTTTATTAATTTTTTTTAAGCGTCAGAGCTGATATAGCTCTTCCGCACGGCTGTATAGTTCAAAGGCTCTAGTATCAGCTTCGGCGCCCTGTATAAAAATGTAAGCGACTTATGGTTCTGCAGATCATAAATATTCTCATACAGGCCGGTCATCAGCAGATAGATCGGATAATCCTGCCTCAGAAAAATCTGAAAAGAGCTTACAAATATTTTAATATATTCCGAACAGACCACCTCATCGATTGTGACCAACAATCTTTTCCCGGCCCTTCTGATGTGCTCCAGCATCAACTCAACGGCATTTTCTATATCTGTAACAGGCGCCGCGTCTTCTATAGATACCCCCAGTCCAAACGCCGAAAAATCCAATCTGGCTTTCAGAAACTCCGAATGCAGCTCTGGAATGCTGTACAGCTTCGCTGCCAGGCTCTGCAGCAGATCACGCGACGGGTTTAATTCGATCACAATCCACTGCTCTTCTGCCCGCAATTTCCCTGCGATACTGGTCATCAGGACCGTTTTACCGGAGCCTCTCACACCAGTGATCATAAAGATCTGATTCGAGGGAATCTCCGCCTCAAAACTGTCTATGATCTGATTTGTCTGTGAGATACGCGAAATGCACTGCAGCGGTTTTTTTCCGAAGGATAATGTAAATGGATTGTTCATAGTCCCTCCTTATATAACTCTATATAACTTGATATATTTTATATAACTTTTTATAACTTTATTTTTATTATATAACCTTATATAACTTTTTTCAACGATTTTGCAATACATCATACTCAACGGCTTTATCCGTAAGATGGATTTTAATGATCTGCGGTATAAGAAAAGCCACAGGCCTCTTTTTTAGAAGTCTGTGGTTTTTCATCACTTATCCTGTTTTACGAATCAACCTGTTCCGTCTGACACTTCCTCTTTATATTCCCCGTAATTCCGGAAAAATACAGCCAGCCCGTTCAATGTCCTGGCCAGTAACGGAAGCTCCTCTTCACTCAGATTCTTCACAGCCGCAGTGATCATCTCCCTGTGGAAATTCTCATGATGATAATACGCCTTCCTTCCCTTCTCCGTCAGGCTGATGTACACGATCCGGCGGTCCTGTTCGGAACGGCTGCGCACCACATACCCCTTCTTTACCAGACTGTTTATGGAAGTGGTCAGTGACCCTGCAGTAACCCCCTGCCTCCTGGCAACCGCGGACATCGTACTTTCATTCCCCAGCCCGATGGCTTCTATGATATGCATATCATTATTGCTGATATCCCGGAATTCATCCGTTATGATCGCTTTCTCTTCCAGCTCCAGGATCTCATAAAATAAATTCACCAGAACATCATTAATGGTTTTAAATGCATCCACAGCGTTCCGCTCCTTTCCAGTTTTTACTGCGTTTTTTCCGCGCCTGCCCTTGGGTATCCTTTCAGGGATTCGGGAACAGTGACTCCACCACTTCCCTCACCGTCTCGATCCGTTTTGCCCGATACGCCTTGGCTCCGCAGAATAGCAGCCCTTCCTCTATTCTTCCCTCTGCCGCCGCGGTTAATGCATCCGTAATGCAATATGGTATCTCCGCCGGACTGCATTTTGCCAGGCATCCGTGACAGGGCGTATGGGAAATCCTTTCTCCTAGCATAACACGTTTCATGAAAGGATTCAAGATAGCTCTTCCCGGCATTCCCACCGGACTTTTTACAATGACGATATCTTCTTTGGATGCTTGGAAATAAGCCTCCTTATAGCGGAAATCCGCATCGCATTCCTCCGTGGTCACAAACCGGCTGGCAACCTGCACTCCGTCCACGCCGGATTTCATGACACGCTCCACATCTTCCCGGTCATAGATCCCGCCTGCCGCCACAACCGGAATCTTCTTTCCGAATTTCTTCTCATATCCCCGGACGGCTTCCAGGATGCGCCGGATTTCTTCCATATAATCTGATTTCGCGTAAAAATCCAGCGCCTCCCGGTCAAATCCCAGATGCCCCCCGGCTTCCGGCCCTTCGATCACAACCAGATCCGCAGTCTGCTGATATTTCCTGTCCCAATACTTCAAAATGACCTTGGCCGACTTTTCTGTAGAGACGATAGGCGCGATCTTTGTTCTGCTCCCCTGGGTCAGCCTGGGCAGTTCCACAGGAAGGCCCGCCCCGGAGATGATTAGATCCGCACCGGCGGCCACCGCAGCCTGCACATGGGCCTCATAGTCCCGGAGGGCCACCATGATATTATAGCCGATGATCCCGTCCGGCGAGATCGCCCTCGCCCGCGCCATCTCTTTTCTAACAGCACGAAGATTGGCTGTACCGGGATCCCGGTCAAAATCCTCCTCCCGGAATCCGATCTGGGCCGTGGAAATAACCCCCACACCGCCCTGGGCCGCAACCGTTCCCGCCAGCCGCCCCAGGCTGATCCCGACTCCCATACCGCCCTGGATCAGGGGAACCCTGACCGTTTTATCTCCGATTTTCCACATGGTTTTACTCTCCTTACTGTCTGCCGTTTTACGCCAAACGCATTTTCCGGACAATCCGCTTTCCCGATCAAGACGTATTTCCCAATCAGGCTACATCTCCCGAAAACGCTGATACCGCTTCCGGGTCAGTTCTTCCGGCCCCATCCTGGAATACGTCTCCAGAAATGACGTAATATCGGACTCCAGCGCCTGACACACCGGATCCATATTTTCCTCCGTATAATCTGCCGGCTCCGGTATGATCTTCTCTATGATGCCAAGGCTTTTCAGGTCAAACGCAGTCAGCTTCATGACCTCCGCCGCCTCATCCGCACGTTTGCTGTCCTTCCAGAGGATACTTGCGAAGCCTTCCGGCGAAAGGATGGAATAAATGGAATTTTCCAGCATCCAGACCTCATCCGCCACGGCCATGGCAAGCGCCCCGCCGCTGCCGCCCTCTCCGATAATAATGGAAAGGATCGGAGTTCTCAGATCTGAGAGTTCAAACAGGTTCCTGGCAATCGCTTCCCCCTGTCCCCGCTCCTCCGCTTCCAGACCGCAGAACGCCCCGGGCGTATCCACAAAGCAGATCACCGGACGGTGAAACTTCTCTGCCTGCTTCATAAGGCGCAGCGCCTTGCGGTATCCGTCCGGAGAGGGCATCCCGAAATTGCGCTCCACATTTTCTTTGGTAGACTTTCCCTTGGCCTGTGCGATCACGGTCACCGGCATCCCCTGAAAATATGCCAGTCCTCCGACGACTGCCGGATCATCCTTATAATACCGGTCGCCGTGCAGCTCCATAAAATCCGTGAACAGATGGAAAATGTAGTCGCTTCCCACAGGACGGCCTTTCTTCCGGGAGATCTGCACGCTTTCCCAGGCATTCCGTTTTTTTCCTTCATTTCCAAAATACGGATTCTCTTCCGCGATGCCGTCCCGTTTTTCCAGATTCCGCGGCCGTCTGCTATCTCCTGCAGCAGCCCTGTTCTCACTGCCTGCTGCCGTCCCGTTCTTATGATGCATCCTCAGGATCTGCGCGAGCACTGCTTTCTGTTCTTCCCGGCCCACGATCCGGTCAATGAAGCCATGCTCTAAAAGGAACTCCGACCGCTGAAACCCTTTGGGCAGCTTCTCCCCGATGGTCTGCTCGATCACCCTCGGACCCGCAAACCCGATGAGAGCATTGGGCTCCGCAAGGATGATATCCCCCAGCATGGCAAAGCTGGCAGTCACGCCCCCTGTGGTGGGGTCCGTCAGCACGGAGATATAAAGCTGTCCCGCGTCGCTGTGCCGTTTCAACGCGGCAGAGGTCTTTGCCATCTGCATCAGGGAAATGATTCCCTCCTGCATCCTGGCGCCGCCGGAGCAGGCAAACAGGATCACCGGAAGCTTTTCCTTTGTGGCCCGTTCTACGGCCCGGGTGATCTTTTCCCCCACGGCCTCTCCCATGCTTGCCATCAGAAACCGTCCGTCGCAGACTCCGATCACCGCAGACTCACCGTCAATCTCGGCCCTGCCTGTCACGACAGCTTCTCTCAGACCTGTCTTTTCCTGCAGCGCCGCCACCTTTTCCTCATATCCCCGGAACTGCAGCGGGTTGCAGGTCACAAGCTCTTCATCCCACTCCTCAAAGGTATCCGGATCCGCGATCATCTCGATCCTTCGGCGGGCATGCACCCGGAAATATCCCTGGCATTTCGGGCAGATATAGTTTCCCTCCCGTACCTCCTCCGCAATGATCGCCGCCCCGCATTTATTGCATTTCCGGAGAAGCCCCTCCGGAACCTCCGGACGGGACTCACCGAACGCATTCCGGTTTCGTCTGTTTGTTTTCTTAAACATATTCTGAAGCTTCATCCGTCATTTCCCTCACATTCAGCCTGCCATTCTTTTACCCACGGCCCATCTTCTCTATCCATGTTACAGCATTTATGTGCATCCTCCTGACCAATCAGCGCCGTGATCGGTCAGGGTGTGACATGGAACTTATAAATTCAATATCAATATCCCCTGACACAAAATCCGGATGGTGCAGGATCTCATACTGATAATCCACATTGGTATCAATCCCTTCAATGATCACCTCGCCCAATGCGCTGCGCATCTTCCGGATCGCTTCCTTCCGGTTCTTGGCATGGACGATCAGCTTGGCGAGCATGGAGTCATAATAGGGCGGCACCGTATATCCGGAATAGATCGCGGCATCGATCCGCACGCCTTTTCCGCCGGGAAGGTACATATCCGTAATGGTTCCCGGAGACGGACGGAAGTTCTTCTCTGGATTCTCCGCGTTGATCCGGCATTCTATGGCATGGCCGGTGATCCGCACATCCTGCTGGGTATAGCTTAGCCGCCTGCCGTCCGCGATCCGGATCTGCTCCTTCACCAGGTCGATTCCTGTGACCCACTCTGTCACCGGATGCTCCACCTGGATCCGGGTATTCATTTCCATAAAATAAAACTGATTGTTTTTTTCCAATAAAAACTCTACCGTCCCGGCGTTGGTGTAGCCTGCCGCCTTCGCTGCCCTCACCGCGGCTTCCCCCATCCGCGCGCGCAGATCCTCAGACAGAGCCGCGGAAGGCGCTTCCTCGATCATCTTCTGGTGGTTTCTCTGGACCGAGCAGTCCCGCTCGCCCAGGTGGATCGTATTTCCATATTGATCCGCCAGGATCTGAAATTCGATATGACGGGGATGCTGTACATAATGCTCCAGGTACATGGTCCCGTCCCCGAATGCCATCTGCGCCTCTTTCTGGGCGGTTTGGAAGCTGGCCTCAAATTCCTCCGGAGTCTCAGCCACACGCATTCCCTTGCCGCCGCCTCCAAGGGCTGCCTTCACGATCACCGGATAACCGATCTCCCGTGCAAGCTCCTCCCCCGCTTCCGCGTCCGTAAGCGGCTCTGTGCTGCCCGGCACCACCGGCACACCTGCGGCGATCATGGTATTTCTGGCTTCCTGCTTATTTCCCAGCTTCCGGATGATCTCAGACCGGGGACCGATAAATGTAATATTACACTGTTCGCACAGTTCGGCAAACCGGCTGTTTTCCGAAAGGAACCCAAAACCCGGGTGGATCGCGTCCGCCCCGGAGACAATGGTGGCGCTGATGATCTGTTCCATGCTCAGATAGCTTGAGGCCGACGGGGCGGGGCCGATACAGATGGCTTCATCCGCAAGCTGGGTATGCAGCGCCTCCCGATCCGCTTCCGAATACACCGCCACCGTTTCAATCCCCATTTCCCGGCACGCGCGGATGATCCGCACCGCGATCTCTCCCCGGTTGGCAATCAATACTTTTCCTATCATAGTCTCTCCTTACCCCACCATAAATGTGAGTTCCGCACTGGCAACCACCTTGCCGTCCACCGTCGCTACCGCGTCTCCAACACCGTAGGGTCCTCTTTGTTTGATGATCTTCGTTTCCAGTTTCAGCTTATCCCCGGGACGTACCATCCCCTTGAATCTGCATTTCTGGATGCCTCCGAAAAACGCGATCCTGCCTTTGTGCTCTGGCATGCTCAGGATCGCCACCGCGCCCACCTGGGCCAGCGCTTCCACGATCAGGACGCCCGGCATGACCGGTTCTCCCGGAAAATGCCCTGCGAAAAAATCCTCCCGGTATGTGACACATTTATACCCGACGGCATACTGCCCCGGCTCGTAATCTTCAATTTGATCCACCAGCAGAAACGGATGCCTGTGCGGGATGATCTCCATGATCTGCTTTGTATCCAGACTGTTCATATTCTTCCTCTTCCCTTCTTTTTGCTCCTTCTTCCTTACAGGTCCTGAACCGATGCATTCCTACCTGATCACGAACAGCGGCTGCCCGTATTCCACAGCCTTTCCGTTCTCCGCCAGGATCTTCACGACCTCTCCGCTGAACTCACTTTCAATTTCGTTCATCAGCTTCATGGCCTCCACGATGGCCAGCACCTGTCCTTTTTCCACCCGATCCCCTACCTTTACATAAGGTGCGGAGTCCTCTGCGGGAGCCGCATAAAATGTTCCTACCAGGGGAGAGGTTACGGTCTGCCCCGCTTCCTCCTCAGCCGATGTCCCCGCCGGAGCCTCCGCGGCCGCCTCTTTTACATCTGTTTCCGCAGCAGGGGCTGCAGGCTCCGTTTCGATTCTCACAGCAGGTTCCGGCCTGCCGGAAGGAACCGCTGTCGGATCTGCTGTTCCTTCTGCCGCTTTTTTCATGGAAATCTTGACTCCGCCCTCTTCATACTTGAATTCCGTCAGAGACGAGACGGATACAGCGTCTACCAATTGCAATACCTGTTCAAATTTCATTCTTTGTCACCTCATATTCTATCCATACATGCCCTTGCCTGCAGAACTGCTCCGCAGGCGGATCGGCTTCTACTTTTCAGTGTATTTTTTCAAAACCAGCGTGGCATTATGGCCGCCGAATCCAAGGGAATTGGTCATACAGATATTTACCTCCTTTTCCACCGGCGCGCCGATCGCGTAATTCAGGTCGCATTCCTCGCCTGCCTCTGACGTTCCCACGGTCTGGTGGATAAAGCCATCCTGCATGGTCTTCACGCAGACCACAAACTCCACGCCCCCGGCCGCGCCCAGCAGATGCCCGATCATGGATTTGGTAGAGTTGACGACCGTCTGATGCGCTGCCTCTCCCATAGCGTACTTGATGGCCCGGGTCTCATACAGGTCATTGTAAAAGGTA
Organism: Lachnospiraceae bacterium; assembly: GCA_910575475.1. Classification (GTDB taxonomy): domain Bacteria; phylum Bacillota; class Clostridia; order Lachnospirales; family Lachnospiraceae; genus Schaedlerella. Next base: position 57,008 of record CAJTGD010000033.1, on the reverse strand, counting down.
CTGGTCCCGTGGGCATTGATGTAGTCCACCTCCTCAGGAGACACCCCGGCCTCCTGCATCGCCAGTTTCATCGCCGTGCCCGCGCCTTCGCCGTCCTCCGCAGGGGAAGTGATGTGATAAGCGTCCCCTGTGCAGCCGTATCCCGCCAGCTCCGCATAGATATGCGCGCCGCGGCGTTTCGCGTGCTCCAGCTCTTCCAGGACCACGATCCCGGCGCCCTCGCCCAGGACGAATCCATTTCTGTCTTTATCAAATGGAATCGACGCACGGAGCGGATCCTCGGTTTTCGACAGCGCCGTCAGTCCGGTAAAGCCTGCTACCCCGGTGGGACAGATACAGCTTTCCGTACCGCCTGCCAGCATGATATCCGCGTCGCCGTACTGGATGGCACGGAGCGCGTCTCCGATGCAGTTGGTCCCGGTCGCGCATGCCGTCACTACATTCGTACATTTTCCTTTCAGACCAAGCTGGATCGACACATTTCCTGCCGCCATGTTGGAGATCATCATGGGCACCATCAGCGGATTCACCCGGGAAGGGCCTTTTTCCACGATCCGGGTGTAGTTATCCTCCACCGTTTTCAGGCTGCCGATCCCGGAGCCGATGATCACTCCGGCGCGGTACGGATCCTCCTGTGCCAGGTCGATTCCCGCATCCGCAAAGGCTTCCTTAGCCGCAGCAACCGCATACTGTGAAAAAAGCTCCATCCGCTTTGCGGATTTAAAATCCAGCCGTTCTTTTGCCACAAAGCCCTTAACCTCTGCCGCAATCCTTACTTCATATCCGGACGCGTCGAATTTTGTGATCGGACCGATCCCGACTCTGCCCTCTCTGATGCCGTTCCAGAATTCTTCTACCGTATTCCCGATGGGAGTCACCGCTCCCAGTCCGGTTACTGCTACTCTTCTTTTCATTGCCTTCTCCTTTATCGTTACAAATCTTTTCCAACTCACAGCTGAAATTTCTTTACATCGCCATGCCGCCGTCTACATGGAGCACCTGCCCGGTCATATACCTGGCGCTCTCGGATGCCAGAAAGAGCGCTGCCTCCGCAATATCCTCCGGCTCTCCGAATCTGCCCAGAGGGATCTGCGCCACCGCGCCTTCCTTTACTTTCTCGGAAAGCCCTTCCGTCATTTCCGTGTTGACAAAGCCCGGCGCGATCGCGTTGACCGTGATCCCCCGGCCGGCAAGCTCCCTTGCCGCAGATTTGGTCAGTCCGATGATCCCGGCCTTGGATGCGGAATAATTGGCCTGCCCTGCATTTCCCAGCACGCCGGAAACCGAAGAAATATTGATGATCCTGCCGCTTTTCTGTTTCAGCATCTGTCTGGATGCAAACCGGATACAATTGAATGTCCCTTTCAGGTTCGTATTCAATACCGCGTCATAATCCTCTTCGCTCATCCGCATCAGCAGTCCGTCCCGGGTGATCCCCGCGTTGTTCACCAGTATATCCAGCCGTCCGGTCTGTTCTGTCACTGCTTTCAAAAATTCCTCACAGGCCCCGAAATCCGCCACATTGCACTGATACAAAAAAGCGGTTCCGCCCTGTTCCTCGATCTCTGTTTTGACTGCCTCTGCCCGTTCCTTAGAGCCCTGGTAATTGATCACCACCGAAGCGCCTTCTGCCGCAAGCCTGAGGGCGATCGCCCTGCCGATCCCGCGGGATGCCCCGGTAACTACGGCCGTCTGTCCTGCCAGACGCCCGCTTTCATTTCTATTTTCATTCTGCATAAATCCTGCACCATCCTGTCTCTGTCTGAAATCTGCTGCCTGATCGGCCGTGAGTATAAAATCGCCTGCGTCTCCTCTTGGATGTCCTCACTCTCACAGTTTTTCCTGATCCTCCCAGGCCGCGATATTGATGACCTTCGCATCCCGGCTGATCTTCTTTAAGAAGCCTGACAGCGTCCTGCCCGGCCCGATCTCGATAAAGGTCGTCACGCCGTCCGCGATCATCCGCTCCATGCTCTGCTGCCAGCGCACGGAGGATGCCACCTGTTCCTTCAAGAGCTTCCTTGTGTCACCGATCTCCTTCACATATTCCGCCGTCACATTGGTCACGTAGGGAATCCGAAGAGGCGACAGCTCGATCTCCTGAAGAACCTGTTCCAGCTTCTCCCCGGCGTCCTTCATCATCGGCGAGTGAAACGGACCGCTGACCTTCAATGGCAGCACCCGTTTTGCCCCCGCTTTCAGAAGGACCTCCGATGCTTTTTCCACACCCTGCGCGAAGCCTGTGATGACGATCTGCCCCGGACAGTTATAGTTGGCGATGTAGACGCCTTCCAGTCCGGCGATGGCAGCCTCGATCTGTTCCCCGGTCAGCCCGAGCACCGCCGACATGGCGCCTTTTCCATCCGGAACCGCGTTCTGCATGAAGATGCCCCGCTTCCTCACAGTGGCAACGGCATCCTCGATCCGCATCCCGCCGGCCGCCGCAATGGCGCAGTATTCTCCCAGGCTTAAGCCTGCCGTCACATCCGGCGCCGGAAGGACGTCTCTTAGCGCCTCAGCCATTGCCAGGCAGGTGGTCACAAGAGCTGCCTGGGTGTATTCTGTCTGGTCCAGCCGCTCATTTTCCTCAAAACACAAGGCTGCCATATCCAATCCCAGCAGCCGGGATGCCTCGTCATAAATCTGTCTCGCAGCTGTACTCTTCTCATAAAAGTCCTTTCCCATGCCGCACTTTTGCGCCCCCTGGCCGGGAAAGATCCACGCCGTTTTTCCTGTACTTCCACTCATTTTTTAATTCCTCCTGAATCTGGAACCAATCTGCTTTGCATATTGATCAGATGTACTGTTAGACTAAGCGGCAGATCTATCTGGCACTCAGTCTATTTTCCCAGCAGCGCTTCCGTCTCCCGCACCAGCTTCTGGATCAGCTCCTTGCAGCTCAGCTCTTCCTTCACCAGCCCGGCGATCTGTCCGGACATGACGCTTCCGCTTACCACGTCCCCTTCTACCACCGCTTTGCGGAGACCGCCCAGGGTCAGGTTTTCCAGTTCTTCAAAGGCCGCTCCCTCCTGCTCCCTGCGGAGGTATTCCCTGGTCATCTGGTTTCGGATCGCGCGCACCGGATGTCCTGTGGAACGCCCGGTCACACGGGTATCGATATCCTTTGCTTTGAGGATGCATTTCTTATAATTTTCATGCACCTGGGATTCTTTGGTCACTATAAAGCAGGTTCCCATCTGCACGCCCTGGGCCCCCAGCATAAATGCAGCCGCGATCCCTCTGCCGTCGGCAATTCCGCCTGCCGCCACCACCGGGATCTCCACCGCGTCCGCCACCTGGGGAACCAGCGCCATGGTCGTGCTCTCTCCGATGTGGCCGCCGGCTTCCATGCCTTCCGCCACCACCGCATCCGCGCCGCAGCGCTCCATCCGCCGTGCCAGAGCCACGGAAGCCACCACCGGGATCACCTTGACTCCGGCTTCCTTCCACATGCTCATATACTTTTCCGGGGAGCCTGCGCCGGTCGTCACGACCTGCACGCCTTCCTCCACAACGATCTTCGCCACCTCATCCGCATAGGGGCTCATCAGCATGATATTCACGCCGAAGGGCTTCCCGGTCAGCGCCTTTGCCTTGCGCACCTGCTCCCGCACCCACTCACCGGGAGCGCTTGCCGCCCCGATCAGCCCCAGTCCGCCTGCCTCAGACACACCGGCGGCAAGATGATACTCCGCAACCCAAGCCATGCCGCCCTGGATGATCGGATATTCTGTTCCTAAAAGTTCTGTCAGTCTTGTCTTCATTGCTAAAACCTCTTTTTCCTCAGCATTTATTTATGCTCTTCGATATAAGCCTTTACATCGCCGATGGTCTTGATCTGCTCCAGATCTTCTGTCGGAATCTTCACCTCAAACTTATCCTCCAGCTCCATGACCATCTCAAACAGATCCAGTGAATCCGCGTTCAGGTCGTCTGAAAAAGAAGTTTCCTCCGTCAGTTTCTCTACGTTTGTTCCCAGTGTCTCAGCTACTAATTCCTTGATTTCTTCCAACATAATTTTTCTTTCCTTTCCTGATTCCATTTCTGATTTTTATTTTCATAGTTCATTTATCTTCATGAAAGCATTGGCCTCTCGTGTAGTGCCATGCCGGCATGACTCTGGTATAGGCCGTCCTTTTCTTTCGGATCGGCCTGATCCCAATCTCCTGTGCAGCAGGCAGCTACCACTTCAATAAAGCTGCCCCCCAGGACAATCCTGCCCCAAATCCGGCCAGTACGATGGTCTGTCCTGATTTCAGCCTTCCATCCCGGTTCATTTCATCCAACAGGATCGGAATGCTTGCCGAGGAGGTATTGCCGTACTCCTCCAGGTTCATGGGAAATTTTTCTATCTCCGTATCCAGGCGCTTTGCCACGGATTCCACAATCCGCCTGTTTGCCTGGTGGAGTACAAAATAGTCGATTTCCTCCGGTCTCATCCCGCTGCGATCCAAAAGCTCCCGAATGACCTCCGGGACCCTTTTTACCGCGAAGCGGAAGACCTCCCGTCCATCCATGCGGATAAACTCTTCCGGATGGATGGATGCCTGGTCAACATGTGATTGTATTGGGAGGTCTTCCGCCGCGTTCCCCGGCGGATCCTGACCTGCCGGGGAAGCGGCCGGCTCCTGCCCCGCATTTTCTTCCTCCGCCCAGCCCTTTCGGTGGCGGCTCATCAGGGTCAGTGCCGGGCCTGAGGCCCCGTCTGAATGCATCACCGGAGAAGGAAGCTCTCCCGGCTCCGCTCTCAGCACGGCAGCCCCGGCGCCGTCCCCGAACAGGATGCAGGTCCCCCGGTCCTTCCAGTTCACCATATTGGACAGGCTTTCGGAACCGATCAGCAGGGCAGTCCTGCACAAGCCTGCCGCGATGTACGCCTGTGCCGTATTATACGCGAACAAAAATCCGGTGCAGGCTGCGTTCAGGTCGAAGCAGGCCGCATGGACCGCTCCCAGCTCCTTCTGCACTTCACAGGCTGCACAGGGAAGCAGCACTTCCGAGGTAAATGTACACACGATCAGCAGATCGATCTCTTCAGGCTGTACATTTCCATCCTCCAATGCCCGCCTTGCGGCCTCCGCCGCCATGGATACCGTTGTCTCTTTCTCAATGATATGCCTCCTTGCCACTCCCGTCCGCTCCCGGATCCAGGCATCGCTGGTGTCTACCATCTGAGATAACGCATCATTGTCCAGAATATGACCCGGCACACAGGAGCCGGTTCCGCATATCTTTCCTCTCATCTGTCTTCTCCATTTTTAAATATCTTTTATTTCAAATTATTTTATTTTAAAATGTTTTGATTATCAAAGTATATGCGCATATTTCCGCATTGTCAATAGTAAAATAAAACAGTTTTTAAAGATTATTTCCAAAGATCACCTAGCATTTTACATATAATACATGTGGAATACTCCTTGAATGCCCCTGATTTTTGTGATATTGTATAGAAGAAGATTCATAATCACATTTTAAGATCACGGGAGGAAGGAAGAAATGAAAAAAAGAATCTCATTTATGATCGCAATTGCGGTCTGCTTTTCCATGCTGCTTGGCGGCTGCGGGAAAAAACTGACTACGGAGAACGCACCTGATTATGTAAAATCTGCTTTAGATGCGTGCTACAAGGCTGATTTTGATGCCTACATGGAATTTACAAAAAGTACCAAGGAAGAGGCTGAAGAACTTTATGAGCAGGGACTGGATACAAATATGGAAGCCAGTGGAATCCTTGGCGCCTCAGTCAGTCCAGAACTGCAGGAACAATATAGACAATTATTTGCAGATATACTCAATCTCAGCAAATATGAAGTAGGAGAAGCAAAAGAAGACGGCGATGGATTTACTGTAGAGGTCAATGTAGAGCCATTTATTATGTTCAATGATCTGGAGCAGGAATTGCTGCCCCTGCTGGAAACCGAGGAAGCCGCGGCACTAACCACAGATGACGAGAAAACTCAATTTGTATTCCAGAAGATGTACGAGTTGATGTCTTCCAAACTGGAAGCGCCGGAATATGGCGAAGCAGAGACCGTTACGGTACATATTCAGCCGGATGGCGACGGGGTTCAGACAATCGATGAGGACGATCTGGCCGCACTGGATGCTGCAATGTACTCTGCGATTCTGTAATACAGTGTTCAGGAGCTGTGCATAAAATTTAACATGAATTATAAAATGAAACTGCCAATTGAAATGTCTTCGTTTCTCATGGCAGTTTTCATTTTTCATACGGTATCTTTTCATCAGGCGAACGCGGCAGTTCCTTTACATACTGTAAGTCTCAACATACCATAAGTCTCAGCCCACGGAACCGCCCTGCTCTTCATACGTTTCCAGCAGCGCATTGATCTCCCCGCCCAGCAGGATCACATACATACACATGTAGAACCACAGCAGGATCAGTATGATCGTCGTAAGGCTCCCATACATCGTGGAAAATCCCGTAAACACATCCAGATAGATGGAAAATACGAACGAGATCAGCTGCCACCCGCAGGCCGTGAACACCGCTCCCGGAAGCTGCTTCTTCATAGTCGTCTTGATCCCGTCCTTCCGGTTTGGCAGATACTTATATACCAGATCCCAGAATACCGTCAGCACCCCCAGGATCAGAAGCGTCCGGATCCGGATGATAAAATCCGTCACATGCCGCAGCAGCGGCACATGCTCATTGATAAGCAGGCTGATACTGTTCCCAAACACGGAGAGAAGCAGGGAAAGTACGATCGCCAGTATAAAGATCACTGTGTAAGCAGAGGCCCGGATCCTTAGAAAAATATAATTACGAGTCTCCGGATTTTCATAAACGCAGTTCAGGCCGGAGGTCATGGAGAGCACGCCCTTCCCCGCGGACCACAGCGCCACCAATATGGTAAAAGGGATGATCGAACCGGACTGATTATAGACCTGGGTCACGAGCATGGCGATCAGTCCCTCCACCGAGGAAGGAAATACCTGCAGCACCCCGTGCATGACATCCTCCTGCGTAACCGGTGTAAACTGTACCAGTGTCAGCAGCAGGATAATGATCGGGATCAGAGATAATACAAAAAAATATGCTGCCTGCGCCGCATACGCTCCGGTATGGTGGGAACGGAACTGCTTCGTCACATTCAGCACCCTCCCGATGATCCCTTTTTGATTCTCCTTCATAAAACACCTCTGATCTGCTTATTCTTGTTCGAAAGCGGGTATACTATAACTACTCAACACAGGATAGCGAAGGTACTGAGCTGATACGGTATACTTAAAAAGAGGCAGCTGTATCGCAGCCGCCTTTTTTCCTTGTATAATCCAGCAAAACGCGTCAGCGACGCGTTTTGTCGGATTGTCGTATATCCCCAAAATGCCGTTCCCTGTATTTTGACTCCTAGCCGCTGGCTAGGTGGGCAACCGCATCTGCTTTTTTGTCTTCCACTGCTGAACGGAGGCCTGACATATTACAGAAATATAAGAATCCCGTTTAAAGTTTTGTAGGTTCAAAATTACAGGGGTATCGAACATTCCAGGTAGTACTTTTCTTGTCTGAGAGTATTATAACCTATTTGCTGAAAAAATACAACTACTATCCTCAGAAATTCTTACAGGAATCCGATGCAAATTTAACCATTCCGTGTTATAATAAGTATTGCGCTAGAGCGCCACGCAGATCGTATTTAATGGATAAAGGAGTTTTTACTTATGAAGATGAACGAATTAAAGCTGGTTTATTTCAGCCCCACAGGAACCACCCGGAAGGTCATTATGGAGGCAGCGGCAAATATCGACCTCAAATCCGTCTCCTACGACCTGACGGTACATAAGGAAAAGAAGCCTTCCCTGAAATTTAAGAGCAATGATCTTGTGCTCTTCGGGATCCCGGTCTATGCGGGCCGCGTGCCTGCCGTCTTCCTGGAATATTTCGAAGCTCTGTCCGGGCAGGGAACGCCGGCGGCTCTGATCGCCACCTACGGCTGCCGGGAATACGAGGATGCGCTGCTGGAACTGAAAAATGAAGTAGAAAGCCGGGGCTTCAAGGTGATCGGCGCAGCCGCATTTCCCACCGAGCACTCCATTGTCCGCTCCATCGGTCTCGGCCGTCCCAACAAGCAGGATCTGAAAGAAATCGCAGATTTCGGCAAGCAGCTGAGCCGCCGTGTCCATACCGAAGCTTCTTTTGAGCCATTCAATATCTCGGTTCCGGGCAATACCCCCTATCGCAAGGCCGGCGCGGCATCACTGACTCCAAAGGTCGATGTGACCATGTGTACGGAGTGCGGCGCCTGCGCTAGGAGCTGCCCGGCAGGGGCCATAGACACAAAGGATCCGAAAAAGACAAACAAAAAGAAATGTATCAGCTGCCAGAAATGCCTCCGAAGCTGTAAGCAGAAGGCCCGTTATGTCAGCTCAACAAAAATGAAGCTGCTGACCGGAAAGCTTAACAAAGTCTGTCAGAGCGACAAGAAAGCGGATATCTTTCTCTAAATTCCATAATGGAATCAAAAAACAGACTCACTTTTTCAGATAGTCTGTTTTTTGATTCTTATTCAGCTATTCGAGATGAATTTCATCATCCTACAATCTGCCTTTTTTCTATAACCATTGTAACAGATTTTATCTGTATTTTAAATCATTATTTTGTCAGCAGCAGCATGATCTCATTGCTTCTCTGCACGAACGCTGTCATCTCCTCCGGATTCAGCGGCTTGTGGGCGATCATCGCCAGGTCGTAGAGCTGCTTGCAGATCATGGAGGTATGTGCATCCTCCTTGTTCTCTGTCACGAACTTCACAAGCGGATGGTTGGCGTTGAGTACCAGAGTCGCCTGTCCGCCGAGTCCCATATCCATGCCGCCGCCCATGCTGTACATGCGCATCATTTCTTCCATACGCCTGGACTGCTCGGAAAGGACTGCCATGGAAGCAATGCTGTCGTCCTTGAGCTTCTCTACCTTCACTTCCAGCTTTTCATTGTTCAGTTCCTTGCGGAACAGCTCTACCAGTTCATCGGAAAGCTTCTGGAATTCTTCCTTGTCGCCCTCGTCCACTTCATCCTTCAGGGAATCATGCACCTCCGCATCAATCCTCTGGAACCTGACATCCTCATTGCGCTGCTCCAGATAGGTGATGAATGCGGAATCAATGTTGTGCGTCAGGATCACCGCATCCTGTCCCTGTTCCTTGAACATCTTGATATACTGGCTCTGCTGCTGTTCGTCCGTCACATAGTAGACATTGAGAGGTTCTTTTTTCTTCTCCTCTCCATCGGAATCTTCCACGACCTCTGCTTCTACGGATTCCGCTTTGCTGTCCTCTGTCTCGTCGGAAGATGCTTCTGCTTTGCTGTCTGCGGTATCGTCAGAACCGGTCTCTGCCTTCGCTTCCTCTACGGTCTCCGGATTCTCCACAACTTCTACATTGTCCTCTTCCCCGGCAGCTTTCTTCGCGTTCTCAATATATTCTTCCAGAGTCAGATACTTATGATCCAGGTTCTTATAGAGGATCGAGCCTTTGATCTTGTCTCCGAACTTCTCATCCTTTAAGCAGCCGAACTTGATGAAGGGGCTGATATCATCCCAGTACTTCTCGTAGTTCTCCTTGTCGGTCTTGAACATGCCGTTCAGCTTGTCCGCAACCTTCTTGGAAATATAATCCGCAACCTTATTCACAAAACCGTCGTTCTGCAGCGCGCTTCTGGATACGTTCAGCGGCAGGTCCGGGCAGTCAATAACGCCCTTTAATACCATCAGGAATTCCGGGATCACTTCCTTGATATTGTCCGCGATAAATACCTGGTTGTTGTACAGCTTGATGGTTCCTTCGATGGAGTCGTATTCCGTATTGATTTTCGGGAAATACAGGATTCCCTTCAAATTAAACGGATAATCCATATTCAGGTGGATCCAGAACAACGGCTCTTTATAATCCAAAAATACCTTGCGGTAAAATTCAATATATTCGTCCTTCGTACAGTCGCTTGGATTCTTGCCCCACAGCGGATGGATATCGCTGAGGGAAACCGGGCGCTTCACAATCTTCACTTTCTTCTTCGGTTCGCCCTCTTCGCCTTCCTTCGGCTCTTCTGTGATATGCTCTACCACTTCGTCTGTCTCCAGCACGTCCGCCTCGTCGATGGTCTCATACTCCGTCTCCGCATTGACCTTGGACAGGAAGATCTCCACCGGCATGAAGGAGCAGTACTTTTCCAGCACCTCCCTCGCACGGTACTCATTGGCAAATTCCAGGCTGTCGTCATTCAAGAACAGGGTGATCTCCGTCCCCACCTCCTGCTTGCTGCCGTCCTGCATTTCATACTCTGTTCCGCCGTTGCTGACCCAGTGTACCGGTACGGCATCCTTACGGTAGGACAAGGAATCAATGTGCACCTCATCGGCAACCATGAACGCGGAATAGAATCCCAGTCCGAAATGTCCGATCATCTCATCTTCCGTCGTCTTATCCTTATACTTCTCCAGGAACTGGGTCGCTCCGGAGAACGCGATCTGCGTAATATACTCTTCTACTTCATCTGCAGTCATTCCAAGGCCGTTATCAATGAACTTCAATGTCTTCTCTTCCGGGTTGACGATCACCTGGATCTTCGCCTTGTAATCCTCCGGCATCTCATATTCGCCCATCATATCCAGCTTTTTCAACTTCGTGATGGCGTCGCAGCCGTTGGAGATCAGCTCTCTCATAAAAATATCATGGTCAGAATACACCCACTTCTTGATTATTGGAAATATATTCTCACTGTCAATGGATAAATTGCCTTTTTTTGTTCCCATATAAAACACTCCTTTTCTATGATCTTTATGATTCGACATATGAAACCCGAAGCAGACACCCGAACAAATCTAACTGTGTCCTCTTTCTTTGTCTAGATGATATTCTAATACAGGAATTTTAAAAAGTCAACATAAAATTAGCACTCTTTTGAAGCGAGTGCTAATAAATTCGTAAAGTACATATTAAAACTTTATAAAATAGCCTTCTTTTATCCCAGCATTTCCCGCAGCATCTGGTTCACCATTCCCGGGTTCGCCTTGCCCTTCATGGCTTTCATCGTCTGTCCGACCAGAGCCCCAAGAGCCTTTTCCTTTCCGCCCCTGTAATCCGAGACTGCCTGCGGATTGTCTGCGATCACCTGTTCCAGCACGGCTTTCAGCGCGCCCTCATCATGGACTGTTTTCAGCCCGTGCTCCTCCACATACTGCTCCGGATCCACATCCTCCGAAAAGACCTTCTCGAATACCTCTTTCGCCACGGAGCTGTTGACCACCCCCGCATCGGCCAAATCGATCAGCTTCGCCAGGTTTTCCGGAGAAAATCTCAGATCCTCCGGCTCCATCCCATGCTCCTTCATCAGCCGCATGGTCTCCACCATCAGCCAGTTAGAGACCTTTTTCGGCTTTTTGCAGATTGCGGTGGCTGCCTCAAACAGATCCGCCATGCTCTTGGATTCCGTGATGATCTCCGCATCATACCGGGGAATGTCAAATTCTTTTTTGTACCGTTCCAGCTTCTCCGTGCGCAGCTCCGGCTGGCGGCTTTTCACCGCTTCGATCCATTCGTCGCTGATCACAATGGGCACCAGATCCGGCTCCGGAAAGTACCGGTAATCCTGGGCATCCTCCTTGGAGCGCATGGCATAGGAGCTTTCCTTGTTGTCGTCCCAGCGGCGGGTCTCCTGGATCACGGCCTTTCCTTCCTCCAGAAGCTCGATCTGCCGCTCCCGTTCCCCTTCGATCGCATGGGAGATTGCCTTGAAGGAGTTCAGATTCTTCATTTCCGTCCGAGTTCCGAACTGAGAGCTTCCCGCCTCCCGCACAGACAGGTTCACATCCGCACGCATGGAACCCTCCTGGAGCTTGCAGTCTGACGCTCCCAGATATTGAATGATCTGGCGGAGCTTCTCCAGGTATGCGATGACCTCTTCCGCAGAACGCATATCCGGCTCCGACACGATCTCTACCAGGGGCACGCCGCTCCGGTTATAATCCACCAGAGAGGTATCATCCCATTCGTCGTGGATCAGCTTCCCCGCATCCTCCTCCATGTGCATCTCATGGATCCGCACCTTCTTTTTCGTATCTCCCGCTTCGATCTCCACATATCCGTCTCTGGCAATGGGGAGATAGAGCTGGGAAATCTGGTAGTTCTGGGGATTATCCGGATAAAAATAGTTCTTCCGGTCAAACTTGCATACCCGGGTGATCCTGCAGTTTGTGGCAAGCCCGATCGCCATGGCATATTCTACCACCTGCCTGTTGAGAACCGGAAGGGAACCCGGCATCCCGGTACATACCGGGCAGGTATGGGTATTGGGCGCAGCCCCGAAGGCCGTGCTGCATCCGCAGAAGATCTTTGTCCTGGTAGCCAGTTCCACATGAACCTCCAGCCCGATCACTGTCTCATACTGTTTTGCCATCCCGCTTACGCCTCCCTTCCTGATTTTGGATGTATATCCGCCGGCACCTCGTACTGCTTCCCTGTCGCGCACTCATAGGTATAGGCCGCCCGGATCAGCATTTTCTCCTGAAAGCTGTTCCCGATCAGCTGCATGCCTACAGGAAGCCCTTTACGGTCCTTCCCGATCGGAACACTCATCCCCGGCAGTCCTGCCAGATTCACGGAAATCGTATAGATATCTCCCAGGTACATTTTCAGAGGATCCTGCAGGCTCTTTCCCAGCTCCGGCGCCGTAGTGGGCGCCGCCGGTCCCAGGATCAGATCATAGCTTTCAAACGCCCTGTCAAATGCCTGTTTGATCAGTGCCTTGGTGCGCAGCGCTTTCAGATAATATGCATCATAATATCCGGAGCTGAGCACAAAGGACCCCAACATGATCCGACGTTTCACCTCCGCTCCGAAGCCTTCGGAACGGGTCTTTTTATACATATTGTGAAGCCCCTCATAGTCCGCCGTGCGGTAGCCGTATTTGACCCCGTCAAAACGCTCCAGGTTGGAGCTTGCCTCCGCGGACGCGATCACATAGTATGCCGGGATCGCATATTTTACCAGGCTCAGATCAAATTCCTCGATCACGGCGCCCTGTTCCTTCAATACTCCGGCCGCTTTCCAGATCGCATCCGCCACCTCCGGATCCAGCCCTTCCCGCATATAGTCCCTGGGAATCCCGATCTTCATTCCCTTCACGTCGCACACCAGCGCGGAGGTAAAATCATAATCCTTCCGCTGTACGGAGGTACTGTCCTTCTCGTCATGGGACGCAATGGCCTCCAGGATGGCCGCGCAGTCCGTTACATCCTTTGCCACCGGCCCGATCTGGTCCAGGGAGGAGCCGTATGCGATCAGCCCGTAACGGGAAACCGTGCCGTAGGTGGGTTTCAGTCCCACCACTCCGCAGAAGGAGCTGGGCTGCCGGATGGAACCGCCGGTGTCAGACCCCAGCGCATACCAGCATTCCTGAGCCGCCACCGCCGCACAGGAGCCTCCCGAGGAGCCCCCCGGCACATGCATCAGGTTATGAGGGTTTTTCGTCGGCCCATAGTAGGAGGTCTCCGTCGTGCTTCCCATGGCAAATTCATCCATATTGGTCTTTCCGACGATCACCGCCCCGGCTTTCTGCAGGTTCTTGACTGCCTCCGCCGTAAATGTCGGCCGAAAATTGGAAAGTATTTTTGAACTGCATGTAGTCAGCTGCCCTTCGATACACATGTTGTCTTTGACAGCCGCCGGAACGCCCGCCAGGGGCCCGGTCAATTCTTCGCTGTCGATCCGCTTCTGTACCGACTCCGCCTGCATCAGCGCTCCCGCCTCATCCAGTGTTACGTAGCTGTTGATCTCCGGTTCCATTTCCTTTGCCTGCGCAAGAACCGCTTTCACGGCCTCCGCCACGGACACTTCCCGGTTTTTGATCTTTCTGCCCAGCTCTGCCGCTGTCAGATGTAATAAATCCATTGCCTTCACCGCCCTTTTTGTTTTAGTGCAGACCTGCCTTTGCAGACTGCCTTCCGAATCAGCCGATCGTCTTCGGCACTTCGAAGCTGTCCTCTTTCCTTAAGGGTGCGTTCGCCAGCGTCTGCTCCTTATTGTCGCCGTTGGTGACTACATCCTCCCGGAATACATTGTGGATCGGAAATACATGGGACATGGGTTCCACCGCCGAAGTATCCAGCTCATTCAATGTGTCGATATAATCCAGCATCTTTTCCATATCCGCCTTTGCGGCCTCTTTTTCTTCCCGGGACAATTCCAGCTTCGCAAGAATCCCCACATAATCAATCGTTTCGTCTGATATTTGATTCGCCATATATGCACCTCTTCTTTGTGAAATATTACATCGTTGCATTAATAGTGTTGATAATATTCTTCGTAGTCCCCGGTCCCGATCACCTCGCTGGGCGTCAGCTCGATCGAAATATCCTCCGCCGTGATCTCCGTGTCTTCCCTCAGATACAGGTTCCGGTAAGTATCGTCCATTTCTTCCCCGCTCAGCCAGTACGACACCTCATAATACCCGTCCTCATAAGCATCATCCGATATTCTGCACCGCAGGGTCCCCCAGTCGGATTTTTCAGAAATTACCGCATGAAGATCATACACTCCCGGAACAATATCTTCTCCTGCTTCCAGGGTTTCATCCTTTTCAAGGGAAACGGATTCCGTCAGCGGATTCTCCACAAACTCCATATCGTCTGTCTGCCCGTTTTCCGTAGTCAGTCTCAGGAGCATGGCCTCCTTGATCGTAACATGTGCCCCCTTATAAAGGCGGACATCCTCCAGAACCTGCAGCTCATCATACTCTGCCTGGGTTCCGAAAGCCTGCCAGATATAGATTCCGTTTTCCATATCCTCCAGGCTCAGCCCGCCCCTGCCGTCCAGAAGCTCCGCGGTATAGCTGCCCTCCGGCAGATGGACTCCTACCAGGTATTCCCCCTGGCCCAGCTCTGTCTCATAGTGCTCCCCCGTCTCGGACAGTTCCCGCTCCGCATATTCATAGGGTCCCACATATTCCGCTTCATATTCCGGTTCTCTCAGGCTTCCGAAATACAGACCATTTTCATCGATATAATCTTTGCCCACCTTGATCACAAAAAGCGCCAGCAGGAACAATGTCGCTCCCACCTTGGCTCTTCCGGATCTCAGTTTCCTCTGCACCGTATTTTCGCCCGTATTCCTGAACTTTTTATTTTGGAACTGATAGCTGTATTTTTGCCCGGGGCTTCCCTTTCCCTGCTGTGAAATGTCTTTCTTATTTTTCTTATTTTCCTTTTTGTCCTTTTTCTCCGTATCGAAGCTGCTCTTATCCCAAGTGTCCTGACCGGCTTTATGATCACATGGCTCCGAGGCCTGGCTTTCATCCCCGTTCATGCTCTCTACCGCATAGCTTTCATTCAGATGATAATGCTTCTTCCGGATCTTTGTATTATCCAGCCCGCAGTCCGGGCAGTATCCGCCGCGCAGCTTACCCCCGCACAAATAGCATTCATTTTTCTTTGCCATTCTCCCTCACCTTCGCTTTCCGAGCAGAGGCTTCCTATGGAACTGTGCAAAAAGGCAAGTTATTTTTGCACAGTTCCATGGGGCTACATCCGGATATACTGCCCAATCCTTTACGGTTCCAGTCTGCTCAAATCTCTCGGGAACAATGTCGTCTCCCGCACATTGTCCTCATCCATCAGTTTCATGGTCAGACGCTCCATACCGATTCCCAGTCCGCCATGGGGAGGCATCCCGTGCTTGAAGGCGCTCAGATACTGCTCCATGCCTTCCCCGGTCATCCCCCTGGCTTCCATCTTTTCCAGCAGCCTGCTGTAATCATGGATCCTCTGGCCTCCGGTGGTGATCTCCATTCCCCGGAACAACAGATCAAAGCTCAGTGTAAAGGTGGGATCCTCCGGGTCATCCATTGCATAGAACGGACGCTTTTTTGACGGATAATGCGTCACGAACACAAAATCCGCATCCCACTCTTCTTTTGCGTAACGGCTGATCAGGCTTTCCTCTTCCGGCTCCAGATCGAACGGATTCTTGATCCTCCGGTCATATTTTTCGGACACCAGACGCTTGATCTCGTCAAACCTCACAGCCGGGATCCGGTCGGTCCGCGGCAGTTCCACGTCCAGAAGCTTTAATTCCCCCGCGTACTCCTGCTTCAAAAGCTTCATGGTATACTGCAGGAATCCGGTTTCCATGGCCATGATCTCTTCGAACCCGTCGATGTAGCCCATCTCAAAGTCCAGGCTGGTATACTCGTTCAGATGCCGTTTCGTGTTGTGCTTTTCCGCACGGAACACCGGCGCTGTCTCGAATACCCGGTCGTAGACCCCCACCATCATCTGCTTGTAGAACTGGGGGCTCTGCTGCAGGATCGCCGGCCTGTGGAAATAATCCAGCTTAAACACATTGGCTCCGCCTTCCGCGCTCTTTGCCCCGATCTTCGGCGTGTGGATCTCCGTAAAGCCTTCTCCGTAGAGAAAATCGCGGAATCCTCTTACAATTCCCTCCTGGAGCTTGAACTTGGCGCGCTCCCTGAGATTTCTCAGGGCAATGGGGCGGTAGTTCAGCTTTGCCTCCAATGAGGTGGACAGCTTCCATTTCCCGATCGCCAGCGGCATCGGCTCCGCCGGTTCGCTTAAGACCTCCACGGCCGAAATCCGGATCTCGATTCCGTGGGGCGCTTTCTCTGAGCTGATCAATGTTCCTGTTACTTCTACTGTAGCCGCTTCTTTCAAATCTTTCAAGAAAAAGTTTGTAATTTCTTCATCTGATACACACTGTACAAGTCCCTCCCGTTTTCTGAGGATGATGAAAGCCACATTGCCCATGTCACGGATCGTATGGATGGCGCCGTTCACCTTTACAGTTTTGCCTGCCATATCTTCTGCCAGCAATTCACGCAATTCCAATGTTTCTTTTTCTTTCACTCCGGTTACAAATTCCATGTTCATTCTCTCCTTTCATTCCTGCTGCATTCCTCGACATCCTGCGGACCACGCAAAAAGTCCCGGGATGCCATCTGCGCATCCCGGGACGGAATTTATTTCGATATAAAATCCGCGGTACCACCCGCATTGAACAGTCCTGCCTGCCCCCTTGCAGCTCAGAACTATCCCTCTCAACAATGCATATAACGCCTGCCCCGCGTACCGGCCTACTCTTCCTTCAGCCGGTCAGCTCCCAAGTGTTCCCTTACGGAGCCGCCGGAATCCACCTCATCCGCGGCAGCTCCTGACCGTCTTCCCTGTCTGGCGCTCTCAGTCGGTGACGCCGCCTTCCTGTCAGGTTCTGATGATCAGAGTCTTGTTCTCCGCCTTTGCTAATTTCACACTTCATCGTGCTAAAATTATTTTTCAATGATAGCACAATATTTTCTCCTTTGCAAGGTCTTTTTTCTGAAAAATATTCTCACAGCTCCCCGCGGACTACTTCCAGAGCCTTATCGAGCTGATTATCCGCATCCTCGTTCTCCTCATCCGGCTCATATTCTACTTCCACATCCGGAGCGATCCCCACTTCATTGATGCTTCTCCCGGAGGGCAGAAAATACTCAGACGTGGTAAGCTTGATATAAGAACCGTCCAGCAGGCTGACCACCTCCTGAACTACCCCTTTTCCGTAAGTGTTCGTACCTATGATCTTCCCTTTTTTATGATCCTGGACAGCTCCGGAAAAGATCTCAGACGCACTGGCGCTGTATCCATTCACCAGAACCGCCAGTGGACGGGTAAATTCCTTTTTACCATCACAGGTATACTCCTCGGCCTTCCCCTCCTTATTCTCGGTAGACACGATGGTCCCCTTAGGCAGGATCAGCCTCAGCATATCCAGGACAGTATCCAGATCTCCTCCGGGGTTGCTCCGCAGGTCGATCACCAGTCCCTGCATTCCCTGACTGTCCAGTTCATCCAGTGCCTCGCGGAACTGGTCAAGAGTCACCTTGTCAAATTCCGTCACCCGGATATACCCTACCTGGGAGTCTTTCATCTCATAATCCACGGTCTGCGTCTCCACAATGCCGCGTACTGCCGTCAGCTCCAGTTCCTCTGAATCCCGGATCACATGGAGGGTCACTTCGGTTCCTTCCTCCCCCTTGATCCATGCGACCACCTGATTCAGGTCTTCATCCGTGATCTCATGCTCATCCACCTGGTACAGGATATCTCCTGACTTGACTCCGGCCTTTTCCGCAGGAGAGTCCCGGAACACATTGGTGATAGTCACGGCCTTCGTCTCATAGCTCTGGGAAAGCACGGCCCCGACTCCCGAATATTCCCCGGAGATTCCCTGCATCAGTTCTCTGGCTTCCTCTTCTGTAAAATAAACAGAATACGGGTCTCCCAGAGCGCGCACATATCCTTCATACATCCCCTCCGTAAGAGCCGCATCGTCAATCTCATCCTCCCGGAGATAGATGCTGTCGATCACTGCACGGATCCGTTGCAGCTTTTCCTCTGAAAATTTACCGTCCTCATTCTTTTCATTGATCACCGACAGCTGGGGAACAGCGCTGACCACAGTCTTCCTGATCCCGTTTACTGCCGTTATGATACATAACATAGCAAGGGCACCGCACAGCGCCCCTTTTAAAAATCTATACTTTTCGTTCATTTTCTGCTCCATTTTTAATGTAATACAAAAAGCCTGTCACTGACGGCCTTTCCGCATACGACGGTATACAAAAAGTCTGCCGCTGAGCAGCTTTTACAGATATATCTGCGGATTCACAGGCGATCCGTTCAGCTCTACCTGAAAGTGCAGGTGCGGTCCGGTGGAATATCCGGTGGTCCCCACATAGCCAACCTGCTGTCCTTTACTCACCGACTGTCCGGCAGTAACCGCCAGCGCGGAATGATGCATATACTTTGTCACAAATCCATTGCCGTGATCTATGACGACCCAGTTCCCCGCACTGTCACTCCATCCTGCGATCAATACGGTTCCCGAGTCAGCAGCATATGTAGGAGATCCGCTCGACGCGGCAAGGTCAAGTCCATTGTGGAAGGAATTGTCAAATGTACGGTATCCGAATGTACTGGAAACCGAACCACTGGGACATGGATTTGTAAACTGTCCATTTCCGCTTACCACAACATCTGTACTTGGAATATAGGTACTTCCTCCGCTGGCACGTGCCGCTGCTTCAGCTTCTGCGGCGGCTGCCGCTGCCGCTGCGGCCGCTGCTGCTGCAGCAGCCTGTTCCTCCCGCCTGCGTTTCTCTTCTTCCGCCTGCCGGATCAGTTCCTGCAGGAGCGCGGCATTTTCACCGATCTGGCCCTCCAGGTCTGCGATCTGCAGATTCTTCTCCGCCAGCAGCTGCTCTACTTCTGCCTGCTTGGCGAGCAATGCATCCCGCAATTCACCCAGTACTACATATTCTTCCTGGAGAATCCTTTCCTTTTCCTCTACATCACGGCGGATTTCCTGAAAATCCACCAGTCTGTCCCTGTCGTATGAGGAAAGCTGGTTTACATACTCTACATTGTTCAGAAATTCTCCCATGTTCTCACTGTTCAGCAGTACCTCTATAAACTGCGCATTTCCAACCTCATACATGTATTTGATGCGCTTTTTCATACTCTGGTACTGTGTATTCTCATCCACCTTCGCACGTACATACTCATCCTCAGCCTGCTGAATCTCCTCCTGTTTTAAGGCCAGCTTTTCCTGTGCCTCGTTCATCTCCCCAATGATCTGATTCAGCTGATCCGTCAGAGCATTCTTTTCAGCCTCCGCCGCGCCCTTTTCTTCATCAAGCTGACTGGCCTTTTCCTGTGCTTCTTCAATCGTAGTCGCCTGCACGCGCATCACTGTCCCCATGCACATTGCAAACACAAGTACTCCGCTTATTATACTCCTCTTATAATTTTTCATACAACCCACCTTATTCTTTTCGTAACTTTACATCGTTTCCTATCAAATATCTTCGAAAGCTCACAGGATATCTGGCTCCCGCGGCAGAAGCCTGCCATACCTTCACGGCCAGATGCTCTGCGAATCATACCTTCAGATGTTTACGTACTGTAAAGTAACTTCCTAGAAAACCGATTCCCACTCCGAGCCCCAGTCCAATGGGCAGTAAATAGCGGTATACGCTGACTACAGGAAGGAAGTCTATGATATTCATCAGTAAACTGAACTTCTCCATAACATATGCAACTGCTCTTCCATAAAGTACATATAAAAGTGCAAGCGGCAGCACTGCGCCGACCAGACCGATGATCAGACCCTCGATCACAAAGGGAGAACGGACTACGAAGTCTTTCGCACCGATATATTTCATGATCGCGATCTCTTCTTTGCGAACCGTGATCCCCATTGCAACCGTATTGCTGATCAGGAAAATGGATACTCCGAACAGGATCAGTATGATCGCAACGGAAATATACGCTACCAGTACATTGACGCTGGAAAGCATATTGGCCACCAGATCCGACTTTTTCACACTGCGGACCCCGTCCAAACTTCCTGCAAACCTCACCAGTTCCTGCTGGGTTGTGGAAAGCGACTTTCCGCCGCCAAGCAGGCTGATCTCCCCGTCGTCTTCCAGAGTCTTCATATAAACCTCATAGTTACTGGAGCTTGCCAGCGGATTGTCGTTGCGGAATCCGTCCGCCAGTTCCTCATTTTCCCCGAAATACTTGGTCTTAAACTCATTCCATGCATCATCCGCAGATACGTACTTCACATCGGATACATCGTCTCTCCCTCTCAGTGCCTGTCCGATATTATCGATCTGCGCCTGGGTGATGCCATCTTCAAAAAACACGGTGATCGCCACGCCTTCCTCCGCGCTCTTGATAATATACTGGAAATTAAATAATATCGAAAAGAACAGCCCAAATAAAAAAATGCAGGCAGACATCGTAGCGATAGATGCAAGCGAAAACATCATGTTCCTTCCGATATTCTTAAACCCCTGTTTGATCACATATCCTATCGTACTAATCCTCATCTATATATCCACCTCTTTGTTCATCACTGACGATGACCCCGTGCTTCATGGTGATCACCCGTTCATTCATCTCGTTAACGATCTCCTGGTTATGTGTTACCACAAGAACCGTAGTCCCTCTCTCGTTAGCCTCTTTCAGAAGGCTCATGATCTCCCATGAATTGGTCGGATCCAGGTTCCCTGTCGGCTCATCCGCCAGCAGGATCGCCGGCTCGTTCACGATCGCCCTTGCGATCGCCACACGCTGCTGCTCCCCGCCTGATAATTCCCTGGGATGAGATTTGTACTTCTGGGCCAGCCCTACCAGCGAAAGCGCAGCCGGAACCTTCTTCTTGATGACTCTGGTCGGCGTCTCGGTAACACGCAGGGCAAATGCGATATTCTCATAGATATTGCGGTCCTTTAGCAGACGGAAATCCTGGAATACTACGCCCAGTCCTCTTCTGTACTTGGCAATGTGCCGATGCTTCATACGGTTCAGGTTCCGGCCATTGACAATGATCGTCCCCTCCGTCGGATCCAGTTCCTTCATGATCAGACGGATCAATGTGGATTTACCTGATCCGCTGTCCCCTACAATGAAAACAAATTCACCTTTTTCAATCTTGACGGATACTCCATTGAGGGCGGCATTGCCCTTTGTGTACTCCTTCGTTACGTTCTTTAGTTCAATCATATGCTCCTCCTGAACACCATACTTTATCGGACGTACTTTGTCCGCCTCGCCGGCTGTTTCTAATACTCCAGTGTTTCCATATACTTCATGTACTTCACGACCATCAGCGCGATCTTGAATGTGATCGCGTCCTCAAACACGCGCAGATCCAGCCCTGTGCTCTTCTGCAGCTTATCAAGCCGATATACCAGAGTATTTCTGTGGATATAAAGCTGTCTGGATGTCTCTGACACATTCAGACTGTTCTCAAAGAATTTATTGATCGTTGCAAGCGTCTCTTCATCAAATTCGTCCGGGGATTTTCCTTCAAAAATCTCCTTTATGAACATCTTGCACAGCGGAAGCGGAAGCTGATAGATCAGACGCCCGATCCCCAGGCTGCTATATGCCACGATATCCTTCTCCACATAAAAGATCTTACCTACATCCAGCGCCAGCTTTGCCTCTTTGTAAGACTTGGAGACTTCCTTGATATCATTCACGACCGTACCGTAGGCAATATGCATCTGCTCGTCCCCGCTGTCCTCCCGCAGGATCGTCAGCATCTCCCTGGCCATCCTGGCAAGCTCCCTGCTGCCGTCCTTCTCAGACAGTTCCTTTACGACGATGATATTTCTCTCATCCACAGCCGTAACAAAATCCTTCGCCTTTCCCCCCAGAAGATTGCGCACATTATCCAGGGCAGCACTGTCCTTCTCGTGTGAAGTCTCAATAATAAAGATAACACGTTTTACTTCTGTGTCAATATGTAATTTTTTGGCGCGGTTATAAATGTCCACCAGAAGCAGGTTATCCATAAGCAGATTTTTTATAAAATTATCCTTGTCAAACCGCTCTTTATATGCCACGAGGAGATTCTGGATCTGGAACGCGGCGATCTTGCCTACCATATAGGCGTCATCGCTCTCCCCGCCTGCCAGCAGGATATATTCCAGCTGCTGCTCGTCAAAAATCTTGAAAAACTGGCAGCCCTGGATCACCTGGCTGTCCGCCGGAGAAGCAGCGAATGATAAAATTGCATCTTCAAATTCTTTACTCTCGCCAAATGTACTTGCCAGCACCTTTGCTTCCGTGTCAAATACACAGAAATCAATCCTGGAAATACTCTTCAAACCCTCAATCGTATTCAGAAGCACCTGATTCGTTATCATAATTTATCTCCTCCGCTCATCTCCACTTGTCCATGTGCACTTTTCACAAATTTACTTCCCTCGTTTCAAATAGGAACACGCACATATCGTATATATGTTAATACAAAACGCCCAAAAAATAAAGAGGAAATCCATGATATTTATGCATTCCCCCATATATTTAACAAAAATTTCATTTTTTGCCGTTTTGTAAAAATTATGCATTCTGCCGAATTTACATATTTTTCCTTTTTTACCCACCCGGATATCTGCTTCTTTTACTCCTCCTGTCTGTTTTTCTGCTGGTCTACCAGATGGATGAACGCACGTTTCAGAAAAAATTTCTTCAGCTTCCCGGCAGGCTTCTTTTTATTTTCCTCCTGCAGCAGGGACAGACTGCAGCCGATCCACAAACGTGCGTTCAGAAGCGCTTTTGACTCAGAGATAAAGTTCTCCTGCACCGGGTAGGGAAGCACAGATATGATGCAGTCCGGTTCCACCCCGTTGATCTCATTGATGACACTGTCTTTCCTGCCCGCATCCTCCGGCAGTACTGCCTGTCCTGCCGGCAGAAATCCTCTTGCATAGGGCCGGAGATTTTCCTGGAGAAGAAGCAGATCCTCCTCCTGTCCCGCCAGAAGAAAGACCTTCTTCCGGGTCCTCTGGAGATACTTGAAGAACATCTTTAAAAATACCCGCTTTTCCAGTTCCTTTATCAAATGTCCGTTGTGTTCGGAAGCCCTTTCCGAAAGCCCGGCCGCCTTTTCCGAAGCCTCCAGGATCTCCTTTTCCCCAGGCAGGACCAGATCCATCTTCTGCATCCTCTCCCGCCACATTGGATCATCCTGTCCCTGTACCAGCAGTTCCAGAGTCACGATCTCAACGGTATTGACCGTTTCACTTTCCATAAATTGTACGATTCTCTTGAGCGTGTCCTTCGCAGTCAGTGCATCGATGTCTATCTCAAAGATATCTATCTTGTTTTCCATGACAACTCACCCGTTTCTTTTTCCCGATTCGTTACTGTCCGCAACATGCTGGCCATGAACCAAAGCCCCGATTCGTACAATTGTATCAAAAATGTCCTCTTTTTTCAACTACCTGGATTTAATTTCACACTTTTATAACAGTTTGCCGGTCAGGCAGGCATACTCCCTGCGGGGTATGCCTGCCTGACCGGCAAACTGTTGTTTCATTTTGTTTCTTTACTGTGCTTCCGGGGCCTTCCCGCCGTTTTCCTCTGCCTGCATCCGCTTTCTGCGGGTGATCATTCCGCCGATCCGCCCCGTTTCCTTGGAGGACAGGGAACGCCATCCATCCTGCATGACCCGGTCAAGCAGCCCCAGCTCCTCCGCGATCTCATATTTTAACTTTTCCTCCGGCTCCAGATTCTTCAAGTCGATCTTCTTATTCTTCTTTCCAGACATGACAGCCTCCTCCTTTTTTATGGAAAAAATAATACGATGGATCCGCGCACCTTTACGCGCCGCGCCGATGCCGTTTCCCACCGTACACAAGGAGTATTGCCAGAAAGTAAAAAGGCATTCAAAAAAGAATGCCTTTTCTCAGCCGCACAGGTTTGTGGCTGTGAACTGTGATCGATTTTTACATTTGATCCGGTATGATCACTGCCGCGACAAAATATGCCAGCCCGCAGGTGCCGAAGCTGCACACCCCGGCCAGCGCCACGCCGAGCCGGATCAGCGTCGGGTCGATATTAAAATATTCTCCCACGCCTCCGCACACTCCGCAGATCATCCGATTCTGCCTTGAACGATATAATTTCTTTCCATCCATGATTCATTTCTCCCTTCTGCTTCGATTGACTTTTTCATTGTTCTGAATCTAAAGGCAGGCATTCCGCCGGCTGCCGTCAGCCGTCAAAGGACACATCCACCACGCCGATGCCGCATTCGATCTCCATCTTTCTGCTTCCGCCGTTATTGATCTTGCGTTCGCTGCCCAGCCCGCTGTAGGTATCGTCTCCCACAGTCACGGAGCCGATCCCGCATTCCACTTCATAATCATAATCCTCCCGGCTTCCCGCTGCCGAGTAGCTGACGGTTCCTACCCCGCATTCGATCTTCACCTTTTTCAGGGCATCTCCGTATAGATCGGCTTCTCCGGCGCCGCATTCCAGATCCAGTTCGTCTGCCGTAAAGGAATCCAGATACACCTGTCCTGCTCCGACCTCAATCTTGAGTTCCTCTGCCTGAAAGTGATCGGCTGTCAGGCGGCCTTCCCCGACCATGACCGAAGCCTCCCGAAAACGCTGGCCCGCGGGAATCTGAATGAGCAGGGTTCCTTCGGGTTCATATACGCTGTACACCAGGTTTTCCCATTTCTTTTTATTTTTCAGTTCAATCTTAAGTTCCCCATCCTTGTGGGATATCTCCAGATCATCCAGGATATCCTGCTCCATATCACCGGTATCTACGAGGATTTCTCCGCCGTCCCATTCCAAGATCTCCACGTCCAGACGGGTCACATCAATCTCCAATTCCCGGATATCCGAAAATTGCTGTTCCACCTGTGGAGCGGTGTGTTCTCTGTCATTTGCGTCATCATAACTCTCTGCTTCCCCATCATAGTCTTCGGAAAACTCTCTGTCTTCACGGACAGAGTTTTCATAATGATCCTCCAAAAAGCGCGCGTCCACATCCCGGAGACCGAATGCGCTCCGGACCGTTTCCATGGTCGCTCCCAGCAGCCATCCGGAAATGCACAGCGCGATCCCCAGGATGCCAAGAGAAATGCACATGATCCAAAATACCTTCCAACGTTTTTTCATCTTCTACACCCCTGCCTTTCTATGGAATGGCTTCCGGCAGATCCCCACCAGAAACCGGAACAATGCCGGATAGACCAGCATGCACAGGCGTACCGCCGCCACTGCCGCCACCAGGCCGATCACAAAGATCAAAAGCCCGATCCCTGTTGTCAGAAGCGCCGCGGAAGGCAGAATGATCAGCTTGGAAAGCCCCGCGCAGATGATCACGATCCCGGCGATCACGACTGCCGCAGCGCCGATCACCAGTGCAAAGAATATGGATACCGCGGCAACGGCAATCCCGAAAATGACCGCGGCTACAGCGATCACAGCCGGAAATGCCACCGGCACCGCGCACAAGACGATCAGCACGACCAGCAGGATCTTCAGACCACGGTTCGTCCACGGCCCGCTTTTCTGCCGATAGGAAGTATTCCCCTGATTCCCGTTTCCATATGCATTTCCATACGTATCATTTCCATTATTATATGCGCCGGCGCCGCTTTCATACGCCTGGCTTCCGTTTCCATAGGAATAGCTGCTTCCTGCCGACTTCCCGTATGTGCTCCCGCCGTAAGAGCTTTTCTCCTGCCCCTGGTAGGAATACCGGTTCTGGGACTTCTTCTCTTTCTTCGGCTCCCGTCGCATCAGATCATCCTTCTTCGCAAAGCGTTCGTCCGTGTATCCGTATTCCGTAAACTCTCCGCCGTCCATGCCGCCGTTTCTCAGGCCGGCCTTGATCAGCGCGGCGACCTTCTGCGGACTTCCAAGCTCTGAGAGCACCTGGCTCTCGTTCTCCTTACCCGCATCCGCAAAGTAGTCCGAGTAGTACTGCAGCGCCTCCTCCTTCTCTTCCTCCGGGACTCCTGCAAGCAGTCCTCCCAGTTCTTTCATAAATTCCTCATAGCTCATACAGTCATCCCTCCTTCAAATATATCCGAAATCTTTTTAGAATAATTCTTCCATTCCGTCTTGTACAGATTCAATTGTACCGCGCCCTTTTCCGTCGCCTTATAGTACCGTCTGTTTCTGCCGTCAAACTGCCTGTCGTAGACCTCCAGGCATTCATCCTTCTGCAGCCGCCTCAGAACGGGATACAGCGTCGATTCTGATACATCGATCGCCTTGCGCACGTCCTGCGTGATCTTGTATCCGTAGGTCCCTTCCGTCTCCCGGGTCACCACCGCAAGGACGATCGCGTCCAGCAGCGCCGCGCCAGTATTAAATACCATTCAATCACCTCTTTACTGTCTCCGGAATTGTCATAAAATACATTTTTATGATAATTCCTGATGATGATACACCTCTTCACAATCCAAATAATATTACATTTTTCTTTATATTGTTTCCTTTTCTATATTATATTCAGTATAATATTGTTTGTCAATATTATTTTATATCTTTTATGCAGAAAACCTGCCGCCGAAAGCTTTTCTGCACACGATGATATGCAAAACGCGCGTAAGAACCTGTTTAGCAGTTCCTTACGCGCGGCATATATCCGATCATCAGCGAAATCCTTTTCCGCTTCGTTTTTCAAACCTGTATCTCTTCTCCCAATGTAAAAGAGTAGATCAGCTTCTCCTTCACCTTTTTTCCAAGAAGCAGCTCCAGCGCTTCCGCATAA
This sequence comes from Lachnospiraceae bacterium, assembly GCA_910575475.1. Classification (GTDB taxonomy): domain Bacteria; phylum Bacillota; class Clostridia; order Lachnospirales; family Lachnospiraceae; genus Schaedlerella. The sequence goes on along the minus strand of CAJTGD010000033.1, from coordinate 29,904 downwards.
TATTCCAGCTGGGCATGGTATTTTTCTTTCAGGTCCTCCGCCCGTTTTACCTTGTCCGTCTTATAGTCCAGCACCACCAGCTCTCCGTCCTCTTCAAAGTATACGTCTATGATCCCCTGGATCAGGATCGTTTCCCCGCCGGTCTCCTCCGGGTAGATCTCTTTCGCGTCCACCCCCAGAACAAAGGGCTGTTCCCTGTAAAGCCGGGACTGCCGGGCAGCCCGGTGCATCCGCGCTCCGGAGGTGCAGTGCAGGAATCCAAGGATATCCCGGATCCGGATGCAGGCCGCCATTTCTTCGGACAGCTTATTTTCCTCACAGAGCCTTTTGATGACCTGCTTCAAGCTCTCTTCCTCATATTCTGCCGTAAAATCCAGAAGCTCCAGCAGCTTATGATACGCGCTTCCCCGGGAAGCCCCCGCAAGCTCCTCCTGTTCCTGCAGAAATTGGGGAATCAGAGGGATCACGTCCGGCTCCTCAAAAATCTGCTCCCCGCTCTCTTCTGAGAGGTAGGCCCGTTTTTTCAGCTCCGACACCGTGAATTTCATTTTCATCTTCCGGTCATTCTCATAGGGATAGGAAAATCCGGCCTGCTCCTCCAGGCGTGCCTTCAATTCCGGCGCATAGACCCGGCTGGTATCCCAGTGCTCCAGCACATCTCTTGCCAGCATGTCTCCTTTTTCCTCGGCCGCGTCCAAAAGAGCCGCATCCCGGCTGCTTCGGATCTGGATGCGGATAGGAGCCTCTCTCCCGCAGACAGCCGGGAGCACCCAATCCAGACAGCATCTCGCGCCGGCCAGCCGGTAAAAGGGAAGCGCCCCTTCCCGGTTGGCTCCTTCCCCATGCCGGGCAGCTTCTTCCAGCACCTTTTCCGCTTCCGGAAGCTGCCCGGTGAGGATCAGCTTTTCCTTTGCACGGGTCATGGCCACATAGAGCACCCGCAGCTCCTCCCCCAGATTTTCCAGCATGACCTCCCGCTGGATGATCTTTTTCAAAAGGGTGGGGATCCTGGTTCTCCGTTTCAGATCCACCGCGTCGATCCCTACGCCCCATTCCGGATGGATGATCATGCTGCCCCTCACGTCCTGGGTGTTGAACCGCTTGCCCATGCCTGCCACAAACACGATCGGAAATTCCAGGCCCTTGCTCTTATGGATGCTCATGATCCGCACCGTATCGGACTGTTCGTCCGCAATATTGGCCTCCCCGTAGTCCACATTGTATTTTTGAAGCTGCTCGATATAACGCACAAAATTGAACAGTCCTTTGTAGCTACTCCCTTCAAATGCCGCCGCCTTTTCCACCAGCATCTCCAGGTTGGCCGAACGCTGTTCGCCCCCCGGCATTGCGGCAATATACAGACCGTACCCGGTGTCCTCCATGATCTTCCAGAGCAGCTCATGGATTGCCGTAAAGGGAACCATATCTCGAAAATGCTCCAGCTGCCGGTAAAATGCGTCCAGACGCCTCCACAGCTCCTGCCCCTGGTTTTCTTCCCCGGGATCCTGCATCCGCCCCGCATTCACATATTGCTCCGCGGCTTCATAAAATGTCCCTTCCGGAGCCGCCGCGCGGAGCTCCGCCATCTGCCCCGCGTCCAGACCTGCAAAAGGAGACGCCAACACCGCCGCTAGGGGCACATCCTGTCTCTGGTTGTCCAGAAGCCGCAGGTAATCCAGCAGTACGCTGACCTCATAGGCCTCAAAATATCCCTCCCTGCTGCCCGCATAGGCCGGGATCCCCTCCTCCATCAGGACCGCCGAAAATACATCTGCCCAGCCCCGGATGCTCCGGATGAGGATCACCATATCCCGATATCTGGCTTTCCGGTACTCCCCGGTCTTTTTATCCTTCACCTGCCCGCTTTTGACCAGCGCATGGATCCGCTTTGCCACCATCCGGGCTTCCAGCTGCCGGTCCGTCCCTTTGGCATACTCTGCGCCGTCCTCTTCTTCCGGCAGTTCCGATTCTGAAGTGTCCAGAAGAAGCAGTTCTGTTTCATTGACCGAGGTTCCATCCTCTCTGAGGAGCGGTTCAAAGTCCGCGCCGGGATAAAGCGCCGCCTGATCGTCATACACGATCCCGCCCAGCTCCTTGCGCATGATCCGCCGAAACACGTCATTTACACTGTCCAGCACCTCCGCCCTGCTTCGGAAATTCCGGTGCAGATCAATCCTCTGCCTGTCGCTGTCCCCGGTATCATAGGTATCATATTTTTCCATAAACAGCTCCGGCCTGGACAGACGGAAGCGGTAGATGCTCTGCTTCACGTCCCCCACCATGAAAATGTTGTTTTTCCCCCGGCTGACCGTGGAAACGCTGGTCAATATCGCCTCCTGGATCAGGTTGCTGTCCTGGTACTCGTCGATCATCACCTCCGCAAACTGTTCCTGATATTCCCGGGCCGCCAGGGACGGAACCAGCTCCCCTCCCTGTTCCTCCGTCAGGATCCGCAGCGCAAACTGCTCCATATCGCTGAAATCGATCATATTTTTGCTCTGCTTTTGTTCCGCGAAAGCCTGACCGAACCGGATCACCAGCTCCGTAAACACCTTCATGACACCGTAGGAGGATTCCATGTCTTCCAGCAGTTCCTCCGGTCTCTCATAGAAATAGGCTGCCGCCAGGTCCTTCACCAGCTTTTTCACCTGGTCCCGAAGCGCCTTGATCTGGTCCCGTTTTTCTGGAGACACGCTTTCATCCTTTTTCGCAGACAGGCGTTTCCAATTGACAGCCAAGATCCGTTCATACAATCCGGCAAATGTATCCGCAGCCAGGATCCCCTCCAGCATCTCCCGGTCTGCTTCCAGCATGTCCCCGTACATATAAGGCCCGTCCGGCTCCTCACAGATCCGGATCCCCTGAGTCAGAAGCTCCCGGACATCCGCAAGATACTGCTTCACCTGCGCCATGGCCTTGCGGAAATACACCGGCTCCTGCACACCATTGCTCACGGCATCCGCTGCATCCTGCATGTCTGCCCCATCGGATCTCTCCGGCGCATCCTGCTTTTCCGCATCCCCCGGCGTACAGGGCGCATACATCTGCGCGCACTGCCTAAGCCACTTCTCGGGCTGGGGATAGCTTCTGGAATACTCGTAGAGCTGCAGGATCAGCTCCTCCAGCTTCCGGTCATTTCTCCCGCTTCCCAGCTTTTCCACAAACTCCAGAAAGCCTTCCGTCCCCTCCTCATAGCATTCCTCCAGTAGATCCTCCAGAACGTCCTGCTTCAGAAGCTTTAATTCCCCTTCCTCCGCGATCCGAAATCCGGGATCGATGTCAATGACATGAAAATGCTCCCGGATCACGGAAAGGCAGAAGCTGTGGATGGTGGTGATCTGCGCGCTGTGGATCAGGGTCGCCTGACGCTGCAGATGCACGTCCTCCGGCCTGTTTTCCAGCTCCTTTTCAATGGCACCCCGGATCCGTTCCTTCATCTCCGCAGCCGCAGCCTCCGTAAATGTGACGATCAGGAGACGGTCCACATCCACCGGATGGTCCGCATCCGTCAGGATCCGGATGATCCGCTCCACCAGCACCGCTGTTTTTCCCGAGCCTGCCGCCGCGGATACCAGGATATTCCGGTTCCGCAGTTCGATCACTTTTTTCTGTTCCCCGGTCCATTGTACTCCCATTTACAGCTCCCCTCCTTTCCCCGCAGCCGCGATCATTTCATCATTCTGCTCTCTCTGCAGCCGCCCTGCACGGCAGGTTTCCTCTGCTTCCTCCCGGATATGCTCCAGAACCTCTTCCTTTGAGTAATTCTCCAGGCTTCGGTAAGCATACCCGTCCAGCCGCGGGTCAAAGCCGCAGATCCCCCGGTAGGCGCAGTAATCGCAGCCTGTACTCCCGTTCAGCTCATAAGGCGCGGCCTCCGCATGTCCCTCTCCCATCTGATCCTTCAACTCCTGTTCCTTCTTCCTTGCAAAGGCCAGAAACAGCGCAAAGTCCTCCGGCAGCAGAGCGCGGGAGCTTTTGCTCAGGCTTCCGTCCTTATTTCTCCCCACCGGGATCAGATTGGAGCTGCCGCTCAACCCCCGTTCCAGATGTTCGATCACCGTATCATCCGCATTCACCAGGCCGTCCAGCCGAAGCTCCTTCAAAAGCTTCCCTTCCAGAACCTGGTCGTCTGCTTCCTTCTCCACAAAAGGATCCTGCATACGGTAGTAAAAGATCCCCGCAGGAACCACTTCCTTCCCCGAATCCTTTCCTTTTTCGTTTTTCTTTTTTTCCAGCTCGAGAGCCGCATTGAGATACACCGGAAGCTGCATCTGGAGCCCGTGATAAAATGCCGTGATGTCAAAGCTTTTCATCCCGGTCTTATAATCCGTCACCTTGACATAGACATTCCCGTCATCCTCGCAGGTATCGATCCGGTCGATCTTCCCGCTGCCGAATTTCAGTTCAAAACCGCTGGGACGGAAATCCCCCTGAGCCATCTGTTTCGTCAGCGCCCATACGGAACGCCGGATCAGATTCGTGATCCGCGTGATCATATACTCATTACGGGCGCTGCTGAACAGCACCGTATTGCCATAGTCCGCGATACTTTCCTCCACGCTCTCCCGGATCAGCCGCTCCCGAAGCTCCTCTGTCAGCTCCGTCCAGTCCATCCGGTACTCCTCCGCCTTCCACGCAAACCGCTCCATGGACTGGTGGGCGATATTTCCCAGATCCAGGGATTCGAACTGGTACAGCTCCCGCTCCGACAGCCGAAGCCCGTAGGTCAGGAAATGCGCGTAGGCGCAGGAGGCAAACTGCTCCAGCCGGGTCACGCTCACCCGGGAAGCCTCTCCGAACAGCCGGTCCGCCGCTGCCTTTGCCAGAAGGTCCGGCTCCTTCCTGTAAAATGCCGCGTCCAATATCCAATCCATCCCCTCCGGCTCCTGCTTCCGATACCAGGTATACAGCTCCTTCCATTCCCCGTCCAGTCCCTGCATCCGGCTTCGAAGCCCCCTGGCAACAAAAGCCGCGCCCCTATCCCGGGTCAGCTCCTGCTCCGAAAGGGTGCGCATTTCCTCATCTGACACCGGGATCTCCGGAAACAGACGGCGGATATCCTGGATTAGGTAGGCCGGCCGCAGAGCCTTTCCGTCGGAGGATACCTTGCCGAAAGACAGATACAGCTTTTGAGACGGCTTCGTCAGATTCATATAGAGATAAAATTTCTGGATATAGGTCTTTTCCTTTGCCCCCGGAGACAGGGACAGCTTCTGTTTGGTAAATTTTTCCCTGTCCCGTTCCGACAGAAGCCCCCCCTGTCCCAGATTTCCCGGAAGAAAGGTGTCGTTGGCCCCCACGAAAAACAGAACCTTCAGGTTATTGAGCCGGGTCCTCTCCACATCCCCGATGACCACCTGGTCCAGGCTGGGAGGAATGACCCCCACCTTGGCCTCCTCCAGTCCGGCATCCAAAAGCTCCCGGTATTCCTGCAGGGACACCGGCTCCTCCCCCAAAAGCTCCACAAATTTGTCAAACAGCTCGATCACGATGCGGTAAACCTGGGAATACTCCTTTGCCAGCGCCAGCTCTCCCATGGACTGGAACAAAAGCTCCTGCTTCCGGATCTGCTCCTGGAGCTTCTCCTGCACAAAATACTCGTACACGGCAAGCGTAATGTCCCCCACCGTCTTCTTTCGTTTCCGCAAAATAAACAGCAGATTTTCCAGCTTTTCCACAAACCGGACCCGAAGGCCGTTGAGAAGCTCAAGCTCCTCCTCCGTGCATCCCCTAGCGGGCCTGACCCATGGCTCCTGCCACTTTTTATAGCCCCGAATCCCCAGCGCGATCACATAATTCTCCAGCCGGTCCGTCTCCTCCCTTGTAAACCCGGACATCCCGGTGCGCAGAAAACGGAATACGCTTTCATAGGAAAAATTTTCATCCGCCATCGCCAGAAGGCTCCGCACATACTCCACAAAGGCATTCAGAAGGATGCTTTTCTTGTGATCCATAAATTCCGGGATTCCAAAGGTGTCGAATGCCTTTTCCAAATGCGCCGCATAGGTGTTCATATCGCTGGCGATCACCGCCATATCCCGGTAGCGGTAGCCCTCCTCTCTTACAAGGCGTCGGATCTGAGACGCCACAAATTCCGCCTCCTCTTTCGGGTTGCGCACAGCATGGAGGGAAACCGAGTCTGCCGCAAAATTCTTTCCACAGTCTGCAGATCCCATACCAGAGGTTCCATGCTTTTTTGCGTCTGCCGTCTCCGCGCTGCTGGTTCGATCTTTCCCTTCTTCCGCAGAAACTGCATCCAAAGCCGTCTTCCGTCCTTTCCCCGCATACCGGAACAGCCGTTCTTCCAGCAGCCCCAGCGCCGGATTTTCCTGAAAACGCCGCACCGGTTTCCCATACAGGTACACCGGATCCTCCACCATGGTCTTCTGCTCCCCTGCGATCTTCACCAGCCCGGTCACCATCTGCTTGCTAATGGCAAACAGCTGATAGGGATGCAGGTACACAAACGGATCCTCCCTCTCATCCATGACGACCGTGACCACCACCTTTTTGCACGCCTTCATCAATTCCCCCAGCAACTTATTCTGCACCGGAGTAAATCCGGTGAATCCATCCAATGCCACGACACTGTTTTTCAAAAGGGCCGACTCCGGGACCAGATCACTCAGGACATCCAGCAATTCCTCTTTTGTGATATATTTGTCCGCCAGATAATCCTCAAAGCCTTCGTATACCGTCCGGATATCCGATAATTTGTAATACAGGTAGCTCTCCGGCTCCAGCGTTTCCAGAAACGCGTCCAGCTCCTCCAGCCCGATCCCATACTGGGTAAACTCGGAGATCACGGACTTCACCTCGCTGATATACCCCTGCTTTTTCAGATTCCCTTTCAGGATTTTCAGGTCTTTTTCAAACTTCCCTGCGATTTTGCGCAGGATCAGGTTCTTCCCCTCATCGTCCAGAACCCGGTGGTCCTCCTTCCCCAGCTCCTCAAAAATCCGGTGGGAAAGGCGCACAAAGCTGAGCACATCGATGTTCATGATCCCCTGCCGGGGATGGGCCATGCACAGATCCTTCTGGGTCTGCATGGTAAACTGCTCCGGAACCAATACCAGGTAATTGGTTTCGGGATGCTTCATGGAATCCTTTACGATCTGCTCATATAAATAATGGGACTTTCCAGCCCCAGAGTTTCCAAAAATAAACTGTAATGACATAATCCTTCCTCCTTGCTTGACAGCGAGATATTGCGTATTCTGGCAAAATTTTTACTCCGGCCTGTCCGGATAAGGTATCATGTTTCGCAGTGTTCCCCGCATTCTACGGTCACTTCGCAGATCTCATGCCCCCGGTACGAAAATACCCGGTCCTCCTGCGGCTTCTTTACATTTCTGCTGAAGCTGACCAGATATCCCGCCCGATCACCTTTTTCATGTCCAGCCGCCCGTTTCGGATATACTGGGATTTCTCTGTATAGTCCGAATTTTCCAGGCTTGCCGTCCCGCGCACGGAGGTAAAACAGTTCAGGATCAGCGTTTCAAATATGACGTTTGAAGCCACAGTCCTCCCATCCTGCTCCTTCAAAATTCCAAACATGACCCCCAGGTCAATTGCCGGGTTCATAATCTCAAATACCACATTTGCCCCATGGATCAGGATCTGTTCCACAAAATCCGAAAGCTCCTGATGATTACGGATATTTTTTATCAAATCTTCGAACAGGGGATTTTTTTCTTTCAGCAGGTCGCGCACAGCTGTACGCAGGCTTTGTACCGTCCACTCCCTGTCACTTTCATCCATTTTTTGGCAAAGGCAGCTCACTAAAAACAGATATCCGTCGGCTGAAAACTCATATTTACATCAAATGAAACTGCCACATTCCACGGACTGTTGTATCTGTGGATCTCTTCCGGTCGGATCTTCTGCTTCAGATTTTTTATGTCATAGACGCCTGCCAGGATCACGGAATGAAATGCTGCTGTCTCTTCTCTGCCGAGATAATACTCCCGAAGCTGCCCCAGAAAATCCAGAAAGACCTGGTTGTTGGATGCCTGATCCACCTCATCGATCATGAGGACCACTTTTTTCAGGAAGTCCCAGACAAATGCCTGTGAGAATGCATATTCATCGCGGAACTTCGCGGTGCTTATTTTCTGGAAGCTCATAGAGATCACCGCATAGTCCGGCCTGAGATATTCTTTTAGGGCGTGCAGTAACGTGGTCTTTCCATACTGGCGCGCTCTGTTGATCACAAAATATTCTCCCCGGTCTATCATTTTTTTGATCTCTCTTAACCGTCCGCCCAGATCTACCATATAGTGCCTGTCCGGATAGCAAATTCCATGAATATTGAATGTTCTGACCCGTTCCATTTCAGACCTCCCCCAAATATTGCCTTTTCTTTATATCGTATTCCTTAACATCCACCTTTCTATCATCCTATCATTTCCAGTCGTTTTTTTCAATACAACATGACGCTTAAAATAAATACAGTTCACTGACTGACCAGTGAACTGTAATCTGTCATTCATGCCCCCACCTGACACCGCTTCCAGATTCGTTTTTCCTATGAGAAGCAACAATGCGGAAACCAAAATATACACCATCGGCGCCGCCTGAAAGAGCGTCATATATTTCCCTAAAAATGAGGAAATCCATTCCTGAAAACTCCGGGTAATAACCGAAATCCTGGGGCAGATATCCCAGCCTTGCGCGGTATTCCTCGGAAGATACATCCATTCCATCCAATGCGACCGTTCCACTGTCACACCTTAAGATCCCGCAGATCAGCCGCATCAGCGTAGTTTTTCCCGCCCCGTTGGTTCCCAGCAGCCCATACACCCCCGGATGCATTCTGAGCGAAATGCGGTCTACCGCGATTTTATTCTGATATTGCTTTGTCACTCTGTCTAAAATAAGCTCCATTTCAATTCCTCCGTTCGATTCTTAACCTGGATCAACCAGAAATGCAGGACGCAAATAGTTCCTAAAATCCCCTCTGGGCTTCTACGGATTCACGCACAGACAAGCTCCGAAAGCCGGTTCGCATTCCATTTCCATTCTTTCACTGCGCATACGGCGGCCCCGGCCAGCAGCAGAACCCAGCCCAGGGTATACTCTGTCCCGAAGAGAACCGGAAACCGTCTCTGTACCAGCAGGTTGAGACCGCTGACGCAAACTGCGATCCCCACACATGCATAAATGGCTTCCTGCCCCCGTGCCTTCCGCACCGCCCACAATCCGGCATCCGCGCTCAGCAGATAGGGCACCAGCAGATACAGTCCGGTCTGAAAAAGCGATGACGTGTGGAACCACGCACAGGCCGGGATCAAAAAGAGCAGTAGGATCAAATGCGAGATCCCTAAAATCCCGATCCGGGCAAGTGCCACGCTTTTCAGAGAAAAGCGCGCCGCCATTTCCAGCTCCGACATCTGAAATACATAGGACCGATGATGCTCCGATACAACGGATACTGCCGCAAACGGAAGCAATGCGGAGATCACCCACATCACATCCTGCCCCAAAACACAGGCCCCCAGATAAGCAACTCCAAACAGAACGCCGGAAATGCCCCATACCCGTTTCCGGATATATCCCGCCTGGGAGATCATAAAGGACAGGTTACTGATTCCCGGCTGCGGTACTGATCTTAAAAATGCTTCCTTCCGTTTCGGCGCAGGCGCTTCAAATGCATCCTGCAGCGCTTTTTTTAATTCCTGATCCATCCAAATTCCTCCCTTGATCTGTAACCAGTTTGTATACTCTGTGAAATGTCCGTATTGCCATAATAAACTGCCCTTGGATATAAGGAACTATCCCCCCGCCTGTCATAATTTACAGTTTCCAGGCCTTATCCGAAATCTGCTTTATCCAGCAGATTCCGCAGCCTCTTCAATGCTTTTTGTATCTTTCGGTAAACCGCAAATCTCGACAGCTTCAAGATCCCGCAGATCTCCGCGATTGAAAGTTCGTTCACATACCGCAAGGGCAGAAGCTCCTGTTCCTCCTCTTCCAATTCTGACAGCGCCGCTTTTACCGCGATCCCTGTGAGCATCTGATCCTCCGGCGCTTCTTCTGTCGGCTCCGCCGGAATCTCATCCGATAATGGCTCTGCCTTCTTCCCACGGCACTCGTCTATACACAGGTTGCGCGCAATGGTATAGAGATACCGCAGTTTCTTTCCCCTTTCACAATAATTTCCGCTTTCCAGAAAGCGAAGGAAGGTTTCCTGAGTGATATCTTCTGCCATCTGCTGATGGTGCAGCCTGAAATAACAATACCGGTATATTTTGTCGTACTGCTCTTCTAAATCCATGGATCTGAAACCTCCTTCCATTATGTATAATGTTTTCTCTCTATGAAATGTGCGGCTCTTTCAAAAATTTATCAAAAAAAGATGCCCCTCTATTGAAAGGACATCCCTTACTCCGAATTTCATTCCTCTATACCGCTTTTCTCTCCGGCGGTCTACCAAATCCTTCCGGACTGCCTCATATGAAGGTACCGCTTGATGTCCCTCTCCGCTCCCTTGGGATAATCCAAAAACTGGCATCCATAGCCATATCTCCCGTCCCGGAATACCTCTTCCCGCAGGATGCTGACCCGCATCCGGTACTCCATCTCTACAAAGCAGTAAGAAAATTCAGCCATATCTCCGCACTGCTGTCTCGTCCAGGTGATAAAATAGATTCCGCCCTCACCAATATTTTGAATGACACCCGTATATTTTTCCTGATTCGAACCCGTAAACACCGTCTCCTTCTCCATGCCTGACCGCAGGCTCCTCCGCCCCTCTACGATCTCAGCCACTTCCAGGATCTCGCAGTCCGCAAGCCACGGCGCCTGTATGGACGCGTCATAGTTCCTCCTGACAGCAAGCCCGCAGTACGCCTTGACACACCCGATCTGGCTGTCAAAAAAATCAATCCGGATCTTTGCGTTATCGGACAACTCCTGCTCCCGGTTCAAAAGCAGTAAGATCTGTCCCCCGTCGCATTTTACCGGGATCCTTTTCTGATCCCCCCGGTCTGACTCATAGGCAGCACAGACCGTACAATGATTTAAAACCATCGGTTTTGCTCCTCCTTTTAACAGTAACATTATATCGAATCTTTCCACTCATTACAAGACGAAAAAGACACCAAAAATCCGAACTGAATTTTTGATGTCTTTCTATTAAAACTTATACTGATTTTAGTTTTTCGAAAACTCGGGCCAGTCTGCCGCTGCTCTCTTTTTGCTCTTCATAGTATGACCTTGCTCTAAATATGTCAGATGCCTGGATAGATGATTTTCCATCCAATAATGCCTGAATAAAATAGTCATACATCCGTTCTTCGTTCTGAAACCGACTCAAATAATTATTCCCGCTGTTCATCCATTGGGAAGAATATTCATTCGCAGCAATGATTACTCCGGTCGCCGGATCAACGTAACGTAAAAACTGATTTTCAACATCCTTATGAGAAATCACATTCATGTCTGATAATTCTGCCAGCAGATTATAAAAATCACTTTTTGACATATTTTCTACATCATACTTTTCCCGCAGATATTGAATCTGATCCTCTGTAAGTTCGCTGGTGCCATCGGCATTCCAATTGATTTTCTTATCCAATTTGATGCCTAATATTTCCAGAAATGTTTTACTGATGGATTCATAATCATCTTCTTCCGCAGATGGCGCTGCCTCTCCTTTTTCCTCTATCTTATTTTCCAATGGATGATTTCTGCTACGCGAAAAAAGTTCCTGTTCCAGATGCATCTCGAATAGTTCTTCGGAACATTTCCTTGCCATACCGGATATCATCCTCTCCCTGACAGCACTGGAATATAGTTCCAGATTTCTTTTATTTTCTTCGGTAAAACCTTTAAGAATATCTGAATCCATTTTAAAACAGGTTCCAATCTGGTCCGCCCCGGTATGATTTTCCGTGAAACCAAGCACAAAATCCAAATCCTTTTTGTTCCACGCAGCCTCTTCCGATAAATGCAGCCTGTTACAGGACGCAAGCCTCTCCTGGGTTCTGGCGACATAATCAAACCGTTCATTGATCCCCGGCTCTTTCCCATAAAGATTGTAGGTGCTGATCGAATAATGCTCTCCCGGCCTGAAATATGACAGCGCATCTATTTCGAGAGGTGTGGTATTATAAGGATCAATCTGCTTCACGGCAATTTTTTCTTCAAACAGCTTTCCATGTTCATCTACACCTCTCGCAACCAATACCGGGTTCTCTTCTGTGGATTCGGCCGCATGGAAAAATCTGTATTCAATCCCTGGAGCCTTCCAGTGCCATCCAATCGCTTTTTCATCCTTGAGCGCATACTTACATGGTATTTTATCCACCTCGGCACAGGTTTCAAAATTTCCTCTCGATACCGTTTTAATATAGCGCTCCTCATTGGGCACTTTTGTCCCAAATCCGCCTTTCCCACTGTATTTCCTGTTGCTATTTGCTGTCTGATATTTGCGCTGTCCTGCTGTCAAAAGAGCATTCCCATAAGAAATGCCAATCATTATAACATCCCCTCCTTAACACACTTATAATGCATAATCCAACCGGTCACATAAATAATTGTACCATATCATGTCAGAAAACCGGGAACATACTTCTTTAAAAATAGAACATGCGGTGATCGATCATTACTATTCAAGTAAAATGTCGATTTATTTTACACTCTCTTTCCCGCTCAAAAGAACTCCTTTAACCGGCCTCATATATTATATTTAGAAAGTAAATACTTTTTCTTCCACATTTCTTCAGAAGCAATTCCTAATATGTTTTGGTAATACTCTGTATGATCGTTTTCTTCCATATTTAATTTATAACTTTCATCTTCGGGCTGTATCAATCTGCTTTTTGATGTTGTATCAGCTTCTTTATATAGTTTTTCCATTTCTCTGATCAATGACGGCGTTATATTTTTCTGCCAGGGTTCTTCATAGCCATTTTGCCCATGGGTCACAGAACAATTATATCCGATTTTCCCATCTGCATCTATTGCGGCAAATTGATTCATTCCCAAAGTACATCCAGGCACTAATTGTTCATTTATCATAATTTCTCTTTGGAAAAAATCATCAACCTTACGGAGTATATCGTTTGCATATTGTATATCTTTTTCCATTCTTTCCTTTACATCAGGATGAATCATAACTGCGCGTGTTCCTTTCGGAATGCGTGCCCGATCAGCCTGAATATAGTCTTCAAATCCTGTCGGAGTATTTGAATTTATCTTCGGTCTCCATGATGCCAATTTTTCAAGATCCGCATCCTTTTCAAAAAGTTTTGATACCGGAAAATCCTGTCTGTATGGTATTAAATTATTTTTATCAAACATCGCAATATCACCCACATGATATACCACATCAGGATATTTGTTCTGTAATATCTCCCAAGGGTCTGCTTTAATATCGCTCTTTTCATTTGCTTCATAAATGTATTCTGAAAATTGCTTATTGACCGCATCCGCTTTTGTATAATCAGAATTGTCGGCGGCATATAACGATTTCATCCAAGAAAAGGATTTTATATTTACCGTTGTCGGCAGTCCGGTAATTCTTTCTGATATTGTCATGATTCATCACTCCTCGCTTATCAACTTATCATTCACAATAATTTCTAACTGTATTATCATATGAAACATACCTTTTCGCAATTGGAAATATGAGAAGATACAAGATAAAAATAACGCTTCCCGAAAGTGACATGATCAGCAAAAAATTTGTACTTTAATCAAGAGTATATTGTCTACGATAGGCATGACTATCACGATAGGTATCTGTATCCTTCCGTTTAAGTTCCTGAATTACCCGATTGAGTTCTACCTGTATATCTTTTTTCTGTTCTTCTGGTGCCGAATTCAATTTCTGTTCTAATTGTTGTTGCTGTTGTTTCAATTGTTTTATCTCCCTCTCAACAGCAGACAAATCTAAGGTTGTCACCACAACTATTGGCTTTTCACCACTCCCTTCATTATTTTTATTATCTTCTTCACTTTTATCAACATTCTCTATATTATCAGATACATTAGAATCTTCGTCTTCGGGATGATTAAATCTGATCTGCAATACCCCGCTTCCATCTTTTTTCAATTCATAAATTCCGGCTGAATCTTCACTATCTTGATATTCTATTATGTCGTATCGCTTCTGCATTTGTGACAAATCAGAAGCCTTTTCCTGCTGTGTTGTATTCTCTGCCACATCTTCTTTCTGAAAAACTTGCTTATATAAAACGTTATTTATTAATAGATTTTCTGTAATATTTCTGGTCATAATTATCACTCCTAATTTTTCTATGCTTTTAAATAATATTATTAAGTTTTATTAAAAACAATTGCCACATTAAAATAATATTTTTTTCACCCTTTTGACCACAAAATTCTGTTTTGGTCATAAAAATATCCCAGAGGCATATTGATATTCTTCAAGTATATAAAATTGATTTTTATTTATATCCTGTAATATGACCTACTACTTTTTTACATATATGAATCCACATCATAAAGCGCCCCGTTTTGATATCCGATCGTAAGGTTCGCATCCATTCCTCTGTCCCATCCCTCTTTTGCGATCCTCCGATAGTGATCGTAGTAATCCTCCAGCCTGAAGGAGACTGCCTCTCCGTTTTCAGCCATCTCTTTATACCGATTCGATAAAACCTCCCACAGATCACTGCCGTCAGGAGTATAGAATCTGCCATTTTTATTTTCCAGCGTTCTCAGATCATAGTCGGTAAGCTGCCTTACCATATGGTAAACCGCTGCTTTCGCCTTATCACCCTGCACATACTGGTCTGATCCCTGCTGCCCCATATTGATATTGCTCTGACTACAGTATGAGATATGACTGTATAGAGAATGGCCATTCTCTCCGAAATTCAATGCCGATTCGATTGCCGCGGCAAGTTCCTTTTCCACTCCCTCCGCATGGATCCTGTAATCATACGGATCTACTGTCAGACGCAGTTCTGTGCCGTCAGGGATCACGATTCCGTTCGCTGAAAAGATCTGATTGATACAGTCATTGATCTGTCCGCGCATTTCCTGATTGTATTCCTGATCGGCCTGAAAGGCATTACAGCCCCCGAATGTCCTCTGGATCACCGGATCGTAACTATTGAGAGACGGCTCCCTGCCGCACAGCATCCCAATCTCCTGCTCCATCCCGATCTCCCGTTCCCGCGGTGACAATCCCCGGATGTAATAGGGGGATTTCTGATTATAATATTTATCACGGATATGCCCTTCCGGATTTGCAAATCTCAGGTTCTCTTCGTTCTGTTTTTCATAATATTCGTCCAATACTTTCAGGTACTTTGCATACTTAAGCGCCGGATTAAATTTTGGAAATGCCAGATTTGGGTCTACTACTTTCCCGGAAACCGTTTCATCCTGTGATACCTCCCCGGTACTTTTTGCTTCCGTCTGCTCTTGTGGTGCGTTCTCTCCCTGTATCGTTTCCTCCTCTTCACCTTCCGCTTCCGCAGGCAGATTCGGAAGTAATTCCTCCTGCCAGTCCGTCTGGCCGACGCCATAGCCATATTCCGTATCAATATCCAGCAAATGCCTGTCTGTGTACTCCAGGCTCAGGGCATAATCCGGAGAGCCTTCCCATCCGGTTTTCGCCAGCTTCTCATAGCCTTCCTGATATTTCTCCAGCTGGAATGGAACATAGGCTTTCGCTTTTTCCTTTAGCTCCAGCCACAGGTCGTCACCATCCGGCGTATAAAACTTCCCGTCTTCATTTCGGAGCTCGCGGAGATCATAGCCTGTCATTTCTTTCACCAGATGGTAAATCTTAGATTTTTCAGCTGCCTCTGAGTCAAATTGGGAAGGGTTATCATATCCGAATTTTGACGGCGCGCACCTTTGGATATGGGTAAATAAATTGAATCCATTTTGTCCCTGGTTCAGCGCTTTTTCGATCGACTCTGCCAGCGCTTTATCCTCCAGCCCTTCCACCCGGATGTAATAGTCACAGGAATCTACCGTCAGGCGGACAGACTGCCCTTCCGGGATCTGGATTCCACTTTCTCTGAGCAGGCTTTCCACCGTCTGTTCTGTTTCCTGACGTACAGTACGGTTTGTCAGCAGTTCCAGTTCTTTGATACTGGGCCATGTGGAACGATCCTTTGTCAGGTCACGATATTTTCCTGCCAGCTGGATAAATGTCTTATCAGTGGAGGAAAGTATTCCGCTCTTCATCTGCATCTCAGACTTGTGCTCCGCCTGAATATCCGCCGCCTGGTTCTCTGCCTCCCGGGTCTGGCTCTCTGCTCCGCTTAGGGCGGTTCTGGATATCAGCACCTCATCTTTTGAAGCAGCAATTTCCTTCTGCTGAATATCTCCGGAAGTCTTTACTGCTGAGCGCGAAGCTTGTGTATAAGCCTTCCGCCTGCTGACCGCTTCTTCATAATTTGTTACGGATTGATAACTGGTATTCATATTTGCATTCATAAAGCATCTCCTCATATAACCACGAAACTATGGCGGTTCCTGTAAAACCGCCATAGTGATCATTGATGACTCTTACTTCTTAAAAAAAGCATATCTGATAGTTTCTCGGTAAAATCAAACTGTTCGTTTATTGCCACATTTTTTCATAGAAAACCTGAGTCTGCAACTCCATATGTCTTGTCTCGATTTTCTATAGCATATCTCATTCACATCACCCTCTTTCTTAATTTCCTCTCAAACTCTCTGCAAAATCTTTCATATCATCCTTCTCAATTCCTCTGTCTCTTCCTCGGAGAGTTTTTTGTCGCCTATAAAGGCAGCAAATAGCCGGCTGATGGAATTGTCAAAGCATTCCTCTACCAAATGCCGCGTCCAGTTATGGATCAGCTCCTCCTTGCTACACAATGCATAATACATATAATGTGTAGAGCTCCGGTCTGTTCCTACCATTTTGATTTTTTGCAAATTGATCAAATACGTGTTTAAAGTTTGCGCTTTCCATGTTTTTTTCCATTCATTCTGTGCTACGTCCATGATCTCTTTAAAAGACATAGGTTCCCCCGTCCGCCACAGCAGCTCCATAATCAGCATTTCCGTATTAGACAATCCGTAATTTCTTCCCATACAATCTTCCCCTTTCCTTCATCAATGCAGACATTTTTCATATGTTATTAAATTAATTTTATCACCTTTTTTTATATATCCGCAAAGTAAACACCTTTGTGCTTCATAGACTGTCACTGTACAGCCTCCGCTACTGTTTTTACTATGGGATGTTGTTGTCCCCGCAACATATTTGTGTTTGCAAGCGGCCCTTGTATCATTGCTATCGCCCTTTATCTCATATACATTTCCGGCATCGTCAACAAAGAACTGCTCATATGGAAGTTCTTCAACCTCCAGCTTTAATTCCCCCACGGTAAACTGGAAATCAAATCCCTGCTCAGCGTAGACAGGTCCATGATCCGTTATATTCACCGGCGGATCATACGCGCAGACTGTAAGCCCGCCCATTAAAGAAATCAACGCCGTTATCAGCGCAGACAAAATTCTTTTATTTTTTCTAACTGTTTTCATTTCCACAATCCTCCTTTTGAAAGCTCTCTTACTATTTCCTCCTAAAATCCCAACAGCGAACTCATTACTGGCCATACTTTTCTGTACCGCAAGCTTCAGAAGCAATTCGCCATATGCTTTACGCTCTTGTTCTTCTTTCCCTCTCAGCACAATACTGTCACAATATATCTCACTGATATTTAAAATCTCATTGTATAGGATATATGTAAACGGGTTGAACCAATGGACTGCTATAGCCGCAATACCTAAAAATCTTATAAGGACATCCCTATGTTTAATATGTACCAGCTCATGCTTTAGCACATCATGATATAAGTCCTGGTCAACCTCATCCCGGTTCCATGGAGGGATTATGACCGTTGGAGAACAGATTCCCATCGTGATCGGCACCTTACAGTATTCAGAGCATAAAAGCTTTACGTTTCTTCTGATATCCAATTCATTTTTTATCGAATGAAATATATCCTGCTGTTTCTGCCCCACTGGTATATCTGAATAGTTCAGGCATATTTTTCTCATTTTCCAATATCGAAGGGCATACCACGAAATAACCGCAAATGAGAGAACTCCCATCCCCAGTATGAATATGAGCATTTTTTCCAACCCTGATGATACATATAAGGAACCGCCATCTGCATAAATTGCATAGCTTGTGTTCATAAGGCTGACCGGCCGGCTTAACAGATCAACCGCCAGCGGACAGAAGCCAAATATCGAATCCCTGATTTCAGGTAAGACAGCCGGAAACGGAATCAGATAAAAAGCGAGCGCGATCTTTAAAATACGATATCTCCATGCCAATGAAAAATACCTTTTCGCAATTGGAGATACGAGTAGATACAAGAGCAAAATAACACTTCCCGAAAGTGACATAATCAGCAAAAAATTAGTTAGCATTCCATCTCCTCTTTTTGTATTAAATATTCTTAGTATAAATTGTATATGAACACAAAAGAATAGTCAATACCATTTTTCAGAAAAATAATATACAAGGCCAAAAAAGACGCCAAAAATCCGAACTGAATTTTTGGCGTCTTTCTATTTGCGGTCAGGCTGATGCCTCAAATTTGCCAAAAACTCGGGCTAGTACAGCATTGCGTATATAATGGTGAATAATACGCCTGATATTTTTGTCAGGACAAGGCGTAGGTTCCAATCCGATCCGCCCCGGCATGATTTTCCGTGAACCCGAGCACAAAATCCAAATCCTTTTTGTTCCACGCAGCCTCTTCCGATAAATGCAGCCTGTTACAGGACGCAAGCCTCTCCTGGGTTCTGGCGACATAATCAAACCGTTCATTGATTCCCGGCTCTTTCCCATTAAGATTGAATGTCAATGCATTTTTCAAAAAAATAATAGGGGGATCTAATTCTATCCCCCTATTGCAGACCTCTTACATAGCATTTTTTATTTTTGCCATTTACATGGCAGTCGTCATAATTTTTGCAATCTTTCCTTATGGGCCGCGGCCGTTACAACAGGTACCCTTGTCATCCCAGATGCCAGATATCCTCATTATACTCCGCGATCGTCCGGTCCGAAGAGAAGTATCCCGCCTCGCTGATATTGATCAGCGCCATCCTCGCCCATTTCTCCGGGTTCACGGCATAGTCCGTGACCGCCTGGTTTTTGCGCACAACATAAGCGTTAAAATCAGGGAATGTCTGGAACCAGTCTTTTCCAACCAGTTCGTTTTTCAGGCTCTTAAGACTCCCCGCATCTCCTTCTGCCAGCATCCGCTCTCCGTCGATAAAGTCTACCGCGCGCCGGAGATTGGGATCCGTCTCATACCATTCCCGTGCACAGTAATCCCCTTTCTCATAGAGCCGGATCACCTGCCTGCTGCTCTGCCCGAAGATATAGATGTTCTCTCCTCCCACACAGTCCGCGATCTCCACATTTGCCCCGTCCAGCGTTCCAAGCGTGACCGCTCCGTTCAGCATGAACTTCATGTTTCCGGTGCCGGACGCCTCCTTGGAAGCAAGGCTGATCTGCTCGGACAGGTCACAGGCCGGAATCATCTTTTCCGCGGCAGTCACATTATAGTTTTCGACCAGCACGATCTGGATCCACTTGGAAACCTCCGGATCCTTTTCGATCACCTTCGACAAGGTCAATAGCGCATGGATGATATTTTTCGCCGTAACGTAGGCCGGAGCCGCCTTTGCCCCGAACACAGCGGTAATCGGCGCCGCCGGAAGGTGTCCGCTCTTGATCTCAAAATACTGATGAATGAGATACAGCAGGTTCAGCTGCTGCCGCTTATACTCATGCAGGCGCTTGGACTGAATGGAAAAGATCGAATCCGGATTCAGCGCAACTCCCTGCTTTTTGTACAGCCACTCGGAGAGCTTCTTCTTATTGGAAGTCTTGATCTCCATCAGTCGCTTTAAGACTGCATGGTCCTCCGCAAAGGAAGCCAGTTTTTTCAGCTCCGACGCGTCCTTCTTGAAGCCCGGCCCGATCAGGCTCTCGATATACGCTGCCAGCTCGTGGTTGCAGGAAAGGAGCCACCGCCGGAACGTGATCCCATTGGTCTTATTGTTAAATTTCTCCGGATAAAGCTGATAAAACTGGTTCAGCTCGCTTTCCTTCAGGATCTCCGTATGAAGGGCCGCCACGCCGTTTGTACTGTGGGTAAAATGAATGTCCATATTCGCCATGTGGACCAGATGCCCCTTGTCAATGACCGCCAGATCTTCCCTGTCCGTTTTTTCCCTGACCGCTTCATCCAGCTTGCGGATCACGGGCATGAGCTGCGGAACCACCTCTTCCAGGTAGCTTTCGGGCCATTTTTCCAATGCTTCCGCCAGAATGGTATGGTTCGTATACGCGCAGGTTTTGGTCACGATCTCCGCCGCCTCTTCAAATTCGATCCCCTTTTCCTCAAGCAGCCGGATCAGCTCCGGGATCACCATGGACGGGTGGGTATCATTGATCTGGATGGCCGCGTAATCCGCAAGGTCGTGAAGCTTGCAGCCCCGCTCCTCGCATTCCTCCAGGATCATCTGCGCCCCGGCGCTGACCATCAGGTACTGCTGGTAGATACGCAGCTTGCGGCCTTCCTCATCGCTGTCATCCGGGTACAAAAACAGGGTCAGGTTCTTGCCGATCTCTGTCTTATCAAAATCGATCCCCTCCGAGATGATGCCCTCGTCCACCGTATCCAGGTCAAACAGATTCAGCTTATTGGTCCGTCCGTCATAGCCGGTCACATCCAGCCGGTACAGACGCGCCTCATACTCCTTTCCGGCAAGGCTGACCGGGTAGGTCTTCCCGGTATCCTCTGCCCACTGAGCGCCGTTCAGCCAGTAGTCCGGCGTCTCATTTTGAAAATGATTCCGGAAATTCTGGTGGAACAGCCCGCAGTGATAACGCAACCCCACACCGTCCCCCGGCAGGTCCAGCGTTGCGAGAGAATCCAGGAAGCAAGCTGCCAGACGTCCCAGTCCCCCGTTTCCAAGACTGGGCTCCGGCTCGATCTCTTCCAGCTCTGCCAGAGATTTTCCGGATTCCTTCAAGAGCGCATCCACCTCATCATAGATCCCCAGATTGATCAGGTTATTGCTCAGCAGCTTCCCGATCAAAAATTCCGCGGATATATAATACAGCTTCCGGCCCCTGACTGCCTTCTCCTTTGCCCTGCTCTCTTCCTTTATAATGGTCATCAGCGCTTTATAAATTTCCTCATAACTGCTCTCTGCGATCGACTTTTTACAAATTGCTTCCAATCTTGTCTTCATGGCTCAAAACTCCTTTCGCATATGAAATCATCTTTTTCAACTCTCATGTATTGTCATCGGATTTTCCAGGCAAAATCTACAGCGGACTTTCGGAACTGCGCAAAAAAGCAAGTTATTTTTGCGCAGATCCTTAGCCTGTGATTATTTTTTACCACATTCCGTCACAAAATACCTGTACTTTTGACGCAACATATTATACAATACGATCATGAGTGATACATATTTCCCGATTCAAGACAATTCCATAGACGGATATCATGAGACAAAAAAGCACACGGATTTTCTGTTCCCCTACAACGTCTATCCCTGTACGATCCCGGATGATTTTCCGTCCGTCCCGCTGCACTGGCAGGATACCATGGAGATCATCTACATCAAAAAAGGACGGGGCACGGCGCAGGCGGACCTGTCTGTTTTTGAAGTCCAGGCAGGTGATATTATCATTGCACCGCCCGGGCATCTCCACGGGTTAAGGCATCTGCACGGGTTTCGGATGGAATATGAAAATATTATTTTTGACATGACGTTTTTAGGAAGCGGCGTGATCGACCTGTGCAGCCAGAAATATCTGATCCCCCTGCTGAGAAATGAATTGCATCTGCCTCTGCGCATTACCCCGGCAGATGCATGTTATGATAAGATCTCCGCTTGTCTCGACAATGCCGACATGCTGTGCGGCCTCCGCCCGGTCGGTTATGAACTGGAGGTCAAAGCGGATATGATGAAATTATTTTCCATTTTGCTGCGGATGGCAGCCCCGGCCGAGCAGGAGCATCCGCTCCCCGCCAATATCGACCGGCTCAAATCCATCCTTCATTTTATTGAAGAAAATTATCAGCGGCCCCTCACAGTGGAGGAAGCCGCTGATGTATGCGGTTACAGCGCCAGCCACTTCATGCGCTGGTTCCGCCAGGTGACAGGGACCAGTTTTATCCGCTATCTCAACCGGTTCCGCCTGGAAAAGGCTTTTCTGGAATTGAAGCATACGGATAAAACGGTATTGGAGATCTCCCAGGAAACCGGGTTTGACAATCTCTCCAACTTCAACCGCCTGTTTAAAAAGCAGTTTCTCATGACGCCGAGGGAGCTGCGCTCAGTATAATGCTATGAAACCGCGTCCCCCCGCTCTGTGACCAGCCGGTATCCCACCGACTCTACCCGGCGCGCCAGGCACTCCCTGCACTCTGCCGCTTCCTCTCCGGTACAGATCTTATTGTCGTACAGGTCATACTGCTTCCGGTTCTTTACCGGAGACAGATTGGGCATCACCACATTGGCTCCGGCCAGCAGCCCTTTTTCCCGGCCCTGGGGATCCAATGTTCCCAGCGCGGTGGTTGCGGGGAGCAGTACCTTCGGCAGCAGGATCCGGATCACCGACAATAAAAACAGCGTCAGATCCACGCTTCCCGCTTCCGCCTCCGCAAACGGTGTTTCATGATGCGGAATAAACGGTCCGATCCCCACCATCTCCGGCTGCAGCTCTTCCAAAAAGCACAGATCCTCTGCAAGCTCTGCACTGGTCTGCCCCGGAGAGCCTACCATGAAACCGGCGCCCACCTGGTATCCCAGTGCTTTCAGATCCCTCAGACAGCGCTTCCGATTGGCAAGCGTCAGATTCTCCGGGTGTAGCTTCCGGTAGTGCGCTTCATCCGCCGTCTCATGCCGTAGCAGATAACGGTCCGCCCCGGCCACCCGGAACCTCCGGTAGCTTTCAAAGGATCTTTCCCCGATGGACAGGGTCAGGGCGCAGTCCGGATAGCGTGTCTTGATCTCCCGGATGATCTCCGTCATCCTTTCATCTGTAAAAAAAGGATCCTCCCCGCCCTGGAGCACGAAGGTCCGGAATCCCAGCCCATATCCGTTCTCACAGCAGTCCAGGATCTCCTCCCGGTTCAGACGATATCTTTTGGCATGCGGATTTTGGCACCGTATCCCGCAGTAATAGCAGTTATTTTTGCAATAATTGGTAAACTCGATCAGCCCTCTGGTAAAGACCTTATCTCCGTAATACAGCTTACGGAGCCGGACCGCTTCCCGCGACAGCATGGAGCGTACTTCCGGATCGCCGGACGCTTCCAGAAGCCGCGCGTACTCTTCCCTGGCCAGAGTGTGATCACGTATCAATTTTTCCGTCAGAATCACGCGTTCTTCTCCTTTTTGTTTCAATCAGCGCTTAAAAAATATGTTCCTTCGGGTTTTCATCCTCAAATTCAAACACGCACCGCTCAAATGCATTGATCACATGAGTATCCTGATATTTATCATACCGCTTATGGTTTCTTCCATAGGACATATGTACGTGCCCGTGGAGGAAAAATTTGGGACGGTATTTTTCGATCAATGTCTTAAATACCTGAAAACCCTGATGCGGCAAATCCCGCCCATCATTTAACTGATAGGCGGGCGCGTGTGTGACCAGGATATCAAAGCCCCCATGACGAAACAGCTTGAACCACAGTTTTGCGGCTCTGCGCTTCATCTCCCGCTCCGTGTACTGATGCTGCCCGGAGCAGTAGCGCATGGAGCCGCCCAGCCCGAGGATCCGTACCCCTTCATGGACATAGATCTGATCCTCAATGCAGATACAGCCCTCCGGCGGAATGCGTTCATATTTGCTGTCATGGTTCCCGTGTACATACAGAACCGGTACGGAAGAAAGAGTCACCAGGAAGGAAAGGTAATTCGGATCCAGATCCCCGCAGGAGATGATCAGGTCGATCCCGTCCAATTTTCCTTTTTCGTAAAAATCCCACAGATACTTGGACTCTTCATCCGCGATCGCCAGTATCTTCATACGTCAGTTAACCTTCCTTTTTCTGTACTCCCTGCTGCTCAATGACAGGTTTTGCCTCTTCCTTCAGCTCTTCCTTTTTCGGAATGGAACCGATCACATTCTCTGCCAGCCAGTCCATGGTCATGATCTCCTCCGGCGCCAGGATCCGGTCCGGTTCTCCCTGCACGATCCCTGTTTGGGAATACAAAATACCGGAAAACGGGTTAAACAGATCGGAACTGATGGTCGCCCTCAGCAGTTCAACCAGGCGCTTTGTTCCAATCGGAAGGTTCTTGGAACAGATCACGTCGATCACCCCTGACGACATGCCCCACCAGTAGTTGATGGCCTTGGTAGATGCCGGGTTGTCGTCATATTTCCAGGTTCCGTCCATGATCGTCCGGATCAGCCTTTCGTAAAACTTGCCCCAGTGCCACAGCGGCATGGCAAGATTCCGCATCCAGCCTCCTTCCTGGTGGTAGAGTCCGTAGAACCGGGAAGCTTCTTCCGGGATTACCATATCCCGTCCGGATATACAGGAAGATCCGTTGCTCCTGATCTTTTCATCAATGTCCACGTCCTTCAATGTGGACCATTCCAGAAATACCTCCGCCCGCGGGTTGATCATCTTTGCTCCCAGGGCAAACGCATTGATATTTGCAATGGAACCGCAGATCGGATAATCCGCAATATAGGTCATACGGTTGTTTTCCGCCATCGCCCCGGCAATGGCCCCCATCAAAAACTTCGCCTCATGCATCCGTGAATAGTATGTACGGATATACCGGTGAGATGTGTTCAAGGAGCAGTTCAGGATTCGGATCTCCGGATTGGCAATGGCTGCCTTTACGCTTGCCTGTACGAAGGACGGCGTAGTCGTAAAAATCAGGTTGCAGCCTGAATCAATGGCCTCCGCCAGCAGAGCTTCGATATTTTCCAGGGTCGCATTCTCATAGCTGACCGTCTGCACCTCGTCCGAAAATGCCTGCTCCAGATGCAGCCGCCCCAGCTCATGGGCGTAGGCCCACGCCGAGGTTCCCGGTGTCTTTTCATAAATAAACGCAATCTTGAGCTTCGGCATACTCAGCGGCAGGAGGATGCTTAAGAGCGGCTTCTTTTCCTCATTGGGCTCCATCTTCAGATCCACCACCTGCTCCTCCTGAAGAAGCTCAAATTCCTCCCAGCTCTTTGTCATCAATTCCTTCAATTCGCTGGTCGTCTTCTCGTCGATGTCCTCATATCCATATAATGTGATGAACGCCAGAAACGCGTCTCCTGCGGTGATCCTCAGCTTGCTCCCGCCCTGCGTCTGGTATTCCCCGGAAAACCTGGAATAAATGGAGCTGAATTTCAGCAGCTCATCCTTCGTCCATTCTTCCTCCGGCTCTTTCCCGACAGCTTCCTGCAGCTTCGCGAATCTGCCCTCCTGGGAAAACCAGATATAGTTAATGGGCGCGCACCGGTAAAAATCCAGAAATTCATAATATATTTTATTTTCCTTTTCCTCTGTGCGCTTCGGAATGATCCGCGTGACGTTGCCCGGAATGGACACAACGCCGAAATATTTCATAACGCTGACCCGCTTATTTCCTTCCTCCACGTAGAACTTGTTCATATATTCATATGCCTTAATCGGCTCCCGGATTCCTTCCTCCACATGGCTGGTGCTTAAAGAAGCCCATTTCGAAGCAAACTCCGTGGTCTCACGCAGAATCGGCATAAAATTTCCCGCAAAGGAGTTGCTTCTTCCGACGGTTTTCGTCCCCACGATCTGGTCTGCGGGAATCTGTACCAGCCCGAGGGGCATTTCCGAATAAGAGCCCTTCTCCGGCATAAAATCATCCAAAACCTGCAAAGTAGGCCTCACGCCGCGGAGCATCCGCGACTGATAGTCCTTTTTTCCCAATCGATACGCCTTGCTGTAATCTTCACTTCCCATAATGCCCTCCTACGCTTCCATTGAAAAGCTGCATCTTCATCATACCCCGGGCCGTCCGTCCAGGCGGACAGACAGAACCTGGTCAGTTACTTTCTTTTAGAACAAATCTTCCAAGTATAACCTTCTTTCTTCAATCGAATCTGTATGTTATCACTTTGCTTCTGTTCTGTCAAGCAAAAATCCATTCTTTATTTTCCGCCCTTTCCTGCTTATTAAATTCTTACGGTGATTCGGATTTTTTCTGCGCTTCTGTCTCTCCTGTTCCCCCCTTCTTACGGCGGTTTCTTCTTACCAGCAGGACGATCCCCGCAAGCACCAGGCATACGGCTGCTCCGATCCCGACTCCGATCAGAACCCGCTTCCTGCGCTGCTGCTGCCGCTTCTGTTCTGCTTCCTGCGCCTTCTTTTGGGCAGCCTCCTCCAGCTCCTTCTGCATTCTCAGCACTTCCTCATCGGATTCCGGATTCTGGAACTCGCTCAGATCCAGTTCATTCTCCATCAGCATCCGGATCATATCCTGCCCCTCCTGATTGGGATGCAGTCCGTCAGACTGGGTCAGGTCCTCAATCCCCGAGTCAAAGAGATCCACCACCTGATATCCATATTCCTCCGCATACTTCCATATGATCTCATTCATTCCGGAGATCACACTCTCTACCACCGCGTTCAATGTACCGGGCAGCTCCCGCCCTTTCATCGGATTATAGATTGTCGTAACCGCAATCTGGGCATCCTCTCTGCGACACAGGGCAATCGTGTCCATGGCAAGTACCCATTGATCCTCAAATGAGGAGTAATCCCAGCTTCCTATTGCCGAAGCAATGTTCATCAGGAGAAGAGGATTTTCCGCAATCCCATCCTGCAGGGCTGCCAGAGCTTCATCCGCCGTGTAAAAACGGGTCTGATTGTTCAAGATCTCCCTGGACACCTTTTTAAATTCATTCATCAGGTCATTGGAGCCGATCGTCAGTGTGATCAGCTCCGCCTGCGAAAGCATCTGCTGAACATCCGGCTCCAGAAGCATTGTCGAATTGAGCTTTTTTGCCGTCAGCCCGTTTTTCGTAAACCGGCTGATCCAGACGTCTCTTCCACTGACTTTATGGAGGTCACCGGCAATTAGGATTGGATAACTCGTAACCTCCGATTCCCCTGCTCCATAATATCCGTTCGGGATGCTGTCCCCCAGGGCGATATACCAGATCGGGCCATCCCTTTTTGTTCCTGTGCTCTGAACCTCCTCTTCTGCCGATACACGCCCTCCCAAAAGCATAACACAGATCAGAAAAACCGCGCTCATCCATATCCATTTTCCCCTGCGTATATATCCAGGCAATTCCATACGCCGCATGATTTCATCCTTCCTTTCCCTCAGTAGCCTCTTTCCTATCGTAACACAACTCCCCCTTCTGTGTATACAATAAATTATATCCAGTGGAGCTGCCTTTATCGCTAAAAAATTCTTCACGGTAACGGGTGTGAAATAAAAAACGAAGTTTTGTGTCGAGTAGATGTGGGGATTGCTCCCCACACCCCTCTACGGAACCGGACGTGCGGCTTTCCCGCATCCGGCTCTTTGCAAAGTTAATTGTTCTTCAACTGTCATAAACACTTACATATATTTTCGCAGGTGCCAGCGGGTACTCTTGCTGCATTCTGCGAAAATCTTCCCATGTATAGCTTCGCTTCTGGCTCCTTCGGTTCAGCCAATAAAACAGGCTTTTCTCCACTTCATGACGGAATCTTGCTATACTTTTTGAGTTGTCTGTTATCCCATAATAATGAAAGTAACCTACAAGTATCTGGTTCACCCTCTTTATCATATCTTTCAGTTCCCATATCCTCATGCTCTTTATCTTCCTGTGTATTTCTTTGCATTTCTTAGTGAACTTCTTCTTGCTGGTTTTCCTCTTCACCCTGAACTTCCCATTCTTACTTCTCGAACAGTAGTGTGTAAACCCGAGGAACGTAAAGGTCTCTGGTTTTCCCTTCCCTTTCCTCCGTCTGTTTTCCTCCGCAAATCTCCCGAACTCTATCAGACGGCTCTTTTCTTCTTCCAGGCTCAGTCCAAAGTGCTTCATTCTGCGTTTCAGCATCTCATAGAACTTCTCCGCATCGTCTTTATATTGGAAACATACTACAAAGTCGTCCGCATATACCACCAGTCCGCTGTATCCCCGCAGTAGTGGCTTTACTCTCTCCTCATACCACCATATCAGCATATAGTGCATGTAGACATTTGCAGTGATTGGTGAGCATAATGCCCCCTGCCCGCAGCCCTCCTCTGTTGCTTCATACTGGTACTCTTCCATCACCCCTGCTTTCAGGGTTCTTCTTACCAGTCGGATGATATTCGGGTCTTTAATCCTCGATTCTATGAACCGCACTATCCATTCATGGTCCAGATGATTGAAATATCCTTTAATATCCGCATCCAGTACATAGCTTGTTTTGTTTCCTTCTATCATCTGGTTCAGCTTCCTGATTGCCTGATGACAGTTCCTTCCCGGGCGGAATCCCATCATTTCTTCATAGAACATCGGCTCAAATACTGCTTCCAGTATCTTTTTCAATGCGCCCTGCACCAGTTTGTCCTCATAACAATAGATGCTCAATGGCCTTGTCTTTCCGTTGTCCTTCGGGATTTCTACCCGCCTTGCCGGCTGCGGCCTGTATGCCTTCTTTTTTAGTCTCATTACCAGGTTTTCTAAATTCTCATCCAGCTTCCTTCCGTATTCTTCTTTGGTTACACCATCGATTCCTACGGCTTTTTTTCCATCCATTTCTTCATGGCATTCTTTTAACAGTTCTTTGTTAATCAAATGCCCGATCGATGTGAATACCATATCCGGATTTTCCCGCGACAGTTGAGATATTCTCTCCAATTTCGTTCCCATAATCTTTCCACCTCTGGGTATGGTTTATGTTTCCTCTTCGATATTGCTTTGCATGGAAGGGCTGCGAGGCACAGCCCACTCTCGGCTTCCCTCCGGCGTCATTACCCGCTTTCTTCGGTACTATCCGTCCATCCGACTACCTGTATTCCGTTTGCCCTCCTTCGTGAGTTGTCGAGCATACCGCATGGTCACACCTCATGCGGAGAGATACAGGTTCTCCCCAGTTAACGTGATGTCATTGTATGGCATGGCTGACTCCAAACCCCGCAGTGCTGTGCGGCATCTCACCCTAGCGATACCTCACATGTTGCCTTCCGCATTCCTAACAACGTCGGCACACTGGTTTAATCTACCTTTCGTGGCTAACATGCCTTATGACCCTACCATCTAACTTCCCACGCTTAGCCTACGATATCACTACCGCATACTCAGGGTTGCTACTGATGATGTGGTTAGCATCTTATCAGACGGGATTTCCACCCGCTAAACATCACGCCCTATCTAGGCGCACTAGGAACTGTCAAGAATTAACTTTGCAGACAACGCAGCATAAGAAGATTTAGACAAGTCAGATGTAAAAATTAATTCTTTGACCAGAATAAACGCACGAACAGTAAGGCGGACTTATTTGCCCATTTATTTGGCCAGTTCGTCAATTGCATCCAACATATCATTATCGTATAATACTTTCAGGACAGCAAGAATCACAGGAATCTCCGTTTCCAGGTTTCTGCCTATTTTGTTACGGATTCGCTTCATGCTCCTATGATAGTAAACTTTCAACAACTTTATAATGAACATGACAAACCTTCTGACCAGGCCAAGATTGTGTATCCCGTTTTTCTCTTTGGAACGCAGTTTATCTTCTTTGAATACGATATCGAGCACCCAATGCAGCCCATTTTCGATATGCCAATGCCGACGCGCAACAATTGCGAACAGTTCTGCGATCGGCTTGATACTGCACAGATAATACCGTTCCTCTATGGATTCTTCTCCAGTCTCCTTTTTGGAAATCGTTTTTCTTTCATACCCTATGGATGTCAGTTTTT
>CAJTGD010000032.1 GCA_910575475.1 Lachnospiraceae bacterium | reverse complement strand
GCTTTTATTATAGAGACAATGTAGAGGGTAGTCGATACCTTTCATTACTATTTGTGCCGCCAACTGAAAGGCGGCGGAATGGAGATTATTATGAAACTGAAAATTGGAATCATTGGCTGCGGAATGGTTACGAAAGTCCGCCATGCCCCGGAGTATCACGCAAATCCAAACTGTGAACTGGCGGCCTTTTACGACACGGATCCGGAACGGGCAAAGGCCATGCAGGAGAAATACGGCGGTGTTGTGTGTTCCAGCGTGGATGAGCTGCTGGCGCTGGATCTGGATGCCGTCAGTGTCTGCGTGGCAAACGCGGCCCATGCGGAAGTGACCGTCAAGGCGCTGAACGCGGGCAGACATGTCCTGTGTGAAAAGCCAATGGCGGTTACGATCGGGCAGTGCGAGGCAATGGTGGAAGCCGCCGAAAGAAATCATAAGAATCTGATGATCGGCCACAACCAGCGTTTCGCGGCGGCACACAAAAAAGCCCATGACATGGTCGCGGACGGAACGATCGGAAAAGTACTTTCTTTTGAGACGAAATTCGGACACGGCGGACCGGAACTATGGACCGGCACAAAGAATACATGGTTTTTTGATAAAAAGCAGGCGGCTTTTGGCGCAATGGCAGATCTTGGCATACACAAGACAGACCTGATCCATTATCTGATCGGGGAACCCATCACCGAAGTCTATGCCGTGACGGCGACGATGGACAAAAAAACATCCGAAGGGAAACTGATCGATGTCGATGATAATGCTTTCTGCATCTACCGGATGGACAGCGGCATCACCGGATTTATGCAGGCAAGCTGGACATTCTATGGAAATGAGAAGAATTCTTTTGTGGTATATGGAACCAAAGGGGTGATCCGCTGCTACGATGACCGGGAATATTCCTTGATCCTGGAAACAAAGGACGGAAAGACCAACTACCTGTCCACCGAAGGCATGAACACCAATTCTGACCAGACATTGGGGAAACGGAATAATACCGGGGTGATCGATGAGTTCATAGAAAGCATCTGTGAAGAAAGAGAGCCGTCCGTCTCCGGAAAAGAAGCGATACAGACGATGCGTGTGGTATTCGCGGCATTGGAATCCGGAAAGACCGGACAACCGGTGAAAGTAATATATCCATAGCATCTGATTTTAAGGGAAAGACATCTCCCGCAGAAGAGTCCATGCTGAAAGGCGCGGATTTCTGCGGGAGATGTTTTTTGTGGAGAAGCAGAGCTTAAAAATGCTATTACCCGACAGCTTCCCCCATGTCGCGATTGACAATCCATGATGTCGTATTTTATACTTGCAAGTAGAAAATACGCAGACCATGATGTCCATGATGCAATGGAAAAGTACACTTTTTCCTGAAAAATTGAATTCATTGGTTAGATCCTATTTTTAAGTGGAATCGAATTATTAAATTATACAAAAAGTTTAAAGAGTCAGCCCAACCTCTATATTATTTTCCGACGTAACCTTTATTCTGACATGTTCACATACATCATTCTTTTTCAAAATTATTATTGCCCTGCCATTGTATGTCTCCGTAACATTTTGATTAAAGTTACCTTTTGGAGACGGGTTGCCGGAACCAAAACCTATAACTGCCGCGTCTCCCTCTATACTTAGTGAAATGATCTGGTCGCAATCTGTAACTACTGTCCCTTTATCATCACATAATTCCACGGAAATATATACGAGTTCTTCCTCTCTTACATTCTGTTCTTTTTTCAGGACAAGACCGTATTCTATCCCGGCAGTAACCAATGACGTTCTTCCTGTTTCTTCCTCACCTTCATAGGTTACCGCGGTTAATGTTCCCGGTTCATAATATACGTCAAATTCGGTTCTGTACCCCGTCTCCTCTCCTGCAGGCTTACGGCCCACTATTTTACCATTTAAGAGAAGCTCAACCTCTGTTCCAGCGGAATACACTTCAACAACTATTGTCCTGGAATCACAGTTTTTCCAGTTCCAGCTCGAAATATTGTCACTCAGTATCCATGGATTATGTACCGGCTCTTTTCGATATGGATTTTGAACCGCGATATAGGGTTCTTTTCTCTGTCCGAATACAATCTCTTTATAATAAGAGATTGGCTTGCGGAAGCCGGTAATATCTATATCGCCTACATAAGAGATCTGCGGAAGGTTATCACTCTCCGTTTCCCCTTTACCAGCTGGAATAAAATTGCCCGCTTCTCCAAGATGATCCCACCCCGTCCAGGTAAAATCACCGATCAGATATGGATATTTTTTTACCATTCTCCAATTTGACGCGATCTGAGGGGAACAAGTCTCGCTTCCTACAATCACACGGTTCGGATATTTTCCGCCGTCATCCGCATACCGGCCATCCATATAATTATATCCGGCGATATCTGTATACGCGAAAGCCCTGTCCAATTTTTCTGTGATCGCATCATGCAGAACCATTTTCTCCATATGGTCATTCATTAATCTCATAAAATCATTGACATTTCCATCCGTAGCTTTCGTATCCGGAATTTCATCCATCATATCAGCGACAATCCGCTTTACCTGGTCACCGGCAGTAAATACGCCGTTTACAGCTGCCAGGGTATACCGTTCCCTGTCTATTGATTTGATTTTGCGGCACAGCTCATAGCAGATTTTTGCCCCATGTTCCAGTCCGATCTCCGAAATCTCATTTCCCACAGAGTACATTATCACAGAAGGATGATTATAATCCTTACGTACCATTGCCGTAATATCTTTTTCCCACCACTTCTGAAAATAAAGCGCGTAATCATGGTCTGTTTTGCACCTGCTCCACATATCAAATGCTTCATCCATCACATACATGCCAAGTGTGTCACAGGCTCTCAGCATGGCCGGGGCCATGGGATGGTGCGCCATACGGACGGCATTAAAGCCTGCCTCTTTCAGCTTTTGGATCTGCCGGAACTGCGCGTCTTCATAAGTCGCCGCTCCGATCAAGCCGCTGTCATGGTGTATGCAGGCGCCCTTGAGCAGCACTGCTTCACCGTTCACCCTGAGTCCATGCCTGGCATCAAGCCGCAGCACCCGGATGCCAAAGCTCTGCCTGTCCTCATCCAGTAATCTGCCCGGGGTCATTTCACCATTCTCTGCTTTTCCGTCACAGGCATAGATCCGGCTGACGCACGTATACAGTTCCGGAGTTTCCGCGCTCCATGCATGCGGCTTATCCACAGCCAGCCGCCGTAGGATTGTTCTGTTTTCCCGGCCCATCAATGTCAGGATCGTCTTTTCTGAGACAGCCACATTGTCCCCGGCGTCCAGAATTTCTGTTACAAGAAGCATACTCTGCGGGATATGCCCCTCATTTTGAAGCTCGGTCCTTACTTCCAGCAATGCCATATCTTCTTCCAGAGATTCCGTGTGTATCTGTACGCCTTCCGGAACGATATAGCTGAGCCCTGAACTTAACAGATAGACATCACGGTAGATTCCCGCCCCTGAATACCAACGGCTGTTCGGCATGGCGCCGGCACGGGCAAACACACGGATCTCATTCTCGGCTCCATATTTGAGATAATCATTCAGTTCCACATAAAATGTGGCATAGCCAAAAGGATCCTGCGCTGCCAGCTGCCCGTTGATATAAACAAACGCATTCATATAAACGCCCTCAAATTTTAACTTGATTACTTGATCCTTCCAGTCCTCCGGCACTTCGATCTTTTTTACATATACATAAGTATCTCCATCGCGAAAACCAGTATTCGTCCCGTTTTTACTATCCGAATCTGCCTCATTTTCAATCATTGCATCGTGAGGCAGCGTAATTTCCCTTGAATTTTCCGGGACATTCCAGACGAGGGCAAACGCGTCTTTATCCCTCCAAAACTTCCAATGTTCATTGATTTTTTTCTCTCTCATAAACATCAACTCCTCTATTTATGATTTCAAGGTAAATTGTGCGTTGAAATCATCTATATTTTTCTACCCTTTCATCCCGAATCACATTCTGAAAGTCCATTCCATACGCAAAATCATAGATATGTCCCAGTTCGTCTGTATAGCACCGTACATCCCGCGGTACATCTTCCAGCTGCTCTTCCACCGCGTCCATATTTTCCGGGATCTGGAACGGAAGCAGCCCCCCTAGAATAAACTGCCCTGTCAAAGCATCGAGATATACCTGCTTCTGCACTTCAAACCCCATGAATATCGCATCTGCCAGAGGTTCAAATTCTTCCATTACCATAGGTCCTGTAACGTCCAAAACCGCAATCACCGGTTTCTCCCCCATGGCTTTTTTCGTCTCAAGGAATACATCCAGCTGTGTTTCATTCGCCGAAGTATTCGTCTTTCCCTTATAGGAGCGGTCTGGCTTTTGATAATGGAACGGATCACCGCCGGCAATACTTTTTTCTCTTCCCTTTTTTGATGTATACGGACGATACTGCAATGTAACAGGAACATAGCCTGTGCTGCCGGAATACCCGGGAATCATGGGTTTCGGATTTTCCATAAATGCAATTGCCGCGTCTGCTTCCTCCGGGTTGCCTACAACTGTCACATATTTTTCAGCCTGTTTTCTGTCCAGCCAGGGATGTCCCGGGACAAGCAGATCCTCCGCGAACAATGCAGGCATCCCATACAGGCTGGTATCCGGGCAGTCCGGGATGAATACTTTTGTCCCCTTAGCAAGCGGAAGTACCTGATTCTTATTCTTAAGCAGGACAACGGACTTTTGCTGTGTCTCATACCCGGCTTTCATATATTCTGGTTTCCCCACCGTATTTTCACTATTCGAAGAATCAATATATGGATTTTCGAATAACCCGGGGCGGAATATATTTTTCAGGAGCCGCTTCGCTGAAGCTTCCATCCTTTTTCTCATGGCTTCCTCACCTATACGCGCGCACCCCATCCGGTATGCTGTAATCACCGGCTCTTTATCGTTATTTCCTCCAAACTGGTCCACCCCTGCCATCAATGCCTTATAGTGCCGTTCTTCCACAGACAGATGGGCCACGCCCCAATTCATGCCGCAAATCATATCGTCTGATGAACAGGTTGCAGTAATCCCCCAATCCGTGCAGACTACCCCATCGTACTGATACTTTTCACGGAGCAGATCCGTAATAAGATATTTACTGTAACTATTCCCTACATTTTCTCCATATTTTTGATCCACTCCATAGGAAATGGTATAATACGGCATGACCGCGGAAGCCTTTTCTGTTTTTCCATCCAGGCAGAATGCCCCTTCTGTAAAGGGCTTCAAATGTTCTTCAAAATTATCTCCCGGATATACGGCGTATTTCCCATAAGAAAAATGCGCGTCCCGGCCGCCTTCTCCTGTCCCTCCGCCGGGCCAGTGTTTTACCATTGCGTTCACACTGTCTTCTCCCCAGCCGCCCGGGCTTTCCTCCGTAGTCTGGCAGCCGTCTATATATGCCTTTCCCATATCTGCCGCCAGCTTTGTACCTTCTCCAAAAGTGCCGTTATATCGGTTCCATCTTGGGTCAGAAGCAATGTCTACCTGGGGTGATAACGCTGTCGTGATCCCCAATCCATGCTCTCACAAAATGCCTGCACATGATTATTCCATTTCGCGGCATCCTCTGCTGACTCTACGGTAGTCAGCAGAATATGCCTTACATAATCTTCTTTTAAAAATTCTTTTTGCTGGTCTGTAATCCGGGAGATATCCCCTGTATCCGGGTCGAAAGGCTTCCCGTCATAGGTTCCCGCGAAACGTTGGTTGAAGGTATCGCCGGAGTACCCATCTTTTTCCTCTCTGTGCCATTTCCGTTCCATCATTTTCTTCCTACTTTCTATTTTTTTGCATTCCTTTCGTCAAGTTCCGCGGCAATCTTATGCATCATTTTATCATCCAGATTATACAAAAACAGCGGAAGAACGGCTAATAAATGACACGCCGCCGGAATGAGGTTCACAACCGCGTTGATTCCTGTCAGTGTCGTCGCGCTCTGTTCAGCTCCCGCCACATAGCCTGTCGCTGCCAGAAGCAGAACTCCGACAGATCCCGTAACCGCTGTAGCCAGCTTGACCGCAAAACTGGTGATCGCAAATGGCAATGCCTCGTCACGCACCCCATATTTCCAGTCCCCGTATTCTATACAGTCACAGATCATCCCGATTCCTACACCGGCAATACTGTTTCCAAATCCAACCACCGCGCTGCATACAAAGAGAAGGATTGTACTCCGCGCTCCAAACAGGAAAATCAGGACAAAGGAAATGACAGAGGAAAGCCCCATCAAAACGCATATCTTTTTCTTACTTAATACCTTTGTCAGATACGGAATGGATACGCTTCCGATCAATTGAAACAGTGTCATTGTAGTATAGATCGGGGCGATCATCGTATAAGAGCCGACTACATAGATCACATAATAAGACAGCATAGACATACGCGCTATCGTCCCCATTGCCCCCATAAAATTGTTAAAGATCATAATAACCAGCATTTTATTCTGAGCCGCTGTTTTCAGCGATTGTAATATTGATTTTTTCTCCGCGCTTTCCGCCTTTTGCTCAGAGGATTGAATCACAACTGTTTCTTTACATTTCCATGCACAAAGCCAGAAAGAAGGAAGCATCATAAGGGAAAGGATCACTGTCGTGATAAAATATCCCTTTGCGTTTGCCGTATCACTTTTGCTGAAATGCAGGATCATCGGCATTGCCGCCGCTGACAGGAACATACTGATCACGGAACTGCCTATGGACTTTGCTGCCGCGTAGTTTGTACGCACCTGTGAATCTCTCGCGATCCTGTTTAATAAACCGGAATAACTGATCCCCAGAACAGTATACACCATACCGGCGCCAATATAGCATACCAGACATAATACAACCTTCAGCGCGCCCTGAACCGGAAATACGGTAAATGTCAGAATATTAAATATTGCCAGGAAAGGCGGCGCGAACATCAGATACGGCCGGAACTTCCCCCATCTTGTTTTGGTCCGATCCGCGATCAGTCCCATCATGGGATCATTTGCCGCGTCCCATACCCTGGCGATCAGCATGATCAGGGAAATCGCCGCGGCGGACAATCCGACTACGTCCGTATAGAACAATGTCAGATAAGAATTGATCATATACCAGCTAAGCTGGCTCCCCACCTCTCCCAGGCTGTAAAAAAATCCAAGCTTTACATTTGTTTTTTCATTTGTTACTGCCTCTGCATTCATAAGTTACCTCCTCAACTCTCTTTTTATTCTTATGATTCGTATTATAGCTTTTATTTTTTCAGCCTTCCTTCTCTCTGTTGCAAAGAAGAATCTTCCTGTTGCATTTCTTTACATCCAGATAACACCCATGCAACGATTTCTGATATTTGTTGCATGCACAAGAAAAGAGTTTCGCTTGCGAAACTCGCGCCGAAGCGCGGCTGCGGAAGCAGCCATTTTCCTTATGCGCGCAGCGCGCATCCCCCGGAGGGTTTTTGTTCTATAGGAAATTTCGGAGAAGTTTCCTATAGAACAAAAAAGCAGGACAGATTTTTTACCATCTGTCCTGCTCGGTCTGTACCGCTTTCTTTACAGTTCCCTACTGAATATTTTCATACACATGCAGCAAAACAACTTCATGTGCCTTCAATGTCACTTTAATATCGAGCCTTCCCTGCCTGGTCCGCTTTTTTTCCATACTCATACGTGGGAAACATACTTCTCTTATATACTTTACATCGCTTCCCTCCATCTGCTTTTCATATTGAAAGTGCTTCCACTCGCCGAGGATACTCCCCTCCGACTCCTTCACCGTATGCTTTTTTATCACAAAATCCATATCGGATGGCATCTGTTCCAGTACAAGATTCAATTCCAGCGGATCACTGTCTTGAAATAGATCCGCTATCTCATCCGGGCAGCTGAAATTTTCTTCTTTTAAAAAATAATTACTGCTATATTTTTTAAAGTTAAAGCATACAATAGAATAGTTGTAAGCGCCTATTTCTGTTACGATATAATTCTTACCTTTCGCGATCAAATGATCACCTAATTGATTCATAAACGAGAGGGCATGATAAGCAGGTTTGCATATACTGTCTTTTGTCAGGAGCCCACCCCCTCCATTCGTGATTCCGACGGTATCGTAATAGCTGCTCACCCAGTCTGATCCCATCCACATTCCCATCATATCCGCGGAATCCCAGATTTCCACCAGATTTTTCACAATATATGCCGCCCGAAAGCAACTGTCATTCAGGAAATTCCTGTTAGATAAAGAATTGCTCCATTCTGCAATATACAGCTTACAATCCCCCACTCCCATTTCTTCCATCAGGCGTCTTATTGCTGTAATCTTTTCCCGTTCTACATCTTCCTTATTCATACGCACGGCAAATATATTGCCATCTTCCCAACAGCCTTCATAGGGGAACAGCATAAAAGAGATAAAGTCCGGAACTATTTGCTGTTCGACGCATAAAGAAAAGAATCTTTTCATATCCGCGTATTCCGTGATGATCACGCCCAAAGGCCCTCCGACCTGCGCGTCCGGCAATACTCTTTTGATCGTATGATATATATATTGATACACAAGAAAAATATCGTAATTCTCGTCACAATAGTAATGGCTTTCCGGTCTGTGGGCATGGATGCTGTCGAAAGAAACCTCAAAAATCCACTGACTCACCTCGTCTGTCCCATAACGCTTTACAATATGGCTGATAAAATTCTCAAGCAAGTTTTCCCATACTCTTTTTGATTGAAATTCCGTATATTCATTTCCATAAAACACGACTTCTTTCTCTGATTTCAACGCCATATCCGGTCTTCGCCCCAGGTCAATATACGGTACGATGTGATGGGAAACCAAAAAGTCCAGGCCAAGATCAATCTTATCAAAATTATATGTTCCGATTGTCACCCCATCACTGAGCATCATCTTCTGTGAGAATATATTCCATATCCTTCCATATCGAAACCCCAGATGCTCTGTCAAATATAAGGTATGGTACTGCAGATTCACAAGCATCAGATTCGCCAGGGAGCCAATATTAAGAACCTTGTTCCAATTTTTCTCATATGGGATTTTTCGGCTCATGTCAACTTCTATCACTGAATTTTCAATCGTTTCCATATCCAAACAGTCGTTCCCGCTCTCCCGGATTTTTTGAAAAACCAGCTCATTCACCGCCTTTTTTTCCTCTTCCTTCCGCAATGCAGCTGCTTTGCACTGCTCGCGGTAATCCGACGGAGCCACTTCATACATCTCTTTAAATATCTTACTGAATACAGACGCGTTTGAAAAACCACAGTCAACAGCAATCTTCATAATGCTTTTTTCTGTATAGAGCAGATCCTGCATAGCATATCGAATTTTGATCTGAATTACATAATCCGCGAAATAAATCCCTGTCTGCTTTTTAAAAAATCTTGACAATGTTGAGGTGGAAACATACAGCTGCTCTGCCAATTCTGACAGGTTGGCCCCATCCCGGAATTTTTTGTTTACATATTGGAATATCTTCTGCAGCCTCAGATCACTGCCAGACAGCTTCAATGCTTCCGCAGGACTGTCAAGCTGGTAATTCTCGACCAGACAATCTAAAAGCTTCAAAAGCAGGCTCTCTTTCAGGCATTCCGTCTTACGTGCCTGCCGTACTTCCTGATAGATAAGTTCCCGGAAAATATTTTTCAGATCATAGTAAGATGATTCCGCGTCACTTACGCTGTTGCACAAAAAGGCAATATTTTCAGTGCGCGTCATTTCTGCCAGCGCTTGATAAGAATACCTTATGCAGCATATGATTGTTTTATCCCCGCCCTTTATACAATGCATAACATTGGAATTGAATAAGATGATATCTTCCTTTTTCAATTCATATTTTGAATCCTTTATTTTCGCGCTCAAGCTTCCCTCAACCACAAAGACTACTTCAACCTCCGGGTGAAAATGCAGTGGCTCTTTCTGTCCCTTTGTTATCTCAAGCTCCAATCCTCTCTGCTGAATCATACCAAATCTCCCGATTATAGATTTTTTCCACCTGTACGGTTGCAATCCGAAATCTCAGTTTTATGCAATTTATTGCGATAAAACTAAGATTTTGGATTAGCAGCCTACTCATAAATGAGCAAAATGCGGCTGCATCAGCAGACGCAAGAGTACGACAGCACGGATTTTGCGAATGGATGAGCAGGTTGGAGCATCTTAAGATGATCCAACCGTACAGGTGGAATTTTTTCACCAACTATTTTATTTGGTAAAAAATGTTCTCTTACAATCTTATACTAACATCTGAGATAAAAATTAGCAATTCATTCCTTCCCTGTAAATTGGCTGCATTTAGGAATTGCAGAAGAAGGGACTGTTATCTCCAAGAGTTTTTCATCTCTTGTGAAACAGCCCCCATTGCAGTTCATTCTGTTTTCTCTATACTCTTGTTATTTACTCATATTCTTCAATCGTCCACTCATCCCGCCATTCGATCCGGACC
Organism: Lachnospiraceae bacterium; assembly: GCA_910575475.1. Lineage (GTDB taxonomy): Bacteria > Bacillota > Clostridia > Lachnospirales > Lachnospiraceae > Schaedlerella. The sequence continues at coordinate 54,040 of CAJTGD010000032.1, read as the reverse complement.
TGGTCCCCGTCGAATTTCAGCGGGAGCCATACATAATCGGACACCGACGAATTGATCTTCATATCCTCCGCGTCCTCTGCCGTGAATACAAATTCCACCTTTGGGTCAAAGATCCGTCTGAATTTTTCCTGGATCCTGTCGGAATACGCTCCTGTTTCATATCCTTCCATCTGGCAGATCTCCGGCTTCCAGCGGTCCGCCAGCGCGATATACAGGTCCTTCTTTCCCGGATGGCGGAACACGGATGTGATCTGGGAATTGAAGGAGGTCTTTGAGCTGTCATTTACATGGGGATCGCCCAAAATCTCATAAGGATCGTTCCAATCTGCCGCCATTGCGGCCTCCGACGGATTAGAGTAGTATCCGGTTGTACCTGAGGTAATGAGATAATGCAGGCCGTTCCGGATAAAATGCGCGGGCGCTTCCCGTGCCTGGGGCGGCGCCGTGTGCGGGAAATGTTCCGTATAGGTTCCCGCCGCGTCCGTATAGTCCTCATTGAGTTCCGCCACGTAGATACAGGTATGCGGTTTCTGGCTGATCAGATATCCCTTTTTCGTGACCGGATCCACCTGCAGGTCGAAGTCCCCGACCTCCAGTCCGCAGGGATTTACTTTCGGGTTCACCATTTCATACGGCCCCAGGATCGAATCTGCCGTCAGCACCGCGAAGCACGGCGGTTCCCCCATGATCTTCAGCCATGCCGCATATTTTTTTGTCCTTTCATTATAAATGATGTGGGGACGATCCATCATGGCCGAAGGGTGCAGCGGGGACGACTCATCCTCGGTATCCGGCGGGATGATGATCCCCTCGCTTTTCCAGTTATACAGATCCTTTGAGGAATAGCAGCGCACGCCCCAGTGCCAGATGCTGTCCTTTCCGGTTGTCTTTTCCTTATTTTCTCCATACCAGTAAAATGTGTCCCCTACCGTTATGATACTGCCCCCGTGTGCCTGGATCCGGTTTCCGTCGGTGTCAAGCCAGACCCGGCCAGGTGTGATTGAATGATACGTCATAATTCTACCTCCCTATATCATCGACTGCGCACATTTTATTTCAATTCAAATTCCATATGGAGCCCTTCCCTACTGTCCGGGCCAATATAAAGGTCAAATGTTCCCGGCTCCACCACATAATTACAGCTTCGGTCGTAATAGCCAAGCTCTGCTGCCGACAGTGAAAATTCACATTCCTTCTGTTCCCCCGGCTGCAGCGCGATCTTCATAAACCGTTTCAATTCCTTTACCGGACGCACGCAGCCCGCTACTTTATCATGGATATACAACTGTACGATTTCTTCCCCAAAACAGTCCCCGGTATTCTTTACTTTTACTCTGCAATTCAGTTCACTATCCAAGCGGATTTCTGGTGTGAGTACCTCCAACTCCGAATATTGGAAGGTCGTATAGCTCAGCCCATATCCAAACGGATACAGCGGCTCTATCGGCACATCCTGGTATTTGGAGGTAAACCGAAAGCTCCCGCCTGGTTTTCCGGTATTCGGGTGGTTATAATACATGGGCTCCTGCCCTGCTTCATTTGCAAATGTCACTGTCAGCTTCGCGCTTGGATTATAAGCACCAAACAATACGTCTGCAACCGCATTTCCACTTTCTGTTCCCAGATGCCAGGTCTCCAGTATGGCCCCGATTCCAACATTTTCTTTCAAACATCCAATCGCCAGCGGCCGCCCATTTACCAGGAGCACCGCTTTCGGCACATCAATTCCGGCAAGCTTCAGCAGGAATTCTTCCTGCGCGCCTGACAGATGAAGATCTGCCCGGGATGCGGCCTCACCGCTCATAAAAGCTGTTTCCCCGGCAACTGCCACGATAAAATCCGCATTTTCCGCCTTCTCAAGAGCCTCTGCAAATCCTTCCCTGCTGTCATGAACCCCAAAGCCTTTTACATAAGAAATCTCCGTTCCTTCCGGAGCGTTTTTTTGCAGCCCTTCCACAATTGTGACCGTTTTTCCGCTATCCCCGGTAAATGCCCAGGGGCCGGTCAGTGCTTCTTTATCATCGGCCAGTTCCCCAATGACCAAAATCCGCTTCTTCTCCCTGACAGGCAGGACATCCTCGTTTTTCAGCAGTACGATCGTCTGCCTTGCCACCTCTCTCGCAATCGCTCTGTGTTCCTCTGACAAAACAATTTTCCTGATTTTCTCTGGATCATAGACATACTCTTTGTCAAACAGCCCATATTCCAGCTTTTTCTCCAAAACCCGTCTCGCTGCCGTATGGATGACCTCTTCCTCTAACTGCCCGTCTTCCACAAGCTTTTTGAGATAGTTCCGATAATCATAAGAAGTCATGTCCACGTCATTTCCTGCCAGCAGAGACATTTTCGCCGCCTCAGCCTCATCCCCCGAAATACCGTGGGACACACATTGTTTCACCGCTTCCGCGTCGCTTACTACAAACCCTTGAAATCCCATCTCATCCCGGAGCAGGTCTGTCAAAAGTTCTTTGTCACACACACAGGGGATGCCGTTTAAATCGTGGAACGCTGACATAACACAATCCACTCCCGCGTCAACCGCAGCCCGGAACGGCGGAAGGTATGTCTCATACAGTTGCTGCATCGAAATGCTGACTGTATTGTAATCCTGTCCTCCGCTTGCCGCCCCGTAAGCCGCAAAATGCTTTGCTGTACAGATCATAGGTCCATCCCCGTTATCCGCATGATATTCTTCCACCATTTCTTTCGCGATAACAGAGGCCAGATACGGATCTTCCCCGGGGCTTTCTACGATCCTCCCCCAACGTCCGTCCCTTGCTACATCCAGCATAGGTCCTAATACCCAGTTTACCCCTGAGACAATCGCTTCCTTTTTGGCAGTCTTTACCAACTTCCTGTGAAGCTTTGGATCCCATGCAGCTGCCATTGCCAACGGCGTCGGGAAGATTGTCCTGTACCCCCGGATCACATCCACTCCGACCAGCAGCGGGATCTGAAGCCTGCTCTTTTTGGATGCCGCGATGACCTGAGCCAGCTTCGCGTCGTCATATAAATTTACAAAACAACCGATTTCTCCTGCTTCCAGTTCGTCCAAACGCAGATTTTCTTCACACATTGCCAGGCGCTCCTGGAATTTCTGTTCGGATATTTTTCCTTCCATCATTTCCGTTACCCAGGAATCAATATCCGCCTCCACCCCCGGCAGCGTACAGACGGTCGCCGGGCTGGCCTGATTGATCTGCCCGATCTTTTCCTCCAGAGTCATTTGTTCCATCAACGCGTCCACACGTTGTTCTATTTCTTTGCGAGTCATACTGTACCTCCTGCTGATCTTTCTATTCCTTTAATCTTTCTATTCCTTAGCCGCCTGTTCTCTTCTTGTCAATTCCGCCACAACTTCCGGCTCTTCCTTATCATAATGGTAAATAAGCTTGTAAGCCAGTATGATCACAATGTAAATAACTGCCGGAAGAATCGCGAATACCGCGGTAATCCCAAACCTTGTAGAAGAGGTCTGCACGGCATTTGCCACATATCCTGTCAGCGCAAGTGTCCAGCCCGTAATCGCGGATGCGAGTCCCGCGCTGATTTTTCCTGCAAATGTTCCGATGGAAGATGCCGTTCCTTCAATTCGTTTTCCGGTCTTGTAATCGCCGTAGTCGATTGCGTCCGCGGTAATGATATTGATCGGAATGGAAACCGGGCCTGTCATCAGTCCGCCAAAAACGGTTCCCGCAATCAACAAAGGTACATTCGCGGTCATTCCTGCTGCAACCCGCATCGCGAAGGAGATCAACTGTCCGCCGCATCCGAAATACACACTTTTCTTTTTTCCGAGATATTTTAAACAGGGGCCCGCGAAAAACAGGACGCTAACGACCATCGGAATCAGGCCTACCATACTCAGTGAGGTCATCAGCATTTCATCTTCCATTACATATTTGTAAAAATACGTCTGTGAACCGGAATTGATATTCAGCGCAAGCTGCATCAGGGTCGTGATCACCAAACCAAAGATACAATATTTATTTGAAAAGAATAGCTTTACACCCTCAATAAAGGATAACCTCTGTGTACCTTCATTCAACGTTCCGTCTTCATTGTGATCAACTGCCGCGACATGCTCTCTTGTCAGGAAAAATGCTGACATCAGGCCTGCCGCAAGGATAAATCCATATATGGCAAATACAATCCTCCATGCCGTTGTATCCCCGCCCATCTTTGCGATAAACGGGAATGTCACGGAACTTGCCAGCATCGTACCGCCCAGCCCGAATAACATCGAATATCTTGCGAGCCCTCCCCTTTCGATTCCGTCCATGGTCATAAGCGCAAGCAGGGATGTCTGTGCCACACCGACCATCGTATAGATGACGGAGCTAAACAGGTTATATGTAAGAAACGCATAGACCAGCTGGCTCATCGGACTTGCGTTCTGCGGCACCATAAAGATCAGCGCGAATGCCAGGCCCGCGGGAACCGACAGCCACAGGATCCAGGGACGTGCCTTTCCCCACTTTGTTTTCGTCTTATCTACAATATTTCCCGCGATCAGATCCGTAATTCCGTCAAACAGCTTTGAGATCATAAACATCGTTCCCACCGCGCCGACCGCCATTCCGATATTATCCGTATAAAACATCGTCAAAAACGCCCCAAGCAGCGAATTGGACGCTCCGGATAACGCTGCCAGTCCATATCCAAGTTTTTCAGTAAACTTTAATTTACCATTCATTTTTCTCTCTTCCTTTCTTCTGCATTTTCACTGTTTACGATTTCTGACGTCAGTATACCAATAAATCCACTCAAAGCGTAGTGCCATAGGTGACACAGGACGGCGTGTTTCGCGACATACCGCCGTGTCGTGATTGACAACCTTCTATGTCGTATTTTATACTTGCTTTATCATTACACAATACTGTACCAGGCTTTTATACAGACTGAAAGTCTTTCTAAAAGAGCTATTGTAAACATACCCGTGAAAGGAGAACAGACATGATTTTTCGAGACGCGTTTCCTCAACAGAATCAGCTGAACAGCCTGGAGCATACCTTTAAGCTGCTTCACACACAGTTTCCGGAACGCAACCTGCAGCTTCCTCATTCCAGTGAATATCTGAGCGACATTTTGAAGCTGGCCGCGCAGCGGTCCGGACGTTCATTTCCGAATCAGCTTCTGGAAAGCCGGCTGGAAGAAGATTCTTTTTTTCGGAGCGGATTCGATACGGAGCTGTACCGCCATCTGCGCTATCTTCCCGCCTGTCTGCATTCCCATTCCTTCCTGGAGGTTGTCTGCGTCGTTGAAGGAAATTGTATGAATTACATTCAAGAACAGGAATTGCACATGCACAAGGGAGACATCTGCATCATTGCTCCGGAAACGACACATGCCATCAGCGCGTTTTCTGATGACTGCGTCATCATCAATATTGTTTTGAGAACCAGTACCTTTGAAAAGGTATTTTTCGGGGTTTTGTCGGAAAATGACGTGCTGTCAGATTTTTTTACGCGCACTCTTTATCATTCGAAAACGCATCCTTATCTTTTCTTCCGTACAGGAGAAGATCAGGAGCTGTTCGACTATGTGCTTTATGCATACAGGGAATTTTTAAGAAACCGTCAGTATAAAGAACGGTTTTTGAACAATATTGTAGGAGCTTTTTTCATTATTCTTCTCCGCAATCATGGTTCCAATGTGATCGTACCAGAGGCTGATTCCCATGGACACGATGAAAATGTTGTCTTCATTTTGAAATACTTACAGGAGAATTATACGTCCGTTACCTTGAAGGAGCTGGCAGAATTTTTCAATTACAGTGAACGGCAGATTCAACGAATTATCAAGAACTGTACCGGGATGAGTTTCAGCCAGAATATCCAGAAGCTGAAAATGCGGCAGGCCGCGCGGCTGCTGATCAATCCGGACATGCCGATTTCGGCTATCGCGGAGGAACTGGGATATATTGATCCGGGAAATTTCCGGCATATCTTTAAGAAATATTATGGGATGACTTCGGCGGAATACCGGGAGCAGAATTAATGCAATGCTGTACTAATACAGCATTGCGCGTCATATGATACTGCACGGCAGATTGATCTGGCGTACAGTATCAATCCGCTCCCTCTTGTTTCCGTCAGATTCCGACATTCCCACTGTTTACGCCTGCTTCCGCATTCTCTTCCAACGGAAGCCAGTCAATAAATTTTTTGATATACCGATTCCAGAAGTCCCACTCATGTCCGCCCGGTCCTTCTTCGCAGGTCACCTCCGCGCCGGATGCCCTCAAAAAATTCCAGAGCTTTCGGTTTGCTTCCAGCAGGGAATCTTCCGTACCGCATGCCAGATACATTTTCGGCAGTTCCGCATGTTCGTCTGTCAGTTTTTTTACAAGCCATTCCGGATTTTTATCGCTTTCCTTCACTTCTGCCAGATCTCCGAAAATGCTTTCCGCAAAGTCCCTCCTTTCTATAAAAAATGGATGGTCATTTGTCCGCGCTTCCAGTCCGTCGATCACCATTGCGGAAGACAGTCCCCCTATATAGCCAAATGTGTCATGATATTTCAGCCCATTGCGGATCGCCCCGTAACCGCCCATAGAGAGGCCTGCTATAAATGTATCTTCTCTTTTGCCGGACAGCGGAAACATCTTTCGTGTAATTTCCACCAATTCCCGGCCGATGAATTCTCCATAGTAATTGTGGGGATCTGTCTGGTCGATATAAAAATAATTATCGCCGGAAGGCATGACAACAGCCAGATCCTTCTCCTCCGCCCATCTCTGGATATTCGTACCGGATACCCAATCCGTGTAATTTCCAAAAATACCATGGAGCAGGTACAGCGTTTTAAACGGTTTGTTTTCTCGCTGCGGCATTCCCGGGAACGCCAGCTTGTCCACCGGCAGGATCACCTGGAATGGAACTGTCCTCATCAATGATTCTGATAAAAAATTTACTTGTATAAGTGCCATTTTACTTCCTTTCTTATCTGGATAAGCCTGAAACTTGTTATGAAGATGTTTTGTTTTTTGCCGTCTCCTTTTTTAAATCAGTATAACATCCGGCATGGGAAAAAAACAGTGGAAAATATGACATAACACAGCACAAAACCGGACATTAATCGTGAACTGTAACCAGTAACATACTTGCGCGGAAGGCAAAAAACGGATATACTGATAGATATTGGTAACGGTTCAAAACGACAAGCGATATTTGAAGTAACCGTGTAGCTTTATAAGTTATGATGGAGGTGTGATCATGAAGAAACCATTGCCGATCGGTGTTGATAATTTTGAAAAAATAATAAAGAATGGTTATTACTACGTGGATAAGACCATGCTCATTATCCGATCCTGAAAGAATGGTATGATGGATATTCATTTGGCAATACGGAGGTTTATAATCCGTGGAGTGTAATCAACTTTATGTATGATTTGTATGCGGATGTCAACGCTTTCCCGCATCCCTACTGGGTCAATACCAGTTCCAATGATATCATTAAGGACATGATCGCCAGGGCTGACCGGGAGATGAAAAGACAGATTGAAACTCTTTTAAAAGGAGGAACCTTAGATATACAGGTTCATGAAGAGGTCACCTACGGGGATATGCACGGTAATGGGGAAAATTTGTGGAATTTCCTTTATTTTACTGGATATCTGACGAAAGAAAGCGAGTACTTTAAGGAGTCTTCTGTCTTTTTGCGGGTGCGGATTCCCAATATAGAAGTAAAGACTATTTATCAGAATACGATTATGAACTGGCTGAAAGCTATGATACAAAAAGAAGATTTTCATGATCTCTACCGTGCGATGGAAGATGGAAACGCCCAGAGGATGACAGATATATTAAACGGACAGCTTTTGCGTACGATCAGCTTCTACGATAGTGCCGAGAACTTTTATCACGGATTTCTTACCGGAATCCTTAGCCAAAGCGAAAATTACCTGGTGAAGTCCAACCGCGAATCAGGCAACAGACGTTCTGATATCATGGTGAGGAGTCCTTCCTTGCGGGGCAGGTCCTTTATTCTGGAAGTCAAGGTATCGAATGAGATTGATGATTTGGAAATGGATGCCCAGAAGGCTCTTGATCAGATCTATGATAAAAAATATATGGAGGAGCTGCGCGCGGAAGGTTATAAAAAAATTGATTGTTATGGAATCTCTTTTTTCCGGAAGGATTGCGAGGTCCGGTTTGGAAAGGTGCAAAACGAAACACCATAAATACAAAAAGATGCCGGTTATATACCGGTTATGATTCTCATTTCACCCAAATGAGAGAGGAAGCCTCTTCCCCGAACAGGCAGGAGGCTTCTTTCTCTTATTTTCAAAGTGTATTATACGATGATCAGACGTCTCTTATTTACGTGATGCCCGAACTTCGGCATAAATACAAATGGTTCTTCATCCGGGTCCAGATGGTCCTGGATGATCGGAGGCATATAGGAGGAAGTAAAGCAAAAGCCATATGTGATATCATGGAAGCCCTGCGCCAGCCCTCCTTCTTTCTTCACCTTCAGCACTGCCGGCTCGGTGACTGCCCAGTGTGTCTGAAAATCTGTTTTCATTTCCTCCAGAGTGTAGTCTTCACCCTTAATATTCCAGACGATCTCCTCTTTTTCAAATTTTTCCCCGTCAATATACAGTGTTCCCGGCCGAAGCTGGCTCAGGAAGATCCCGCGGTAATAGGGGAGCCGAACCTTAAACTGAAATCCTGTGATTTTTCCGTTCTCTTTTATATTTCTAAATCCAACTGACTGAATGACTTCCTTTTCCATTCTATTCCCCTCCTTAATCTCCGATCTCATTTTTCAGCATAATGTGCTGTTTTCTCAAAGTCTGTCCTACCTCATACCCGAAATCATATTTATCCGCGCCTTCGTATTCGCTCAGCAGATATCCGTCCCAGTCATGATCCTTCAATATCTGGATGATCTCTTTATAAGGTATCGTTGTCTCCTCAAAGTCATCGCTCATATTAATAAATTTTGCGTGACAGCAGTAGATATAGGGCAGGAGCGGTATGATATCCTCCTGGGCATTCGGCGTGTAAAGCGGATCCCTGAACTCATTTTCTCCAAATTTGAGTCTGAAAACACTGAAATCAATATTCAGGCCAAAATGCTTTGTTCCCGTTTCTTTGATAAAATCTACGAAATCTGTTACCATCTGGCCTTTCAGATTGGTCGGCGTATGGATCTCCGGGCACATCTTAATATCCAGCTCTTCTGCCAGCGGAAGCGCCATTTTGATGATCTCTCTCCAGTTTTTTACCGGGGCAAGCTCATTGGAGATCACAGGCATCTTCGTCCGCATCACCTTGAATCCCAGCCTGTGGGCAAGCCGTATATCTCTTGCCAGCATCTCATAGGATTCCTCGGTCGTAAGGTCCCTGTCGCCCAATACATGGGAGTCGATCCAGTTTCCGTATTCTACCGGGACGATCTCATACTTATCACACAGGCGGAACCATTTGTCCACCCATTCGTCGGTGGGATAGGGATAGTTTTCAATATGCGTATTCGCCAGGATCTCGATCCCGTGCGCCCCCATATCGTGTACATCTTCAAAACAATCTTCCAGTGTCTTTGATAAACCAAATTCCGCTGAATAGCTGTAAAAAGCAACTCCGCGCTTTGGTCCTTTGCGCCTTTGTGCCGCAAAGGGTGGTCGCCGCTTCACGGGAATCCTTAACATTCAGTGCCCACGCTGCTTCCAGGAAGATCGTAGCCCCGTTTTCCATCCTGACAAATCCAAACGCGATTTCACCTCTCTGTTGTAGCTGATCTTCATGGCAAAGGACTGCCTGTTCCATAGAAAAAATAGCCCTGCTGCTGATAGTATAGCAACTTTGGGCTGTTGATTCAATCTCAATCTTTTCTGAAATGGCCCCCTCTTTCCGGATCACTTCAATACGACCTCCATAATTTCCAATCCATCCGCTTCTTCCGCTTTCAGCTTCAATTCACACGTTCCCGCCGATGCTAAGATTCCGGCAGATACCGTCTGGATTTTCCCCGCTTCTCCAGTCATGCCGATGGTTCCCGCCGGTACATCATCCAACAGGACCTGCAGCCTTCCGCTTCCGGCGCAGGTACATTCTATCCCGGACCACGGGGCATCATTTTTCACATAACGGAAAATCATTTCATCTCCCGGTGAGATGTGGGTCAGTTTTTCAGGATATTCATGAATTCGGGCAGCACTGGATGCCGCATGATTCCTCTGTGTAATTCCGGCCGGCTCTTCGTGGCTCGCATCATGTCCCATATTGCCGGAAGCCGATTCTGTTCCCGGTAAAACAGCATTCTTCCCGCGGCCTGCATCCTCAGCCCCAATATATACCGTCCCTTTCAGTCCGCACGCCTGATATCCGTAAATCGTTTCCCCCGGCGCAAACGGAGCCCCGGCCCCCTGGGAGGTCATTTTCACCTCATCAATGGTCCCGTCCGGATTGACCGTAATCGGCTCAATGCAGAGTCTCCGGTGCTGCTGCGCGCCCCGGCTGCATCGGTGGTAAAATACATACCACTGCCCGTTGACGCATTCGATGGAGCCATGATTGTTCCAGCTTGCGGGGTCGCAGCCGTCGTTGTCGATAATGATTCCCCGATAGGTAAATGGTCCCAGCGGAGACTTGCCTGTGGAATAGCCGAGGGACGTAGGTTTCCCCCGCTCCATGTCGGCGTATACATAATAATAGGTGTCTCCGATCTTTCTCATGGAGGATCCTTCATGGAAAAAATGCGTTTCCTCCGTGACCAGATCATCCCGAATCCCTTCCGGGCGGTCGGAAACAGCCACTCCCTCGCTATCATCGGGCATACAGAAATAGAGATAATATTTTCCGTCACGTTCCAGGCAGTCCGGCGCAAATAATAACGCAGGCTTATCTTTTTCGCCTTCCTGTTCAAATTTTTCCTTCATGTCATCGCCGTTTTCCCGCGCTGCCTCGAGCATTTTCCGGATAAACGGCGTAGGTCTGGACCAGTCGATCCCGGGGTACTTGGGCGCGTCCGGATCGTTGTACCAAGGAACCTGCTGCCCGGTAAACGAGATATCATGGATCGTCCAGTGTTCCATGTCCGGCGTGGATACGACGTGGTATTTTTCACTGCAGAATACATCCTCCCGGTCGTCGAAGCTTCCGTAGATATAGAGCGTTCCGTCGGGCATCACATGCGCCTCGCTGTCCGGTACGTGATATTCTAATGGGAGTACGGGGTTTCTCTTGTTCTGGAAATGTTTCATTTTTTGCGGCCTCCTTTTTTTGAAGCACCTGTTCTATGGAATGACAGAAGAAAGGCGAGAAGCCATATGTCCAGCAGTATCGGCTTATGGTTCTGGTTCTAAAACGGCCTCGGCAAAAACAGCAGGTGCTTATTTGCTGATAGATTATAGAATCAGTATAGCATTCAGAATAGGAAAGCCATAGTGCGAAATATGACATGATGCAATGCAAAATCGGACATGAATGGCCAAGAAATAAATTGCTCTTCTTTTATCTGGTCAAGCTCATAGTCTCCCTTAAGAATCCTTCAGCGTGAAAAAGACTGCCTCTTTCGCAAAGCAGCCTTTTTCACGATTTCTATCTTGAATTCTGATCCTTCCATCACAGCTTCAGATCTACAAACCCGATCTCCAGCCCTTCGTCGGTAAATACAGTTTCTCCTCTCAGGTTCAGATACAGCTTGTCAAGCTCGTCTTCATTAACTAACCAGGCAAAGCGGATCGTGACGCTTTCTCCCGGCTTGATCTCCGGAATATAATTTTTCGGTCCGCTTCCGCCTTCGGAAACATCCGCATAGCACATAATATTCCGCACGCCGGTATTTTCATTTTCTACGTAATCGCAGGTTTCATCCGCACGGTCGAATACCTGACAGGTATTGCCGTTCTTTACGATTGGAATCAGATCCGCAAATTACCACGCGTCATGGTTTCTCTTTTCCTGCTCCGTGCCGCCCATGACAGTATTCCGGCATATCCTTTCCGTGGCTTCATACTCATCTATAAACTTATCCTTAAGCGACTCCCTGCTGAAATCACAGTCTTTACAATCACAATCTTCCAGATAAAACTTTTGAAGCAACTCATTTTCAACCGAATCAATGCTGATACAATGATTGACCGTATATTTCAAGATAAACTTACAATATTTTTCAAAATTCTTATGATATACTCCTTCTTCCAGAAAAAGTTGATTCAGCAATGAGGATTTTCTATAGTCCCCTTTATTCAAACACAAATCCACATCTTCACGGCTCCGGAAGAGTTTACGTTCCTTGAATGCCTTGATAAATCGATATTCTGCACAAACATTTGGAATAATGATATATCGCCTTTGAAATTCAGGATGCAGTTTACCTATCATCTTCAAATGGTTGTATATTGTTACAATATCACTGTTCTCAGGAACCATATCCAAAACTGCAATTATAAAAACCTCCGGATTATCGTATAACAGCCGTTCCATTTCTGGTGCTAATTTCCCATTTCCGCCTGAAAATCTTATGGATGCATTTTCTTCTTCATAAGCAGATGTATATAGCTTACTCAGCACATCCTTCTGATAATCTTCAAAGTATATTACACATTCCATACGGTGATCCTGTCGCTTTCCATATTGATATAGCAATCCTGGGAATCTTCCAGCGCCGCGCAGTCCGTCTTACAATCGACCATAAAAATCACATCCGGCCAGTGATCAAATTGCGGAACGAACCGCTCTTTCAATAAATCATATCGATCGATAAAAACAAGCCGTGTATCTTCCTGAATGGCAAAGGGCACATGATTTAAAAAGTCATTGTAGGTATAACCATATACCGGGAATCCCGCAATCCCGTACTCCTTACACAGATTCAGCAATCCCGTACTCCTTACACAGATTCAGCAATCCCGTACTCCTTACACAGATTCAGCAATCTCGTCTTTCCATTTGCAGATATATTTCCGCACGTATAGATTCCAGGCTCCAGCATGATCCTGATCGGGATTCTCACATCATCAATTGAAAACATTTATACTTCCTCCAAATATCGTGACAGCAACCGCATGGATGTAAATTGCTTTCCATATACAGAAACGTCCACCAGATCATCCTCTGAGTAATCACTGATCCTGCATTCTGGCCTTGAAATAAGAATGCTGCCGTTTTACAATTTGAAATAATGCAGTCCCTTGCGTTCATTCCACATTCTATTAAGTCTATGATTTCTTTTTCACCGCATCGTACGGTTTCCAGGGCGGCCTTACAGCCTGTACTCAAAAAGCCGGAATCCAGCTTAAATCCCAAATCGGTCGATAAACGCGTTGCGGCCTGCGACAGCTGCCTTTTCAATCTGTGAAAGGATTCTTTCATCTTCTTCATGCTCTCCCAGTATGACTTTGGACAGCCGGGCACGATCAGGTCGATGGAGCCGTGGCCGCTGGTGGCAGGCTCTATCTTTCCTTTCAGTCTTTCCAGGAACAGATCATAGTAATCATATGTTTTTTCCTCCGGGACTGTGGGCGCGAATTTCAGGATCTGATCCTGTACCTTTTTGAAATCGTCCATCCAGGCCAGACGGTGGTAATAAATCTTTGTAAGCTCAAAAAACTCCTTGCTCACCTTTTCTCAGAACGATAAGTTCGTATGGTTTCAGAGCTTCCGGGAATCCGCCCTGCGGAACGGCCATCATCCGATCACACGGGTGCTTTTATTTACCGAGTGTACGGTCAGCGAAAAGCAGGCCCGATCCATGGGATTTCCTGCCGGAGCGGAGGTTTATTATATTCAGCGTCTGCATTATCTGAACGAGCTGCCGCTGATCCTGAACCATAATTATTTTCTAAAGGAAGCGGTTCCCGGACTTACAAAGGAAATCGCGGAAAATTCCATTTATCAGTATCTGGAACAGACACTGCACATGACGATCGTAAACAGCAAGCGGATCATGACGGTGGAAAAGCTGACGGAGATCGACGAAAAATATCTGAAAATGGATGCCGGGGATTATAATTGCATGGCAGTGGTCAGCAGCCAGACTTACAACAGCGACGGGGTGATGTTTGAATATACCCAGTCCAGGCACCGGCCGGATTATTTTCGGTTTTATGACAATGCGGTGAGAAAGCCTGTCTGAAAGCAGCACCATTGAATTCGGGCAGAAAAATATGCTATAATAAGCAGTGGGAAATCATTCAAGATACGATCGACAGTTCAGATTACTACGTCCTCATTGTCGGGCATAGATATGGTACAGTAGTTGAAACCGGGGATGATGCTGGAATCAGCTATACTGAGAAAGAATTTCGATATGCAAAAGAAAAGGGAGTTCCAATTCTTGGATTTATCCTTAGTGATGATGCCAACGTAAAAAGAACTGATTTTGAAACCGATCCAAAGAAGATGGAAAAGCTCACCGCCTTTAAAAATGATGTCAAAAATGGTCGTATTGTTGAATGGTGGAATACCCCTGATGAGCTTGCACTTAAAGTTACCGCAGCACTTCATAAACAGATGGATCGGAAGAAGCGGCCCGGCTGGGTAAGAGGCGATAGTTTTAATATTGAAGCAAACCATGCAGAAATACTGAATTTGAATAAGTTAGTGCGGGAGCTGCAAGAAGAAAATGCGGAACTCAAATCGAAAATTGTTGAACGAACACCGAAAATTGTTTCAGAATTTATTCTAGATAGCATCCCTGATCCAGAAAATCAAAATTCTATTGAAGAAAAATCTGTTGAGGATGAGTATCGATCTCATAGTAATTTAGTTTTTTTTCTCAGTGAACGCAGTATACAGATCAAGCTCCAGCCTATCTATGCTGAGGATTGCAGAAACCGTTATGCCCCCCTTGACAGATCGTGTGTTGATTCATATCTCCAGGATTATGTATCAGATGAAGCACTACGTCAATATAATGAAGCATTGCCTGCAAAGGATGAGATAGAAACATATGTGGAAAAATTGAAGACGTATCGGCAGATACGCAGCGGCGGCATAGCATTGAAACTTCAAATATCAAATGATGGAACGGCTAAAGCAACTGACATACGTGTTTATATAGATTTCCCGGAAGAATTTTTGCTGTATGATATTTCAGACATAGAAGATATAAAGCTCCCGAAGGCACCAGAGTTACCAAAAAACCCAATTAAGAAGGCTGAGGAAGAGTATGCAAAGCGGATGAATCCTGCTGTTGCCGCTTCCATTAATTGGATCTGGTCTTCCAATCACAGTCAAAATAATACTATGCGGAGCATAAGCGCACTATCAAGGATGATGCTGCCAAGTCCATATACTTCATCAACAAATTCGTCATTAGACATTGACGAACACTGTATTGCAGCCGAAATTCAGCAAATACCGCATAGAGCTTCGCGCCTGTTTGATGGTATTTATATAGTACCAACCCAAAAAGGAACATTCAAAGCTGAGGTTTCTATAATGTGCTCAGAATATCTGAAACCAATCAAGCGCTGCATTGATATTGAGGTAATTTGAATACCTAAAAACCTTTTGGCAAAAACACTACTATGATCATATACGTGGGAGCTGCACATTTTCTGTTAAAATGAGATGTAAAATAAGGTAAAAAATGCCATCCTTTACTATGAGCCGCAACTCTTATAGTGCAAAAAACAGTTGAGCTCTACTATATAATTGCGTATAATATAAGAAAAACACAGGCATGGTAAGCCGACAGCCGCAAAGGAGGTTTTTATGGGGAAGAGTAAAAAATATGTGTATGATTATGAACAGTTTGAGAACGGAAAGGGTCCCGGAACCATGGTGGCGGATATCTTGAATGATCCGGAATTTTCCCAGGTATCGGATCTTGTGATCGGGTGCTGGGGTGAATCCTGGGACGACAGCTGCCAGATCATCTTGGATCAGATCGTGGAGAACAAGGAACGGTTTTCCCATGTTGAGAGTCTGTTTGTAGGGGACATGGACTATGAGGAGTGCGAGGTTTCCTGGATCATCCAGGGCAATTACAGCCGGCTCTGGCAGGCCCTTCCTCACTTAAAAGAACTGACTGTCAAAGGAAGCTCGGAGCTGGTGCTGGGAGAGATCAGCCATCCGGGACTGGAATCTCTGACTATCATCTGCGGCGGGCTTCCGGTGTCGGTGATCCAGGAGATTCAGAATGCCAAGCTGCCGAATCTGAAAAAACTGGTTCTTTATATCGGAATCGAGGATTACGGATTTGACGGCAGCGCGGACACCATCAAAACCCTTCTCGAAAAGTCGGATTTTCCAAAGCTCGCGCACCTGGGGATTGAGGACAGCGAGATCCAGGATGAACTGGTTCGGGCGGTGCTGGAATGCAAATATATGAAGCAGCTGAAGGTACTGGATCTGGCCAACGGCACTCTGACAGACAAGGGCGGCGCCCTGCTCCTGGAAACGATTCCTTCCTATCCCAATATCGAGGAGCTGGATGTGCATTTTCATTATATGTCAGAGGGCATGGTGAAGGATCTGCAGGCTCTTCCGGCAAAGGTTGACGCGTCGGAGCGCTATGAGCCGGAGGAATACAAAGGCGAGATCTGGATGAACGCCATGCTGACCGAATGAGGCAGGCAGTTCTCCTCGGCAGCCCCGGGACGAAACGGACCATCTATCTGGAAAAGGGCGCGGATGCGGCAGGGGTATCGGTCCGGCTGCTGGACTGGAAGGAGTTTCCATTCTGTGGCGGGGACTCGCAGGAATCTCCTGTTCGGAGATGGGCTGGATGGGAAAATGTATTTTTAAATGAAGCTGCATGGGAAGATGTGTTTCTGAAAATTGACCCGCCTTTGTGGGAAAGCTGCTGGCTGGATGAGCTGAATATCCTGGCGCAGAATTATGAAAAAAAGCTGCAATGGCTGGCAGAGTTGGGGAAGAAACGGCAGATCACGTTTTTAAACAAGCCGGAGGATATCCGCGCCATACTGGATAAAAGAGCGTGCAAAAGGCTGCTGGCAGAGGCCGGGATTCCGGTGACGGAGGAGTTGGACGGCGTTGGACGGACTGTGCCAGCAGCTGAGACGTTGGACGGTGTCGGACGGGCTGTGCTTCCAGCGGCGGAAACGTTGGACGGCGTCGGACAGGCTGTGCTTCCAGCGGCGGAAACGTTGGACGACGTCGGACAGGCTGTGCTTCCAGCAACTGAAACATTGGATGACGTTGATCAGGCAGAGCTGCTGCTGGATGCTATGGAACGCCGCCGCATCTTTCAGGTGTTTATAAAGCCGGTCTGTGGTTCCGGAGCCGCAGGAGCGGCGGCTTTCCGCTGGCAGCCCCGCTCGGGCCGGATGATCCTCTACACCTGCGCAATGGAACATCCTGAAACCGGACGTTTGGTCAATACGAAACGGCTTCGGCGGTTTACGGACAGGAAACAGGTGCTTTCCATGATCGGGAGGCTTCTGAAACTGGACTGTATCGTAGAACGGTGGTATGCCAAAGCAGAGCACAGCGGCTTTTCCTATGATCTGCGGGCAGTGGTTCAGGACGGGAGGATGGATTTTATCCTGGCCCGTCTTTCTTCCGGTCCCATTACCAATCTCCATCTGAATAACCACCCTTTAAAGGGGGATGCGCTTGGGCTTCCGCGTCATGTCATGGAGGATGTGGAGCAGCTCTGCATCCGTGCGGCAAAATGCTATCCGGGACTGCGCAGCGCAGGGATCGATGTGCTTCTGGAAAAGGGAAGCCTGCGGCCCAGGATCATTGAACTGAACGGCCAGGGCGATCTCATTTACCAGGATATTTATGACCAGAACCGGATCTACCTCCATCAGGCGGAAATGATGAAGGAGTGGCTGTATACTGAACGCCGGATAAATCTGCCGTGAGTATCAAACAGGAAAGTGCAAAAGCATTATGGATGTACAAGAAAATCAGAAAGAAGCAAAAAATATGGAAGTTCAGGGAAACCAGAAAGAAACAAATAGCATGGAAGTTCAGGAAAAACAGAAAGAAGCAAATAACATGAAAGTTCAGGACAATCGGCAAGCCCCGCACGAGCATGCCGGAGAGGTCCCTTTCCGGCTGTTCTCTTCTGCCAAAGCGCAGAGAACGCCTTCCGTGGATATGAATCAGGTTGTCGGGCAGATGGATATTTTGTTTATCTGTCTGGATACTCTTCGGTATGATGCGGCGGTGAAGGAGCAGGAGGACGGCGCGACCCCGGTGCTGAACCGTTACGGCTCCTGGAAAAAATGCCAGGCTCCGGGGAATTTTACCTGGCCGTCCCATCACGCCATGTTTGCCGGTTTCCTGCCTGCGGATCATGAGGCGAAAAATCTGGCTGACCGGGAAATGCTGTTTTTTCCCAGACAGATCGGCATGGGCAGAAAAACGCCCCCGGGGGCTTACGGATTTTCCGGCGGCACGATCATGGAAGGGCTGGAAAAGGAAGGCTATGATACCTGGTGTGTCGGAGGCGTCTCCTTTTTTGACAAACGCTCGGACCTGGGAAAGGTATTTCCCGGATATTTCCGGAAAAGCTACTGGAACCCGTCCTTTGGCTGCGGGGTAAAGGACAGCGCCAAAAATCAGGTAGACTTTATTTTAAGGAAGCTGGAAGCTGCGGATCCGGGGCAGAGGATTTTTATGTACCTCAATGTGGACGCCATTCATTATCCCAATTCCTTCTATCTGGATGGGTGCTCCCATGATAACCTGGCCAGCCACGGGGCAGCGCTTCGCTATGCGGACCAGGAGCTGGGGCGGCTGTTTGACCATTGGAAAGACAAGCGGGGCGATGCCTTTGTCATCTGCTGTTCCGATCACGGAACCTGCTACGGGGAGGACGGATGCCAGTTCCATGGGATCAATCATCCTGTGGTCAATACCGTTCCTTATAAGCATTTCTTTTTATAGAGGTTTTTTGTTACTATGAATCCGTATATTCAATATATGTACAGTTATCCTCACAAAACGGCTTACCGCCCGCTGACCGGGATCCGTCTGGCAGACTGCGCCGGCAGTCTTTCGGGACCGGGCTGCGGGCTGTATCTGCACATCCCCTTCTGCCAGACGAAATGCGGCTACTGCAACCTGTTTTCTGTCACCGGAGCTGGGACAGAGGAAATGGAACGGTATCTGGACGCGGTGGAGCGGCAGCTGAGCCAGTACCGCCGGATTCTGGAGCCGGCAGGCACAAGATTTTCCGATTTTACCATAGGCGGTGGGACGCCTCTTCTTTTGAATGCGCGGCAATTGGATCGGGTCTTTGCCATGACGGAATCTTATCTGCATTTTGACGAAAACCGGAGCATTGTGATCGAAACGGCTCCCAACCAGACTGACAGAGAAAAGTTACAGTTGCTGAAGGGGCGTGGCATTACAAGGGTCAGCATGGGGATCCAGAGCTTTTGTGACAGAGAACTGGAAACTCTGCGCCGGGGGCATAGCGGGAAAAAGGCGCTGGAAGCTCTGGAGCTTTTGCTTTCCTTTGGATTTGACTGTGTAAATGCGGACTTTATCTACGGGATTCCCGGGCAAACGATCCAATCTCTTTTGGAATCGTTGGAACGGGCGGTGTCTCTCGGTCCCCAGGAGATTTTTTTGTATCCTCTGTATGTGAAGCACGGCGCAGGGCTGGAAAGGGAGCTGCGCGACGGAATGGTGCTGGAGCCGGAAAAGGCTTTTGAGCAGTATCGGGAAGCAGGCAGCTTTTTGAAATCCGAAGGATTCCGGCAGGATTCTATGAGGCGGTTTGTACGGAGAAAATCAGAAGGATCCCGGCAGGGTTCGATAGCGCAGGGTGTCTGGGGGAAGTCAGCAGCATCCCAACAGGCGTCTATGGAGCAGATTATTCGTGGAAAATCAGAACACCTGCGCCCCTTCTCTGAGTGCGGCTTCGGCACCTCTCTGGCGCTGGGCTGCGGCGGACGGAGCTATGTGGGGAATCTGCATTTCTGCACCCCATACGCCGTCACAAGGCAGGACTGCCTGCGTGAATTATACGCTTATGAAAATACGCAGGATTTTACCGCTGTTACTCATGGGATCGTGCTTTCCCGTGAGGAGCAGAAACGCAGATATGTGATCCGCCATCTCCTGATCCGGCCGGGGCTGGATATCGGCAGGTATCGGGAGCGTTTCGGCACGGAGATCCTGAAAGAATTTCCGCTGCTGTCGGAGTGGATCGAGGAGGGGTATCTTGTGCAGCAGAGCTCTCCTGATGAAGTCGGGACCAACTGCGGTTCAGGGCTGCGGGATGTGTGCTGTGATCCGGCACAGCGGAAGGCAGAATCCGGCTGGCTGGTACTGACGGATGACGGGCTCGGCCTTTCCGATTATCTTGGTCCGCAGCTGATTTCCAGGGAAATCAGCGAAAAAATGGCAGAATGGGAGACAGCGCATGGACAGACAAACTGACCTCTTATGCAGCAGTTTCAAACGCTGTGAAGCTGAAACGAAATCCCTCTGTGCCGATGGCCTGGCGCACTGTGGAGAGAATCCGGGAGCCGTACAGGACCAACGCCGTACAGTCCTCTACCGGGGCAGCTTAAAGAGCTGTAATTATCAATGCAGCTATTGCCCTTTTTCCAAGCATCGGATTTCTAAACGGGAATTGGAAGATGACCGGGAACAATGGTTCCGGTTCTGTGAAAGTCTGCGGGAAAGCGCGGAATATCTGAGCATCCGCGCCCTGATGGTTGTACCCTACGGGGAAGCCCTGATCCACCCATGGTATTGGGAGGGGCTCGGCGGCCTGACGAAATGGGATGTTCTGGAGGCAGCGGGAGCGCAGACCAACCTGAGCTTCTCTGCCGAACGCTCTCTCAAAATCTTCGATCAGTTCGGGGGCGCGCGGGAAAAGCTTCGTCTCTGGGCTTCCTTCCATCCGGAGATGACGGCCTGCGAAGAATTTGCCGCAAAATGCATTCGGCTTCGGGAGGAAGGTATCCTTCTTTGCGCCGGCGCAGTTGGGGTGCCAGGTAATATAGACCTGCTCCGCAGGCTCCGGGAAATGCTCCCTGACGAGATTTATCTCTGGGTCAACAAAATGGACGGCCTGAAACGCCCTTATACAGAAAAGGAAATTCGGCTGTTCCAATCCATAGATCCCTATTTTGACCGAGAGCTCCGGCATGTTCCCGCAGATGAAAGCCTGTGTCTCAACCGGCTTTTCGTGGAGGCCGACGGAAATGTCCGCAGATGCAATATCAGCGGGGCATCGGGCAAAAACTGGTATGGAGGGCATCGGAAGGAGTTGTTCGAAGAGAGCTTTCTGTGCCGCAGGAAATGGTGCTCCTGTTATCTGGCATACGGACTCCGGGATGAGGAAATGAACCGGACGCTTTTCGGCCCGGATCCGGTGTTCCGAATTCCGCGAAGGTCCGGGGGATGATGACCTAGTACAGCATTGCATAATTAACGGTGAATTCTGCGCCTGCTATTTCTGCCAGTTCTGCGTTGTCGTCAATCAACGATGCCACCGCATCGCCTCTTTCCTCCGCCTTGTCCTAATGTTCATGTACGATAAAGAAGCAAGCAGCCGAAGACAAGAGATAGGCCGCCTGGAATAACTCTGTAATTTAAGGACGAACAGGACTTGTCGTAAAATTTTTATGTTGCAGTAAAACAGGCTTTGCATTGGGTAAACAGATTTTAGCAGCGATTTCAGCAAAAATTTCCGGGACTGGCTCCATGTTACAATCAAACCACAATATAAAATTATTAAAAACCCCCCCAGTATGGTAATACAAGGGTAGCCTATCAATGAAACTTTCATTTATCATATCTGCGCTTATTAAGAAATAAGAATTGAGAGCAGAAAGAAGCAGGTGGGATAATTGGTTTTGGTGAATACACAAAATATCGTCTTTATACCTATAAAAGATTTTGAATACATATGCGAGGTATTCCTGTAATGCAAGATTGTCGTCTGCTGGTAGTTCAGTGATAATCTGCTCTAAAATATTATAAAAAAAGGTTTCTATAATTTCTTCTTTTGAATGAAAATTTCTGTAATAGGTTGAACGGTTTACACCTGCCTTGTTTGCTATTTCTCCTATGGAAATTTCGGAGAAGTTATGTTTTTTCATAAGCAGCAGCGTTGCCTCTATTATATATTCTTTCATCATTTTTGATGTGATATTTTTTCTTCTCATAAGCAACATTTTCCCCCTTTTGTTGCAATTAAGCCTACACGGCTTGATTTTTGATGAAATGCTGATAATATAAAAAGCATCATTTGTTGCTTTATTATAGGCGACATTATAGAAAAGGTCAAGGAAAAGGAGTTGAATCATGGGATTTAACTATGAATTTTACACCAACAGGAGTAAAGTTACAAACTTGTGAAAATACCACAAGAAAAATATATCAAGATTAAAGGAGAAAAGCCATGAAAAAAATTTACGAGAATCTTTACCAATTCACTACCTACATTCCCCCAATGGATTTTACAATTCATCAATATTTACTAGCTTCTGATACGGCTATTGTTTTTGCAACTGGAGCGCAGAAAGAGGCAGCAGAAAATCTGGCAGAGATAAAGGAAATTTTAGGGGAACGGCCAGTCAAGTATATTTTTGTATCACATATGGAAAGTGATGAATGTGGAGGGCTTCCGATTTTTACAAAAGAATATCCGGAAGCAACCGTGTTATGTTCTGCGCTTTGTGCAAGGGAACTTCCCGGATATGGATTTACGGGGAAAATAAAAGTCTGCAGTGAAAATGAGGTTTTAGAGGACGGCACACTTAAACTGCATTTTTTCAATTATCCATCAGAGGTGCATTTGCAAAATGGCTTAATATGCTATGAGGAAAATAGCGGCATTTTATATAGCGCAGACCTTATGCTTCGTTATGGAAATGGAACAGGAAAGCTTATTGACAGCAACTGGAAAACAGAAGTTGCTGATATTAAACTGCAAAATATTTCAAGTGAGGATGTATTTTCAAAATTGAAAGAAAAACTGCTTACCATAAAGCCTAAACTGATCGCGGTTGGTCATGGATTTTGTATCACTCTTAAATAACAGGGGCAAGCAGCTAAGATGAAAAGTTTTTCTAAGTCATCTTTGCTGGTAAATAGTCATGGGAGTGGTAATCTAAGATAATTGTACCCTCTTGAATGATAAATAATAACCGTAAATCATGCAATGCCCTATGTGGGAGAAAGGGGGATTCATCTATGCCTTGCACAAAAGCATACAGAGAACACATCATGTATACTTTCAACGGCTATTGCAAAACTATCATACGCTTTGCGGCTATCACCGCATGGCGTGACAGGAGCAGGCGGCGGCAAAAGGAAATATCCCAAGTTATTTTGCCAGGTGTATCGCTAACGCCCGGATTGCGCTTAAACTGTTTATCCCAAAACAAGCTCGTAAAGATGAAATGGCATGGGAATACCTATATCGACATAAGTAATATCCACAGTATCCACATATTTAAAACCGTATGACTGATACATTTTGACAGGTATATCATTCCCTTTCAGACAGTCTAACCGTATTGCCTTCCAGCCTCTGCTTCTTGCTGTCTGGATTGCATGTTCAACAAGCTGCTTTGAATATCCACGCCCGCCATAATCCGGCAGAACACGAAGCGCGTGCATAATGACTACTTCATTTTTTGCGGCGTTGATTTGCCAGTGAACTGTATTATACGCACTGTCGCAATCATGGTTTAGAATATATGCCGCAACGATTTTATTATCTTCTATGCCGATAAATTGACATCTGCCTTTGATAGATTCCTCTACCATTGCTTGCGAGGGAAAACCACCTTTATCCCCGTTTGGAAGGAAACTTTTTTCACCAAGGACATCACACATTACACTGTAAAAAGACATTAGCTCTGTCAAATTGTCATTTGCAGCCTGTACAATTTTCATTCATTACACCACCTTAGTATACAGATTTTGATGAAAATAGTTTACCACAGAAAAAATAAAATTTCCACCATCAACTCATCAACTTGAACGATAAGCCTTGATATAAAAGTAAAAATATTATCTTCTATAAAGAAGCGGAAAAGACTGTACAGCCAGCCCCGCCCGCTTAATTGATACAAAGGGATTGAACAGAATATTGGGAAAACCGCTGAAAACAAGGGATTCCGGCACATTGGCTGTTGCCGGAATCCCTTGTTTGCTTTTGGAGCCGGTTTGAAAATGTGCAGCGGTCGGCAGAGTGGGTGTTCACTTTTGATCCCTTTCCAAAGAGCATTTGAATCCCGTGGTCAAAAAAGTGCTCGTGTGAAGTGGTTGAGGCGGTCTATATTTGCTCCTCTTCTTGTACGATTTGACATCCTTTGATATTATAATGATTAAAGTATCAGATGTTTCTTATGGAATTACAGTGAGCATAGGGGTTTAACTAATGGAATACAACGAAGCGCAAAGATTACAAAGATTGAGATGGTAGAATACTATAGGGTGGAATATTAAAGATGAGAATAGTGAGTGCTTTTTTTGATTTTCTTGTTGAGTAAAAGGAGGCAGATAGAGTTGATATTGGTGTTGAGTTCTTTTATGTTTTATATGTAAGAGTTTGGCATACCGCAGTAGATTGAAATTGTTTCCTAAAACGAACTATGGAGAATCCATTATTTACAGGATGTTTACTGACTTCATATAACGTCTGTCTTGTAGAAAGAATTATGTTCCAGGAACAGCTGATAAATTATAGATTAAAGGTGATAGACATGAACTGGAAATTTTTGTTAAATCAATGGGTTAAAATACTGCACTGCAATATTTATGTTGTAAACGGAGATTATGAAATTGAAAAAGTTTATGGGGATTTGATTGCAGAGAGCAGCCCTTTGTATATGGATCCTGAATTTTTTATGATGCTTGTGGATAGAAAAGTGAAAGAATACCCTGATATTTATTGTGAGTATAATTCAGTTTTGTATGCATCCATGCCTTTTGAATCGAAAAAACTGGTGATTGGTCCCGTCAGCATTATAAAACCAACAAGCGAGCTAGAAAAATTTATGACAGACACACATTTTGTAAGTGATCGGGTACATCATCAGACTGCTTTTTGCGATATGAAAGTGTTTGGAGCAGGAGTATTGGCACTGTACCACTGTATTTCTGGAAAAGAACTGACGATAGACGAGTTATGGCAGAAAAATGGATTGACTGGGATTAGGATTGAAGAAGCCAGAGAGAGCGTGCAAAAAGTGATTTTTCATCGTCAAGAAGCAGAACTGCCTCATAATCCTTATGATCAAGAGAAAAGGGAGTTAGACAGCATCCGCCGCGGTGATAAAGAAATGCTACGGCGTAGCCTTCAGGAAACCTATAGAGGAGAAGTGGGGAGGCTTTCCAATAATGAACTGCGTCAGGCGAAAAATATAGCAATTTGTGTCATTACTCTGGCATCCAGAGCAGCTATTGATGGAGGGCTGCTTCCAGAAGAAGCGTTTTCTATGGTAGATGGCTATATCCTGAAAATTGAAAGAATGGCAAATATTGTAAAAATTGATGCGGCAATGCGGCAGGCTGAATATGAATTTGTAGAACAGGTGGGAAGAATTAATGTAAAGAAAGAACGGAATGAACTCATAGAAAAAACGAAAAATTTTATTTTCCAGAACCTGCATAGTGAAATTGTCATAGGGGAGATTGGACACCAGATAGGAGTGTCTAC
The DNA here is from genome assembly GCA_910575475.1 of Lachnospiraceae bacterium. Classification (GTDB taxonomy): domain Bacteria; phylum Bacillota; class Clostridia; order Lachnospirales; family Lachnospiraceae; genus Schaedlerella. Next base: position 28,471 of record CAJTGD010000032.1, on the reverse strand, counting down.
GACATATTTGTCTGATTTATTTCGGAGGGTAGAAGGGATTACGATACAGCAGTATATCCGCAGAGAAAAAATCCGGCTGGCTGAGAATCTGCTCCGCTATTCAGAATATGATGTTAAAAGCATAGCTGTTTATCTGGCATTTTGTTCTCAAAGTCACTTTGGTAAGGTTTTTAAGGATCAGACAGGACTTACACCTACGAAATACAGGGAGAAGTTTGGACAGTTTCAAAAAAAGAAAATACACGATAATTAGTAAAAATACATGATATAACAAAGGCGCTTCCCAGATTATACTGATAACGTAAAAAACAGCCGGACATATATGGCTGCAAAAAGACTGGGAGGTATCAGTATGTTATTCAAAAATTTTACTAACGAAAATGCATCCGAAAAAATCACTGTAAAAGAACGGCTGGCTTATGGATGCGGAGATTTTTCAAGTAATATTATGTATTCTGCTGTAGCAGCATTTCTAATGTTTTACTACACAGACTATGTAGGGGTTGCGGCGGCAGCTGTGGGAGTGATTATGGCGTGTTCCAGGGTGTTTGATGGAATCAGTGATCTAATTATGGGAGTGATTATTGATAAGACAAAGTCACCTTTTGGAAAGGCACGGATATGGATATTGCGTTTAGTAATCCCCTATGCTGTAGGTACAGTTCTTCTGTTTGCAGTGCCTGTAGGGTGGAGTGAAACGGCAAAGCTGGTATACATATTTTTCAGTTATAATATTGCTTTTACCGTTCTCTTTACAGGGATTAACCTCCCATATGCCACATTGACAGCAATGATGACACAGGATCAATATGAACGTTCTGTCTTAAGCATTTTCCGCATGATATTAGCAACCTGTGGAACATTATTCATAAAGACTTGTACATTGCCAGTAGTAAAGTTTTTCGGAAACGATGCAAGGGCATGGACATATACATTTGTTATATTTGGCGCGCTTGAGATTGTTACATTCATGATTACATTCCTTTTTACCAGAGAGCGTGTAAATACGGAGAATAACGGGAAAAAACTGGATGTCCCGGTCTTGCTAGGCTTCAAGGCATTAGTTAAAAATAAGTATTGGCTTATGGCAACAGTTAACCTGATTCTGATTTTTGTCGCAATGGGTGTCAATGGTTCGGCAGAAGTTTATTACACGAAAGAGATTTTAGGAAACCCGGATTTGGTTGGTACATTTTCTGTAGCATTCCAAGCCACACAGATTGTTTGCATGTTTTTTATCGCCTGGTTTGTAAAGCGTTTTGGAAAAAGAAATGTTTTGATGGCAGGCTCAGTGATATTTATCATTGGTTATGCAATCATGGGAATCGGTGCAGAAAATTTAGTTATACTTCTGGCTGGATGTATGCTTAGGGGTGTTGGAAATGCTGGGATTTCGGCATGTATGTTCGCAATGGTCACAGATACGATTGAGTATGGAGAATGGAAAACTGGAATACGGACAGAGGGGCTGATCAACAGCGCGGCAAGTTTTGGGCAGAAGATTGGGAATGGTATCAGTCTGCTGTTGGTAGGAGCTGTTTTATCAATCGGAGGATATGTGGGGACTGCCGCGTCGCAGCCGGCAAGCGCATTTACCGCAATCCGTTCATGTTACATTTACATTCCGATTATCCTTACCATTATTCAGATTATTGTACTTACATTTTACCATCTGGACAGGGAATATGATTCTATTCTGACTGATCTTAAGAACCGACGTATCTCAAAATAAAAAAGGAAATAATTTATGAAATGCAAAGTAGCATTAAATAGTGTAAATGACGTGAAGGCATTTGTGAATATAACTTTCAGGGCTGAAAAGGATGTGGATATCCATTGCGGAAAATATCATATTGATGGGAAATCTATTATGGGTATTTTTAGTCTGGAGTTGAACAAACCGATTGAAGTGGAACTGGATGACCACGATGCAGAAAAATTACTTGGAGAGCTTCAGAGGTTTATTGTAGAAGAATAAATGTAGTAAGTTTAGGAGGAAATGATGAAAGAAATTTTATTTGGGGCAGCATACTATGATGAGTATATGCCTTGTGAACGATTAAGAGAAGATATACAGATGATGAAGAAAGCTGGCATCAATACGGTCAGGATCGCAGAATCTACCTGGAGTACCTGTGAGCCGCAGGAAGGGGTTTTTGATTTTTCCCATGTGGAAAAAGTAATGGATGCAATGGAAGAAGCTGGCATCCATGTAATTATCGGAACGCCTACCTATGCAATTCCTACATGGATGGTGAAATCCCATCCGGATGTACTGGCAGAAACAGTGAATGGCCGTGGAATTTACGGAGCCCGTCAGATTATGGATATCACGCATCCGGTTTTCCGGTTTTATGCAGAAAGAGTAATCCGGGAATTGATGAAGTGTACCGCCCACAGAAGCTGTGTAATTGGTTATCAGGTGGATAACGAAACAAAGCATTATGGGACAGCAGGAAGGAATGTGCAGGAGAAGTTTGTGAAATATCTCCGGGAAAAATTTCAGGATAACCTGGATTCCATGAATGCAGAGTTTGGACTTGATTACTGGAGCAACCGTATCAATGCATGGGAAGATTTCCCGGATGTCAGGGGAACCATTAACGGAAGCCTTGGGGCAGAATTCGAAAAGTTTCAGAGAACATTGGTAGATGATTTTTTGGGCTGGCAGTCAGGTATTGTGAAAGAATACAAGAGGGATGATCAGTTTGTGACACATAATTTTGACTTTGAATGGAGAGGATACTCTTTTGGGGTACAGCCAAGTGTGAACCACTATCATGCCTCCAGAAGCCTGACGATTGTAGGCGTAGATATTTACCATCCAACGCAGGATGATCTGACAGGAATGGAGATTGCTTTTGGGGGTGATATGGCGCGATCCTTGAAGCAGGATAATTATCTGGTTCTGGAAACGGAGGCACAGGGATTTCCGGGATGGCTGCCATATAAGGGCCAGCTTCGGCTGCAAGCCTACAGTCATATCGCTTCCGGAGCAAACAGTGTGATGTACTGGCATTGGCATTCCCTGCATAATGCCCGTGAAACATACTGGAAGGGGCTGTTAAGCCATGATTTCCAGGAGAATGACATTTATTTGGAAGCATGTGTGATTGGAAAAGAACTACAGGAAATAGGGAGTCATCTGGTCAATCTGAAAAAGAAAAATGAAGTAGCAGTTCTGGTAAGTAATGAAACATTGACTGCATTGAAATGGTTCGGCATTGATGCAACAGAATCTGATAAAGGGAAAGTAGCTTATAATGATGTGGTCAGGTGGATTTATGATACACTTTACGGAATGAACGTTGAGTGTGATTTTATATGGCCAGAATCCGAAGATTTCGGGCAGTATAAAATGATTGTTGTTCCAGCGCTTTATGCCGCACCAGACAGGTTGTTGGAAAAGCTGAACCGTTATGTGGAAAATGGAGGATGTCTGGTGGCAACATTTAAGACAGGATTTGCAAATGAGAATGTAAAAGTAAGCCATGAGGTGCAGCCGCGTATTTTGAGAAACTGTCTGGGTGTAAAATATCATCTGTTTACATTCCCTAAAAAGGTAATGCTGAGGGGAGATATCGTAGAAGGGACAGATAACAGGGAAGCAAAAGTTTTTATGGAGCTTTTAAAGTCAGATGGCGCAGAGGTTTTGGTTTATTATGATCATTATAATTGGAATGAATATGCGGCGGTGACCAGAAATCATTTTGCAGAGGGATATGCATATTATATCGGGTGTATGATGGATCAGGAGCTTCTGAAACGGATTCTTATTAAAGCATTGGAAGATGCAGGTATAAAAAATGTTGTGAAAGAAGAGTTCCCTGTCATTGTACGTAAAGGAATAAATGATTTTGGAAAGAGCGTATGGTTCTATCTGAATTATTCTGAAAAGGAGCAGATGGCATTATATGAAGGTTCTGATGGACGGGATGTTTTAACGGGTGAGTCTGTAAAACACCAAGATAACCTTTCTGTCCCAGCATGGGGTGTGAGGATGATCGAAGGGTAAGATTGAATCATAGAAGGGTACATTTCCCGCTGCTTGCCGCAGGGAGTTTCATTGAGAAAGAACAGGAATTCAAAGATACGTTTCCGCGGCATATGAAAATGAACGATTTAGAGAATATCCTGAAACAACTGCATGAAAAATTTCCGGAACGGGACCTGCATCAGCCCCACTTCAGCGAATATGTGAGCGATATTTTGAAGCTGGCTTCGCAAAAAACAGGCAATTCTTTTCCCAATAAGCTTTTGGAAAACCGTTTGGAAGAGGATCTGTTTTTCCGCAGCGGATTCGATACAGAGCTGTACCGGCATCTGCGTTATCTTCCCGCCAACTAGTACAGCATTGCGTATATAATGGTGAATAATGTGCCTGATATTTTTGTCAGGACAAGGCGGAGGAAAGAGGCGATGCGGTGGCATCGTTGATTGACGACAACGCAGAACTGGCAGAAATAGCAGGTGCAGAATTCACCGTTAATTACGCAATGCTGTACTAGCATTCTCATTTCACCCAAATGGAAGAAGGAAGCCTCTTACCCGGACAGGCAGGAGGCTTCTGTATTCGCTCAGCAGATATCCGTCCCAGTCATGATCCTTCAATATCTGGATGATCTCTTTATAAGGTATCGTTGTCTCCTCAAATAGCTGTAAAAAGCGACTCCGCGCTTTGGTCCTTTGCGGTCATACTGATACATCTCTTTTCTCCTCCTTCTGGGTCTGCCGCGCCGATGGGAATTCCCTGCCGGCACAATGCCCGCTTTTTCATTTCATTTATCATTGTTCGCAATGGCAGTCCACAGACTCGTCATCCGTTGTGAATTATTCATACAGTTTAATCTCTTTTCCTTCTGCCGCAGATTTATAGATCGCGTCCAAAATCTGTGTTACAACAAATGCCTGTTCCGGTTTTACCAGCGGTTCCGTATCGTTCAGGATCGCTTCCAGCCACTGCTTACATTCCCTGGATGCGTCACTTCCGCCGTTGCCGCCTTCAAAATACGCGATCGCCCCTGCGTCCGAAATATGCTCTTCTGTCAGGGCCAGCACATGGTACTGCAGATTAGCCAGTGTAAGGTTATATACGGAGCCTATATTGATCGCCTTATTCCAGTTTTTCTCATAGTGGGACGCGGCTGCGGCATCCGCCTCAATACAGACGGATTCCTTCGGTCCATCCGCGTCCCTCGCTTTTCCCAGACCCTGCCACGAGGCAGGATCTGAGTCTTTTAACAGGTCTATTTTTATGCGCTTTTCTTTAATGGTGCATTATGCCGTTCAGGACATAATGAACCCTGTTCAGAACCCTCTTCCGTTTCCTCGTATTGGTAGTTCTCTATGATTCCTGCTTTCAGCATCCGCCTTACCAGTCTTATGATGTTGGGGTCTTTGATTCGTGATTCTATAAATCTGACCGCCCATTCATGGTCTATGTGGTTGAAAAAACTCTTGATATCCGCATCTAAGACATAGTGCACGGCGCCGCGTGAACAGTAACATCATGCCTTAATATCCAAAGATGCCCTCGGTTTTAATGAAAATTCGCTGTCGCCTTTTACAATGCGATTTTCTACATCCTCGCGGGTAATATTGCGTACAATGCTTGTATCAAATGGCTGCCCAAGCTGCCAGTTGGGGTTTGCTTCTCTTACAGCTTCGTAAAATGCTTTTGTATACATTCGCTCATATTGTCCAAGTGTCCATGTACCGCTTAACCGATCTGATTTTTTAACGCTTAACTGATAGCGTGTAAAAACCTCAGTACGCTTTGTTGTATCGCCATTGGCGACTCCTTTTTCTTGTATGAAATGGCGCATCGTTTCATCAAACATATCTTGACGGGCAGTTTCGGAAACATCGATTATTTTATAAAATTCAGACGGGTCTTTCCCTGTAATGTCCATTCCCGCTACACCATAGGGATTTATGAAATCACCGTCCTCATCAAAAAGCCCCATATAATTACGAATAAATGTTTCTTCGTCTGCTTCAAGCGGATTTTTAAATTTTAAATCAAGGTCATCATATTTTTGCCCGAGCATCTGTTTAAGCATTTTCAGGTTCTGCAAATCTTTTTCAACCTTCACTTCCGCAGCAGACTTCGTTGCTTCTCCGTTGGGATGTCCTTCGTCATACATTGCTTTCGCACGTTTGTATCGTGCGCTGTTTGTATTAATTGCACCTGTATAAGGCTTATAACCTACAGCCATTGACATAACGTAATCCTCCTTAAATATAAATTCCTTTTGGCTGAGTACTTTATTATTATATCGTCAATTCAGTAGATTTTTTTAAGGAAGCTTCCCGAAATTGATGATTTTGCTTGGAAAATTCCAATTCACTGAACTGACAGCCCGTGTGAACGTCTAGATATTGTCAAGTGTGTTTGTAAACTTTCTGCATACTTGTTTTTCATCTGCCTCTCCATCTTCTGATACTTTGTGAAACGGCCGAATGGCCATAATGGGGTGCCCTTGGGTATATGTTTTCAGACTCATTATTTTCTAAAGCCTCATTGACCTTCTCATTCAGCTGCTCAGGAGTCATATTTTTAATAATTTCAGGGGTATTCGTGAAACCGCACTGAAAAAGATACGGAAGCTCTACGGCGGCATACTCACATGCAGGAAAGAAAACAGCCTGCCAAGGACACTTGGCAAAAAATTATTTTTGGAAAACGAAGTACAGAAGAAAAGGGCATCGGACAGCTTGGCCGATGACAAGTAACTATTTATAATAGTAAGAAATATTACATCAGATGATGTATTTGAATATGCCAGCGCACCGTGGATTCGGTACAGCAGTTATGAATATAAGACAGACAATGAAAATAACCTCTACATAACGGTTTCCAAAGATGCAAAACCGGAAATGTATCATCCCATGCAGGAAGCAGAACAGCTTGTCATTGATGCCGTAAATGTCGGGCTTGCCGCCATGCACAAGGCTCCGGAAAGAGAACTGAAAGAAGCCGTACTCGGCTTTATGACCGCCCTGCCGACAACTGCGGATTTCATTTCCTATGAATCAGTGACAGTGATATGCGTATGTGCAAACACTGTAAAAAAGCCTTTGTCGCAAGCCGGAAGGAAAATGAATTTTGCAGCCAGAAGTACAAGAACCAGTTTAATGTCTACAAATCAAGAGAAAAGAAAAAGGGTATAAAAGAGCAGAGCATATTTTTATCGGGAGTGAACTGCCGGAAGAATACACGGAATCAGAAAGCCGGAAAAGCCTCATGGGCGCAAATGCAAAAGCTAGTACAGCATTGCGTATATAATGGTGAATAATGTGCCTGATATTTTTGTCAGGACAAGGCGGAGGAAAGAGGCGATGCGGTGGCATCGTTGATTGACGACAACGCAGAACTGGCAGAAATAGCAGGTGCAGAATTCACCGTTAATTACGCAATGCTGTACTAGGGCAAATGCCGCCACTGCGATACCGGAGCTGATCCAGATAGCATCTAACCCGGTTTTTGAAGAAAACCGCAAGGAAAAACACAATAGAAACGCAAAATACGGCTGGTATAGGTATGATGTCCGTTTTGACCTCCCGGCCTATGTGGAAAATACGCTTGTAAGATACAATATCTTCCATGCCCGGCTTTTGATTAACCATGCTGAAAATGGCAAGAAATATCTGTATGATATCTTAGCAATAAAAAAAGAAACGAGCAAGCCGCGGCAAGATGTACGGTGAAAACCCATTTCTTCCGTCCTGTCAATCCCCGATTTTAAATTTCTCAGAATCACACAAACGCGTTCTCATCCGTCCATACTTCCCGATCTGATATTCCGTTGTATCCGAAAGTTTCAGGTCGGGAATCAGATAGTCACCTTCCCAATGATAAGTAATTTCATATACAACCGCCTTTCTTTGTGCTAAACTGTTTTCAGATACAAATAAAAGAATTATCACATCAGTAGCCGGCGGCTTTTCCATGAGCTGGATGCGTTGCAATTCGCTCTTGATCTTTCCCCTTTTTCACTCTATAATAACGGACAGGCTACGTTCGATACGATGCCCTTTGGGTATACAAAACACGAGGGAGACTGGATAAACCATGAATACAACCATCATGTGGATCATGGCCGCAGGCGCGGCGGCCGGCGGCCTGGACAGAATCTGCGGAAACCGCCTGGGGCTTGGAAAGCGGTTTGAAGAAGGCTTTATGCTTCTGGGCGCCACCGCCCTCTCCATGGCAGGGATCATCTGCCTGACCCCGCTCCTTTCCGGGCTTTTGAAGCAGTTCCTTGTCCCGCTGTGGAACCTGTCCGGACTAGACCCCGGAATCCTGGGCGGGATTCTGGCAATCGACATGGGCGGCTACCAGCTTTCCATGGAGCTGGCGAACGCGCCTTCGGTAGGACGATACGCCGGGATTGTGGCAGGGGCTACCTTCGGGTGCACCGTTACCTTCACCATTCCCGTTGGGATGGGGATGGTTTCCCGGCAGGAACGGCCCCTGTTCGCCAGAGGAATGCTCATCGGCCTGGGCATGATGCCTGTGTCGCTGGTCATGGGCGGGCTGTTCTGCGGACTGGGTATCATGGAAATTTTGCTCCAGAGCCTTCCGCTTTTTCTGCTCTCCCTGATGTTCATGGCCGGAATCCGCTTTTTTCCGGATCAAATGATCAAAGGCTTCGGATATTTTGCAGCAGTCATCGGGTTTCTGACGACTGTCGGGCTGACCGCAGGGGCGGTGGAATATATGACCGGCTTCCGTCTCCTCAAAGGGCTCGCCCCCATTGAGGAGGCGATGGCCGTGGTGTCTTCCATCGGCGTGGTAATGTTGGGAAGCCTTCCTGTGGCGGAAATCCTGCGGCGGCTTCTGGAAAAGCCCCTGAACTGGGCGGGCCAAAAAACCGGCATGAACGGAAACAGCGTGGCGGGCCTTCTCATGGGAATTGTAAGCCCGGTTCCAGCCATCGCCATGATGAAGGAGATGGATGACCGGGGCAAGGTGGTAAACGCCGCCTTTCTGGTGTGCGGCGCTTCCGCACTGGCGGCCCACATGGGATTCACCTTCGGGACGGAACCAGATCTGGTCGTCCCGCTTCTTCTCTCCAAATTGGCGGGAGGGCTCTGCGGCGCAGCGGCCGCACTGCTTCTAACCGGACAGGCAGACGGATCGAACACTTCATTGCAGAAAGGGGAATGTGACAATGGTAACCATCATAAAATTACGGGAGCATGAGGAACTGGCTGAAAAAGCCGCGCAGTGGTTTCATCAGAAATAGGGAATCCCTCTGGAAGCCTATACGGAAAGTATCAAGGAATGTCTGTGTCAAAAGACGGCGGTACCGCAATGGTATCTGGCATTGGAGGGGCATACCGTTGTGGGAGGTCTGGGCGTCATTGAAAATGATTTTCACAACCGCAGGGACTTAGCGCCCAATGTCTGCGCCGTATATGTGGAGGAGAACTATCGCTGCCGGGGAATTGCGGGAGAACTGCTGCATACGGTCTGCACGGATATGAAAGAGCAGGGAGTGGATACGCTTTATCTTGTTACGGATCATACATCCTTTTATGAACGCTATGGCTGGGAATTTTTCTGTATGGTACAGGGAGACGGCGAACCAACGCTTAGCAGGATGTATGTTCACAGAGAGGCTTAGAGACTTTCCCAGAGGTCCGGAATCCCGAAACCTCTGGGAATTGTTTTTATTTCATGTCATGTTTCTGTTCGTATCAGCATATCATTAATTAATACTTAAGCCGGCGCTTGCATATCCCGCGACTGTATTGAGCAGCGTCAGACCGCTTGCTGTCGCTGAAAATACCAGCATCAGCCGGGTTTGGGCCGTTACAGGAATATTCAGTCCTGTAAGTGAACCGTTCAGCAGTGTACCAATTGAGACGATTCCCGTAAGCGACGGCGTCAGGTTGATCAGTGTTCCGGCAATCGGAGAAAATACATTATTCGGCGTTGCGGACTGATAGATCTGCGCTCTTACCGCAACCGTGGAACCTGGCAGCGAAAGTCCTACTGTGGTACTGAAGAATGCACTGAACGAGGTAATGATTCCGGCACGCGGAACCTGGAATGCAAAGTTCGAAAGTGTTCCGCTGGCATTTGTGATATCAATTGAGGCTCCCAAAACCGTAAGCCCCTGCGCACTGCTTCCAAATCCAACGAATGCAGGGATCCCCGCAAGCCCACCGGCGATTGTTGTCAGTGAAACCGGAAGCCCTGACGCAAATGGAATGATCGCTCCCGTACCAGCAACACCAGTTGGACCGGTGGGACCGGTGGCTCCAGTGGCTCCGGTCGCTCCAGTGGGACCTGTCGCTCCATCGGCTCCAGTCGCTCCAGTCGCTCCATCGGCTCCGGTCGCTCCAGTGGGACCAGTCGCTCCATCGGCTCCGGTCGCTCCAGTCGCTCCGGTCGCTCCAGTGACTCCATCAGCTCCGGTCGCTCCGGTAGGGCCAGTAACTCCTTCAGCCCCGGTTGCTCCAGTGGCTCCATCAGCCCCGGTTGCTCCAGTCGCTCCATCGGCTCCAGTCGCTCCAGTGGGACCTGTCGCTCCATCGGCCCCGGTTGCTCCAGTTGGACCAGTGACTCCATCGGCTCCGGTCGCTCCAGTGGGACCAGTCGCTCCATCAGCTCCGGTCGCTCCAGTGGGACCCGTCACTCCATCGGCTCCGGTCGCTCCAGTGGGACCTGTCGCTCCATCGGCTCCGGTCGCTCCAGTGGGACCTGTCGCTCCATCGGCTCCGGTCGCTCCAGTCGCTCCGGTGGGACCAGTAACTCCGTCGGCCCCAGTTGCTCCATCAGCTCCGGTCGCTCCGGTGGGACCTGTCGCTCCATCGGCTCCGGTCGCTCCGGTGGCTCCGGTTGGGCCGGTGGCTCCATCAGCCCCGGTTGCCCCAGTCGCTCCATCGGCTCCCGTGGGACCGGTGGCACCCATCGGACCATCATCTCCCTGGCATCCTTTCGGTCCCTGGGGGCCGTTCGGACCGGTTTCACCCTGAATCCCCTGCGGACCGGTCACACCCTGCGGGCCCATAGGGCCGGTCGGGCCGGTGGCTCCGGTTGGGCCCTGAATCCCTCTTGGCCCCTGAGGCCCCGCATCTCCCTGGGGTCCCACAGGTCCTATCGGTCCCTGGGGGCCTGCCGGTCCCTGGGGGCCCGCATCTCCTTTCGGACCTTCGCATCCCGGATCACCTTTGGGGCCAATATCACCGCGGACACCCTGGATTCCCTGAATCCCCTGTGGGCCGGCATAACCTCTCGGTCCGGCATAGCCTCTCGGCCCCGTGTCTCCGGTAGGCCCTACCGGCCCCGGATTTCCTCTGGGTCCCCGCGCTCCGGGAGCGCCTGGAATCCCCTGCGGTCCCATAGGGCCCGGATCGCCTTTGTCACCCTTCGGGCCGGGACAGCCGGTATCCCCTTTGATCCCCTGCGGGCCTGCAGGACCCTGATCTCCCTTAGGCCCCACAGGCCCTCGTTCACAACAGGGAGGATAGCATTGATTCTGACAACTGCTGCGTGAATTTCTGTTATCCATAAATATCATATCCTTTCCAAATTATCTGAAAAAATACTTAAAAAGTATCTTTTCACACAAATATTTTATGGTCAGCGAAAATATTTGTTACATTTTTCGAAAAAAAACAGAATATATTTTATGTTTGCCCTCCGAATCAAGAAATCTGCAGACTGTCAAAATACTGTTTATTATAAAGATATGCTTTGGAATAAGGTTTACACGCTCCCGCCCTTTCGTTGTATTCTTTCGCTTTTTTTCTGTCCCCCATTCTGTCAAAGCATACACATAGCTGCAAAAGAGGAACATAATCATAGCAGTCCGGCTGGACAAATCCATTGGAAAAATGATTTTTCGGTCTGTTCAGCGCAGTCTCATACCAGTAGACCGCAGTATGATAATCTCCGCGTTCCAGAAAATGTTTCCCGATTTCGCAGCACAATTCCGCTCTTGGCAAATCAAAGCTCATGCTGCGCAGAAGAATATCCAGCGCGGATTGTTCCTGCCCAAGACGGTAATAGCAGTTGGCGCAGACCGAACAGGCTTCTATTTTATTTTCAACCCATCCATCCGCCGAGAGCAGGAATTGTTCCAGTACAGAAACCGCCTCTTCATATTGCTTGTGATAGTACAGCTCCCGACCAAAATAGTACTGATGCCGGGGCTCTAAACGTTCTCCCCTGTCAAGGAGTTTGCGGTAAATATTCAGATTCCGGTCTGGGTCTCCGGACGTGATTTTTTTGTGGCAGACCGCAATATCCGAATAAATGATATTTCCGCTTTGCGGAATCACCTCATGGACTGCACCTACCCAGCGGAATTTTGAGCAGTTCCTGATCCATCTTTCCCTGAAGTAAGAAAAAGAAGGATTTCCGGCTTCATCAAAAGAAATATTATATTTCATCATTACAATGTCCGCTTCCGGCGGCAAAGTCTGTTTTAGCCGCAAAAACTTATCCTTCTCCGTTTCCTCCAGAATGTCATCCGCGTCTATCCACATACAGTAATCCTTAGACGCCTTGGAAAAAGAATAATTTCTTGCATCGGAAAAATCGTCCTTCCACGGATACGAATAGACATTGGATGTATACTCAGACGCTATTTCGACTGTCCGGTCCGTCGAACCGGTATCCACAATAATGATTTCGTCCACAAGCTCCGCTGCACTGTCAAGGCAGCGCGCAAGATGCGTTTCCTCATTTTTGACGATCATGCAGAGACTGATTGTCGGCATGTCGATTCACCCTCCTTATTCGATTATTCTCTGTAAAGCTTTACGATACTCATATTCATATTGATTTTGGAAACGCATGATGATGTCCATGAAAAAAACAGCGTGGACGCATCGGGTATCCGGACGATAAAATATCTGGATAAAACAAGCATTTCCTTCCTCTTTGACGCCTCTGCGTATGCGGCATATACCGTCTGTACACTGTCGTTAAAGATTGGCGCGAGCTTGATAAAGCCATGCCTTTTCATTACCGTGGATATATAGTAGCAGACCGCATAGCAGCCGGGCGTCAGCGATACGGAATACTCATTGCACAGAGTAATATTCCGGGTAACATCCGGTATATCTGTCTTCAGCGGAAGGCTGGTTTTTTCCGGCAGGATCACTTCCTGCCCTAAAAATGACGCAAAGATACTGTTTTGCGGGTAACCGGGCGGACCTGCCGGCCCCCGCGCGCCAGTGTCTCCCCTGGGTCCCTGGGGGCCTGTTGCTCCCTGCGGCCCCTGAGGCCCGGTGACACCCTGGGGTCCAATCTCCCCCCGCTCTCCGGGACACCCCGGCGGACCGGGTTCCCCTCTCGGCCCCTGGGGGCCAGTCTCTCCCCGCTCTCCCCGTTCTCCGGGGCACCCCGGCAGACCGGGCTCTCCTCTTGGTCCCCGGGCCCCTGGCTCTCTGCATTCTCCGGGACAAAACGGCACACATAAGTCTGCGCATTCTTCGGGGCATCCCGGCATACATGAGTCTGCGCATTCTCCGGGACATCCCGGCATACATGAGTCTGCGCATTCTCCGGGACATCCCGGCATACATGAGTCTGCGCATTCTCCGGGACATCCCGGCACACATGAGTCTGCGCATTCTCCGGGACATCCCGGCAAATCCGGCGTTTTTGTCTGTCCTCCCGATCCATGCTTATGACCGCAGGAAAAATCACATTCCTCCGCGCCTGCGCAATCTGAATATCGGGAATGCGCAGGTTGGACCATGTTCGGCTCAGGCGCATTGCAGGTGACCGGCCGGCCTGTGTTTTTATTACAATTTCTATCACAGTTTCTATTGCAATTCCTTCCCATGCCGGACCGGTTCGGCGGGTGAAACATCCAGTTTGCATTATAGTTATTCAATCAAAACCACCTCATTTATATTCGGTATCAAATTTGATTTCCCGATGGGTTTAATAAATTATATGCATAAAATATAATTATGTTTTATGCGCTCACAAAAGAAAATGCGGCAATGCTGAACATCATAAAATGATTGGAACATGAGTGGATATCTGAAAAAGCCGCACCGTGGTTTCATCAGAAATGGGGAGTCCCCATGGAAACGAATATAGAATGTATGAAAGAATATCTGTGTGTATATGTGGAGAAAGAATATCGCTGCCGTGCAATCAGTATTCCCCGGTCCAGCATCACGCACAGGGGCACCTCATCTTCTGCCGTACACAGGCAGTACTCTTCACTGGGCCCGTCTTCGTAATAAGCCGCCGCTTTGATCTCGCCGGGCGCATAAACCGAGTCGAACTTCTGAACGGCTCCTGTGTATTATCATATATGTGCGAGATATCACAAATCTCGCTTCCGGAAGCCTTATCACATCATCTCCCGACATGCTCGCGCCTCCCGTCCGGATACTCAAGGTACGCCTTCTGGGTTTCATCGTCATATCCTGCCACAGGCAAACCTTTTATCTTTCTTACTTCATTATCAATCCTTATAGATTCCCTGAATCTTACCGTCAGCTCCTCGTCAAAAAGTCCGCAAGTAGAATCCAATTCATTTAGAATTGTCATTAGTTAATCTCCTTCCTTATTTCTGTTCGCCAGACACCCCATGCCGGACTGGTCCAGCCCAAGCGGCATCGTTATAAATCCCCGTTCCCTGGCTTTTGAAAAACTCGTAAATGTCCAGGTCAGCCATTGCATAAATCGGATTGCGGAGTATCTTGCTGATAGTTAACCTGGAAAATGGCTTTCCTGCTTGCATTTTGGGCAATATATCCATTCCATCACCATCTGCCGCTCCCCTTTAGTCTCTATGATCTTTTTATTCCTTGGTATAAATCTTGCTTTTTAAGACTATTTGATTTGGCTCGCGGCATCCAAAAGAACCTTGTTGATTGTATTCTCCATAAAAAGCGAGGCCAATTTGGTGAAATAAAAATGTCTTTTCCAGGTTGCCTATTTAGCAAATTGGTTGCTAAATCGCTGATTGCATATCCGATTTTTTTGTTCGGTCCATGCTTTAGTGAAACATTGGAAATAAACGGGAGCATTTCGCCAGCCCCAATGCCAACACCTTGCCCCCATTTCAAATTAGCTGCGGCACACCAATTTTTCATCTGTTGAATCGCAATATAATTTTGTGTCCCTTCAAAAAAACCATTATTCACAACGCAATATACCATCATATCATGGTTCAAATCTTTTAGCTCTCCTAAGATAATTAGGAATTGGAGTAGCTGGGAGGGGATACTATCTACATAGAGCGGAAACACAAATACCAATACATCACTGCTTGCTATTTCTGCCAACTCTGTTGCTTGCAAGGAACATTTGAACACCTGCGCATTACTTTCCCCCGTTTCTTGCAGCAAATACTTTATCAAAAGTCCTGATGTACTTTCCCCAGACTTGGGACTTCCGTTAATAATACTTATATTCATCTTTTTACTGCTCCCCCACTTTCCCACATAGCTGCTCTATGGAATTGAAAAAAGCAACGTTATGCTTTGACGCATTAAAATTGATGCTGTTCCTGCTAACCATATTTTCATATCCGTCTTTCATTACACATTGTCCTGGGGTTTTAATCCAGCAGCCAAAACATCCAATACAGTTTTTTATGAAACCTTTATTAGATACAATCCGTGTATCTCCTGTGATTTGCGGGAAAATCTGTTGAAATTGCAGGTCGGTCAAATCATGTATGATAACATTCATTTTCGTCCTCCCGTTTTATAATATGGCGCTAAATAGATTTAATGATATCTTCAATTCTTGTTTCCCAATCTTTGTCATACTCTACATTGGGCATCGTTGCGATAGCCGATAAACCATGGACCAATGCCCACATTGCTATTATTTTATTTTGTATGACAGGCTCTGGCATATCAACTTTGGAAAAAGTCTGCATTGCAGCCTGCTTCAGTATTTTTAGCGGCAGGGGTTCTTTTTCGCCTGCACAATCCAATGACAAGTTTATCCGAATGTTTTTTCTGGAAAAAAGAAAATCAAAATATACGGGATTGTGATAGAAGAATTTAACATAGACGGTTCCGAGCATAGGCAGAAAATCAGGAGCATTTTCATACGTCTCTGCTGCTTGCTCCAACGTTGACACAAACAAATCCATAATATGTTGTTGAATTGCGGCAATAAACTCATCCTTGTTGTTAAAATGAGCATAAGGAGCAGCATTACTGACACCACATTTCATAGCAGCTTTACGTAGGGATAAAGTCTCCTCACCCTCCATGCTAATTAACTCTAATCCCGCTTCAACTAAAGCGCTTCGTAGATTTCCGTGATGATAAGGCTTATTATCCATAACAACCTCCAATCTTGTCGCCGATAAGATTATATCGCCAAAACTTAGCAGTGTCAAGATTGGGGCGCAAAATGGAAATACTTCAGTGTACATTGGCTTTCCGAAACGGCGGGGACGGCTGACGCATATACTTTTTTGGTGGTATTTAAAATGCTGTTTGTGTATAAGGTCAGCTTTGTTTTATCGATATAGATCCTGGAATTCAGCGCTTCCCGGAATGCCGCATTTCCCGGATTAACGTATGTGCCCATAGCTTTACCATCCTTTCTCATTTCTTGTTTCGAATGTCAGTGGTTATGCCCAAGGGCATCCCGTGTCCGCCGTTCCGCGGCCAGATGGTCTCCGCCAGTTGTTTCCATGGGCCGTGTATGTTCCCGCTTTCCGATACGGCAACCCCCACCGCATAGCCCACATCGCCCCAGCTGGACCAGGTCATGTACAGCTTCCCGTCCTCCATCGGAAACAGGCAGGGGCCGTCCGTAAAATATACATCCCCCTTGATGCCAAATTCCGCTTCCGCAAAGGGAACCGGCTTCGCCCAGGGTGCCTCCTTTGCAGAAAATAAGACAGCAGGCTCGGTCCTGGCAGCGGAAAGATCCGGTTCCAGCTCGGTCATACAGATGTCACCGTCCGGCGTGTCCTCGAAGCTGTGGGAATATACCATTAACCTCAGACGCGGCGAAGGCGATTGAGATTTTGGAGCTGGCCCAATTATCGGACAGCCCCCATTTTTTCTTTATTTCTGCAATTCTATTACTCCGCGGCCTCCTTCGCCTTCATCTCCTCAATCTCCGCCCTGTGGATCTCCGCCGGATTCTTCCTCAGGCAGATCAGCTGGATCACCGCGAAGATCACCGGGATTCCAAATCGCGTCACGTTGATCGCAAAAAGCGCGCTGGCCGGTTCCTGACCGATGGCATTTGGGATGTATCCTGACACTGCCAGGATTGCCAGGATACCGGTATTGACTACGGTGCTGCCGCATTTTTCCGCAAACCCTTTTATGGATGCAATGATACCGTTGGAGCTCCTGTGTGTCTTCCACTGCATAAAATCAATGGCGTCAATAGTCAAGATAGACATCAGCGCGATCTGAGGGGTCGTCACCAGATTCACCAGGCCGGACATCACAAGCATCAGCGTCACATTATATTTTCCAAATAGGAACAGCAGGATATACAAAATACCACTTACGATCAACGTAAAAATATACACCTTCTGGCCGGTCTTGAATACCTTAAGCATCAGCGGGAACAGAAACGTGATCGCAATGAATCCGGTCACGGTCAGCATCAGGAAAAACGGCGTGATCAGGCCTGGATTTTCCAGATAATACATCAGGTAATACACTGCGGTCCCGAAGTTCAGCCCGTAGCCGATGAAGAATGTGAGCCAAACGATCAGCAGCGGCCAGAGTTCTTTTTCGCCTAATACCTTAAAAATGTCTTTGGCGTTTGCCTTTTCTTCTGTCTCTACCACATACTTTTCTTCGGAGGTTTTAAACAGCCCCCAGAAGGTCACGCAGGACATCAGGCCGAATACAAGCATCATCGGAACATAACCGTTGTCAATGTGGAATATATTTTCAAAAAATGCCTTCATCTGCGGGGTAAAGGATGAAGCAATAGAAAATGCCGCCGTATTCAGGATCGCTCCGAAATGGATCACATGATTCCTCTCCTTATCACTTTTCACACAGGCAGGCAGGAGCGCCACATGGGGCATAGTAAACATGGTTCTGGTCATTCCGTAGCCCATATATACGACCAAAAAGAATACCGCCTTTGCCATGGTGGGCAGATTCGGATTGATCCACATCAGTGTGGAAAAAATGGTCAGGAGCACGGGAGCCGGGATCAGCCATGGACGGTAACGCCCCCATTTTGTATTGGTCCGGTCGGCAATGACTCCCATCATGGGATCGTTGATCGCGTCCCACAGGCTGGAAATAAACATGATCACCGAACATGCTGCCGCCGGCAGAAGCATGGTATCCGTCATAAACGGAGATATAAAGGTCGCCGCCACCGCCGCCATGATCGCGGCCGGGCCGTATGCTGAGGTTGCGTAAAAGAAGGTAAATGCGGGGCCGGCTTCTTTCTTCGTGTTCTTTAAAGGTTCGTTTGACATCTGTGTTCTCTCCTCTCATTTTTAGATAACAGCTATT
Organism: Lachnospiraceae bacterium; assembly: GCA_910575475.1. GTDB lineage: Bacteria > Bacillota > Clostridia > Lachnospirales > Lachnospiraceae > Schaedlerella. Next base: position 10,015 of record CAJTGD010000032.1, on the reverse strand, counting down.
TGGTTTTCATACATCTGTAAATCGTAGGATTACTATAGCAATTCAGAAGCACAAAAAACAGCACGAAAAATGACATTGACCTGAAAATAAGTGACAACCCCGAATTTGCGTGATATGATGGAAGAATAAATTCTTTATTAGTTCTTTAAATAAATTCCAGCTGTGCGGTTGGATGCTCTAAAGAGCCTCCAACCTACTCATCCATTCGCAACCGCATAGCTGGAATAAATTTGCAGAGGATGAATCATGAAAGCATATAAGCAGAGCTGCTACAATACCAGCACGATGTATTCCCCCCGTGGGACAGATAACCTGGATTTTAAAATTGAAGATTATTTGAAGGCTAAGACGAAAAGCGGCCTCGGATCAGAGGAAGCCTATCTGATTGAGATAGAACATGAATCGGAGATCAGCCAGGAGATCACGCAGCGCTTCCATGTGAATTTTCAGATGAACCATAAGCTGGAAGAATCCTTCATCTCTTCCGGAAATGACCTTCTGATCGCAAGGCATCTCCGCTATCTTCCTGCTTTTTTGCACACCCACAGCTTTTTCGAGATCGTCTGCCTGCTCAATGGTTCCTGCAGCCATTACATCAACGGCCAGCATCAGCATTTATCCCAGGGGGACGTCCTGATCATGGCGCCCGGGACCATGCACGCGATCCATGCCGCGGATGACGACAGCCTGGTGATCAATATTTTGATCCGTTCCAGCACATTTCACTCGGCATTTTTTAATACGCTGACCAATAAAACGATCCTGGGGGATTTTTTTCAGAAAACGCTTTACCGCAACAAAGAGCACTCCTACCTGTTATTCCATGCCGGAAATGACGACAGTTTATTCCGGATCCTGGAATATCTCTACCTTGAGGAATGCTCTGAAAAACGATATAAAAACGCGGTGAAAAATCAGATTGCAGAGCTGTTCTTTTCGATACTGCTCCGCAATCATGAGAAAGATGTTTTCATTCCCAATCCAACCGGTGAAAATGACGAGCCTGATTTTGTTTTTCTGCTGAAATACATGGAAAGTCATTATCAGAATACCAGCCTGAAAGAAATGGCGGATTTTTTCCATTACAGCGAACGTCATCTGATCCGGCTGATCCAGGATTATACGGGGATGAGCTTTTCCAAAAATATTCAGCAGATCCGGCTCAATCAGGCGGCGGCCCTGTTGGAAGAGACCGACCTGCCGGTGAGCGAGATTTCCGCACAGATTGGGTACTCCAATGTCAGCCATTTCCGGAAGCTTTTTATGGAAAGGTTTTCCGTCTCTCCTCATGACTTCCGGCAGGCGCATCAATGCCGATGACAGGGGTATGGTAACATGAATCCTAAATATACTCACGGCCGATGAAATCTGCCGTGAGTATTGCGCCGGCCTCTCATTCAGCAAACCGGATCCGGTCGATCAGACTCTGCTTCTGGAAGCTCCGGTTCACCAGATACGTGACCAGCAGCTGCACTGCCAGCACCACTGCCGCGAGGACCAGCGCCGGAACCACCGGATACCGATAAGTCGTAATGGAGAAGATCCCTGTCTTTTTTGACCACAGGAACGCGCCGTACCCCAGCAGGCTCCCAAGTCCCAGCGACAGCACCAGTGTCCCCATCGTGTAGAACAGCCCTTCCATCTGCAGCATATTCACTGTCTGCCGCTCGGACATGCCGATGGCCTGCAGCATTCCCAGCTCCCTGCGCCTGACATACACGCTGTTGATCATAGTATTGACCAGGTTCAGGATGCCGATCAGACCGAAGATCAGAAGCACCCCGTAGCATCCCGAGAGAATGATGCCGATGGACTTTTCCGCCTCCTCATAGGCTTCCTCATATGTCCTGATCTCCAGGTATTCCAGATCCGCCGTCAATTGCCGGATTTCCTCTGCGACGCTTTTCTCCATCCCAGACTCCACCGTGATCTCAAAGCAGTCTGTCAGATCCGTTTCGCAGAGGCTTTGGAGCGCGTCCGAGGGCATGGCAAGCCAGGTTCCGCCATAGCTGATGGGGCCGTTTGTCACTGCCGCGATCCGGAACTCCTTCCGCAGTATTTTCTCACCGTCCATCAGCTCCATACGGATTGTTTTCCCGGGCTTCCAGTCCTTCATCTCTTCATACCGATCCCGGAACTTTTCTCCTAAAATAATCCCGGTGCCGTCCGCCAGAGCCGGGTCATCCAGAGAGCCCTCCGAGACATAATCTCTGAGCGCGTCCAATGCCTTTGCGCTGACTCCTGTGATGCTGCTTACCAGCGGGCTTCCGTCCGCCTCCTCGGGGCCTTCCAGCATGGCTCTTACAGATGTGTCCACATCAATATCCACCACTCCGTCAATCTGAAGGATCTGTTCCTTTCGCTCCTCTGTCAGCGGATTATTCTGCTGGATTTTATTCAGCGCCCGCTCCGGGTACATGGGATCCTCCCAGGCGTCCACGGATATCTGGATATTCTCCCGCAGATCGTCCTTCACCATATCCTCGGGGGAGAGACAGCTGCAGACCGCGGCAACAACCATGAACAGGATCCCGGTCGCCCCCAGCGTAAAAATGGTCATAACCGTGCGTTTCTTATTTCGGCTCAGGTTGGTGAGGGTCAGTTTCCGGATGTCGATCTCCTCGTAGCCCTTTCTGGTCTTCCCGGACGTGCTGCCATTTTTCTGCCGGAAACGCAGCCGTACCGCAGATTTTTTTTCGGCAGCCGCAGCATTTTTTTCTGCTTTTGCGCCTGCTTTGTCCTGCCGGGATTTTTTCCGGGAAGCGGCTGCATTTCCTTCATCCCCCCGGAAGCGCAGCGCCTCAATGGGGGATATCCTGGCCGCCGTGCGCATAGGCTTTTGCAGTGAAATGTATACCGTCGCAAGGCTGATCAAAACGCCGAACACAATAATCCAGGGCTGGATCAGATTCACCTCTCCCTTTTCAACAATCTGCTTCATCTGCTCTGCTACGGCAATGTCGCCGCTGACACTGTATCTGGCCGTCAGCCGGATCACCTGCACCCCTGCCAAAATTCCCAGAAGGATCCCGATGGGAACCGCAATCGCCGCCACCGCAAGCCCCTCCCGGAAGACAAGCTGGCGGATCTGCCGTTTCGTGGCGCCCACCGCGCGCAGCCTTCCGTATTCCTGCACTTTATCCAGCATGGACACATAGTAAATTCCGTAAATGGTCAGCGCCCCGACCAGCGCGATCAGTGCCAGCACCAGTCCAAGCCCGCTGTATACGGACGTATCCACATAATTTGCCATCAGATATTCCCGATTCAGGACGATCTCATTTTTCGCAATACCATATTCCCCGCCCAGTGTTTCGATCTGCTCCTGAATAGCGTCGGTGGTCATCCCGTCCGCACCGGCCAGCCGGAGGTAGATCCGATATTCATGCTCATTCTCCGCCAGGATCTCTCCGGCAAACGCATCCGAGACGAAGCAGAAGTACAGGCCCTCCCGAATGGAGATCTCGGAGTCCGTGACCATTCCCGAAATGGTAAATTCCCGGTTTTCCCTGGTCTCGCTCCCGCCGTTCGGGCGGTATGGGATCTGGATCCGGTCTCCCACCGTCCCTTCCAGCCCCATGGCTTCCAGGACTCCCTTTGATACCACGATCTCATCCGCCTTCTCCGGCAAATGTCCTTCCGCCAGTTCCTGTCTGGAAAGCTCCGCCGCTGCCTGGTCAATGAATATCATGGTGATCCGGATGTCGGAATCCTGGTCGCAGTACATCGCCGCCGCATCCTCCCGGAGCCCGGCCTGTTCGATCCGTTCATCCGCCAGGAGCTTCTTCGCTGTCTGGCTGTCCACATCCCGGTACATGGCATGAAAGGTTGGGTAATATTGGTTCACTGCCTGATTCCGGATCGTGATAAAGCCGAGAATGACTGTGGGCGCAGCGGTCAGTAAAAGCGCGGTGAGCCCAATCGCCGTCCCGATCAATAAATTCCTGCTTTTATTTTTCCTGAAATTGGAAAGCGCAGTCCTGCTGATTGTGTTCATCTAACCCACCACCTTCCCGTCCTCGATGATGAGGGTGCGGTCCGCCATCTGGGCAATGGTTTCGTCATGGGTAATCATGACCAGTGTCTGGCCGTATTTTGCCACGCAGCTTTTCAGCATGGCGACCACCTCCATCTCGGTGTGAGAATCCAGGTTCCCCGTGGGTTCATCCGCCAGGATGATGGCCGGGCGGGACGCCAATGCCCTGGCGATGGCCGTCCGCTGCTTCTGGCCTCCGGAGAGCGTACTGGGCAGGGCTTTTAAACGGTCCTCCATGCCGATGCTCTGGATGATGTCCAGCACATAGTCCTTGTTCACTCGTTTGCCGTCCAGGCCGATGGGAAGGACGATATTTTCCCACACATTCAACGCCGGGATCAGATTGAAATCCTGAAAAATAAATCCGATCTTCCGCCTGCGGAATACCGCAAGCTGTTCATCCTTTAAGGAAAACAGATCCTGTCCGCTGATGATGACCTGCCCGCTGTCCGGCCGGTCCAGCCCGCCCAGCATATGAAGGAGGGTAGATTTTCCGGAGCCGGACCGGCCCACCACTGCCACAAATTCTCCGTGTTCGACAGTGATGCTGGTGTGGTCGATGGCTTTGATCTGATGATCACCGTCGCCGTAAGTTTTTACAAGATCAATGGTTTCTAAAATCGGGTGCATATAAGAAGGCTCCTTTCATGATAGATGTTGTGTTAAATCTGCTCTGCATGTGTTACGGGGTGCGCCTGGTCAGGAGGCGGCCTGTATACTTTCGTACAGATGGCGCAATCAATGCGCTATCCTGTGCTGAGTAGTTACTTTATATCATACTCCGGAACCCTTACAAGAACCTTTCAGAAAAGATAACATTTTTGTTATACTACGAGCCGTGCGTGGAAAACCGCAGGTTTTTCGAGTTGACGCACGGCGGGACAGACCTATTCAATTATTAGGAACTTTCTACTCTGATCCATAGTTCTTCGGAAGCATCATCCGGATCACGGTTCCCTTGCCGTGGGCCGGAAGCGCACACACATTGCCGCCCTGCTCCTCGAAGATCTTCCGCACCAGATACAGCCCCACTCCTGCGCCCTCCTGCGCTTCGGCCTCCGGCCTCTTTCCCCGGTAAAAGCGTTTGAAAATATTCGGGTACTCGGATTTTTCAATCCCAATCCCTTCGTCCTCCACCTCGATCAATACATAGGAGACCATGGGCTCCACACGGATCCGGATCGTGCTTTTCGCGGGAGAATATTTTACCGCGTTATCCAGTACATTGGAAATGGCTTCCGCCGTCCATCTGGGATCATGCAGAAGCTCCATATCGGAAAATTCCTTCATCTCCATCTCGATCTGTTTTTCCTCTGCCTTGAGATAGATGCCGTTTCCCCCGCGGATCAGCGTTGCTTTCAGGCTGGCTTTCCGGGGCTCCAGGCGGATCATGTCCGCTTCCAGCCGGGACAGATTCACCAATGTTCCCATGAGGTGGTTCAGCTTTTCGACCTCCTGTTTTCCACGCTCCAGAAATTCCCGTTTTTCCTCCTCCGTGATCTGCTCGTCCCCTAAAAGCTCCAGGCTCAGCCGCAGCGCCGACACCGGGGTTTTGAGCTGATGGGAAATATCTGTGATCATCGATTTCGTATTTTCCTTTTCATCCTCCAGCTGCTTTTTATACACCTCCACCGCATGTCCGACCCGCTCCATCTGCTCCTGCAATTGGGATCGGATTCCGGTTTGTAAAGTATTACCGCCAGCCCGACGCTTGGAATTGCCTGTTTTCAATGCCGCCTGCTGACTGGATTTTTCTGTTTCCGATGCTGCCTGCTGACTGGATTTTTCTGTTTCCAGTGACTCCTGTCTCCTGTAACTGCCTGTTTCTAATTCCTCCAGGCAGTCCGATATTTCCAGGTAGTCTCTGTATTTCCGTCGGTATGTCAGAAAGCACCAGATTCCGTTAGCCAAGACTGCTCCGGCGAACAGTGCGGAATAATAGGGCAGCGAAAGTCCGGCGGGCAGCAAAAAAAGGAATAAGACCGCGATTCCCGCCGTGCTTATCCCAAGATTTTTCTTCCACTCCTGTTCCAGCCAGATATAGCCCCGTTCATGATCACGGATCATTTTTTCAATGCCGCTGCTATCCTCTATAGATGATACCGGCGGATGCTCCGGCATTCCTTCGGTACCCCCGCCGCGCTTAGAGGTTACAGGACAACGCTTTCTCCCGGATTTCTTCCTCATTTCCCCGATACCTCCGCCGTCCATAGATACCCAAGCCCCCTGACATTTTTGATATACTCGTAATCCTCATCTCCAGCGATCCTCTTTTTCAATCGGCTGATGGTGACCGGGACGGTGTTGTCGTCCACGAACTGAGCGTCCACGTCCCACACGGCCTCCAGGAGCTGCTCCTTCGAGAGGATCTGCTTCGGATTTTCCAGGAAATATAGTAAAAGCTGTATTTCCTTTTTGCTCAGGATCAGTTCTTCGTCCCCTTTATAGACCCGCATCTCCCGGCACTGCACCCGGATGTCCCGGGAAAATAACATCTGCCCGCGGTCGTCCTGATCCTGCCCGATCCTGCGCATCAGCGCGTTGACCTTTGAGATCAGCACCATCAGGCTGAATGGCTTGGTGATGTAGTCGTCGGCTCCGGCATCGTAGCCGTTTACAATATCCACCTCCTGATCCAGCGCGGTCAGGAAGATCAGATGGACATCGCTGACTCTGCGGATGCTCCGGCAGAACTCCAGTCCGTCGCCGTCCTCCATGGTAATATCGCTGATAATTAGGGATACCTCATGCTCCCGGAACATTTCCTCCGCCTGGGAAACCCGGAAGGCGCTCAGCATCTTGTATCCTTCTTTTTCCAGCTTTAAGCTGATGCCCCGGTTGAGGCTTGTATCGTCTTCCAGTAATAAGATGTTTGCCATTGGGCACCTCCGTATTTTTCTACATGGTATACGTTTCAATCCGGCAGGTATGCTCCTTGGTTTTTTCATCATAGCTGACCCCTACCAGAAGCAGGTTTCCCTTATAATCCTCTAAAGCCCTCGGATAACATTTGTCATGGATCTGCGCAATCGCGCTTTCTGCGGTTTCATTCCACTTTAATTCTACCAGAAGCGCCGGTTTATCCCCGTGATGTTTTCTTGGAAGGTACACGATATCCGCCCTTCCTTTTCCGGACGGGAACTCCTTGATCACCGTATAGTAATTACGGGCCACGTAAAATGCCAGGGAAATGGTATAGCTGAGCGCATTCTCGTCATTGTACTGCAGATAGGAGGACTCGAAATGCGCTTCCTCCACCGCCTTTGCCACAAGCACCTCATTCTGGTTCCACACCGCATCCAGAGCGGCCCTGGAATTTTTCAGTGCCTTCGATACCTCTCCCCAGTCGGAATTGCTGATGGACGTGATGTATTCATTTAAGATCTCTTCATTCGGAATAAATACCTCGCCCCTGTCACTGCGGTATCCCAGATATCCCAGATGCACCAGGAGGGTCAGCACGTCATCCCTGGAATGAAAGGTCACCATGTCGTTGGTAAAGCTGCGGATATCCACTGAAATACCGCTTTTTGCGTCCATCATCTGGAGGATCGCGTCCTTCATCCCTTCGAAATTCAGGTCAATGTAGGAACGGAGAGCTTCGAAGTTCTCTGTCTGATTCCAGTAAAACTGAAATGTTCGAAAACGCATAGCGCTGACAACGGAGCGCGGGTTATAGACAGACCCTACTCCTTCCAAAAAATATCCGTCATACCATCTCTTCGTTTCCTCAAAGTCCATGCCGTACCGCCGGCACAGCTCCCTGACTTCAGCCTCTGTGAAGCCCGCATACTCTGCCAGCGCCCCCTGAAATACCATGGAAAATTCGTCAAACATATTCAGGGCGCTGTGGGTTCCGTATTTTTTGATCGGAAGGATGCCGGTCATATAGCATAGCGCGATATATCCTTTGTCCTTGAGCATATCCCGCAGGAAATCCAGGTAAAGCTTCTGGGCTTCCTCCTCCGTCCTGTACTCCCGGAAAATGCAATCCCACTCGTCGATGATGATAACAAACGGGATTTTTGTCTGGTTAAATATATCCTGCATTGTCCTGGTTAGATTCGTTTCATCAAAATACCTCAGATCTGTGTAACCGTCAAGCAGATCCCATAGCAAAGATTTTTTCAAGAGCTGCAGCATTTCAGGCATACTGCTGCTTTGGCTCAGGAACTCCTGCATATTTAAAAACAGCACATTATATCGGTTCATATTTTCTGTATAATGCACGTCCCCCGAAATCTCAAGGCCCGCAAACAGCTCCGCAGAATCGCATCCCCGGCTGTAATATGCCGTCAGCATATCCGCGGTGACAGACTTTCCGAATCTGCGCGGCCTGCTCATGCTGATGTATTTTTGCAGAGAATTCATCACTCTGCTACAGTAGCGGATCAGGCCGGATTTGTCTATATATATTTCCGAATTGATGCATTGCGCAAACTTTTCATTTCCCGGATTCAAATAGCTTCCCATGGGGCTCCCTCCTTCTATCTCTTCCGCACGGTATGATACTGTAACTATAGCAGAGAATCTGTCCGCGGACAAGCGGATTTTTATTTTAAAAAACAGCCAGAGCCAGCAACCGAATGCAACAAATACGGCAACCGAACCTTTTATACGTACAATTGATATTTTCTGCCGATACCGTCAATTTTATTTGCTGCCATCGGACGAAAACCGATACATGTCAGTGTTCTGCCGTTACCGTCGGAGTCAATCTCTTCCGGTTTCAATTCCGTATGGCAGTGATCCCAGATCAGAAAGAAATCTGTCCCCTCTTCCATACCCGAATCTTCTGCCATTCGCTTTGCCTTTAAAAGCTGGGCTTTATTCCCCGCTTCTAAAATACATTTTGTGAACTCATCATTGATCCAGTTTTCATAAATTTCCCTTCCGAAGGAAAGTACCGCAGTATAACATTCCATCTGGTATTTTGCTTCCCCACGGATCTGAGTTGTCAAAAATGCCATCGAAGCATGGCTGAACTGCGCCGCCAGTTTTCTCGGAGATAATTGCAGATCCTTTCGTACAATGATGATCTGCTTATATTTCAGATTGTTTTTAGCCTGTCCGCCCTGAAAGGGAATCACCTTGGGCCGGATATCTTCCGGGTAAAGCATTTTATAAAAGGATTTAAAATTTGCAATGCATAGACATTGATCCGGTATCGGCCTCTCTTCCTCTTCCGTATTGATTCCTCCATCGTAATATTCCTGAATTACCCGTCCGCCGTTGCCGCTTTCCATGTTGGTGTACATGTCTCCGTTAAATTCCAGACTTTCATATAAAATCTCATTCCTGTCGATAACTGAACCACTACCGGCTAAAGCCGGTAGGTTCGGTTTGCTGCTAAAGCAGCCTAAAGTTGTCTCGTCTCTACGTGTTTCCTTTTTTCTTAACTTATCTCAAAGTTATCATTTCTATTTTTCTCTTGTAAATCTTGATTTTTGATATACTCTCTGATGATTTCATCTGTCACATTCCCACTACTCGCCACAAAGTATCCTCTTGCCCACAAATGCTGTCCCCAGAATTGTTTATTCAATTCTTTATATTCCATTTGTAGTTTCCTGGATGTGGTTCCTTTGATATATTGCACCAGTTTGCTTGATGACAAAATGGGGCGGTACTGATACCAGCATGTGAATATGGTCCGCTCCTACATGACCTGCTAAGATTTCTACTTCATTGCTTTGGCATACGATTCTGATTAATTCTCTTGTCCGTACTGCTATTTTTCCTGTTATCACTGGTTTTCTATATTTTGTGATCCATACCAGGTGATACTTGATATCATACGTGCAATGTGACGACTTTCTGTAATGTTCCATATTCTTCACCTCAAGTTTAGTATCTCTATTTTTATTTTTTCTAAACTTGGGGGGGTGTAGATAAAATTTCTGAGTAATTATCTGACAATTTAAGCACCTGCATACACAGGTGCTTAAATTAATTCAATATTTTATAGGTTCTATTTAC
>CAJTGD010000031.1 GCA_910575475.1 Lachnospiraceae bacterium | reverse complement strand
TAAAAAAGTGCTTCGCTCGACTTGCATGTGTTAAGCACGCCGCCAGCGTTCATCCTGAGCCAGGATCAAACTCTCGTTATAAGTTCTTTCCCTCAGGACCAACTCTCTGGCTGATCCATCCTTTTTTACTGTTTTCCGCTTCTTCCGAAGCAGAGGCGCATCAAAAATCTTCTTCTCGATGCTCGTTCTTTGAATTTCTCTCTTTTAAGAAATTTTCAAGGATCGTTGTCTATTGTTTAGTTATCAAGGTCCGTCTTTGTTCTCTGTCAAGCGACAGCTTATATATATTATCACATCGCTTTTCGCTTGTCAAGAACTTTTTTCAAGTTTTTTGAAGTTTCTTTCGAACTCCTTTTCCTTGGCTGTCTCTCACGAGTCAGCTTGCATATAATATCACTTGCCTTATCAGATGTCAATAGTTTTTTTACATTTTTTTCAACTTTTTTTATCTGGAGCATTCTGATACTATATATAGTGGAAATTTAGATATCCAATCACAACCGCATCATATGACCAAATGCAAAAACTACTGGACAGCCAGTAGTTTTTTTGATTGAATATCGAACGGAGAAAGAGGGATTTGAACCCTCGCGCCGGTTCCCCGACCTACACCCTTAGCAGGGGCGCCTCTTCAGCCTCTTGAGTATTTCTCCTGATTCTGAAATATGACCTGCATTACTGCAGAACCGTATTCAATTATTATAAAACCACACTTATTGAATTCAAAATTCAACAAGGCATATGCAACAATGCATTAGCTATTATACAAAACAAAATAACGAATGTCAACGCTTTTTTTATTTTTCTTGAATTTTTACCATATTTCTTTGATATTATTCACAGCCATTTCAATAAAATATACATTAATAGACACTAATGCTGTCTGTTTATATTACGCATCTTTATCTGAAACCTTTATTTTCTGATTGCTGGCTTTATTTTTACTTATATTCATATCGGTCGATCGTATCCTGGATCTTGTCATGAACCACTGCGGCAATTTCCGTTGTTCTCATATCTTTATATTCATCATAATACATTGGCTTTAGAAAATGGACCTGAACTTTAACGTGGCTAATGGATTTTGTATCAAATGGTTTAAAGGAGTCGATCAACGCAACCGGAACGATAGGACATTTTGCTTTTGTGGCTGATTTAAAGCTGCCGCCCTTAAACTCACCAATCCGATTCCCGTTTTTCGATCTGGTTCCTTCCGCAAATATGAGGTAATTCCTTCCCTTTTTCACTTCATCTGCAACACTGTTTATAATCTGAAGAGCCTGGCGTACATCATTGCGGTCGAGCATAAATGCCCTCAGACAGATAAAAACCTGCTTTAAAAATGGAATATTCTCAACTTCCTTTTTGGCTACTACAGAAAAAGGAACCGGACATGCTTCTATGATTGCAAGAACATCATATAATCCCTGGTGATTCGGAAAGAACATAAATCCATTTTCTTTCGGAAAGTTTTCCAGTCCATGGATCTCAATATCAACATTCCCGCCTTTATTTGCCCGATGGTCGATAAACTTTAACATCTTATAATGTTCTTCTTCCGTATACTTATCTACATGAGAAGCATAATAGCAGAGTTTAAACCACATGATCGGTACTAATAGTATATTTCGGATCACCATTAATATAATACGTCTCATCTTCATTTATCCTTTTCTGTTTATTCAGAGTTCCATTTTTATATTTATGTTTTCTGTAAACAATATATTTTCTTATGTCACTTTTTGTAGAATTATAATATATTATTCTTTCTAATGAAATAAAATTCTAAAAATCTCTTTAAAGAAATTATTATCTTTCTTATAGTATTTGATACTGTCTTTGTGTATTTTTTTATAAAATCAAGCTTTTATATTAAATGTAAAATCTAAATTTAAATATGCCGATAACCTTTATTTGATGTTAGATTATCGGCACATTATTCAGTTGTTATTATTCCCCAATTTCTTCCTCGCCCGGATCATCATCTTCCTCGATCTCAATCTCTTCCCCATCGATCTGTGCGGAAGCTTTTCTCACCTTCGCAAGGCTGACCACCTTTTCTTCTTCATTCAGATTGATCAGCTTGACTCCGGAAGTGATCCTGCCGAGCTTTGATATATCAGCGCAGGACATCCGGATAATGATGCCTTCACTGTTGATCATCATGATCTCGTCATCTTCGTTGACAGCCTTCATGCCGATCACATCGCCGGTCTTTTCTGTAATCTTGTAGCATTTGACGCCCTTACCGCCCCGGTTTTGAATGGTAAATTCACCCATGATGGTCCGTTTTCCGATTCCATTTTCCGAAACGATGAGCAGGCATTCGCCCTGGGTGTGGACCTGCATACCGATCACGGCGTCTCCGTCGGACAGATTGATTCCCCGGACTCCCATGGAAGTCCTTCCGGTTGAGCGTACATCCTTTTCATCAAACCGGATGCACTGGCCGTATTTTGTTACAAGGAGGATCTCCTTCTCATTGTCAGTGATCTTGACTTCGATCAGGTTATCGTCCTCCCGAAGCGTAATGGCAGCCAGACCCTTTTTGCGGACATTGTTGTATTCATACAGCGGCGTCTTTTTCACAAGGCCGTTTTCTGTTGCCATAAACAGGTATTGATTGTCATCATAGACCTTGATCGGGATCATGGCCGTAATCTTTTCATCCGGCATCAGCTGCAGGAGATTGATAATAGCCGTTCCTCTGGAGGTCCTGCTGGCTTCGGGAATCTCATAGGCCTTCATCCGGTACACACGCCCTTTATTCGTAAAGAACATGATATAATTGTGGGTAAAGGTGATGAAAAGCTCCTGAATAAAATCATCGTCCAACTTCTGCATTCCCTTGATGCCTTTTCCGCCCCGGTTCTGATTCTTGAAGTTGTCGATGGTCATGCGCTTGATATAGCCAAGCTTTGTCATGGTGACAACCACATCCTCCTTCGGAATCATATCCTCCATCGAGATATCAAATTCATCATAGCCGATGCTGGTCCTTCTTTCATCTCCGTATTTATCGGAAATGATCAGTATTTCTTTTTTGATCACTCCAAGCAAAAGCTTTCTGTCGGCAAGGATTGCTTTTAATTCACCGATCTTCTTCATCAGCTCTGCATATTCTGCCTCCAGCTTCTCCCGCTCCAGACCTGTCAGAGCACGCAGACGCATATCTACGATCGCCTGTGCCTGTACGTCCGTCAGCTCGAAGCGCTTCATCAGCTCTTCCTTTGCGATCTGGACAGTCTTGGAACCGCGGATGATCCGGATCACTTCATCAATGTGATCCAGCGCGATCAGCAGGCCCTGTAAAATGTGGGCCCGTTCCTCTGCTTTGTTGAGCTCATATTTGGTCCTTCTGGTTACGACCTCTTCCTGGTGCTGCAGATAATATTTCAGCATATCCAGCAGATTCATGACCTTGGGCTGGTTATTGACCAGAGCGAGCATGATCACTCCGAAGGTATCCTGGAGCTGTGTATGCTTATAAAGCTGATTTAAAATGATGTTCGGGTTCACATCCCGGCGCAGCTCGATACAGATCCGCATCCCTTCCCTGCTGGACTGGTCGCTGAGTTCCGTGATCCCATCGATCCGTTTATCCTTCACAAGCTCCGCGATCTTCTCGATCAGCCTTGCTTTATTGACCATGAAGGGAAGCTCTGTCACAACGATCCGGTTCTTTCCGTTCTGCATGGGTTCAATATTAGAAACCGCACGCACCCGGATCTTTCCGCGTCCGGTCCGGTAAGATTCCTCAATACCTCTTGTACCAAGGATCTCCGCCCCTGTAGGAAAGTCGGGTCCCTTGATGATCTCCATCACATCTTCGATGGATGTCTCGCCGTTCTCATCGATCTGGTCATCTATGATCTTGACGACTGCGGCAATCACTTCCTTCAGATTGTGAGGAGGAATATTCGTTGCCATACCGACGGCAATTCCATTGGTCCCATTGACCAGGAGATTTGGAAATCTGGATGGAAGAACGTCCGGCTCCTTCTCCGTCTCATCAAAGTTCGGGGAAAAATCAACGGTATCCTTGCCGATATCTGCCGTCATTTCCATGGAAATCTTACTCAGCCGGGCCTCTGTATAACGCATGGCCGCAGCCCCGTCGCCGTCCACGGAACCGAAGTTTCCATGACCGTCCACCAGAGGATATCTGGTAGACCATTCCTGGGCAAGGTTGACCAGGGCTCCATAAATGGAACTGTCTCCGTGGGGATGATATTTTCCCATCGTATCCCCGACGATACGCGCACATTTACGATGCGGCTTGTCCGGGCCGTTATTCAGTTCGATCATGGAATATAAAATTCTGCGCTGAACCGGTTTCAGACCGTCCCTTACATCCGGAAGCGCACGGGCGGCGATAACGCTCATAGCATAGTCGATGTAGGAATTTTCCATGGTCTTTTTCAGGTCAACTTCATGGACTTTATCAAAAATATTATCTTCCATACTGTCTCCTTTATGATTTTATGTGTTACTGCTATATATCAAGATTTCTGACAAACTTCGCGTTTGCTTCGATAAACTCGCGCCGCGGTTCTACCTTATCTCCCATCAGTGTAGTAAATGTCAGGTCCAGCTCGGAGGATGTCTCTTCGTCCATCGTCACCTTCAATAAGATACGATGCTCCGGATCCATGGTCGTATCCCACAACTGATCCGCGTCCATTTCCCCCAGTCCTTTATAACGCTGGATCTTATTATTCGTATCTCTTCCGACCTCAGTGAGAATGCTGTTTAACTCCTCGTCGCTGTACGCATACCAGGTCTTTTTATTTTTTTCCAATTTGTACAGCGGCGGCTGCGCCAGATATACATAGCCCTGCTTGATCAATTCAGGCATAAACCTGTATAAAAATGTCAGCAGCAGTGTACTGATATGGGCGCCGTCCACGTCAGCATCGGTCATAATAATGATCTTATGATAACGAAGCTTACTGATATCAAAATCTTCATGGATCCCGGTTCCGAAAGCCGTGATCATGGCTTTGATCTCCGCATTTGCATAGATCTTGTCCAGCCTTGCCTTTTCCACATTCAAAATCTTTCCGCGAAGAGGAAGGATTGCCTGGGTTGCGCGGTCGCGGGCCGTTTTGGCGGAACCGCCGGCGGAATCTCCCTCCACGATATAGATCTCGCAATTCACCGGATCCTTGTCGGAACAGTCCGCCAGCTTTCCGGGAAGGGATAGCCCCTCCAGCGCAGATTTTCTTCTCGTCAGATCCCTTGCTTTCCTTGCTGCTTCCCGAGCGCGCTGCGCCATGACAGACTTTTCCACCGTAAGCTTGGCCACATTCGGATTCTGCTCCAGAAATACCTCCAGCTGGCTGCTGACAATATTATCCACCGCGCCCCTTGCCTCGCTGTTGCCCAGCTTCTGCTTGGTCTGGCCCTCAAACTGGGGATCCTCGATCTTCACGCTGATAATGGCAGTCAGACCTTCCCGGATATCCTCCCCGGAAAGATTCGGCTCGCTGTCCTTCAGCAGCTTATTTTTTCTCGCATAATCATTAAATGTCTTCGTCAGGGAATTGCGGAATCCCACGATGTGGGTTCCTCCCTCCGGAGTGGTGATATTATTTACGAATCCATACGTGTTGTCGCTGTAAGAATCGTTGTGCTGCATGGCCACTTCCACGTATACGTTATCCTTTTCCCCTTCGCAGTAAATGATCTGGTCGTACAGCGCCGTCTTGCTTTTATTCAAGTATGTGACAAATTCCTTGATTCCTCCCTCATAATGGAAGGTCTGCTCCCTGACCTCTTCCTCACGCACATCCCGCAGGATGATCTTAAGGCCCTTTGTCAAAAATGCCATCTCGCGGAATCTCTGTTTTAAAATCCCATAATCAAATACCGTTTCTTCAAATATACTTTTATCCGGCAGAAATGTAACCGTTGTCCCTGTTTTATCGGGATCACATTCTCCGACCACCTTCAGCTTATAGACAACCTGTCCCCGCTCATAGCGCTGCTTATAAATCTTGCCTTCGTGACAAATCTCCACCTCCAGCCAGTCGGAAAGCGCATTCACCACCGATGCCCCTACGCCGTGGAGTCCGCCGGACACCTTATATCCCCCGCCGCCGAACTTTCCGCCCGCATGGAGTACGGTAAATACAACCTCTACCGCAGGAAGTCCTGATTTGTGATTGATCCCTACGGGAATTCCTCTTCCGTTATCCGACACCGTGACCGAATTATCCTGATTGATCGTCACATCGATCGTATCACAATGCCCTGCCAATGCTTCATCTACCGAATTATCCACAATCTCATACACAAGATGATGAAGTCCCCTCAGAGAGGTACTGCCGATATACATCCCAGGCCTCTTCCGGACTGCTTCCAGCCCTTCCAGGATCTGTATCTGGTCAGCTCCATATTCCGCATCAAATTCCGTACCAGTCATACTCATTCAATAACCTCCTCAAATGGTAAAGCAACACAAAGCCTTTCGGATTTATGCCTTTTTTTCTACAATGCTTCCATCCTTTACATAAAAAACTCTATTAACAGCAAACCTGTGGCTGATCAGTTCCTCCAGCCCGGTACAGGTCACTATTGTCTGTATATCGTGGATACTGTCCAATAGATAGTTTTGCCTGTTTTTGTCCAGTTCAGACAAAACATCGTCCAGCAAAAGCACGGGGGTATCTCCCGTCACGGACCGGACCAGCTCAATCTCCGACATTTTCAGAGACAGCGCCGCTGTCCTCTGCTGTCCTTGGGAACCAAATCTCCGGATGTCCAGGCTTCCCTCCTGAAATCCCATATCATCCCTGTGGGGGCCGACAGACGTACTCTTAAGCTTCAGATCCCTTTCCCTGTATCTCCTCACTGCCTGTTCCAGAGGCATGTCTCCGGCAGATGTTTCATAGGATAAAGAGAGATGCTCCTTTCCCCCGGTCAGACGGAGATGGATATCCGAAATTATTTTATTAACCTGGTTCACAAATTCTTTTCTCCGGTCAATGATCTTCGTTCCATACTCAATTAATTGCATATCCCAGATATCCAATGTCTCTATCAGGCTTTGTTGATGTACAATTTCTTTTAGCAAGGAATTTCTTTGATTAATAATACGATTATAGTTAGAAAGGTTACTCAGATATACCTTATCAAGCTGCGACAGCTCAAGGTCAATGAATCTCCTTCTGCCAGCAGGCCCTTCCTTAATGATATTTAAGTCTTCCGGAGAGAAAAATACAAAATGGACGATGCCGAACAATTCTACTGCCTTCCGTATGGGAATCTTATTCACCGCGATCCCCTTCGGGCTGTTCTTTTTCAGATGCAGGTCGATCTGATATTCCATTCCCCGCTTCTCAATGACCGTCTCTATATGAGATTCATCATATCCAAGTCGAATCAAATCTCTGTCCTTTGCACCTCTGTGTGACTTTGTGGTTCCTGATAGATACAAAGCTTCCAGAACATTTGTCTTTCCCTGGGCGTTATCCCCATAGAGGATATTCGTGTTTGCGTCCAGATGCAGATCAAGCAGATCATAATTCCTGTAATTCTTTAGTTTCAAAGACTTGATTATCATATCTTCTCCAAAGTCAACATCATCCAAAAATATCCAATGTATATTTTACACTGTTTTTCCCAATTTTTCAATTTATTTTTTTCATATTCCCAACAGACATGTGAGAAAATGTTCCTGTCTGCAGAGTCAGGATCTCCTATTTTCTGCTGGAAATCTGAATCTTTTCTCCGCCGTATTCTACAAGGTCGCCGTCATAGAGCTTTCTGCCTCTTCTGGTGTCAATCTCTCCGTTGACACTGACCTCACCGTCCTGCACCGCCTGTTTGGCATCTGCCCCGGATTCCACCAGGCCGGCTGCCTTCAATGCCTGACCCAGCTTGATATGATCCTCGGAATCTCTCAAATAAAACAGTTCCATTCGATGAATCTCCTTTCCTAAAAAACAGCCATTGCTGTGGGCATCTGTCGGATATCCACAGCAATATCTTTTTCACCTGAATGAACAGGCTGAAAGCTTCTTGAAGCATCCAACCATACAGGTGACATTTTTTCCGGCTGAAATTTTAAATGTTCCGCAATACTGATCCAGTTTTATTCTTATACCACCGCGTTAAAATTGACAGGCAGTATGAGATAAATATAGGTCTGCTGCTTGTCCTTGATGAAGCAGGGCGCCTTTGCATTCATGAAATACAGCTCCACCTCTTCATCGTCAATGACTCTCAGCGCATCGATCAAAAACTTCGGATTAAATCCGATCAGAAGATCCTTTCCCTCTTTTGTGATAAAGATATCCTCATCCATAGATCCGATCTGGGATTTGATCTTGAGCTGCATGGATTCATCTCCGATATCGATGATGATCGGCTTCTTGTCCCCCTCCTTGATCAGAAGCGTGGCACGGTCGATACAATCCAGGAGCTCCCGCTTATTCACCGTAATCTTGGTGTCATAATCGCTGGAAAGCATCTGATCGATCTTAAAATAATCCCCTTCGATCAGGCGGGATACGACTACGGTCTTATCAAATTCAAATACAATGTGATTTTTCGTAAAGGAAATATCCACATATTCCTCTGCTTCTCCTCCTATGATCTTGCTGATCTCCTGCAGGGTCTTGCCGGGAACGATCACCTTTCTCGGTTCGTAGGAATCCTTTAACTCGATCTTCCGGATCGAGATCCTGTGTCCGTCCAGAGAAACGACCCGAAGTTTATCATCCGTGATCTCGAATAATTCACCGGTCATCATCTTATTGGAATCATTATCCGCAATAGAAAAGATAGTCTGGCGGATGGCTTCCTTCAGGGTAAACTCCGATATTGTAAAAAAATTTTCTTTTTCGATTGCCGGAAGATAGGAAAAATCTTCACCGGACTGTGCAGCGATATTAAATTTTGCCTTTTCACAGGTGATCAATGCCTGACTGTCTGACTCTGCGTCAATGACCACATCGTTATCCGGCAGCTTTCTGACAATTTCTGAAAATATCTTTGCATTCAGGGCCAGAATTCCATGCTCCACAACCTCACCTTCAATGGTTGTCTCTATGCCAAGTTCCATATCATTTGCCGTAAGCTTAATGGTATCTAAGGATGCGTCGATCAGGATACATTCCAGGATCGGCATGGTCGTTTTGGAAGGTACGGCTTTTGATACGATGCTGACTCCTTTGACCAGATTATTTCTGCTGCAGATTATCTTCATGTTGAAAACTCCTTTCTTTCGTCATGGAGGATTCCTTCGTGTTGAGAAGGAAAATCCCATGCGCGTTTTATGTATCTATAAATAAATTCACTTCCGACTTCGTCTCCGTAGGGGCTGTAGATAAGTTTAAAAGTGCTGCAAGCCCTTATGAAATCGAGGTTTGTGTGTTTGGATAAGCCTGTTGAAACAGGAGGGATGGGAAGGGGGATGATGGGGAAAAAATCAGGATTGAAATTTTCGGCATGTTCCTCTCAACTTTAGTATTTCCCAATGTTCACAATCTTGTTTCTTCTTTTCAACAAGGTTATTCACAAAATGTGAGTAAATAAAATTGTTATACTAAGCGGCAGAATTATCTGCCGTGAGTATCTATATTACAATGGATTCAATTTTTTACGGATGATACTGACCGTATTGCTGAGCGCTTCATCTGTCTGAAGGTCAGCGGCAATCTTCTTTACTCCATGGCTGATGGATGCATGGTCTTTCCCACCAAGCAGAACTCCTACAGCCTTCAGAGGAGTATCTGTCAGATCCCTGCAGAGGTACATGATGATCTGCCGGGGAAGTACGATCTCGGCATTCCTCTTCCTGCCCTTCAAATCGGCGATGGATACGTTGAAATGCTCGGATACGACATCCATGATCAGCTCCGGCGTGATCTCACGGATATTGTCCGGTGAGATCATATCCTTTAAGGCCTCTGCTGCAAGCGCTATGTCAATCGGCTTCTTTTCCAGATTGGAAAGTGCGATCAGCTTGTTCAGGGAGCCTTCCAGTTCCCGGATGTTGGACTTGATGTTGTTGGCGATGTACTGCATGACATCATCCGGAATGTGATAGCGCTCCAGCCCGTCCAGTTCTTCCTTCTTTCTCAGGATCGCCATCCTCGTCTCATAGTCCGGGGATGAAATGTCGGCGATCAGACCCCATTCGAACCTTGTCCGAAGGCGTGCCTCCAAAGTCTCAATGTCCTTGGGGGGCTTATCACTGGATATGATGATCTGTCTGCCGGATACGTGGAGGTGGTTAAAGGTGTGGAAAAATTCTTCCTGCGTACTTTCTTTTCCGATAATGAACTGAATATCATCTATGAGCAGTACATCGTTGTTGCGGTACTTCTCACGAAAGGTTGTCATTGCAAGTTCATCTCCGTTTTTACCAATTTTCAATGCGTCGATCAGTTCATTGGTGAACGTCTCACTGGTCACGTAGAGCACCTTTTTCGAAGCGTCCTTCTCCAGAATATGGTGGGCAATGGAATGCATCAGATGTGTCTTGCCCAGTCCTACGCCTCCGTAAATGAAAAGAGGATTGTAGATATCTCCGGGAGACTCCGCAACTGCAAGGGATGCGGCATGTGCAAAGTTATTATTGCTGCCGACCACGAAGGTGTCAAAGGTATATTTTGGATTCAGGTTGGCAGATTCAAGGACTGCGTTGTTCTTCTGTTTCCTGGCTGTCTGTTCTTTTTTTCTGTGGATCACTAAATGGTCTTCCGTGACAAAGGACACCTCATATTCATGCCCGGTCACTTCCGCAATGCATACCTTAAAGGGGAGCATGTACTTTTCTTCGATATGCTCCAGGCTCGCCTTGAGCTTCACAAGGATGTATACGGTATCATCGGAGACTTCGTATACGGTCAGAGGTTCGATCCACGTCGTGTACGCGATATTTGATGAGCAATACTCTGATTTCATCTTTTCCAGGATCTGCGGCCAGTTTTCTTCTACAATGTTCATCAATAATAACTCCTGATCAATTTGGATTTAAAGAGCCTGATAAGAAACTCTCTTCTTACCCTATTCTACATCAAAAAGGGATTCGGCGCAATCATAAAAGATGTGCATAACTGGGAGAAAAGTAATTCATATCGAATTTTAGAAGTGAACAGAACATATTTTTCTAAAAAAAATTTTTTATCCACAAGATATTTTGCAGTTATCCACAAAAATTCACTAAGTTATCCACATTTTGGGGATAACTCTGTGAAAAGAATAAAAAACGAAAAAAATGTGATAAAATAGCTGGATTAGCTTGACTTAAAAGGGTTTTTTGCATATAATTTATGAGAATCTTTTTGTAATATATATAGTTATTAGGGTATTTTTGATCGATTTTATATTATAAGAAAGATAATAGTTTCTATCTGAGACATCTTTACCGGTTTATCCGGGGCAGGATAGTATTTATAAGGGAGGTGTATAGATCATGAAGATGACATTTCAGCCGAAGAAGAAATCCAGAGCAAGAGTTCATGGGTTCAGGGCAAGAATGAGAACAGCAGGCGGAAGAAAAGTATTGGCTGCCAGAAGAGCAAAAGGAAGAAAGCAATTATCAGCTTAGGCCGCATTTAATGTGGCCTTTTTATAACTGTTGCGGGTGTATCCGCAGGATACGCCTTTTCTTCTATATTAAATAGGAAGAGAATCATGTTATATTCGGAATCTTTAAAGAAGAATAAAGATTTTCAAATTGTGTATCGTACAGGAAGATCCTATGCCAACCGGTTTCTAGTCATGTATATAAGGAAGAATGATCTGGGCCGGAACCGGCTTGGGATTTCCGTCAGTAAAAAAGTAGGAAACAGTGTTGTGAGACATCACCTCACAAGGCTGATCCGGGAAAGCTATCGACTTCAAGAAGAATATTTCCTGTGTGGATATGACATTGTTGCCGTGGTCAGAGTCAATGCAAAGAACAGTTCATTTGCAGACATGAAAAGTGCGTTGATCCACCTGGGAAAGCTTCATAAAATATATATCAGCGAAAAAGAAGATCGCTGAAAATAAGGAAGTGGTGCGGTTGAAGAAGCTCCTGATCAGATTGATCCGATTCTATCAAAAGTATTTGTCCGGGATGAAGGCAGGTTCCTGCTGTAAATATACACCGACTTGTTCACAGTATGGGATAGAGGCAATTGAAAAGTATGGTGCGTTCAAGGGCGGGGCCCTTGCTGTCTGGAGGATTCTTCGGTGCAATCCATTTGCAAAAGGCGGATTTGATCCGGTACCTTAAGGAGGATGAGAAATGTATGGAATTATAGCTACAGGGATATATAACTGGCCTGTAATTAAGCAGACTTCATGGCTGCTTGGTAAGGTAATGAATGTAATATATAATGTAATGGACGGGGTATTCGGAATACAGAATATCGGAATCTGTATCATTATTTTTACAATTGTGACTTATTTTTTGATGATCCCGCTTACGATCAAGCAGCAGAAGTGGTCCAAGATGCAGTCTGTAATGAGCCCGGAGCTTCAAAAAATTCAGAAGAAGTACGCAGGAAAAAAAGATCAGGCATCCATGCTGAAGCAGCAGGAAGAGATGAATGCGGTATATGAAAAGTACGGAACCAGCATGTCAAGCGGGTGTCTTCCGATGTTTGCCTCAACTGCGATACTTTTTGGATTGTATCCTGTGATCATGTACATTCCGAATCATGTGCAGAGGGTCAAAGATGTCTATATGCCGGTTGTGGAAAAAATCATGTCCATAGATGGCTTTCAAAAAATCATGGAAGGAATCGGTTCTGCGTCTCCGGTATTGATGAATCCGAAATCCTATGATTATTCACAGGCGGATACCCTGGTTACCGTCTTGTACAAGTTCCAGGATTCCACATGGGATGCGCTTGTGGATAAGTTGCCGACTCTGGAAAGTATTGCAAATTCCACCATTGATACGATCGGACATATGAACAGCTTTTTGGGAATCAATATAGGTGAGACTCCCATGACCATGCTGATGGCATCTATTAGGAATTTTACCATCGGTGGGATCATCCTGGCGGTGATCATTCCGGTGCTTGCAGGTCTGACCCAGTTTATCAGTGTGAAGCTGATGCCTCAGCAGCCCCAGACGGATACGGATAATCCGATGGCAAATTCCATGAAGACCATGACTTATACAATGCCGCTGTTTTCCGTATTCATTGGCTTTACGCTTCCGGCAGGACTTGGTCTTTACTGGGCGGCGAGTGCGGCAGTCAGATCAATACAGCAGCTTGCGATCAACAAATATCTGAACAGTAAATCTATGGAAGATCTGATTGCGGAGAATCAGAAGAAGGCAGCGAAGAAGCGGGAAAAGAAAGGGACATCCGCCAAAGAGATCAATCAGATGGCTGCAACCAGTACCCGGCGTGTTGAGAGAAAGTCCAATATCTCAGAGGAAGAGAGGCAGAGACTTTTGGATCGGGCTTCCGAATTGAACAGGAATGCGAAGAAGGGAAGTCTCACAGATATCGCAAATATGGTGAGCCGGTACAATACCGGACAGGTGGATGAGCCTGATACAAAGGATTCTGACAGCAGCAACGCAGACAGCAGTGCAGATAAAAGTTACGGCAAAAGAAAAAATAAAGAGAAGCATTAAAAATTTTTTATTTCATGTTTTATACCGAAGGGCATCCCAAAATATATGCCCTGCGGGACGGGCGGACTTCGTTTAACAGGTATTTATAAATGGAAAGGCAGGGGTCGAAAATGGATGGCAGTATCAGAGTTTCAGCAAAAACTGTAGACGATGCGATCACAGAGGCAATGATTCAGTTGGGTGTTACCAGCGACAGGCTGGAATACGATGTGATCGAAAAGGGAAGCGCCGGTTTTCTTGGGATTGGCATGAAGCAGGCAGTCATTGAAGCCAGAAGAAAAAAAGGCGTGGAAAAAGAAAATGATATTTTAGAAGAAATCAAAAAAGAAGCAAAAATGGAAGAAAAGAAATCATTTAAGAATGATTTCAAGAAAGAAGTTAAAAAAGAAACGAAAAAGGATACTCCGGTCGAAAAGCCGGCGGCAGAAGAAAAGAAACCTGCGAAGGAAAAAAATGCTGCGACAGAGACTTCTTCTGAAAAAGAGAGTTCTTCATCCAGAAGGTCTTCCGAGGTTGCTGAGGTAACGGAAGAGACGAAAAAGGCTGTGGAAAAATTCCTCTATGATGTATTCCAGGTGATGGGAATGGAGGTTCAGATCAAATCTGAAGTGGATAAGGATGGAGTACTTTGCATTGATATGTCCGGTGATAATATGGGAATTATTATCGGCAAGCGCGGTCAGACATTGGATTCCCTGCAGTATCTTTCGAACCGGGTTGCGAACAAACAGCAGGCAGGTTATGTGAGAGTGAAGCTGGATACGGAAAATTACCGTGTGAGAAGGGAAGAGACATTGAGGCATCTGGCGAAGAATATTGCGCATAAGGTGAAGAGAAACAGAAAGCCGATCGCACTGGAGCCAATGAATCCTTATGAGAGAAGGATCATCCATTATTCCCTGCAGTCAGATCCGTATGTGACTACGCACAGCGAGGGGGAAGATCCTTACCGGAAGGTTGTTGTAACATTAAAGAGATAGAGAACAGGATTAAAATAGCTTGTGCTGGGAAAGAATCGTAAAAGGGAATCTTATTTTGCATGAGTTATTTTGAAAATGAGTTGAAGGGCGGGGGCTGCCGTATTAAGTAAGAATGTATCCTTAATGCGGCGGTCCTGTTTTGATATGGGAAGGATATCCTGTTCAGCAGACGGGGCTGATGCAATATTTTGTCAGATTTCATTGGTCATGAGTATAAAATAGAGGGATTGTTTTTATGATTTATCGAGATACGATTGCTGCAATTTCTACAGGAATGTCGGCTTCCGGAATCGGAATTGTGCGGATCAGCGGTGGAAAGGCATTTGAAGTGATCGACCGCATTTACCATGGGAAGGATCAGTTATCGGAGGCGGAAAGCCATACGATCCATTATGGTTTTATCAAGGATGGGGCCGAGATGATCGACCAGGTTCTGGTTTCTGTCATGCGTTCACCAAGAACCTTTACCGGGGAGGATACGGTAGAGATCAACTGCCACGGCGGTATTTTTGTTGTGAAAAAGGTTTTGGAAATTGTGTTGAAAAGTGGTGCAAGGCTTGCGGAACCGGGGGAATTTACGAAGCGTGCTTTCCTGAATGGACGGATGGATCTGTCCCAGGCGGAGGCAGTGATCGACGTGATCAATTCGCAGAATGAATATGCGCTGAAAAGTTCTGTTGGTCAACTGCGCGGAAGCATTAAAAATGCAGTCAATAAGATCAGGGAGAAGATTATTTATCACACTGCTTTTATTGAATCTGCATTGGATGATCCGGAACATATCAGTATAGAGGGATATGGGGAAAAGCTGGATCTGGTTTTGACAGAAGTGATGCAGGAGCTGGATCAGCTGATCCGTTCCTATGACAGCGGGAGGATTATCAAGGAAGGGATCCAGACTGTGATCCTGGGGAAGCCGAATGTGGGAAAATCCTCTCTGCTGAACGTTCTTTCCGGCAGGGAGCGGGCGATTGTTACGGATATTGAAGGGACGACCCGGGATATTCTGGAGGAGCAGGTGCGGATCCATGGTTTGAATCTGAATGTGATCGATACTGCCGGCATCCGTGATACAAGTGACAGGATTGAAAAAATCGGTGTGGATAAGGCAAAGGAATATGCGGATCAGGCGGATCTGATCGTATATGTTGCCGATGCCTCACGGGAGCTGGATGAGAATGATATTCACATTGCAGAGCTGATTTATGGGAAAAGATGTGTCATATTATTGAATAAGTCAGATCTGAGTACCGTAATCAACAAAGACGATGTGAAAAACTTTCTTCGTGATATATTTTTTAATGTGGAAAAAAGAGTCAATCAGGAACAGGATCTACAAGAGGATGATTTTGAAAATGTGAAGAACGGAAAAAATACTGTGGATAAGTATGTGGATAAAGAGGATTATATTTATCATGCGGTGGAGCAGATTCCTTTGATTGATATTTCTGTAAAAATGGAACAGGGGATTCAGGAATTTGGTACTGTGCTGCAGAAGATGTTTTTGGAGGGTGCTGTTTCCTCAAATGAAGAAATTCACATTACGAATCTGCGGCAGAAGGAAGCATTGACAAGTGCGTATGCTTCTCTGAAACGTGTGCAGGAGAGTATCCGTGACCAGATGCCGGAGGATTTTTATTCCATTGATCTGATGGATGCATATGAGAGTTTGGGAAGTATAACAGGTGAAATGATTGGAGAGGATTTGGTAAATGAAATATTCAGCAAATTCTGTATGGGAAAATAATGATTCCTACGATATTATTGTGGTCGGCGCCGGACACGCCGGATGTGAGGCAGCGTTGGCGGGAGCCAGGCTTGGATTTCGGACATTATTATTTACGATCAGTATTGACAGTATAGCGATGATGCCCTGTAATCCGAATATAGGCGGAAGTTCTAAGGGACATCTGGTCAGGGAGGTGGATGCCCTGGGCGGGGAGATGGGAAAGGTGATTGACCGGGCATTTATTCAGTCGAAAATGCTGAATAAGTCGAAGGGGCCTGCAGTCCATTCTCTTCGCGCGCAGGCGGATAAAGCAGATTACAGCAGAAAAATGAGAAGCGTGCTTCAGAATCAGAAAAATCTGGAGATACGGCAGATGGAGGTAACGGACATCCTTGCTGAAAATGGAAAGGTCACGGGAGTACAGACTTATTCCGGCGCAATTTATCATTGCAGCGCGGTCGTGTTATGTACCGGAACCTATTTGTGCGCGCGGTGTATCTATGGCGAGGTGAGTACTCAGACAGGTCCCAATGGCCTGCAGCCTGCGAATCATCTTACGGAAAGTCTGAAAAGGCTGGGAATCCGGATGTATCGTTTTAAGACAGGTACTCCGGCACGAAT
Source organism: Lachnospiraceae bacterium (assembly GCA_910575475.1). Lineage (GTDB taxonomy): Bacteria > Bacillota > Clostridia > Lachnospirales > Lachnospiraceae > Schaedlerella. Next base: position 53,742 of record CAJTGD010000031.1, on the reverse strand, counting down.
TGATAAAAATTCGATTGATTTTTCGAAGATGGAAGAGCAGAAGGGGGATGAGTTTGTTGTACCATTTTCATTTACAACGAAAATGGAGGATGTACAGATTGATCAGGTATCCTGCTGGCTGACATATACAAATGAAAAAACACATGAGATTATTCGAAATAATCTGGACAGGTCGCCTTTATTTTCCGGAATGATAGAAGGAACAGGACCACGATATTGTCCGTCAATTGAGGATAAAGTGGTTAAATTTTCAGATAAAAACAGGCATCAGGTTTTTATTGAACCGGAAGGACTTGATACAAATGAAATGTATGTGGGAGGAATGTCCAGTTCCCTTCCTGAGGATGTCCAGTATGCCATGTATCGAAGTGTTCCGGGTCTGGAGAATGTAAGGATCGTGAGAAATGCATATGCAATCGAGTATGACTGTATTGATGCCAGACAGTTGAAAAGTACATTGGAATTTAAAAATGTGGAAGGATTATTCAGCGGGGGACAGTTTAACGGAAGCTCGGGTTATGAGGAGGCTGCGGCACAGGGATTGATCGCGGGAATCAATGCCGCCAGGAAGCTGCAGGGAAAAGAAGGAATTATGATCAATCGTTCTCAGGGGTACATCGGAGTGCTGATTGATGACCTTGTGACAAAGGAAAATCATGAGCCGTACAGGATGATGACCTCCAGGGCGGAGTACAGGCTGCTTTTGCGCCAGGATAATGCGGATCTGAGACTGACAAAGCTGGGTTATGAGATTGGCTTGATTGATGAGGAACGTTATCAGAGGCTTCTTAGGAAAGAAAAACAGATTCAGGAAGAAATCGACCGGGTGAATCATACGAATATCGGAACATCGGAAGAGGTTCAGTTATTGCTGGAGGTTTATGGAAGTACGCCGTTGATTTCAGGAATAAAGTTATCTGAACTGATCCGGAGGCCGGAATTGAATTACCAATGTCTGGCTCCGATCGATTCGGGAAGAAAAAGCCTTCCATATGATGTGGCAGAGCAGGTTAATATCAACATTAAATATGATGGATATATAAAACGACAGCAGAGACAGGTGGAGCAGTTTAAAAAGCTGGAGGATAAGAGAATACCAGAGGATATCAATTATGACGAGGTTCATAGTCTTCGGATCGAGGCAAAACAGAAGCTGAAGGAAATCCGACCTGCATCCATTGGACAGGCATCCAGAATATCCGGAGTTTCGCCGGCGGATGTTTCTGTATTGTTGGTTTATCTGCAGGCAAATTAGGAACAGAGTATAAAACAAGAACAGTTATAGATTGTTTTTCATTTGATGAGAGGTAAGTTGATATTTTGAATGATAAATTTTTAAGGCAATTGGAATCACTGAATATAGAATTAGATCGAGAACAGCAGGAAAAATTTCATCAATTTTATGAATTGCTGGTTGAGTGGAATAAGGTGATGAATTTAACTGGAATTACGGATTATGACGAGGTGTATGAAAAGCATTTTGTAGATAGTCTCGCGGTTGCAAAAGTGATTGATCTGAGTAAGTTGAATCGGATCATTGATATAGGAACGGGTGCGGGCTTCCCAGGAATTCCCCTTAAGATTGCATTTCCACATCTGGAGGTTGTATTGCTGGATTCACTTCAGAAAAGAATACATTTTTTGGATGAAGTGGCATGTAAATTAGGTTTACAGAAGGTGATTACTTTACATGGCCGGGCAGAAGATTATGCGAGAGGATCGGAGTATAGAGAATCATTTGATCTGTGTGTATCAAGAGCAGTGGCAAATTTGGCAGTATTGAGTGAGTACTGTGTCCCATATGTAAGTGTTGGAGGATATTTTATTTCTTATAAAAGCGGGAATGCGGATGAGGAAATAAAACAAGCTGAGACATCGATACGTGTGTTGGGAGGAAGGATGGAGGAGGTTGTAAAATTCAAGCTTCCGCTGAGTGAAATCGAAAGGTCATTTGTGAAAATACATAAGGAAAGCTGTACAAAAAATAAATATCCGAGAAAGGCCGGAGTTCCGGAGAAAAGTCCGATTATGTAGGGATTGGTGACGGATGGGGGCTATAACATGGATAGTGACTAAGATATTATTTGCTTAAGGATTTTCTGTGCAAATGTTATTTTTTGTTATTTGCTGTATATCTTATTTACGAGTATATATTATTTTAAAGATATGTAGTTTAGGCACTTATAGAAAATTGATTTTGCAATATGGCAAAATTCTCTTATCGCGTCTTTTCTGGTTTATCCAGGTTGGGTGTCTCATTTGATTACTGTAAAATTATGTGTAATGAGTTTTAATTATATAGTTTGTTATATAGGGCAGGATATCTGTCCTATTTTTTTCCTTTGAGGATCTTATATTCCTTCGAGGATCTTATATTCCTTTGAGAATCTTATATTTGTTGCTTGTAGCTTTTTAAAAAGGAAGCTAACGAGAATACTCGGTATGCTTGCTTTTCTTGTTTATGCAGGTTAAGTTGTTATTAATAATAGCTGTAGCAATAGACGGTCCGAATGCCGACTTTATATGCATTTTTCCAATTATTCAGTGTTGGAGTTGTTAGTATTATATATTTATAGATTATTCAAGTTATATACTTATAAATAACTTCTTATATAAAATGTTAAATGATTTGTATTGTATATTCCATAAAAGATTATAATAGTCTTTTAAGATTTATTTGCTTATTGAGATATTGTTAAATAAGTATATTTTATTTGGGGTTAGTCGATTTTTTATTGGAAATTTTTTGATTTATTTATTCGAGGGTCAATACTGCGCTGCTTGCAGCGTTCTAAAAAGAAAGCCAGAGCAGGATACCCCGCTTATATCGGTGGTGGTTCAGTATTTTGAGAAAAATAGATAAGTATTAAGTTTGTATGGAGGATAGTATTTTATTTAGCGACTGTCTCGAATTTCGAAAATATCATACTTTGTAGTTTTTAGAGTTTAATAGTTTTGTATAGCTAAATTGCTATTTTGTAATTTTTTGTTATTTGCCAGACATCTGCTTTTTCAGCAGCTAAAATTTTAATCCATAATATATAATAAAATGAATATATCTCAGCAAAAGTGGATGGTTCACAAATAGCAATAATTTTCTAAATGTTTCACGTGAAACATTCGTTATAGATACTCTCGAAAAATGATTTGCTTTTCGCAAGATATGCTGTGACTCATGCATATTGCAGCAAGATTTTTTTGAAAATGTTATTTGCCGACAGTATCTGCAACTTAGTTACTTACGGACAAGATTCTGCGCAAAATAAAAAAACATATCCTGTTTACTGGCTTATTTAGGTTAAGTTGTTATTAATAATAGCTGTAGCAATAGATGGTCTAAATGTCAGCTTTTAGATGTATCTATTCAATCAATCAGGTGTGATGATTTGTTAGTATCATATATTTTTAGTCTATTCAAGTTAGATACATATAAACAATATAATATCCAGCATAAAATGTTAAAAATTTAGTATCACGCATTTATGGTTTGTTTAGGTCAATATTATATAAAGAATTAACTATATTGAAAAATGTATTTTCTTCAGAATATATCCAATATATGAGACCTAAAAGTTAGTATAAGCCAGGAAATCTAAATAAAAAAATTATAAAAAATGAAATGGGGTATAGTATTTTTGAAAAAAACAAAATGAAATATTGTTTAGATCCTCATAAAAATAGTCATTTATTAGTGGTACTTAGGTACTTGCGAACAATTTCATGTACAAAATGTCAAAATTCTCGTATCATACTTTTCTTGTTTATCCGGGTTAGGATAAGGATGTATATTGATTAATTATCAATTTCTATTAGTATTATTAGATTTTTAATGCAGTAGCAATAATGAAATATACTTAAAAACTATAAGTAAGTATAAATCAATATTACTATATATATTATCCATTTAAATAAGTTTAAAATGTTTCACGTGAAACATTCTTTTGATGCACAATAGTATAAAGCTTCTTACTATATTATATTGCTCATTAAAAATTAAATTAAAATCTATATTGAAGAAAATTACTTTTTAAATTATATAAACTACAATTTATATTTTATGGTAATTATTCTTTTGAAGGTATAATCCCCTCTGCTTGCAGTATTAAAAAAAGCCAGAGTTGAATATCTCATATGCTTTCATCGAGATGGTTTATTCTTTTTAAAAAATTAATGTTGCGTTGTCCGTAATATTCTAAGATAATATTGAAATATATAATAAATAAGTGTTTGAACTAATTGCCTTGCTTTTTAACTATTGTGTTGAATCTTCTGATTATAGCCATTTAGCTATTGCTACATGGTCTGATATTTAGTTTGAATCACTCACAGGTCTAATATTCCACAGTTTTCCGCGAGAAAGTTTATTTCTTCGAAAGCTTAATATCCCGCTACTTGCAGCATTCTAAAATGAAAGCCAGAGCAAGATATCTGGTATGCTTGTAGTGGGGTAAATCATTTTGATATCATATTTTGCGTGGTTTGGATAGATGTTTAGTATAGGATAAATTTATATATTAAACACATATATCTAACCTAGATAAACCAAAAAAGTACAATAAGAGAATTTTTGCATTTTGCGCAAGTAATTGTTCGTAAGTACCTAACCTGGTTAATCCAAAAAAGGCACGATACGAGAAATTTGCTGTTTTGAAGTCAGTAGAAGAGTAGAAAATAAGGAATTTTTTTATATGCAGATTTTTCTTATGTCAGCAGTTACAGATATTGATAAATTTTTCTACTTAATCAATGAGATATTATGCGGAGCCTTTTTAGATATGATATAGTCAATAAATTAAAATTTTACGAACAATTTCTTAGCCAAAATGATAAAATTTAGTATTGTGTTTATATGCATTATTTAGGTTAGATTATAATAGATAGATATATTATACTTGTGTTTTTTACAAACTATGAACTATTTCAAGATTTTTTACATACCCAAAGATAAAATCATTATTTTAATGTCCTAAAAAATGTTTCACGTGAAACATTTTATCGGCTTAATAATCTAAAAAATAACCCTACTTATCCAAAGAAATTTCAATGACAGAAAATAAATTATTATAATTGGATTTATCATCTGAATTAAATAAAGCAGAAGAACATACTATAAAATTTACTATTTTACCCATAAAACGCTTCTAAATATCTAAAATCCATAACCAATAAATCAAAATATCATCAACATTTTAAATATTAGGTGTAGATTCTATATTTGAATAGTGCTATAATAAACAGTATTAAAGAAAGGAGTACTACAGATGAATAGAGTTATTGCAATAGCGAACCAGAAGGGCGGCGTTGGAAAAACGACGACGGCCATTAATTTATCAGCATGTCTGGCAGATCTTGGAAAGAAGGTTCTGGCACTTGATCTGGATCCGCAGGGAAATATGACAAGCGGATTAGGAGTTGATAAAGATGAAATTGAAAGAAGTGTATATGATTTAATTATAGGAAATGCCGGAATAGAGGAATGCATTTGCAAAAATGTATTGGACAATCTTGATGTACTCCCTTCAAATATAGATCTATCCGCAGCAGAAATTGAAATGATCGGTGTAGAAAATAAAGAATTTATCCTGAAAAATGAAATGGAAAAAATAAAGGATGATTATGATTTTGTGATCATAGATTGCCCTCCTGCATTAAGTATGCTGACAATCAATGCTATGACCACGGCTGATTCTGTCCTTGTACCGATCCAGTGTGAATACTATGCTCTGGAAGGATTGACTCAATTGATACATACCATTGAATTGGTGCAGGAACGTCTGAATTCTTCATTGCAGATAGAAGGTGTTGTATTTACAATGTATGATGCGAGGACAAATCTTTCCCTGCAGGTTGTGGAAAATGTGAAGGACAATCTGAATCAGAATATTTATAAGACGATTATTCCGAGAAATATCCGTCTTGCAGAAGCACCCAGTTACGGAATGCCGATCAATATGTATGATCCAAAATCAGCGGGAGCAGAAAGTTATATGCAGTTAGCGGATGAAGTGATCCGCAAAGGAGAGGAGGAGTGAGTGAATGCCAATAAAGAGAAACGGCCTTGGCAAAGGTTTGGACAGTCTGATACCAGATAAAAATGTAAAACCGGAAGCAGAGGCAAAAGTATCTGTTGAAAAGCCATTAAAAAATAAAAATCCTAAGACAGAGAAAGCAGATTCAGCAAATACTCACGAAAATCCTACGGGAGAGTTGATGCTGAATATAAATGAGGTAGAACCAAACAGAGGCCAACCCAGAAAGGAATTTGATGAGGATGCGCTTCTGGAGCTTGCAGATTCCGTGAGACAGTATGGCATACTGCAGCCCCTCATTGTTCAGAAAAATAAAGGATATTATGAAATCATAGCAGGGGAAAGAAGATGGCGCGCGGCAAAGCTTGCCGGATTAAAAGAGGTTCCTGTTATCATAAAGGAATATACATCTCAGCAAGTCGTTGAAATTTCCCTGATTGAAAATATCCAGAGGGAAAATCTGAATCCGATTGAAGAAGCAATGGCATTCAAAAGACTTCTTGAAGAGTTCAGCCTGAAACAGGACGAGGTTGCAGAAAGAGTATCGAAAAGCAGAACTGCAGTAACCAATTCCATGAGGCTTTTAAAGCTCGATGATAGAGTGCAACAGATGATCATAGACGATATGATATCCACAGGACATGCCAGAGCACTTCTTGCAATTGACAATAAAGAACAGCAGTATTCGATTGCTACGAAAATATTTGATGAAAAGCTGAGTGTCAGAGAGACAGAAAAGCTGGTTAAATCTTTAAAAAATCCTAAGAAAAAGGTTGAAAAAGAAAAGACAGAACACGTGTTTGTATATGATGACCTGATTGATAAAATGAAAAATGTAATGGGGACAAAGGTCAATATTAATGCAAAAGCGAATGGCAAAGGAAAAATTGAAATAGAATATTATTCAGAAGAAGAGTTAGAAAGAATTTATGATCTGATCATGACAATCAGCCAATAATAAAAAAAGCAGAACAGATACAATCTATTCATATAAGAGAGGATATTTATGATAAGCGAATTTATTTCCAAAACAGGAATCCAGATCGAATACCTGGTCGCTTTTCTTTTTTTGATCCAGATCATCTTATTTGTCCTGCTGATAGGCGTCAATCTGAAATATTCCAGACTAAAAAGAAATTATTCCATGTTTATGAGAGGAAAAGATGGGAAAAATCTTGAAGAAAGCATTTTAGAAAAATTTGCAGAGCTGGATAAGATTTCGAGAGTTGTAAAGAAGAATGAAGAGAATATCCGCAAAATCAAAAAGAAGATAAAGAAAAGTTATCAGAAGGCAGGTATCGTGCGGTACAATGCATTTCAGGAAATGGGCGGAAATTTAAGCTTTGCGCTGACGATGCTGGACGATGAAAACAGCGGATGGGTGTTCAATGCAATGCACAGCAGAGATGCCTGCTATACTTATATCAAAGAGATCGTCAAAGGTGAAAGCTATATCGAACTCTGTGAGGAAGAAAAGGAATCCCTGGAACGTGCCATTTTCCAGGAAGCGTATGATCTGAAAACGATGGATATCAATATTTAAAATGAGTTTTTATGCTAATGAAAATAAGAAAACTGCCGAAAACATAAGATAGTGTAATTACCAATTGATTTGTAGAAAGATTAAATATAAATTGACGGAGGAATGAAAAATGCTGGATATTAAATTTGTAAGGACGAATCCTGAGATTGTAAAACAGAATATCAAAAATAAATTTCAGGATGAAAAATTACCGTTGGTTGATGAGGTCCTGGAGCTGGATGCCAGGAACCGGGAGATCAAACAGGAGGTAGAATCTCTCCGTGCAGAAAAGAATAAGATTTCCAAGCAGATCGGCGGTCTGATGGCGCAGGGAAAAAAGGAAGAAGCAGAAGAACTGAAACGTCAGATTTCTGAAAATGCAGACAGGGTAGAAGCTCTTTCCATAGAAGAAAAAGAAGTGGAAGAGAAGCTGAAGAAGGATATGATGACTATTCCGAATATCATTGATCCTTCCGTGCCGATCGGAAAAGACGACAGTGAAAATGTTGAAGTTGAGCGGTTTGGCGAGCCGGTGGTTCCCGACTTCGAGATTCCTTATCATACAGAGATCATGGAACGTTTCTGCGGGATTGATATGGACAGCGCAAGAAAGGTTGCCGGTAATGGATTTTACTATCTGATGGGCGATATTGCAAGGCTGCATTCCGCAGTCATTGCGTATGCGAGAGATTTTATGATCAACCGCGGATTTACTTACTGCGTACCTCCTTTTATGATCCGGAGCAACGTAGTGACCGGAGTTATGAGTTTTGCGGAAATGGATGCCATGATGTACAAGATCGAAGGAGAGGATTTGTACCTGATCGGAACCAGCGAGCATTCCATGATCGGAAAATTCATTGATACACAGTTAAAGGAGGAAGAGCTTCCGCAGACACTGACCAGCTATTCTCCATGTTTCAGAAAAGAAAAGGGAGCACACGGAATCGAGGAGAGAGGCGTATACCGGATTCATCAGTTTGAAAAGCAGGAAATGATCGTGGTCTGCAAGCCCGAGGAAAGTCCAAAATGGTACGATAAGCTCTGGCAAAATACGGTAGACCTGTTCCGTTCCCTGGATATACCGGTCCGCACATTGGAATGCTGCTCCGGCGATCTTGCAGACTTAAAGGTAAAATCCGTTGACGTTGAGGCATGGTCCCCAAGACAGAAAAAATATTTTGAAGTGGGAAGCTGCTCCAATTTAGGAGACGCTCAGGCAAGACGTCTGGGAATCCGCGTAAAAGGAAAAGAAAACAAGTATTTTGCTCATACACTGAATAATACAGTCGTTGCGCCGCCGAGAATGCTGATCGCATTTTTGGAGAATAACCTACAGGCGGACGGCTCCGTAAAAATACCGGAAGCACTGCAGCCGTATATGGGCGGAAATACCGTGATTACACCAAAGAAATAAGTCAAAAAACTCCGCGGCAATCCGGCGGGAAATTAGGCTTCCAAAGCAGCAGATCAGAAATGTTTGTAAGTTCCTGACATCAGACAACAGGCTTGCCTGAGTTTATATTTCTGTTGCTCTAAATATATACAAAAAGTGGAGATGATCATGCATCAATATTTGAAAGCAATTGGATTCGGAAATTTTTCTACAACGAAGGAATTAAAAAAAATACTGGGGCAGGTAGAAAAAAAATTTACACACCAGACAATCATATCATATAATCAATCCGCTGATTTTTGTGAATTTCGAAAAGATTTCGGCCAGGGGATCGGGATTGCTTTGTATGGGGAAATGGATGAAAATGAAAATTTTGATGCTGACTATTATTCTCCCTATTTTCAAGGCAGCGGGATTACCACATACTCTGAGGTGATCGTAGAAAAGCGGATTGACAGGGAACAGTATGTAGGCATCTGCGAAGACCCGAAGGTGGGGATCAGCCTTATATTCACCCTGAAAAATGGAATTGATTATCAGAAGGAGAGTCAGCTTGGCGGGATGTCCAGGCTGAACACTTCCGTAACATTTTCCGGGCTGGCGCTGTCGGGAAAAATATTGCTTCCTGTCCAGAAAAGCCAGAATCAGATTAAGAGTGTAAACGAGGCTTCCGATAATCGCAGGAACCTTTTAAACGCAGCCAGAAACGGCGACCAGAATGCGATTGAAACATTGACTCTGGATGATATCGATATCTATTCCCAGGTATCGAGGCGGCTTCTGTATGAGGATGTATTTACAATCGTGGATACATATTTTATGCCATATGGGGTGGAGTGTGATATCTACTCGATCATGGGTGAGATCCTGAGTGTTAAGGAAGCAGAAAACGTGATTACAAAAGAAAAGCTCTACCAGCTCCGGCTGGATGTTAACGAACTGCAGTTCGACATATGCGTTCCCAAGAAAGAAGTTTTGGGAGAGCCTGAGGTTGGAAGAAGATTTAAAGGGAATATCTGGCTGCAGGGAGAGATCAACTTTTAGGATTTTCTACCTTTTAGAATGGAATTGGACTTATTACCTCACCAACTTTTAGAATTTTATAGAAATAGATAAAAAAAGATTGATTTTATAGAGGTCTGGTGTTAAAATAAACAGTGTTGGACATCTGTAGGAAAATGGATCATTTGAAAAAAGAACAGATGTTCATCTTGTCGCTATAGCTCAGCTGGATAGAGCGACCGCCTCCTAAGTGGGTGCTCGTTCAAAACAAAAATTGCATAATTAGTTTATAATGGTTGCATAAAACCGTTATAATATACACAAGTTCCTGTAGCTCAGTAGGATAGAGCGATTGCCTCCTAAGCAATAGGCCGCTGGTTCGACTCCAGTCAGGAACGTAGAAACGCCGTAAACATAAGGTTTGCGGCGTTTTTTAACAGAACAGATTATTTATTTGTTAATGCATAATGTGAAATGCATAAAAAATCATGTTTGCTAATATGGAAACGAACCATAACGCCGTAGTTTGCTAATAAAATCAGCACCTCTGCTAATAGGAGAATTAGTAGGTTTTCGTGCTAATAAGTTATTGAACTAATAATTGAGCCAATGTTGTTGCTAATTCCGGAGAGTCTTTTAACTTTTTAATCAATATATTCAGATCAATATCACCGGAATTTGTCTGTGTATCCGAAGCTGGCGGCCCGGATTTGCGTAAATCGGGATTTTTATAAAAAGCAGCTTCAAACTTCTGAGCATTTACTTTTCTGTCCTCATCCAGAATATGAGAATAAATTTCTGTGATCATATCCGTTTGTGCATGTCCGGTATCCCCTTGCGTAGCTTTAATATCACCATGGTTTAATTTCAGCTTATAAGTCGTACTGGAATGACGCAGTGAATGGAATACTACGTTTGGCAGCTTTGCCCTGGTGCGAAGTTCTTCAAAAGATTTCAAAAGAACTCTGCCTTCACAGGGACGTCCATTCTGAAGAGCCACAACAAGATTGAAATCTTGGTATTCATCGCCGAGAAATTCTTTCAGCTCATCCTGATGTTTTTTCCAGTCTCTCAATATATAAGCAAGAGTTTTAGGAATCCATACACGGCGGATACTGCTGTCAGTTTTTGGCTTTTTTAAAACAACCCTTGTAGATGTGTTAGGCATCAGCGGCGGAAAAATAAAGTAAATATCCTTTTTATCAAGAATTTCAATCGTCCGTTTTGAGACTCTTAACAATTCCTTTTGAATATCTATATAAGTATTTTCAGCTTTGATGTCTTCATCTGAAATATGCACCATATCCCAGGTCAGGCCAAGAATCTCTCCTTCTCTCATTGAACATGCAAAAGAAAGATTCATTGCGACATATAACTTTCCGTCCCTGCATTCATCGAGTGCTTTGGAAATAGTCTCTGCATCCCATATATCACGCTTTTTATACTTTATTTTAGGTAATGCATCTGAAAGCTCAAAAGGATTCTTTCCTACAAGCTCCCATTTCACCGCCTGTCTGAAAGCACAGGATAACAGCTTAAAGATCCGCTCAATCGTTTGTGGCGGCAAGTATTCACTTCTGGGCTGCTTGTTTTGTACCATTACAGGTTTTGTCTTTTTAAGCGTGTTATAGTATTGATCTACAAATTTCCGATTGATATTCTGGATCGGAGTTTTACCAATGATAGGGGTGATATAATTACCAATCAGTGACACATTATTATCATATGTGCTTATGCTCCATTTCTTCTCACCATATAAATTTACGAAGTCATATAGAAAATCTTCCAGTGTTTGTGATGTTGGAGCAACAAAAACCCCTTGTTCCTGTTGGTTCTCAATCTCGATTTTCCGTTTGTTGGCATCCTTACGGTTTGTAAATGTCTCCCATTTTTGTTTTTTCTCGCCGGATTCGGTTTCATAGTAGTAAACAACCGAATAATTTTTCTTACGCTTGATAATCGTAGCCATACGTTTTCACCTCTTTTATTGTGTTCCGCTATTCAGCCAGTCCTCAAAAGATCTCTTATTTATCCGTATGATTCTGCCGATTCGTTTTGAGATAAAGCAGTTCTCTTCACATAATTTGTATGCTAATTTCTTGCTTATACCTAAAATGACGGCAATTTCTTGTACAGAGTAGGTCGTTGATCCTTCTGAATGTACAGCAGATGTTTCTTGGTTAGAATTTGCTGTCATATGTACTCCTTTCTTTTGACAGCATAGGTAACGTATAGCCAAAACTCCTCATATTTTTATTATACGTCCCTTTTGCTGCCTTGTAAATTTCAAATTATTAATGTTGTTGATCTTCCAGAAGCCAGTTCCTATGCCCTTTCCGGCCACGTAGCAGGCGTTACTGTGTAATCTTTAAGCTGCAGGCGTGCGTCCATGCACACTATCTACAGCACCTGGTATCAATCTCCTGAAAGATGTATGAAATTGTCAAGGTACGTGGAGGCACAAATAATCCTTGATTATTTGTCCTCTCATATAAGTAATAGTGTCGAAATTCGGGAGATTGGAAAATTTTTGAAAGAAGTTAAAATAAATCAAGAAATGATAAAAATAATCAAGAAAAATCGGATCACCTGGAGGCAACCCGGCAAGATTTCTTATTTTTCTTTGTTAGATAAGCGTTTTAAGAGAGGAATTATCGTCATCATGTCATCTTCGTCTAACTGCTTCAGAAGGTCACAGGCTTTCTGGTACAGCGGAAGGTTGTGCAATTCCTCGTCAAAAAACTGGTATGGTGTGATATTGAAGTACTGGCAGATTTCGTAAAACTGGCTCATGGATGGCAGGGAACGTCCGGAACTGATATTCTGGATATAACTTTTATTCTTCCCCAAGTCCAGGCTCATCTGATATTCTGATACATTCTTCTTAATCCGCAACTCTGTGATACGGTCTGCTACATACCTTTTATCCATCTTCTACACCTCACAAATTTATTTTATCCTATTTGTTTATGTAGAAATGCGGAATATAATAGTTATAAATGCTGTATATTAGAATATATGATTGATTATATCTGTATATTGAGGATATAATACAAATAGAAGAAAGAATTTTGCAGAATGAATGTGATAAACTATGCTCTTTGGGATATGATGGCTATTGGAAGGAGTGGATGAAAGTGAAGGTAATCGGGACTGCAAAGGAAATTGAGTGGTTAAAGGAGGCTGTACAGAACAACTGCGATCAATGCCCTTATCTGGAGCTCTGTAGTGAGTCTGCAAAGCAGGATGACCGGCTGCATGGGAAGGTTCAACATACATGTAAGGAATTTTTGGGGGAGACCATAGATTTTATAATAGAAAATGATGCATAGAACTATATATTGTATATGAACCAGAACATAAAACTATATATAGTATAAATAAAATTGACATTGACTATATCTTGTGTTACTATACTGGTATAGTTGATTTTATGCATACCCTTTGTGGGAGAGCTTTTGGATTGTCAGGAATCCCAAAAGCACAGGACAGAAAAAAAGAAATCTGTCTGCATAAGCTGTTTATGTTTGTAAGGAGTGTCACCATATGCCGTTTCCGGCCTGTAGTGGCACTTTTTGTTTTGTGGCAGGATATACTTATTAAAATATCAGCCAGTTATTGTGGAATGAATGGAGAAAATCTCTGTTTCATTCCTTTTTTATTGCAGTCATCCGAAGGAAATCACCATAGGGAGATTTTATGGATAAAGCTGCCAAAACTGGCCAATGAGCCGTTTATGGATAAAATTTATTTAAGAAAGGTGGAAGAACACATGAATGAAACAAGAATCTATGCAGACGCATTTGAAACGACGTTTGCAAACCCAAAGGAAATGCTGGATTTTCTGGCAGAACGGGCAAAGGCTGCCACATGGATCCGCAAGCCTACCAGGTCTCTCAGGCTGGTTCCGATCAGCCAGGAGGCAGAATGTGCGGGAGATACTTCCGTATCGGACTGGGAGGATATTTTAAAGGACACAGAGAAGAATACCCAGCTGGCATTAAAGGTCAGAGGGGAAACCTACCCGGTACGGGACTGTGCCATTAAAACTATCCTGGACCGTGCAGGGATCTCCGGGGCAGGCTTACGGAAGCTGGAGAAATCTAATTATGCGAAAGTAGTGAACTATTGCCTGAAAGTGGCAAAAGGCGATGCACTGATTAAGATTGCGGACGGGAAAGTGTCTGCCGTACACGGCGGGGACAGCCACGATTACAGCATTCTCGATATGCGTGCAATCTTTGAAACGACCATACAGTATCTTGACAGCAATTTTAGAGGGAGCAGTTATATGGAAGGCTCCGGCGCATTTGACCATTCCATTGTGTCGGCTATGTGGGAGCTTGGAGGAAACCAGGAGCTTCTGGATACTTACCGGAATGCCCTTGCTGACCATGGCATGAGTGACAAGGTGATTGCGCCTGCAGTAAGGCTCACTACTTCAGATGTGGCGGCCAGCGGTGCGAACCTGTACCCGATGCTGTTGTGTGACAGCGGGAACCGGACGATCAATCTTGGAAGCCCGATTAAATTAGCTCATACCGGAGGTGCAGACCTGGTGCAGTTTATGGGAAACTTACGGATGCTTTGTTCCAGATATCAGGACGTGGTTGCAGATATGACGAGGCTAATGGATATTGAAATCCGGAATCCTTTAAACTGCCTGAAGCTTGTAATGAAGCGTATCGGAATCCGGAAAAAGCTGATTCATGAAGTGGCAGAAATGTTTGAGAACCAGAACGGGACAGATCCCTGTACCGCCCATGACCTCTACTTTGCAATCAACGAGGCGTGCTTTTTTGCAGCCTGTGAAGGGATGCAGGGACATGGGATTATCAGTTTAGAGGAGCAGGTGACCCGTGCATTGGCGCTGAACTGGAAGGAATATGATGTCAGCGGCGCGATCAAGTGGTAACTGTATGAGAAGCCATAAAAGCTGTACTGCTGTTATCGCTTGTTTTTCTGATAAGCACTTTACAAGACAGGTTTAACGAAGACGTTTTTAATGAAAATTGAGGAGGATTAAGATGAACCAGACAAGTTTGAATCTGAATTATGAACCAGAGGTTATTGTTGATACGGACACCCTCTCCCGTGAGGACTGGCTTTCATACCGGAAGCTTGGGATCGGAGGAAGCGACGTGGCTGCCATTATGGGAATTTCCCCCTTTGCAACCATCCGTGACCTTTATAATGATAAGCTCGGAATCGAACCATTGATTGAAGAAGAAAGCAACTGGGTGGCAAAGGAAGTCGGACACCGGCTGGAGGACTTAGTGGCTGAAATCTTCTCAAAGAAGACAGGGCTTACCGTATTCCCGGTACGGAAGATGTTCCGGCATCCGCTGTATCCGTTTATGCTGGCGGATGTGGATTTTTTCATCATTTTCCCGGATGGCTCTTACGGTATTTTAGAGTGCAAGACCTGTAATTACAATGCCAGGTCAAAGTGGGAGGACGGAGGGATTCCGGATCATTACGTCCTGCAGGTGCGGCATTACCTGTCGGTTATGAACATGGACAAAGCCTATATTGCCTGCCTCTATGGAAACAACGAGAATGAATTTGTCATCCGGCCGATTGACCGGGATGTGATGGAGGAGGAAGAGATCATTTCCCAGGAAGAATATTTCTGGAAGGAATATGTGGAAAAGCAGGTAGAACCGCCGTTTAACGGGAAGCCGGACCTGATCCTTGCAAGTATCCGGAAATACGGCGGATATGCCGACAAGAATCTTCCGGAGATTGAAATCTCAACTTTTGATTCTGTCGATCTTGAAAAATATCTTATCTTATCAGAAGAAAAATCCCAGCTGGAAAAACGGAAAAAGGAAATCGAGGCGCTGCAGAGGGAGCTTAGTGTGCCGTTTGTAGAGCAGCTTGGCGCTTCCTGCAAGGCAGTCTTATCCGATGGAGTCAGCCGTTACAGGATTACTTACAATCCGACCAGGCGTACCCAGGTTGGGAAGGATGCCATGGAGAAACTGAAGATCCAGCATCCGGATATTTTTGAGGAATATACCAGGACCACAGAGAGCCGGACATTCCGGGTAAAGAAGGAGGCGGCATGATGTTAAGCGGGAAAAAAGCATATATCTGCTCTCCGCTTTCTGCCTCTGACGCGAAAGGAGTCAGCCACAACATGGATATGGCAAGGTTCTATATGGAAAAGATGAAAGTTCTCTATCATTGCAGAGCCTTTGCTTCCCATGCGTATCTGCCCCTGATGTTAGATGATTCGATTCCGGAGGAACGGGAAACCGCCCTCCGGATCGGAATGGAGCTGATGGATTTGTGCGATATATTGATTGTCTGCGGCAGGCGTGTCAGTTCCGGCATGGCAGGGGAAATCAGGGAGGCATTTGCAAAAGGTATGGAAGTTTACTGGTATGACAGTGAGGAGAAGCCTTTTGAACTCAGAGCCGTTAAAGAGCTGGAGGGAGGAATGGGATGCGGTGCAGGTTTGTAAATAAAATCTTCCAAAGTGAAGAGAACGGATTTACGGTCGCCGTCTATTCCACCTACGATGAGTCAGTACCCCTTTCCGCCAGAAATAAATACCTGGAAAGCAGAAATATCATTGGTTTTACGGCGGTAGGCTACAACCTGCCGCTGACCAATACGATTGAGTTGGAAATGGAAGGTGACTGGGAGAATGGAAACCATGGACTGCAGCTGAAGGTAGACTCCTTCATGGAGATTGTGCCGCGGACAAAGGCAGGAATCATCGGATACCTTTCTTCCGGGGCCATCAAAGGCGTAAAGCAGAGAACGGCGGAGGCTATCTACCAGCAGTTCGGACTGCAGACCCTGGATGTAATAGAAAAATCTCCGGAAAAACTTTTGTCTATCCGGGGGATTTCCGAACGGAAGTTAAGAGAGATCGTGGAATCTTACGGGCAGAACCAGGTATTCCGGGAGCTGATGACCTTTCTCGCTCCCTATAAGGTAACGCCGAAGAAGGTGAACATGATTCTGAAAACTTTCCATGAGGAATCTGTCCGTATCATCCAGAGCCGTCCGTATATGTTATGTGCGGTAAAAGGCTTCGGTTTTCTGACGGTGGATGCGATTGGCAGGCAGTTATGCAGGGCGTTGAATGATCCCATGCGTATTTCGGGATGTATCAGTTATATCCTGCATGAGGCTATGAAAGAAGGGCATCTGTATCTGAATCAGGAAATGCTTATTGATAAGACCCTGGCGTTACTGAATCAGGATTTGACGGTTCCGGCTGTAACAGAGCAGGATGTCAGCCGTGTGCTTTATCAGCTGGTCATGCAGCAGAGCATCGTTGTGGATAACGGGAAGGTATATATTTTCCAACAATATGAAGAAGAACGCCTGACTGCGGTAATGATTGCAAAAAAGCTGCAGATGCCAAGACAGCCATTTCCGATTGAGGCTGAGCTTGATCAGGCACAGCATGTCTTAGGTATCACACTGTCAGAACGGCAGAAACAAGCGGTAAGGATGGTGTTTGAAAGCCCTTTAAGCATCATTACAGGAGGTCCCGGCACAGGAAAAACGACGGTTCTTAAGGTCATCCTTTATATCCATGGCCTGAAATGCAAGACAACGGTACAGCTGATGGCGCCTACCGGACGTGCGGCCAGAAGGATGGCGGAAAGCACCGGGAATGATGAGGCTTCCACTATGCATATGGCATTGGGCCTGCTCGGAGGAAGCGACTACAATCTGGGGTTCCAGTATTTGGAAGCAGAATTCCTGAATGTGGATGAGGTTTCCATGGTAGACATGCACCTTGCTTATGAGTTCTTCAGCAGGGTCAAAGACAGCGCAAGGATACTGCTGTTAGGAGATGTGGACCAGCTTCCATCCGTGGGGGCCGGGGATGTGTTCCGGCAGCTGATTGGCTGTGGTCTGATCCCGGTAACGGTACTGGATATGGTCTACCGGCAGGGCGCGTCAAGCAATATCCCGGTGAACGCAAAGCTAATCCAGCAGAACCAAACGCACCTTTATCTGGGGGAAGATTTTGCATTTGTCCCATGTAAAGGGACAGAACCCACTGCAGAGACGGTAAAGAAGCTGTATCTGGAGGAAGTCAGGAAACATGGATTGGAGCAGGTGCAGATATTGACATCCTACCGTGTAAAGACTGCCGCCGGCGTAGTGGAGTTAAACCGGGCGCTGGAGGATCTGATTAATCCGCCTGCGGTTGGAAAGAATGAACTGGCGATAGGGAAAGATATGTTCCGGGTTGGTGATAAGATCCTGCAGAATAAGAATACGGAGCTGGTGAGCAACGGAGATATGGGGATTATCCAGGATATTTATGAAGATCAGGATGGAAACCAAAAGGTGCAGATCCAGTTCTCGGAAAACCGGATGGTTCGGTATGAAAGGGAACAGATGGAGATGGTGGAGCATGCCAATGCGATCACGATCCATAAATCCCAGGGTTCCGAATATCCGGTTGTGATCATTCCCTGCATTAAAGCGTTTTACACCATGCTGAAGCGGAACATCCTCTACACAGCGATTACCAGGGCAAAGTGCAAGGTTTATCTGGTGGGGGACTGGAACGCAGTGTGCCAGTGCATCCATACAGATGACAGCGGAAAGCGCAATACAGTACTGGGACAGAGGATTCAAGAATTTTATTATGCAGAACAGAAGCAGAGACCAGAAGAAATGGAACAGCTGAAACTGGCTGTATAGGGTAAGAGCAGAAAATCGTTTTAAGAAAGGAAAGATCCGATGATAGAAAAAGTACCGATTGACGATACGAGAGAAGGAAACTGCTGTCCGGTGTGCGGCAGTACAAGGATTACAAGGCATGAGCAGAGGAATCTGCAGGTATCAGTGAATCTGTCTACGGAAAAACCTTTTTGTATAAGGAATGGACGGATGAAACCGCTGTCAAATCGGGAAAAAGCATTTGCTTTTGACCATGCCGACCTGGCTAACGGAGGCGGCTGCTGGTCCTATGAATGCCGTAAATGCGGCTGGCACAGTGACCTTTTTACAGAGTAAAGGAGAAGGAAAATGGAACAGAAAGAATTAGAATTTACAAAAGAAATGTTAGAACGCAATGACATTTTAGATAATGCAGTATATAAGATGTGTCTGACATTTTTGCAATTTGAAGATGATGAAAATTTAGATGTGAAATTTCCATGGGATATATCCATCCTGGGAGAAATACGGGATTTGACCGTCGAGTTGTTGCGGGAAAAATGGTATCCAGTGTGTGATCCTTGCATTGTATGTGATGAACCGAACCGGTATTGCAACCTTGAGGAATGTTACATGCATAGCTGTAATTTACATCCATAGGAGGTATAAAATGAAGTTCGTGATTTCTACTATTATAGGAATATATCTTATGAGAAAACACGGGATTGCGGAGATGGTTTTGGTATCGTTAGGCATATTCCTGATCTTATGTGTGATATTCCGGTAATTATAAAAAAAGTATAAAGAATAGAAGAATTTTCCAATCTCACAGAAATGCAGACTATTACTCTTATGAAAGGGTATTGTCTGCATTTCGTTTCAACAAGGGAAATGAAAGGAGCAAACGAATGAAAGAAAAGTTATATGACCGGTCAGAGACGGTTGCGGCATTGAACCGTGTGGAAGGTTTTAACCCGATGGAGCTTGCGAGGATACTCACAAAAGAGGGACAGGAGGATCAGCTATATCTGGATGTGAAATACCGGAAGCTGTGGTTCCGCCTTGTGTATCCATTGGGAAAGATTGTCAGCAGTATCCGAAGCTTTACAGAGAATATGGCAATCGTGGAAGCCAGGATCTATCTGGATAAATGTGACGCGGAGGAGAATTATATCGCCAACGCTTTTTCCCAGAAGTTCCGGACCAATGATCCGAATTTCGGAGATAAGTTTCTGGAGATGGCGGAGACGGCTGCCGTAGGGCGTGCGCTCTCCGATGCAGGCTTTGGCCTTCAGTTTGCCGATGTTGGGGAAGCCGATGATCCTATGCAGGTGGATGCGGGAATACAGATTCCGGGAATGGCGGCACAACCTCTGGCACAGGGAAATGATACTTTGCAAGGAGAAATGCCGTGGAATCCGGGGATGCAGGTTGGCGCACAGGGGGACAATACCCCACGCACTGATCTGCAGGGAGGACAGAACCCTCAGTCTGCTATGACAGGGAGTCCGAATATGCCGCCTGCTATGACGGGAAATCAAGGTTCCAGAGCAACCGCACAGAACCAGGGCTGCCAGTCACAGCCTATGCCGCAGGGAAATGCCAATCCACAGTCCAGGGTGCCTGCACAGTCAAACAATATGATGAACCAGTTTTACCAGCAGGCACAGGAAAAAGGAGTAACCATCGGGCAGAATTCTACAAGTGCTTCCCAGATGCAGAATGGTTTTGGAAACCAGAACCAGCAGGCAAACCAAATGTCGCAGATGCAGGGTGGTTCTCAGAGTTCCGGCCAGTACTCTCCTAGTGCTTCTCTGGATGAATCCCTTCCGGTAGAAGAACTGGTGAAGCGCATGACCTATGAACAGGCAACGCAGGTGGTGATTACCGGGAACGGGAAGTTTAGCGGTAAAACGATGGGACAGGTTGCGGTAGAAAACCCGAAGAACCTGAGTTGGTTCGCACAGAGTTATTCCGGGAAGAACCATCTGATCCCGGCTGCGGCCAGAGTCCTTTTAAATGCGGCTATGCCTATGGCTGGCTAGATAGTGAAACAATACCCTTCTAAATTTTTTTATCAATTAGCAGAGTGTTTCCGGGAAGTCTTACTTCATGTCTGCTCTTCCTATATTCAGAAATG
Source organism: Lachnospiraceae bacterium (assembly GCA_910575475.1). GTDB lineage: Bacteria > Bacillota > Clostridia > Lachnospirales > Lachnospiraceae > Schaedlerella. The sequence goes on along the minus strand of CAJTGD010000031.1, from coordinate 33,010 downwards.
ATGTATGGAAGTCAGGTGAAAGGCTTCCGGAGGACTCTGACAATGAGAGGAGGCGTGTATATGGATGTATGATATTTCAGGGTTTGGCTATGATATCCGGGACGTGGTACGGGTGCTGAATCTTACCATCCGGCGCAAAAATGCGAAGTCGTATGATGTGGATTGCCCATTTTGCAACCACAAGACGGGAAAGCTAAACATCAACATTGAAAAAAATGTATTCCGCTGTAATTATTGTGATGCACACGGTGGGATGCTGGATCTGTATTCTAAGCTGTATAACGTCACAAAGACGGAGGCAAACCAGCAGATCCGGGAGGCTTTAAATCTTGGACAGTACCGAGATGATTACCAAAGACCAGTGAGGCTGGAAAGAAATTTGGAATCGCCGGCACCCGAAAACAGTGAGCGGGCTTCGGATGTGGAAATCGACCAGACCTATTCCCAGATGCTTTCCATGCTTACATTATCGAGGAAACACCAGGAAGATCTGCAAAGGCGCGGATTAACGTCGGAACAGATAGCCGTACAGAGATACCGGAGTGTTCCTTTGTTTGGAATCAGGAAGCTGGTGGAAAAGCTGGCGGACAAGGGATGTACTTTAGAAGGCGTCCCCGGATTCTATCAGACGGAGGATGGAACCTGGAGTATTCATTTTACGGCAAAGAATTCCGGCATCCTGATCCCGATCCTGTCTATGGAAGGACGGATACAGGGATTTCAGATCCGGCTTGATTTTGTGACAGATTCCAGAAAATACATCTGGCTTTCCAGCTCCAACTATCAGAGGGGAGTATCTTCCGGCAGTCCGGTACATGTGATCGGAAACCTGGATGCGGAGACGGTCTATGTGACGGAAGGCGCATTGAAAGGAACAATCGCCCATTATCTGTCCGGGGATACGTTTCTTTGCGCACCGGGAGTCAACCAGTACCGGAACCTTCATCCTATACTGGAATATTTATCAAAGAGAAACCTGAAGCTTGTCTATGAGGCTTATGACATGGACAAGAAAATGCGGGTAAACTGCGACGGGCAGCATAAAAAATGCGGGGAATGCCTGGATGCCGGGGTACATGACTACTGCCCTTTTAAAATGAAAAAGAGGGAGATCATACAGAACGGCTGCAGGAAGCTTTATGAAGGCTGTCAGAGCCTTTCCCTGCCGGTACAGAGGATGATCTGGGATATGGATGAAAAAGGCGAATGGTGCGGCAGGATAAAGGGAATTGATGATTTTTATTATGCCACCAGAAGAAACACAGCGAAACAATCAAACGGGAGTATTTAAAGATAGAATTACATAAGCCAGAGAATATAGCACTCTGGCTTTTCTATAAGCAGTATAAAAAAGCGTTCTTTTTTAAAAAGAAACATTTATTTATCAGGAGGAAATGATACATGAGAAAAAAGAGAGATTACGTATCTTTGATTTTACTGCTTGCCTCGCTTGCAGTTTTTGTATTTGCGGCATGGAAACTGTTTGGTATGTATGCAGAATATCATCAGGGAACAGAAACCTATGAGGAACTGCAGGATTACGTGCAAGAGACAAAGGAAAAAGACGATTCTCCAACAGCTGATGACGACGGTTCAAAAAAAGGTACAGAAGATGCCAGAAACGGATATCTGCAGGTTGATTTTGAGGGGCTTAAGAAAGTAAACCCGGATGTCATCGCATGGATTCAGATTCCGGCTCTGGATATCAGTTATCCAGTGGTTCAGGGCAATGATAATTACTATTATCTGCACCATATGTTTGACGAACAGACGAATAAGAACGGAAGTATTTTTGTGGATTATCATAACCAGCCGAACTTTACGGATAGCAATACCATCGTCTATGGCCATAATATGAAAAATGGAAGTATGTTTGGGACACTTGACCATTATCAGGATCAAAGCCTGTACCAGCAATATCCGTGTTTTTATATCTATGTTCCGGGTTCTGTACTGGAATATCAGATCATATCCTGCTATGCCGGCCGGAATGGAAGCACTGGATATACCTACTCCTTTCCGGAGCTAGGGGATTTCCAAAAGTTTGTGGATACAGTACTTTCCTATTCCGGATATGATACGGGTGTTACGGTGGCGGATACAGACTATATCGTGACACTTTCGACTTGTGTGAATACGGACCGGAATTACCGCTATCTGGTACATGGGAAACTGCTAAAAAAGATTCAGAATTAAAAAGGAGATTCAAGAGGATGATAGATTTAGAATACAGCCGTTATATTACGGAACTATTAATGGATGATACACTGCCAGAGGGACTGCGTTCCAGAAGGTTTGACGCAATAAGAAAAATGAGAGGAATTGCGGCAAGGTATGAAGAAGAAAACTTTCTGCCGGAGCTGGTTAAAACAGTATTTTGTAAAAAGGCGGATTTCCTTATGGAAGCAAAAACAAAGACTGAGATAGAAGGAATCCTTAAGCCGAGTACACCAACGTATTCCGGAGAAAATTTCCGACCGGGGAATCAATACCATGTGGAGGAGGAAGAATTGATCCTGTGGTCGAAAACTTCTCTGAAAGCACCGTTGATTCCGGAAGCTCAAAAACGGTATCAGGAATTATTTGAGAAATATGTGGGAAACAGAACTAAAGATGTAGCTGCATAGGTAAGCAAGGAATGGACAGGGGCATTGGCATGAAGCTGATGCCTTTTTCTTTTAAATGATACATTATTTAGATGCTGTACGTATGTTATACATAGATAAAACTGTCTGTTATTTTCATAAGTTTAAGAAGTTGGTTGCATTTTACATATCTTACACGTACAGAGTAAGTATCAATAACAAAGGAGTGGATATTTATGATTAAGAAGCTAAGAGTTGCGGTGGATCATGGCAACCGGAATATGAAAACCTGCCACTTTATTTTTACAAGTGGTCTGAATGTATTGGATAAAAAGCCTGCCAGGGGCGAACAGTATCTTCAGTTTGAGGGAAAGTATTATACCCTCAGTGAACAAAGAATCCCATATCAGAGGGACAAGACACTGGATTTCCGGTTCTTTATTCTGACGCTGTTTGCGATTGCAATGGAGTTAGAGGGGAAGGAGCAGATCCAGCCGGAGGATGTGGTACAGATCCAGCTCCCGGTTGGACTGCCGCCGAAGCATTTTGCAGAGCTTTATGAGAAATATGAGGAATTTTTCCTGGCGGAAGGCAAGGTATTGGATCTGAATTTTAACGGAAGGCTCTATCATATCTGCATTCAGGAGGTACGGGCATTTGTACAGGATTTTGCTGCAATGATGACTAGGGGACAGGAAATAACAGTTGTCCCAAAGGCTGTCGGTATTGATATAGGGGGATTTACTACGGATTATCTGCTGATGCGGAAAGGCAGACCAGATATGAGCTATTGTGATTCCTTGGAAAAAGGCGTGATTACTATGTATAACCAGATTATTTCCAGTATCAACAGCGAGTATGACATGCTACTGGAAGATACAGACATTGACAGTATCCTTGCCGGGAATACACAGTATTATGATGACAGTGTGGTTCGTATGACAGAGAACATGGTTCAGGATTTCGTGACAGATCTCTTGAATAGTATCCGGGAGCGGGGCATTGATACAAAATCATCCTATACTGTCTTCATAGGTGGTGGTTCTGTCTTGCTGAAGCGGTTCCTAGAGAGATCAGACCGTCTAGGGAAATATCTGTTCATTGAGGATCTGAAAGCGAATGCCAGAGGATATGATCTGTTATACCGTGCATATGAGAATGGGAAGTGATAGAGATGGCAAAGAAAAATCCGTATGTATTTACCATTGGATTTGATGAAACAGATCCATCCCATGTCCGGGCGGCGGAAATTTTAAATGGAACGAAGAAAAAAGCCCAGCTGATTGCTGCAGCTATTTTAGGCTATGTTGATGGAATAGATTCAGATGAACTTCATTTGGAGACACTTCAGCCTTTTGTGGAGAGACTGATACAGAAAGAAATGGAAAAAGCGATGAAGGACAAGGAATTTTCTCAAAGTATGGAAGTAAAAGATCCTGAAAAGGTTTTGAATCTATCACCAGATGAGAATGGACTAACGATGGATGATGATATGACTCAGAATATCATGAATGCAATGGACATTTTTAGAAGAGCTTAGTAGCATAGCCAAAAGCTAAATGAGAGATATTCCTAGGCTTTTGCAATGGAAAATTATTTATGAATGAATAATAAATATAAGAAGCAGTCCCATCACAACAGGGGCTGCTTTTGTCATATTTGAGGATTTTTATTTATTTTTTAGAAACTTACAGATTCACCACAGATTTCTCACAGACTCTTTACAGATTCCTTTTTTATACTCAAAAACGATGGTTAAGCCAATGGAGATATGATATGTAAAGAAAATTTATTTGTTCTCAGACGCTGCCGCAATAATGCCGCGCAATGCGCCAAGAGCAAGTCGTTTTATTTCATCAGAACATTGATTCAGCTCAGCGATGATCTGCTTTATGGTGGGATCATCTGGCTCTGTTTTGCCTGGAACCAATGTATCTAATGGCAAATTCAGAAAGGAAGCCAATAAGATCAGATTGTCAAAACGGGGATTTCCATTGTAATTTTCAATATCGGAAATGGTGCGGAGGGAAACATGCACCTGCTCAGCCAGCGCATTTTGGGATAAATTCCGTCTTAAGCGTTCTTCTTTCACTGCATCTCCTAATAATTTCTTAGCCATCATTTTTATCACCTCACTTAGTTCTTATATTTTACATGAGATATGCACTATATGAAATGTGTTAAAATGCCTGTTTTCATGTATTATATTGCGTGCTTGATTTGTAGCAGGCAGGAAAACAAGGAATTCAATTTTATATATGGAAGGAAAGGAAAGAATGCATTAAGTAGTTTGTTAAAAAAATCGTAACCGCATGGTGGATGCACGAGACTTGTGCACATGCAGTATATGCTGTGTTAATATTTCATATAGCACATGAGATTCGGTTGTTTTTTAATGCTGTCAGACTGGTAATATGCCGGTTTGGCAGTATTTTTTATGTAGAGAAAGAACCTGCTATCAGGCAACATTGCCGTTCTCCGCCGCTTTCAGAATTTCAAAACGGGTTAATTTTGAATATTCTGGAGGAAAATCATGAACAAAAATAATAAATTCACTGGTTCTGAGGTAAAGAACAAATTTACCGCTTATCTTTTAAGTTCTATTCGTGGAAAAAGGAGTTATTACCTGAAGAAAAAAATTCGGACTGCTAATGCCGAAATATCTGTCGATGAATTTATGCAGACTGAAATAGGGATTCCCTTTGAGGAGTCTCTGGAGCAAAGACAGAAAGAGGAATTGTTATTTCAGGAAGCAGAAGGGGTTTACCCGGAATGGAATGAACTGACAGATCAGAAACTTGTAAGATCACTACTGAGACTAAGTGAGGAAGAACGTAAGTTGATTTATCAGCATGTGTTTGAAGGCAGACCATTTCCTGAAATGGGACTGATGAATTGTCTTCCAACTTATAGGATCAAAGGAATTTATTTCTATGCGATTCGAAAAGTACGTAAAATGATGGAAGGAAGGTAAGAATGATTTTTGAGGAATTATTATTCCAGGCTAAAATGGGTGATGAAAAGGCGGTAGAGCAAGTGCTGGAGATGTACCAACCATTGTTGGTAAAAAATGCGTTGGTGAATGGTGTATTTGACGAAGATTTGTATCAGGAATTAATGCTGGAAACGCTAAAATGCATCAGGAATTTTAGAAAACTGGAGTAGATAAGGAGTGAAGGGGGACAGTCTTTATGGCTGTCCCTAATAAACTGAGAGATATAGATATACTTTTTACTGGCATTTTTAACGATAGCCTGTTGTAAAGATATAAATGCTATATTGTTGAGTGGATAAATTGTTTTAGGTATCTATATTCCATGTCATGAGGAATATCCCATGGAAAGAAGCTGATTAAAGGAGAATTTCTTTCGAAAAATTAATAACAAGTATTAATAAATAACATGTGTTAACCGATATGTATAATATCGGGGTAAATACTGCGATACAATAAAAGAGACAGTTAACGATTTATTGGTCGCAATTGTATCGAATTGGATTCTATGGATGACTAGGAGGTAAAATTATATGTCAAAGAGAGAAACAACGCCCAGCGAGAGCGAATGGCAGATCATGGAAGCGTTTTGGGATAGTGGCGTTCCCCTGACGTCTTCAGAGATTATACGCAGACTTGCAGGTAATACAGATATGACGCCTAGAATGGTACGGGTCTTGATGAACCGATTATGCCAGAAACAGCTTTTGGATTTTGTGGTAGATGAAAATGATGCAAGGGTCTATATTTACACCCCGTTAAAATCCAGAGATGAATGTCTGAAAGAGAAGAGCAACAGATTTGCAGACAGTTATTTTTCGGGAAGTCATGCTAATGCTGCCGCAGCATTGTTGAAAAATGTCACATTGACAGAAGAACAGGCAGAGGAACTGAAGAGTATTTTAGAGGCCTGTAGGTTTTCAGAAACAGGCAGGGAGAAGGAAGGACAAGGCAAATGATTGACAGCCTGATGTTAGAGACATTGGATTTCACGACTGCATATTTGGGAGTGTTGCTCGGTCAATGTGCCATGATTTCTTTTTTTCTGTTTCCACTAATCTTTCTTTTAAGGGAGATTTTATTCAGAAAAAATATTTTTTTAAAAGGGATGTCATGGGGATTATTATTGCTTACCCCATTTCTGGGTAAGCTTAAAATTATTTATGAGGAAGACCTTTTTCGGCGTCTGCTGGATTGTTGGAATATACCATGTATAAATTGTTGGTGGGTTAGATATGGATATCTGTTTGGAATGATAGTTTGTGCGGTTTTTTTATTTTCAGGCAGGAAAAGGCTTGTCAAATTTGTGAAACAAATGGAGTGTGTTCAAATTTGCGGACAGAAAGTCAAGATCAATAAACTGGCAACAACTCCGTTTACGGTAGGTTTGTTTTGCCCGGATATTGTGGTGCCAGAGGTAATGCAAAAGGAACTGGAAAAAGAAGAGCTGGAAGTCATCTTGATGCATGAAAATAACCACATCCGGCTGGGACATTTGTGGTACTATCTGCTATGGGATCTGCTGCAGATCCTGTTGTGGCCGAATGTATTTTTTGGTATATGCAGGAAATATTTTCAGCAGGATTTTGAGGATATCTGTGATTGTATCACTATTCAGAAAAGCGGGCAGAGTGCGTATGATTATGGTATGTTACTTTTAAAAAGTATTCAGATTTTAGGAAACGGAATATCTGGCGCAGATGGGGAAGGGGTAGCTGTGACTTTTGCGGGAGAAGGAGATTATGGAAAGCTGCGGCAGCGGATTTTAAAGGTTTCCGTCTTTCGGCCATATCCAAAGTCGGCAGCAGTGGCATGGGGCGTTGCTGGTACAATGATGCTTGCCGGGGCGTTCTTTCTGGTCATACATAGTTCTTATCCGCGTTATGTGGAAGAGAATTATATCGTAGTGCAAGAGAATAATAAAGACCCTATCGTCATTCTGGACAGTGAGGAATATGCCCGTGCATTATCCTGGGATGATACATGCGTTCTGATTCATAGGGTGGCCATGGATCAGCTTCTGGAGAAATATGGAGTAGAGGGAAAAAAGTTCTGGCTTGGATTTGGCGGATATTCTAAAATTCCGAAAATGAGTTCAGGAGGAAACTGCGTGGAAGTGGATTACCGTGGAAAAGAAGAAATTTTACAGATACCTTATAGTAACAGCGAAAATAATTTTTGGATCACACTTGTGAAACAGATACCATGATGTCATAGGTTTGGTCATTCAAGAAAGGAGAATATTATTATGAAACTGAATTTTAACCCCATAGTACAAAACCAAATTTTTAACGTATACCGTATTAATCAAAGTGCTGTACAGAAAAATGGGAAGATAGGGGATGCTTCTGCAGAGAAAGGCCGTAAGGATGTGGCTTTTATTTCACCCCAGGGAAAGAGGGAGAGTCTCATTGAGATGCTTATGAAACAGAAAATGAATATCATGGAACAGAAGGATTCTTTGATCAGTTCTGCTAAAAAAGAGGGAAAGTCTATGGAGTCCATTAAATCCCAGTTAGAGGTCTATGAAAAACAGCTTAAAGATATAGAGGATCAGATTTCCAAAGCTATGACCAAGGAAATGGAGAAGCAGGCTGAGAAGAAAAAGAAAGACGAACCGAAGACAGAGCAGGAGATTGAAAATGAAAGGCTTGCAAACGTAATGGATTTATCCTTAGGCTTGCAGAAAGCAGAGATGGTTAGTTCTGTCAAGGCAAGGGTCGATGGGGAAGCGCATGTTTTGAAGTCGGAGATTGAACTGGATAAGTTGCATGATCCATCGGAAGAGACAAGTAAAGAAATGATTACGGAGAAGGAAGGTCAGCTTGCCGATTTAGAGCAGAAATCCAATGAACTTCTATCAGACATTGGGGAAATTATAGGGGAGACAGTGGAAAAGGCAGAGGAGCAGAATGAAGATGTGATTTCTAAAGAAAAAGAGGACAAAGAAGAAACAATCGCTTTCCAGGATAGATCTGAACATAATATGGCAGTTCTCAGAGAGGAGGAAGAATCCCAAGGGCTGTAAAGCGTTGTACTTCTTAAATTAAGTCGATATATAAATAGAATAGATTGACGAATGATTATATGGTTTGAAAATTGAATTTTGGAGGTATAAAGATTATGAATATATCAGGTGTTTCTTATAATGGGAATGTGCAAAATACAGAGCAGAAGTCCATTCGACTATTGCAAAACGAGGGAAGCAAGGGTGCATTGACAGGGATGAAGCTGTCAGAAGGAAAAAGATTAGATAGCTGGGAAATTACACATGTGCAAAGTGAAAATTCCATTTCATTGGCAAATAAATACCAAACAGGATCTATTAAGGTGGTATATACCGAAGATAGGCATTATTTAAGAAATACGGAACAGTATTTCGGAGTGTTTGAACAATATGCAAAAGGACAGATCAGTGAGGATGAACTTACAGCATATTCTGCTGCATTTGAGAGTAACGTGCACTGCACTCTGAACACGGATCGGAGTTCGGTATGGGGTATCAATGCCCTTGTAAAAGAGATGAAGGAGAATATCTCGAAAGGAATTTCCAATACGCCGGATAACCTCAAAACAAAGCTTTCTGTAGACGGAATGGAGGTGACGTGGAAAGAATTGATGAATATGCAAAAGACGGGAGAATATATAGATAAATTTTTAGGCGCCGGAGGTGCAGGCACCTATATGACTTATGCAAACATAGGGATTGCAAGGGCGTATGTGCATAAATCGGGGTTGGGTCTGACGGAACAGCAGGAAAAATTTTTAAGTGAAGCGGTAGAAAAAAAGATAGACAGGACGCTGGAAACTTCGAAGATTCTTTTAGAATTGGCAGTAGCGGATAAACAAAATCCCATGTGGGAAGGATACTATATCGGTGGAACCAGAACGCAGCCGGTTGCTTCCAATACTAAGATGATTTCCGAGATTACAGAGGCATTTTCTAAGATTGATCCGAATGATAAAAGCACTTATGATGCGGCTGTAGACAGATTTCAGGAGATCATGCGGCCATGGGAGACGATTTTTGCGGGTTATGTGGCAAGGCAGGCGCCCGGATATGCAAGCTCTTATGTGCAAGAGAAAGAGCATAATTCCCGGGCAGGATTTCAAGCTATTTGGAATGGAACATATTAAGAAATAAATGGAATCCCCATACTTGAAATGCCGGACAGTTATTTGACAGGTATTAGTTTTTACAAGATAACTCTCTTTTTGGAGATGTGCGAATATTAGAAACTATCTTACCAAATACAGTATTTGGGTTGAACAGTATGTTCGCTGAAATTCCTAATCGGTTTAAAGAGGTGATAGTTATAGGTAAGATTATGATTTTGAAATTTTTGGACACAGAAGAACAAATCATGGATCAAGTGCGGTCTATCATCAGGAATGAAAACAATGTAGAATATACTGAAATCATGCCAAAGTCGGTATTGTATTTTAAGGATTTAAAAATACAGTTAAAAGAGCAGGAAGTTTATCGGAAGGATAAACGGATTTCATTGAGCCATCAGGAGTTTCTTGCACTTCGGTTTCTGACAGAGCATCCTGGATGGGTGTGTACAAAGGAGCAGATTTATGATGCGGTATACGAAGGGAAATTTAAGGAGGATATAGATAATATTATTTATTGTTTAATACGCAGCCTGCGGAAGAAGCTGGAAACAGATTCACGATATCCTGAATATATTCAGACTGTCAGAGGCGCAGGATATAAATTTGTAATCCCAGAGGAGTGATTCCCTGGGATTATTTTCTGCCTGAAAAACTATGTTGTGCGTACTTAAAATACAGTTGCGATTTTCTGTTTCAGAACGTACAGAGACAGTAAAGATATATTTCAAAAAGTATACTTTTTGGCATAGTAAAAAACAGGCGGAAATCCTATACCAAAATGTATGCATGATCACTTTTGGCATATGCCAGAAAAAGTGTGAACATTTTGGTACACTTCGCAGAGGGAGGATGGCAGATATGGCTGTGTACGGTTACCACAGGACGAGTACGAGAGATCAGCATCTTGACAGGGGCATTCATGAGATTCAGGTGTTTTGCAGGGAGCATGACTTGGAACTGGAGAATATTTTCACAGACCAGCAGACGGGAAAGAATTTTAACAGGCCGAGATATGTGGTTCTTGTGGAAGACGTTCTTCGGGAGGGAGATACCCTGCTTGTAACAGAGCTGGACCGGTTAGGCCGGAATAAACGGGATACGATGGAGCAAATCCGAAAACTACAGAGCAGGGATGTCAGACTGATGGTACTGGAGCTTCCTACAACTTTGATGGATCTGTCTAAGATGGACAACTCCATGGCACGCCTGATGATGGAAACGATTAATAACATGATGCTGGAGCTTTACGCCTCCATCAGCGAATCCGAGATTCAGAAGAAAGAAAAGCGCCAGCGTGAAGGCATTGCCATGAAGAAGCTCCGTGGAGAATGGGATGACTATGGACGGCCGCCGGCAATCAAAGAAGAGGATTTTTCTGAAGCCTACCAGAGAGTGGCTGCGGGTGAGATCTCACAGGCAGAGCTGAAACGGGAATTAGGCTTATCTCACACTACTTTTTACCGCTACCGGAAAAAATATTTTGAAAAAAATACAGAAATTTTCCAATCTCAGAAAAAATGACACTATTACTTATATGAAAGATAAATTTTTTAGAGGAGGTAATAGCGTTATGAGTGAAAAAAGAGAAGGAGCATTGTTCTATGACAAGGAAAGCGGACGGTATGATATCCGGTTCGGTCTGGATTCGTATTACGGCGGGCTGCACTGTGGGGACTGCTTTGACCTGAAGGTGGACAATGCCTGGATCCCAGCCAGGATTGAGATGGGGGATGAATGGTATCTGGCAGGACTGCCCCGGATGAGCCTTGACGGGCTGATTGTCCGGATGTAAAGGGGCGTCCAGGTATTTGCAAAATGGAGAGGTCGATGGATCAGGTGCTTATGAGGTTTGAGGCAGATTATGATATTGTGCTGGAGTGCATCCAGGAGGTATATGGTCTGGAAGGCGATAACCTGCGACTTGGAAAGGATTTCCGTAAGACTATGGTGCTTCCCTTTGTAAAAATGCTGGAAAGGCACTGTGGCGGCATCCAGATGGAGAACTTACATAAGGTGTTGTGGGAAGTCTACCAGGAGAGTACACGCAGAAAGGACTTTTTGGAAAAGGCAGACATCATTCTGAAGCCATATTACAGGGAAATATCATCATTAGAACAAAATGTATGCGTTTGAACGTGCTGCTTTATATGTGTGCAGGTCTGCAAAAGAAAATTCCGGCCAGGGTTTTGGATCCTGCTGGAATTTTTTTGTAGAGAGGATGATAATAGATGGTATTTATCATCTATTTTACCTGAATATGGGATGGGGAGGACTTTCAGAGAGAAGTCAGTGAACATTTATTATTATTGTATGGATTGTGTGTTGAAGTGTTGAAATTAGTAGAATTATAGTACATTTTGTGGTATACTAAACAGCATCTTCACTATATTTTGTAATCCAGAGGTAAAGAAAATGGCAGTAACAGAAGCAATAGTTGATAATATTAGGGATTCAAAAATAACGAATTTTTTAAAAACTAAAGGTGTGGTACGTCTTCAAGATGAGTATGGAATGAAATTGCATTTATGGATAGGTAAAGTTATTGATGAGAGAAGGATTAGTGGACAAGAAGTAAATGATTGTTTATATCCTGAATTAATGTACGGGTATAGAAGGCTTATACGATTCTATGAATTAAAAAATGTCAGGAAAATTAAAAGAGAAAGTGATTGGAAGGATTTTATAGAAAGATATGATTGTCTAGGACTTAATTTTAATCGTATACTTGAAACAACATTAGGTAATAATGATAAATTGAAAGTAGCGGCAATGAGCACAGTTATTTTAAGTGGTGTAATAAAAAGTGTGGAAATTCTTTTCGTTTATAATATGAAAATTAAAAATAAAGAGGAGGAGCAAGAAGCACATGTATATTCTTATTTGCCAGTTGCTTTCGATTTGGTAAATAAAACGATGACAATTAAAGTTTGGAATCGTGAAGAGGGTGATGAGCATAATACGCCAACAGAACAATTGGATTATGTATATGAAAAAATTCGTAAGAAGTTACCTTTTGAGACTCGTTCAATAACAATAGATCCACAGTCCGTGCTTTATAAGATGAGTAAAGCTTTGTTTGATGATTTCTTTAAACAACTGCCTAATATAGAAGAAATTATAGCAAAAAAAGCAGATATGTCTCAATTGGCACATGATTTGTTAGTAGGAGTTACATTGCAAAATGCAGAACTCAGTAGTGGAAAAATGATAATGAATACAGACGTTATTAATGTTGAGGAGGAAATGTATAAATTACTTCAGCAGGTGGCATTATATGACTATCTAAAGGATAATCCTATCACGACTCTTCTAAAGAATACAGATAAATACATATCTAGAATACGTTTTAATGATAGGGATAATTTGACTGCTTCTTTGACTAGTGAGAAGGGAGTACGATGTATATTTGATGCAAAAACTTTTATGTGTGTTAGAAATTCATTAGATTTGGTGGAAAGTATTGTTGCTATTGTAGTTACGTTTGTTAAAGAAAAAGGATTACTTTCTGTAAAATATGACGCATCAGATCGGCAATTTTTAAATATACACATATTACAAAACAGATATTATTCCAAGGAAGATTACAGTAGAATATGGGAGTTGTATAAAAAGTATGAATCAGAAGAAAATACAATTACTGGCACTGTTTGTTCTGAAGACAACATTGCGGCAATGTGACAATTTGACAGATGACATATTGGCGAAAAAATTGGAAATGACGACAGATGAAGTGTCAGAGTTAATAAGGATATTGTACGAAGAGCACGTTATACGCTTTAAATATTCATTTATATGCCCAAAATGTAAAGAAACAGATACCCTCGAAGAGGATGAGATTGAAAAAACAAATTATTGCAATTTATGTGGTAATTCAATAGATATAAAAAAATTGATAAAAGGCGCAACAATTCGATATATGTTAGACAGAGATGCATTATGGGAATATATGGAAGAAAACTATAAAACTGAATTAAATGCTGCTAGAAAAGGGGAGAAACCTAAAATGAAAGTGGTTGAATTCCCTAAAAATACAGAAGAAGGATTTGGTGGTAGAGAAGCTATGAAACAATATGAAAATAAATTATTTATTAGTCATTCGACAGATGATGTAGAGTATGTAAAGGCATTTGTAGAATTTTTAGAATCAATGGGAATGCCGGAAGGAAGTATTTTTTGTAGTTCCGTAGAAGGATATCAAATTCAATGGGGAGAAGACATCTATGATTATTTGTCTAATGAGTTTAATAATTCAGATAAGAATTTGATTGTATTATTTATGCTTTCAGACAATTATTATAAGAGTGCCCCATGCCTTAATGAGATGGGAGCAACATGGATATTGAAAAAAGAATATAGAAGTATATTACTACCAGGATTTGAGTATAAAAAAATAGAAGGTGCAATTAACCCAAATAGAATAGGAATCAAATTTGATGGAGATCAATTTAAATTTAGTTTAAATGAGATAAAAAAGCAAATGACAGGATGGTTTGGTTTAAAAGCCTTAGATGAGAGCCGCTGGGATCGAATTAGAGATAAATTAATTAGAGAGATTGAAAATATAAAATCAGGTCGAAGTTTATCATAAGGGATATTTACATAGATTCATAATCTTATTTTTAATCAAAAGAGGAATTAATTCCCCGTAGCTTATTGTGAGAAATTTTTTATATTACAATTGTGTTTATACTTGGTTTCTACTTACATTAAATGGCGAGATACTTTTGAAAGAAAAGGATAGTTATGTGCGGACGGTTCTATGTAGATGAGGGGACAGCCAAAGAGATTGAACGGGTAATCCGCGGCGTGGATCTGAGGATACAGAAAATGCGTACAGGGGATATTTACCCGTCCCAGTCTGCCGGTATCCTGACTTGCCATAGCCGGCAGAAAAACCCGTTATCAGCAGATCCTGCAGCTGAAAATTCACTGGCATTGGAACTGAAAGAAATGCACTGGGGATTTCCGCAGTATCAGAAGAAAGGGCTGTTGATCAATGCCAGGGCGGAGACTGCGTTAGAACGAAGGACATTCTGTGACAGTGTGCGGCACAGACGCTGCATTATCCCGGCAAAGCATTTTTACGAGTGGGATTCTGATAAAAATAAGATAACATTTTTCAGAGAGGACAGACCGGTTCTATTTATGGCTGGCTTCTATAACCGGTTCCAGAATGAGGAGCGTTTTATGATTCTTACCACACAGGCGAATGCTTCTGTCAGTCCTGTCCATAACCGTATGCCGGTGGTTTTGGATGAGAGTGAACTGGAAGACTGGGTTTATGATGATAAGTTCACGGAATACGCGCTTCATAAAATTCCGCCAAAGCTTTGGAGGGAACAGGAATATGAGCAGCAGAGTTTGTTCCTGACATGAAAAAACCATCTGGTGATTATGGTAATCTTATCACCAGATGGCACAGAAATTCAGTCTATTTTGTTTCCCTGCTGTTTATATTCTCTGAGGGTTCGCAAGCTGCTCTACTTCTGCCACGCTAAGGGCAGAGTATTCCGCAATCTCCTCAATTGTCAGCTTTCCCATTTTCAGCATCCTAAGTGCTATTTCTTTTTTGCATTCACTGATGCCTTGACTAATGCCCATGCTGATACCCTGACTGATGCCTTGATTTAAAATAGCTCTTGCTTCTGTCTGAATCAATTGTCCTCTCATTGTATCTCCTTCATTTTTTATATTGATTTTCTGCGGTTTTCAATCGCTTCTGGGATACTGCCATGAATACTGCCCTCTGCTATCCCACTACTGCTCTTTCATCCTGTAATATGGCAGGCAGGAACATCAGTTTATCCCCATATCCTATTAAAGAGCATTTTTCCTACGGCTCCGTTGGACAGTAGCACATTTAAACGCTTTCATCATTGCAGGAGATAATTCTAGACAGTCATCATCAAAAACAATCGGATATTTTTTGGCTTCACTGATTTCCGCAAGCTGTTCTTCCGTAAGTTTTTGTCCGGTCTCAATTGTGAATGTTTTAATCATAATCAATTTTCCTCTTTAAGCAAATGGTCTGGGATCAAGTCCGGTTAGGACAGGCTGTAATGAGCGAGTCCGGAGTCCATAAAATAACAGTAATGGTGGTTATTTCCCTGCTGTTTATATTGTCTGAGGGTTCGCAAGTTGCTCTACTTCTGCCACACTAAGGGCCGAACATTCCGCAATCTCCTCGACTGTCAGCTTTCCCATTTTCAGCATCCTAAGTGCCGTTTCTTTTTTTGTTTCACTAATGCCCTGGCTAATGCCCCGGTTTAAAATGGTTCTTGCTTCTGTTTGAATCAATGGTCCTCTCATCATAGCACCTATGCCTTTCTGCACGTTTTCATACTTTCGTGCGATTTCATTGATCACATCACTGGAAAGATCAATGATCGTCCGTTTGTCAAATGCGCCAATTATACCTTGCTTTTCCAAATCATCAAGTCTTTCTAAAATCATCCGATATTCTGTTTTCAGCTCTTCCAGTTTCTGCTCATTGTTATTATATTCCGAAAAACTTTTCTCATGTGAGAAAATATAAAATGGAATAAGCATTAATAAGCGTTTCTCAAAGATTTCATCCAGTGAATATGACTGCACTTTCATAATCGGGACATCATATTGCACCGTCCCGCCAGGTGTTATAATCACATATTTCATTTTATCCGGAGTCTTTTTATATGCCCGCAGATACATCACCGCCGTATTAGGAAATGTTACCGTCAGAGTTTCTTCTGTAACTTCGCCCTCATCAAGCGCGATCTGGGCATCGTATTCGAATAGCCGGACTGCGATTTTGCCGTCTGGTAAGCTGCTTTCACATTCAAGATGATATTTTTTAGCTATTCTGCCAATAATCTGAAAATTAGTATCTGTTATCCGTTCCTTGTCAGCCGCATTCTGCTGGTCTAAAAAGTGTTCATTGGGGAAAAAACGAATCTCTTCTTCTCCCGTATAATGTTCATGAAAAATTTCATTAATTACAGGTATGATCAATTTCCTGCAGTCGTTCAGGATTGTCCGGAACGCTCCATCATATATATTTCCCATATATTATCCTTTCTGTTTAGTGACTTTATCATATCATTTTTTACCTTTAAATTCAAGTATAGCCGCCTTTGCCGGTATAGCCTGCAGCGTTCCTATGCTGCTTATGTGTTTGCTGTCATCCGTAGCCCGCATAGCAGTTCTTCGGTATTTTTCCGGAATTGCGGAAGGAACTCTTTTTCCAGATCATAACAGAGATAGAGGATTCCAAAAATCGGACTCCATAGTTGCCGCATAGCTGTTTCGCCAAAAGCCTTTTCTGTTTCTCTTATAAGGGTTGAGAAGTCTTTTTGAAATGTCGCCCATTCAATAAAAAAATCGTCTTTGAGCGAGATGCCGAAATGGTCAAACCACTCACGGACTGTCTGTGTCCTGGCATGATCCCCGCATCCCGGATCTGTATAAAAGTATTGGATGCATGACGTTTTGGAAGAGGTTCTTTCATCTTCTGAAAATTCAACCGCACGCCCAATCGGAAACATCGCGCACATGGCAGGCTTTGCCTTGTGTACGGAACATTTCCGGTTCTTTAATAAGGGACACCGTTTGATAACGCCTCTGGGTTTCAGCCGGATAAGCGGAAACCTTGATTCATATCCGACGTATAATTCACAGTACCGGTCAATGACGTCTTCAAGGGAGACGTTCAGTTCCTTTGCAATGCGGAATAGATCCATAGGGGATAACAGGATATCATCCCGGTTAATACAGCATTCCCCACATTGCGTACAGTGGAAGCGGAACGGCTCATCAGCAGTTAATTTATTGTTTTTATATGCATTTATTATTTCCTTTGTTTTTGCATCCATGAAGTCATCCTCCTGATTATCGAATCATTGCTTCTAAGGAAGCAATCAGTTTTTTATTGTTATTTTCGTATTGTTTCTGAAATGGCTGATCCAAGTCAAAGTCTGTGTATTTATATAACAGGAAACAGAACAGCGCCCTTTGTTTGTGTATTTCTGGTATCTGCCTGAGCAGCCGTGCGATCTCTAACGCTGCTGAAATGTCTTCATTGACAAATGCCCGGTCTTCCTGTGTAAAATACTGGTTCATCCAGTCCCGCGCTTTGAATTTCCTGCCTGTGAAATGATGGCTCTTCTCCATACTGAGATAATACTGGAAAGAGGAAGCGCCGTCTGGCTCCGCTACCAGTGGGTAGATACGGCAGGCACGCGGTTTTGCGGCCTGGATTATACACCGGTTATTTTTTAGGAAAATGCAGGCATCATCCGAACCAACCGTCTTTAGTGTATAGATAAAGTAACCGCACTCATGAAGCGGGACCGGCTCTGCGTACCGGGACAGCATATCGTCTATAGAATCAAAAGTTTTGTCCTGATCCCGCAGGAATTTGGCTATCCGGTAAACATCCAGGCTTTCCAGTGGAACGCTGTCTTTTACGTGGCGGCAGCATGCGCCGCAATGGTGGCATTCAAAGTGGATCCGCTCATTCCATGCAATAGGAGTGAGGTTTTGCATTAATAATTCTTTCATTTTGTGTTTTCCTTTCGTAAATTTTTATATGCAAAGTATGAAAGCGAGCCATTCCGGATGGAATGGCCCTGGTTCTATTCTTTGGTGCATATTGCTTTTTCATATTCAAGAATCTGCTCCCATGTTAACCATTCCGGTTTTTCATCTTCCGGAAAACTAAGCCAGATTCTTTTCATTGCCTCTATGTGTTCCTTTTCATCTTTTGATGGAAGAATGTCAGGATTTCTGTTACCGTATCCAAGGTAGTAGTCGCAATCGCATCGGAATCTGTCCAGCAGTTGATATTGAAAACTCTTGTCTTTATCAACCTGCTCTTCCTCTGCTGCTAAAATAAAAAATGGTCTCCGGATTGGAAGATCCGGTTCGCCGTCAAATGCATTGTTCAGTGCAGAACAGAGCTCCGGCGTATGGCTGCCTAATGTAATATCCTTCCATAAGCGGCCGTACTGGTCTTCGTAGACTGGACGTGACCATGAGTCGATGCCAATAGGTTTCATTGTTAAAATTTCTTTGTTGTTTTCTGGTGATTTCATATAGCTTCTCCTTTCATTGATCAAGATTTCCTGATAAGGTTATCCCCACGTTTCACCCAGAATCTCCAGCAGATATTCTTCAAATGGAAAATCTGGAGGCAGGATGTCTCCTATCCTAGACTTTACTTCCTGAATGATCTCCTCAAAATCCGCATAGGCCGTATGGAATAAGGAAGGGCTTCTGTTCAGGTCGAGGAAATAGAAATAGTCGCCAATTTCCTGTTCGGAAGCTTCCTGATCGCAAATCCGGTAATAACGGAGAGCGTCGGCATTCCCATAGAGATTGACACCATAATGAGTGTTCAAGTAGTCGCCAAAATCGGGAAAAGGATCTGCCCCTGAAAATCTGTTATATAGATCCGGTTCTTTAGTTTTCCAGATTGGAAGCAGATAAGACAGAATCTTAGAAATAGAATTTTCACTAATTAAAAGTCCATAGCTGTGAAAAACAGATATATCCATACTCATGCTCAGACCCTCCTTTGTAATCGTATGTCTTTGAAAAAATCTACAGCGTCAAAAAATCCTTGCTGGTAAGCAGCCCTTCCATATTCGGAAGCGCTTGCATTGCTGTCCTCCAGCGCATCGTTAATCAGCTCCCATTGTTCTGATGTGAACGTGTCTTTTGCTAGCCTGTCAGTTATTGCTTCAGCTTTCTCTTTTGACCTCTGATATTTCTGGTCTTTTCTCAGGGCAACTTCCATGGCTGTATCCAGCCTGTTTCGGATAAACTGCTGTAGAACCGTATGCTGTATTTCTGGCTCCATATCTGTATCTGAGCCTCTATCAAATTCTATATCCGGCTCTTCATCAGATTTTGTATCCGGATTCTGTTCTTCCTGTGTCTGATGGTTATTGGGAACCTTGCTGTTTACAGTCTGGTTCCTTTCCCGGCTGATATTTTGGAACAGATCGGTGACTAACAGGAAGCCTGCCTGCAGTCCCAGTTCCATATATATGCTGGCATTTTCATTCACCAGCTCATTTGCTGCAGATAACAGCACCGAAGCTCCGTCTTCATCATATTGTTTGGCAACCTTTTCGTAAGCCAGATCCGCATCATCCAGACGTGCCTCGTAACTGCGGTCATCCCGGTCTGGAACCATACCGTATAACAGATAGTCTGCAACACCTTTTACCGTTGCCCTCTCAAATATTTTCTCTGCAAATTTCATATCGCTTTCCTTTCCAAAAAGAAAGGTACAGCATAAGCCATACCTTCCCATTCTCTTATCTGATTATTCTTTTTGTAATCCATACAGTAAATATGCCACGCCTTTTGGATGGCGGTCATCAAACCAGTGCCAGAGCTCGATCCTTGTAATCCCGGCTGGAAATGTGATTCCCTGCAGTGGAAATGGTTCTGCAAAGAATTCGTCTCCTGATTCCGGAACCTCCAAGGGGATATCGGCAAGCTCCCGCCACATGGTTTCTATCACCCGCCTGCATAGAGCGGATTCCTGGTCATAGTCACAACCGCCGCGGTTTACGCATTCACTGCAAAGCAGTAAGCGCTTGCCGCAGGACGGACAGTTTGTCAGATATCCTTGTGATACCGTGTCCCACAGGACTGAAACTTCTTTACCGCAGTGCGGGCACATTTCATAGATCATTTCTTTCATGGCTGTTTCCCTTATTGTGTGATAAGCGGGGGTTACGCAATCATCGCCAGGAACTGCTCTTCTGTCAGGATAGGGATGTTCAGTTCCTGCGCCTTCTTAAGCTTACTTCCAGCCTTTTCTCCGCAGATCAGATAGTCTGTCTTTTTGGAAACGGAGCTTCCAGGCTTTCCGCCAAGCTCCAGGATCTTCGTGTTGATACCGTCGCGGGTGAAATGCGTAAGCTTTCCTGTCGCTACAACCGTGCGTCCCATAAATGGATTCTCTTTTACTTCTTTCATGATGTGTTCCTCCTTTGATTTGAATGTTAATTCTTTTTGTAATTCTTTCCATAAACATAAGTTCTCTTCGTTGGAAAACCATGTGTGGATGTTGTGGTTTAGTGTCTCCCCGAAGTCCTCCAGCACCGTAAAATCATAACTTCCGACAGCCGCGGCTTCAAAGTCATTCAGGCTTCCGGAAAATACGTTATTTAAAATACGGCTTTTGGTACGCCCCACCATGGGGATGTCCATTGCTACCAGGAAATGCACGAAGTCTGTCTCCCGGCTTCTGGTAATGGCGCTCCAGAGACGTTCATAGGATTTTTCTCCAAATCCGTCCAGTGAGGTGATGTCCTCCCGGTACTGGTCCAGATGATACAGATCCTGAAAGGAATCCAGGTATCCAAGCTCTAAGAACCGCTCCAACGTAGCGGAGGAGAGTCCTTCGATATTCATTGCCTTCTTGCTTACGAAATGCTCGAATTTCCGCAGAATTTGGCTGTCACAGGCCGGATTATTGCAGTGGACAGTCTCTACGATCCTGCCGTCACTGGTTTTCCGCCGTTTAATCCAGGTAGCCGACTGGCAGCACGGACAGAGCGGCGGGACGGTATCCTGGTATCTCCCGCGGTCCAGATTTTCCTCAATATGCGGGATGATCATGTTCCGTTTGGAGATCAGGATCCTGCATCCCGGAACCAGCTCCAGATTCTTAATGAAGCTTAAGTTGTGAAGGGATGCCCTTGACACTTCGCAGCCGTCGATCTCAACCGTATCGAAAATGCCGACCGGGGCAATCTCCCCGAAGCGGGTAGGCGTCCATTCGATTTTCCGAAAAATGGTTTCGTACTGCTCATCCTCGAACTTGTAAGCAAGCCCGTCCTTATAGTGATGTCCGGTTCTGCCACAGCTTCTGGAGTAGCTGAAGCTGTCAAAAACAGCAACGATTCCATCAATCGGAATATACCGTTTTGCTGCTTCTGCTACCAGGGTATCTATACTGATCTTAACCAGTTCTTCTGATGGAGCAGGCCCTTCTATGGAAATATAGGGGCAGGTATCAAAACCCAGCTCCTTTAAGAGCGAAAGACGCATCTGCCTGCTGTCGCTGTAGGGGCTTTCATCCAGTCCTTCTAATACATTGAACGGGGAGAAATAAACGCAGCGCTTTGCGCAGGTTTCCGGATTTAGGCTCCGTACCGTGCCTGAGACAAGGTTGCGTGCATTCCGGAATTTCTTCCCATTGCTGTCTGTGATCGTTTCCTTCAGACGTTCAAAGTCATTGGTGTGGATATAGGATTCCCCGGTGATGACCAGACGCTTCTGGTAAGAGATTGATAACGGAACATTCTGATAGGCAGGGAGGTTGTGGGTGATTTCTTCCCCGGTTTCCCCATTTCCACGGGTGGATGCCTGTATCAAATGCCCGTCCTCGTACACCAGCTTGGTTGTCAGCCCGTCCAGCTTCAGCATCAGTAATGCCGGATTCCTGGCAAGAAGTGCGGTGATCTCCGATACCTGCTTGGTCTTATCTAAGGAAAGCAGGGGGATGGGATGCTGTACTTTTTTCAGGCTGCTGACCGGGTAATAGCCGACCGTCTGAGTTGGGGAACAGGATAAAATGAATCCGGTTTCCGCTTCCAGATTTTGAAGCTCGTCAAACAGTCGGTCATATTCCTTGTCTGTGATCGTCGGTGCATTTAAGTTGTAATAAGCATGCCTGTGCTCATTTAATTCCTGCACCAGAGAAGTAATTTTCTGAATCTGGTTCATAATAGTTGTCCTTTCTTTTGTTAATTTTGAGGGTAATTGAGGATAATTCTAAGAGATGATTCCGGGTGAATATTGGAACAGGTTTTGCATAAAACAGTCATCTGAATCCTGTCCGGATCTGCTGTAGTAATAGGCATGGTCGGAAAGATAATCTTCTGGTTCCAAAGCTTCCCGGTTGACCTCCTGTATTCTCTGGTCCAGCTCCTCTTTGGAAGGAGCCCTGGATTCTGGAAGCAGGAGTACTTCATGGGTACTGCTTGGGAGAATATAGAAATCCTCCCCCAGGAAATCCGCAATCTTATCCATCAGATTTTTACAGGTCATCAGGACAGCGCCGCCTGTTGAGAACTCATTTGTTAAACAATACAGGGCGTCCCTCCAGCCATTTTCAGATAATGCAGCAGAATCTTCCTTGTCTAAAAGGCCGCGCTCCAGAAGGATCTGGTTCAGGCTGCCAAATTTTATCGGCAGCAAACGGTTATAATTTGCCATAGCCTGCTGATGCAATGTCAGAGTATCAACACCCCATCTCCTTATTAAGTCATCATTCACCGGTATATCCATGAACCTGTTGCCTGCGTTTCCCATGAAATAGAAATAAACGATAGACAAGTCCTGGAATGGGATATGTGGAACTGTTTCCAAGAATGCGTGGTTTTTCTCTGTGTTGACCAGCTTCATAATGATCCTGCTTTTTGCGGTGGAAAAATCAAAGAGTTTCTTTTCATCCACCTGTATTGCAGGCAAAGAGCGGTACAACTTGGCAAGCATGTCAATGACTGCATCAAGATCCTTTGTCATCTGGTAAAATTCGTAGTATTCTTCCAGATAGATTGTAGGAGATGTGTTCGTAGCAGGATTGTTGAAGACAATCCCGTACCTAATCTGTCCATTGGATTTCAATTTCTTTGTGAGGCTGAGACTGGCATTGCCGATGTCCCTGCTCTGTAAGCCCTGTAAAACTTCTTTCCTAAATGTTTCGTATGTCATTTGAGACCTCCTTTTCTTGTGGTGTCATCCGGAGGGATTGCTGCTTCTCCTCCTTCCGTCTGCGTTTAGGCAAAAAAAGAGAATGTACACCATAAGCGTCCATTCTCTAACATCCCATAAGATATAAAAAGCTGTCTGCTCTCCTCTTATGTCTGATAATAAAAAAAGCCAGAAGATGCTGCACTGGGGCAGAATTCTCCTGACTTAACATACAAACCTAAACTGCGTGTGAAATCCTTTCCGGACTGACACAAATAAAAATTACAATATCATCTTACCACTATATCTGGTTTGTGTCAAACAATAATATACAAAATATAGTGTTTATGTGAATATAAAACAAAATATAGGGGATACTATATACCAGAATGTGGAAATAATAATAGGAAAGATCCGCTTGAACAAAGAACGTAAGTTCTGTATAATGGAATATAATGTCAGAAATGTATTGATAAAAATACGAAGAGATAAAAAGAATGGGGAGGATAAGACAGATGGCGAATGCATTTAGTGTATGTCCTGAATATGAAACAGAGCATTTTAAGATAAGGAAACTGAAGGCAGAGGATGCAGACGAACTGTTTCTTTGCTATTCCGACCCGGAAGCAGCACGTTTTTTCAATGGGGACTGCTGTGGGGATGATTTCTATTATACGGATATGGACAAGTTCCGGGAATGTGTGGAGTACTGGCTGAGCCGGTATGAAGCACGGGATTTTGTCAGATGGAGTATCCAGGATAAGGATACGAAGTCTCTGATTGGGACTGTTGAGGTATGTCCGTCCTTAAAATATGCAGTTGATGGTAAGATGATGGGGATTCTGAGGATCGATTTGAAATCAGAGTATGAATACTGGACGGTATTGAAAGAGCTGATGGATGTGTTAGTCTGTCATATCTATAAGGATTTTGAGGTTGTCTCTATTATCATGAAGATCCAGAAGGATGCAGCCGGGCGGCAAAAGCTTTTGAAAGAATACCAGTTTGTGAATGCAAAGGAGGAATGCAATATTTCTTTGGAGAATTATTATATTAGGTATCGGTAGATATTATTTTGTGTATTATTTCAATTATCTTTTCCAGAGGGTATTATCAAAGCGGTCACAGAAAGTTCACAAAAATCATTAGCACTCTCTGTTGACAAGTGCTAACATGCGTGTTATAGTGCATATAGAACAAAGGAGAAGGAAAGAAAGGAACCACGTTGAAGTCCAATTTTCTTCCCAGGCATCCCCGGTTCGAGTTAGCAAGTTGTTTTTAATAAGAAAAGGAGCGATGACTTATGATGACACCCAGTATTTTTGGAGAAAACTTATTTGATGACTTATTTGATGGATTTTTTGATTTCCCTGTATATGATGATAAGGCAATGCAAAGGGTGCAGAGAAAGTTGTATGGCAGCCATGCAGTGCATATGATGAAGACGGATGTGCAGGAACATGATGACCATTACGAGGTAGATATTGACCTTCCTGGTTTTAAGAAAGAGGAGCTTTCCCTGGAATTGAAGAACGGTTATTTGGTAGTGAGTGCAGCGAAGGGACTTGACGAAGATGAGAAAGATAAAAAAACCGGGAAATTTGTACGCCGGGAGCGTTATGCCGGAAGCATGAGCCGGTCTTTCTATATCGGGGAAGAAGTGAAGCAGGAAGATATCCATGCGAAATATGAGTGTGGAGTATTGAAACTGGCGATTCCAAAGAAAGAAGAGAAAAAGCCGGAAGTTGAAGAAACAAAATATATTGCCATCGAGGGATAATGGCCCCTCTTTAAAATAGATAAAGGAAACCGTATACAGCCTGGAGTGCAGTACAGCTGAATCTGTCTGACTCCGGGCCTTTTGAATTTATGGAAAGAGCCACCCATGAAAGGCGGCTCAGGTTTTGATCTTATGGTTTCTGCTGCTTTTCAAACAGCCATTCATTCCAGATGTCTAGCTTTAAATCGGTCATTTTGCTCTTATCCGATGGAACTGGCAGATCCAGCTCCGTAATTGACCAACAGGTTCAGTCACCGTGTATGACAGCCCTGGCGCTGAAACCGCTCAGGTAGGTGTTTTCCTGATCTTCTTCTGTCTGGGAAACGTGATCCAGAGTCATTCGGTAGCTTTTCTCCATCCTTTTATACAGATCCTGATAATCCATAGAAATAACAGGATCATTTAGCCCATCGCTATAGCTGCATAATACATAGACTGTCATGTATTTTCCTCCAATCCTGTAGATTTTGTGAGGAATAAGGGTTTGTGAATACATGAATGGCAATCCCGGTATCCTCTAAAAGCAGGTTCAAGGCATCAATCGTATCTGCCTGATATCCAATTTCCGTAAAGCATCCAAGAAGATCCGCATCGGTAGAAAACGTCTCTCCATATTCCAGCTTATCGTATACGGGAACGCCTGCCGGGGTGATAAAGTCTTCATTATCAACAGACAGTGTGTAGTGATCCGGGAAGTACCGGCCAGAGTGGTCTGTATTAATATAGATTCCACATCCCGGCTCTATGCTTTGCATCACAAAGGATAACTGGTAGACATCTGCTATCGCACAGTACGCATCATAAAGCGGAGTCCATGCGGCCGAAGTACTTAAAAGGATGCTGTCCTCATTCCGTTCCATATAGATAACCGTCCCGCGAAGGGAGATGCCGTCCGAGGGGATTTCCTTTAACTGAAACAGGCGGCCAAGCCATGCCAGGTTTTCATCGTGACAGAAGATGATGGATACTTCCAAATCTTCCCACAATGTATTTAAATGTTCCGGATTAGATTCCGAATAGAAATAGACATCATCACAACAGATATTTGCCATTACCCATCCACCTCCGATCCCATTTCTTGATCATAACCAGGCACATGCAGCGAGTAGCTGCAGTTTTGAAGGCCAGGCTCTTTTAGGACAGTATCATAAGTAGAAGTACGAAGCTCGGAATCCGCATAATTACGGTCCAGCTCAATAATGTCAATCTGGATATCCGGGTCCGAAGCCAACACTGTACTGACAATTCCGTCCTCAATGATAATGACCGCCCGTGGATTTTCATTAGGTTCCGTAGCCGTGACAATCTTGTTATCCTGAATCCTGTGTTCAATCGCGTCAATGACAAGATCCAGGGTTACATTATAGGCGGTGTTGGAATCTTCCATATCGTTATACAGTTCATATGCCAGATCAAGAAGTTTTTTCTCCTCTGTAAGCGTTTGATAAGGAAGGTTGCATAAGCCGGTTCCTTCCAGTTTCCGTTCCCTGCAGCGGCTAATAAAATCAGTTTCCCAATAAAAACGCTGCCGTATGCGGTAGATTTTCTCCATTTCCTGATCCGGCAGGTGTGGAGTTGTTTTCAGTTCTATATGAGTAATCATAGTCATTAGTCATTCTTCTCCTTTTCTTCTTTGGATGATATCTTGTATGGGCGAACCCTTGTATTCGGGTAAAATAAAAATTTGCCCCAAAGATCTAATTCCTGATTCGCCCAGACTCCGTTTCTTAAAATTTGTCCAGTTAAAGTATTATAGGTAACAGGTTCTGTTTCCGGATTGTCCAGATCAAACACCAGGCAGGTTTTCAGGTCAATGTACGGCCATAAGGCACATTCTATTTTCTGCCGCAGTTTCAGAGCCATCTGGTAAAGCTGGTCTGAATTGTAGGTTCTGGAAATACAGGAACTCATCTGCCTTTCCATGCCGGAGTCTGCGATCACCTGGTTGATGACAGCAGCCTGCTCAGTGATAGGGATATCTGGATTGAGGATCAGCCGGTCTGTGAGGACTGCTTTCACAAATGCCGCCGCAGTACCGCCAATCTGCCGGAGCAGGGCTTCATATGGCTGCCGATAATAGGTTCTTAGGACATCCGGGGGTACGGCCTCCCGATTTTTCTTTAGGGTGGAAAGCAGCTTTTCAAGGCTGCTTCCCAGTTCCTGGATCTTTGTCAAGCGCACATCACCCCACTCTCCGTAGAAACGGTTTCGTATCTGAGATGGTAAATGGTATTACAGGTCTCAAACTTTATGCCGTCTTCCGCCACTTCCATAATCTTTAAGACCATAGAAGTTGTAAAGAGCTGGTGACGGGTACGGATCCATGCATGCTCTCCGATACAGAGAGGCAGGGACGGGGTGCCGGTCATGGTGACGGTTGCTTTCTTGACATTCTGTAATGGTTCTTTTCGGTGCCTTTTCATAGTAGATCTCTTCCTTTCTTTGGGTGATTGTGTTATATTTCTAAGCTACAGCATAGTTTAGGCGGTAGCATCCCTGGGCTGTCCTAAGATACTGGTCCGGATGCTCGTAGATGGTTGCCCGGATCCGGTCCTCATAGTGTGGGTTCTTCCGTGCTTTGGGATGATCCCGCAGCAGGCCATACAGATCCGATAATGCGGCTGTCCCGCCGATACTTTCCATGGTCATCCGGATCAGATGGTGCCAGGTGATGGTCTGAAGGTCTGTACAGCTTACCGACAGGCAGCCTTCCTGCCTGCAGGAAAAGGGAACCGTCAGGGAATCGGCTTTCTTAAGTATCAGCACATATTCCGTGACGACCGGTATGAACGGCTTCTTGTACCTGCGGTTATCGGATACGCAGTTGAACTGGCCTTTTACAAGAAAAGATTCAAATTCGCCCATGCGCATCAGGTCGTTCTGCATGCTGTAGAAATGTCCGTCTTTCCGGATGTCCCCCACCAGTACCGCGAGCCTGCCGTCTTTCCGTAATGCAAAGAAGAACTTCCGGATACAGTAATTTAATTTTTCCAGAAAGTCCTGATAGTTCTCACATCTCGACAGGTCATCCGGGTGGGGCCTGCCCCACATATTCCCACTGTACCTGATGATGTCATGGTACGGCGGATGGAAAAAGATCAGGTCGGCCGAGTCTTCCACGTCATTTTTTAATGCGTTCCAGTTCCCATAGCCGTAAGCAGGTGCAGGATTCAGGTCATAAAGCAATGACCGTACCTGGAAATGGTCTGCCACAGCCTGGGAAGTCCCGGAACCGCTCATAGGATCCATCAGGGTAAACTGGCTTACATCCTTGCCGTAATAACGCTTGCAGTCCAGGACATAGCGCAGAATGGAAGCAACCACTTCCGGAGAGCAGTTGCCTCTCCAGCGGCTGTCCCCGCCGTTTCCGCGCTCTGGAAATGCCATAAAGGAAGTAAGCTCTTTGCCTACCCGTTTCCGCAGTCCTTCTGTGCCGAGCATTCCGGCGATGGCCTGCCATTCTGTACCAAATTCCTTTTGCAGAAGCTCTGCTGCACGATATATCTGTGAATCATTCATAGCAATTCTCCCCTACATTAATGCAAGTGCCCGCAGCCTCTGTCGCATCCGGCTGAAACGGCTTTCCACACCATAGACTGAGATCCTGCATTTTTCTGCAATCTCCTGATAGGTATAGCCGTCTGCCTTCAGACGGACGACTTCCTGCTCTTTCGGCGTGATATAGGCAAGCAGTTTGACCAGCAATTTCTGGTTGTCCAGAGTTTCCGCGGCTCGCTGCATTCGGTTGGGGAGAAGTGTGTCAATGGACAGGCATTCCTCCTCTAATGGGTTGGTAACAGCAGAACGCTTTTCACGGTTCCAGTAGGTATATTCGTTGATCAGACAGTCATTCATGTTCCGCCATGCAATGGTACTGAAGGCATAGTTATCGGTTAACCTGGAGTTTTCCAGATATTCCTGTACGGCTAACAGATAGCCGAAGATGACCACATCATAAAATTCGTCCGCATCCAGTCTCTTTCTGGAGAGGAAACACTCTACGATCTGATGGTTTTGTTCTGCAAACTGCTGTTGCTTGGGGGTTAATAGATGTATTTTTTTCATAGTATTTTTATCCTTTCTTTCAGTTAGATATTATTTCTTGTCCAAATTGTCTTTGGCCGATAAATTCATGTGTAATTGTGGTTGCCACTAACCTTGCACATCCGATCTCCACCTCGGTAAGAGGCTTTGTGGAAAGCACTGCTAATGCCAGAGGCTTTTCGGCGTGGACAGGGAAAAGCGCAGCAACTGGTGTACCTGGACTGGAGGTGAGATAGATTTGCCTGCTCATGTCCGGGAGATACTCTTTTTCAGCCTGGATGCAGGCAGAGAGTTCCTTGGAGACAGGGGTTCTGTCTGGAAGAAAACTTCCTACTGCACGAACGACCTGCGTATCAGAACAGAGTGCAACGGTGTGCCGGTTGCTGTTGTACAGGATGGTAAGGAAGGATGCGAGCCTGTGTGTGTCTACAGGCAGCTCTCCGCATTTCCTGAGATGGATCTCCCGGCCGGAAAGCTCCGCTTCCAAAGCATCCTGGTTCACAAGGTTTAAAGTCTTACGCATCTTGGTCGGGATTACGATCCTTCCCTGTGCATCCAGTGTGCAGATATCGGTATATTTCATAGGTTCACCTTCTTTCTAACAGAAAAGAAGCCGCCATGAGGCCGCTTCCTTTCCGAAAATGATCGTACCTGAAATCTAAGCGGCATAAGTATTTCCCTGCCCCTGATTCTGGTACGGGTTATTCTGTATATTATTTTGTATATAGTACGGAGCCTGGTTTTGGTATTGTCCGTTTGAAGCATAATTCTGGTTTTGCCCTTGATATTGCCCATTCTGGGAATAATCCGGATTCTGCCCTTGATATTGCTCGTTCTGAGCGTACCCTTGATCCTGACCCTGATTCTGTGACTGCCAGTCCTGCTGCTGTTTCTCATACGCCTGCTTTCCATTTGCGATCAGTGACGGCGCCATACATGCCTCCCAGTTGGTGATATAGGAATCCGTGCGCTTTAAGAGCGTATAGAGATCCATATCCGTCAGCTGGATAAATGCATTTTTCTCTGAAAGAAAGCTTCCGGATTTCATATAGGAACCGCCCTTCTGGTTCTGGACTTTTACACCCTTCCCGTTTACAATCTGAATCCGCCACGGACTCTTCATTGGACGCCCGCTGGAATCATTCGTATGGCGCGAGATGGAAAACTGCTGCGCCGTAGAATACCCCTGTGCATCGGGAGCACCGTAAATCTTGCTCTGGGACCATTCAAATTCCTGAAATCCGGCAGTGATCCGGGTTAAGATAAACTGGATCTGTTCGGGAGCCAGATTAAACTGTGCTATCACATTCTTATCGCCAGTGCCGTTGGAATAGTCCTGGATCGTGACCTTGATCAGCGAATTTGCCTTATGGTCATTTTCCTTATACTCTCCTTTGGCATGGAGCTGTGCGTAATGGGTCAGCGCCGCGCATTTCAACTGGTCATAGACGGCGATCAGCTTCCGGTCGGTCTGGACTTTGCAGATCTGAGGGGAAACCCTGGTCTGGTAATTCTGATTCATAAATCAATGTCCCTTCTTTCTAAAAATTAATAATTCAAATTTTGTTTTACAAGGAGAGCCATGTTCTTCGGCAGTTCTTCAAGCTTTGTGATATCCAGGAAGCCATCCTGATAGATCCGCTTGATGTTCTCCTTGTCTGAGCCGATGGCTGCCGCAAAGAGGATGATCCCTTTCTTTGAATATTCCTTCTTGATCCCGCGCAGGTCTGCCTCAGCTTCCGTACCGTAGTATCCGTAATCCGCTGGCTGCCCGTCGGAAATGATGATGAGCAGCTTCTGGTTTTCCGGACGCCTGCTTAGATGTTCTGCCACATAGCGTAAGGCCGCCCCGTCCCGGTTGCCGTTTCTGGCGCACATGTCCATCAGCCGGTAGCGGTCGGAAGTATCTAAGGAATCAAATTCTGCATAAGAATAAAGCGCTACCCCGGCTTCACAGTCCGGCGTGGTATGTCCGTAGATAGTGACCGGAATCTGCAGGCTTTGGCAGAAATCGTAAAGTACAATCGCTGTCATCCTTGCGTAAGTAATCCGGTCAGCGCAGCTCATAGAGCCGCTTTCATCGATCAGGAGTCCCACAGCCAGCTTCTGATCTTCAGAAGGGAGCCTTGTCCTTGTAAAAAATGTGCCGTCTTCATGGTGCAGCGCCCTTGTATCCAGGCGTTTCCCAAACTGCAGGTTCTTTAATTTCCCGCCTTCGCTTTCTTCCTTCAGGAGTGGGGCGATGGTTTTCTGCAGTCTTTTGGAAACCCGAAGAAGCGGCGGAGCAATGGACTGGTAAGATTTGATCAGATAATCCGGCACACTGCACATCCGGTTTACCGTTACATGGATTCCGGCATGTGCATTGCCGTAATGGATATCATTTGCCGCTTTCTGCAGCTCCTCCGTCATTTCCTGTTGGTATTGTTCCTCTGCTTTTGCCGTTGCCATACTGTTTAAGATACGGAACAGATCGCTGGCGGATTTCTCATAACCGGAACCCAGATACTGGTGGTTATAAGTAACGCCGGGATTATTCCCGTCTAAGACCGTGGACGTTTTGGCAAGCTGGATCCGGTTGCCCTCCTCGCTCACGGCATCCTGTGCATTTGACATGGCATTCTGGCGTGCCTGTGGAGGCAGTGCGGTGAGTGGATTTGTTTTCTGCATCTCCTTCCCTTCGTCTGCCTGCTTCGGCAGATTTCCGCCTTTTCCTGAAGGCAGAGGCGTACCGCCGTGAATCTGGCTTCCCAGCAGTCCTTCTAACAGCTGCCCTGCCTCATCCTCAGAGGTATTCTGAAGCTTTTCTCTGGTATCTTCAATTAATGGCTTGATATATTCCCAGAGGATTCCGAGGATATGGTTGGCAGCATGTAAACGGTCTTTCATATCATCTGAATACAGCGATTCCTCCACATACGGCACACAGTCCTCCAGATAATCCAGATAAGGGCCGGTATAGCCATGAAGGTTATTGACCGTTCCGGCTCTGCAGTATTGCAGGAGAAGGTTTGCCATAATGGAAAAATCTGAGTACTCCTTGTCAATCTGGCTCTGAAGGGGCGGCATTAACTCATTCATCCGCATGCTGTTCAGTTCAATTCCCTGCTTAAAGGTTCCGGGAAATGCTTCACACATACGGGCCTCAATATAGATGTCTTCTAAAATATTACTGATATGGGAAGCGCATCTGGAGAGTGTCAGGCATGCCGCCTTATCTTTTTCCTGCATGGCTTCCAGCATCTCTTCACATCCCGTCTGGTACTGGTCATCAAAGGAAGGGGGTTCCGGATAAAAGGCGCCGTTACCCATACTGCCCAGATACAACCCCAGGGTTGTGAAATCTGTAAACAGCAGGTGTGCGGTCTCGTGTCCGTTTAGCCCTGCCAGGCTTTCCGAGCGCAGCATCCGGGACGGGAAACTCTGGGTAATGTGGTTGCCGGCATTGATATGGATCTTATAATTGTCTGTATATGCAACATCAGCGCCACTGGAGATATCCCATTCCATAAGAGTCTGTAGTCCTTGGCGGTAGCGGCCGGTAGCCGCTTTCGCCATAGAGGACAGGTATTTCTGGTAGGCAGAGGACAGGAACAGCTCTTCATCCGTCAGGGAGAGGGTCTGGTCCTTAATCATCTGCTGTAGTTTTTTCTGGTTGCTGTTCAAAATTCATTCATCCTTTCTTTTCATAATTTTATTGTCTGTATAATGGGGTTAAAACCCTCGCCTTTAGGCGAAACCTTTAGGTCAACCCCATAACCTCAAGTTTAGAAAAAAGAAAAATTGAGATACTAA